>NZ_CP030028.1:3262500-3862500 GCF_003586445.1 Bacillus sp. Y1 | reverse complement strand
AATCACTTAATTTAAGCGCTTTCATTAAATTTTCTGTTAAATTTAAAAGGATTTTGTGACATAAATATTTTCCTGAACAAATATTTTAAAAATTGAGAAAAAGATTTTTCTGTTATATAATAACAATAAGCATGAACAAAGGGGGATACGGTTTGATGAAAGTGGAAGCGCTATCAGTAGTCAATGGGGTATTTAATCTAGGAAACTATGATGAAATGTACAAGCAATTCGACTGGCGAGAAGTGGAAAAGGAATTTTCATGGTCTGAAACAGGTCGAGTAAACCTTGCGTATGAAGCGATTGACCGACATGCAGAATCCTACCGTAAAAACAAGGTTGCTCTTTATTACAGAGATGCAGATCGTAATGAAAAGTATACGTTTAAAGAAATGAAGCAATTCTCAAACAAAGCTGGTAATGCATTAAAATCATTTGGAGATGTGGAAAAAGGGGACCGTGTCTTCATTTTTATGCCGAGATCACCAGAATTGTATTTTGCTGTTTTAGGTGCAATCAAACTAGGAGCCATTGTTGGACCATTATTTGAAGCATTTATGGAAGGTGCTGTTCGAGATCGTTTGGAAGACAGTGAGGCAAAGGTTCTTGTGACAACACCGGAACTTCTTGAGAGAGTCCCAGTAGATGAACTTCCTGCTTTAAAAACGATTTTCTTGGTGGGAGAAAATATTAAAGAAGAAGGAAAGTTTATTGATTTTAAGAAGAGATTTGAAGAGTCAAGCAGCAAGCTAGACATTGAATGGGTAGACCGAAGAGACGGACTCATTCTCCACTATACATCAGGGTCAACGGGAAAACCAAAGGGTGTACTGCATGTACATAATGCAATGATTCAACACTATCAAACAGCAAAATGGGTATTAGACCTTAAGGATGACGATGTGTACTGGTGTACAGCTGATCCAGGTTGGGTAACCGGAACTTCCTATGGAATCTTTGGTCCATGGCTTACGGGGACATCTAATGTAGTTGTAGGTGGCCGCTTTAATCCAGAAACATGGTACAAAATGATTGAAGAATACGGCGTTAGTGTTTGGTATAGTGCTCCAACCGCCTTTAGAATGTTGATGGGTGCGGGAGATGAAGTGGTAAAGCGCTTTGACTTAAGTAGCTTAAGACATATTTTAAGTGTGGGTGAGCCATTAAATCCAGAGGTCGTTCGTTGGGGAATGAAGGTATTCCAGCTTAGAATTCATGATACATGGTGGATGACAGAAACGGGTGCTCAATTAATTTGTAATTATCCTTGTATGGAAATTAAGCCAGGCTCTATGGGTAAACCAATCCCAGGAGTAAAAGCAGCCATCGTTGATGACCAAGGAAATGAACTGCCTCCATATAGAATGGGTAATTTAGCCATTCAAAAAGGCTGGCCATCCATGATGCATACCATTTGGAAAAATGAGCAGAAATACGAGTCGTATTTTATGCCGGGTGGTTGGTATGTGTCTGGTGACTCTGCATATATGGATGAAGATGGTTACTTCTGGTTCCAAGGAAGAATTGACGACGTGATTATGACATCTGGTGAACGTGTAGGACCTTTCGAAGTAGAAAGCAAACTGGTTGAACATCCAGCAGTCGCTGAGGCAGGTGTCATTGGGAAGCCAGATCCAGTAAGAGGGGAAATTATTAAGGCATTTGTTGCATTAAGAGATGGATACGAAGTAACGGAAGAGTTAAAGGAGGATATCCGTCAATTTGTGAAAAAAGGGTTAGCGGCTCATGCAGCGCCTCGTGAAATTGAATTCCGAGATAAACTTCCGAAAACAAGAAGTGGTAAAATTATGCGACGCGTCTTAAAAGCGTGGGAGTTAGATTTACCAACAGGTGATCTTTCTACAATGGAAGATTAAGAAAAAAAAGCAATCCTCTTTTCATTGAGGATTGCTTTTTTGGTTATCCGTTTGAACCATTTCCACCGTTATTGCCAGGATTTGTCCCGTTTCCATTTCCGTTTCCTGAACCGGTTTCTCCTCCTGTACCAGGGTCTGTGCCTGTTCCTGTACCAGGGTCTGTGCCTGTTCCAGTCCCTGTTCCAGTCCCAGGATCTGTTACTGGTGGTTCAGCAGGCTTTTCCTCTTCTTTTGGCCCGATTAATGCCTCATTCGAAGGTGCTGATTCTTGTCCAGCAATGTCAACCGCGGTTACATAATATTTGCCGTTTCCACCACTAAACGAAAGTGCTGAGCCAACCTTAATACTAGCAACTTTATTTCCATTCAAATACACACGATATCCAACAATATCATTTTCAGGGTGAGAACCCCAAGTAATTTGATTGCCATTTACACCTATTGATAAAGGAGATGGCGCCTTTCCATTATCTGAAAGTTTATCATCCGGAAGAAGAATGTTTGCCCAATTGCTATTGTTCTTTTTCGGAATCAGGTTTTGAACTCCTGTCTTAATTCCAAAGAGTTTTTCAATATAATCAGGGTTTAATATCATTCCTGTTTCTGCAAACTCTGCTGGGGTTGAATCTAGTGCCAAATACTTTTTATCTCCGATTGTTACATATTTTCCTTGGACTAAGCTGTCATCAACAGTCGTCGGTACGTATTTCGCATTAAATAAGTCGGTTTGAACTAGTCCAGCCTTTGAACATGCATCTGAAGGGAGCAAACCAGAAATACCACAGAATGAACGTCTCACAATTCCACCAGGCATGTTAAAGCTTTCAGCAGGGTCAATTAAAGCAGGATTTACATCATAAGCTGCATTCATCAAGTCAGCCCATAAATAGTTATTCCGTAAGCTATAATTGAGGCCAGATGATTTTAGAGATTTTGGTGTATCATATCCGTTCCAAATACCAAAAGAGACATTTGGATTTACCGCCACGAACCAGGCATCATGGAAATCTGTTCCTGTTCCAGTTTTTCCAGCCCAATCAGATGAAAACTTTAGTCTACTTTTAACGGAAGTAGCTGTCCCCATATTGATTACATCACGCATCATATCAATCGTGAGGTAAGCGGTTTGTGGGCTAAATACTTCTACCGGTTTTACTTCATGCTGGTAAAGAATATTCCCGTCTTTATCAACGATTTTTTCAATCATATATGCGTCGATAAACTGTCCACTATTTGCAAAAGTACCGAATGCATTTGTGTTTTCTTCAACGGTTACTCCGTTATCTAATGATCCAATAGCCGTTGACAATTGTTCATAGTCCCCAGGAGTTAAAGCAGAGAATCCCATCTTCTTTAAGTATTCAGCTGGTCTCTGACCAATAATATCTTTGTATAGTTTAACAGCAGGAACGTTAAATGATTTAGCTAAAGCGTATCTCGCAGTAACCAGTCCACTATAGCTCTTATCATAGTTCGTTGGCCAAGGGCGATTAATCCCTGGCGCTAATCGTAACGGTACATCAGGTAAAATACTACCTGGTGAAGCCTTTCCAAGCTCAAAAGCAGGAGCGTATACAAGCAGCGGCTTCATCGTTGACCCGTTTTGACGAATGGCATTCGTAGCATGGTTCAGCTGAGAGTCTTCGGAATACTCTCTACCGCCTACAAAACTCAAAATTTTACCGGTTTTATTTTCAATAAGAATCGCACCTACTTGGACAGGTTCCATAATGGTCACTTCTTCCCCTGTTTCAGGGTCTATCACCGTTTCTGGCTTGTCCGGCCCATAGTTTTGATACTCATTTTTCACCTTATCCATTGCGTCGTAAATGTTCTTATCAATCGTGGAGTGAATTTCATACCCGTTACGACGGATATCTCTGTCTGCTAATGTTTGATATTCTTCAAACAAAGCATTGTCATTTTGTAAGTCTTCTTCTGTATAACCATCTTTTTCTGCAAGAATTTTAGCAAGTATGTCTATGGCTCTTTTTTCGATTTCAAAGGTAACCCATGGATATTGCTCTATAGAACTTGTCCCAGCTGGGATAAGATCCTTTGTCACATCATAGCTTAATGCTTCGTCATATTGATCTTTTGTAATCGAGTTATTTTCGTACATTCTTTGTAATACGGTTTTCATTCTTGTTAACCCTGGCTCAAGGTTCTTTTTTAGCTCTCCTTTATTGGTAAAAGGAGTGTAGCCGAAAGGACTTTGCGGCAAACCAGCAATGAAGGCTGCCTGCGGAAGTGATAATTCCTTTGCACTAATCCCGAATAGTCCTTTTGCAGCCGATTGGACCCCTGCAATATTTCTTCCAGAGGAATTTCTACCAAAAGTCGATACATTTAAATACGCTTCCAAAATTTCTTTTTTGTCAAAAAACTTTTCCAAACGTAGAGCAAGAAGAATTTCTTTCGCTTTACGGTCAAAAGAAATTTCATTTGTTAGAATTTGATTCTTAATAAGCTGCTGTGTTAACGTACTTCCGCCAGACTGTACAGAGGAGTTTGTTACCTCTTGGAAAAGTGCGCGTAGAATTGCCTTGGGAACTATTCCGTCATGTTCATAAAAGTATTCGTCCTCAGTAGCAACGACAGCTTTTATTAAATAGTCAGACACTTCCTCTAATTTAACTTCTTCTCTTTCTAGATCTGTTCGAAGCTTTCCGAGGTATACATCATTTGCAAAATAAAGATTCGATGTTTCTTCATAGTTGTATATATCTTTCTTCATACTTTCGTAAGATCGGATAGGTTCGGTTTTTGTCAATGATGCGAAGTAGCCTGCTCCAACACCACCTGCAAACGCCCCACCAAGTAGAATAATAATAAGTAATATTAAGGTCAGGTTCCAAACTACTTGATAGGTAATGCTCGCACCTTTTACTGTTTTTTTATTTGTAAAAAGTTGAAGCAATGTCCTCAGTTTTTCTTTCCAATTACGTTCTTCATTCATTGGCAACATTCCCCCTAAAATCAAGTTATATTATACCACAAAAAGGCTATCAAAAAGGGGGAATCCTGTCGTTTTATGAGAAATTACCTAAAATTGGATTGACAATAAAGGTTCCTTTATGTTAAAAATGCTAATAACACCTAAATATTTTGCCTTGATGGGAATTAGTAGCTGTTCTATCTCTGTTAAAGAAAGCTGACGTTTGATGCGAGTCAGTACATGTAGAATATCGAATTACCTCCCTGAGCATTTACTGTGAACCTGTAATTAAAGTCAGTCATAGCAGTAAACGGTTATTCCGTTATCTTTTTAAGTGGAGGAGCATTCTGTTCCTCAAGTTGGGTGGTACCGCGATTATATTAGTCGTCCCTTCGAATCTTTGATTCGGAGGGGCTTTTTTATTTTTCTCACAATTAAGGAGGATCTTTGTATGGATTTATTACAGGACTTACAGTGGCGAGGAATCGTCTACCAACAAACAGATGAAGAGGGTATTAAAGACGTTTTAGATAAAGAGAAAATTTCGTTGTACTGTGGTGTGGATCCAACAGCTGACAGCATGCATATTGGTCATTTGCTTCCGTTTTTAACATTAAGACGTTTTCAACAAGCAGGCCACCGACCAATCGTATTAGTTGGAGGAGCCACAGGTCTAATTGGTGATCCGAGTGGAAAAAGTGAAGAGAGAAAGCTGCAAACACTTGAACAAGTTCAGGTGAATGTAGCGGGAATCAAGGGACAGTTGAATCGACTGTTTAATTTTGAGGGTGAAAACGGCGCAGTTATGGTGAATAACTACGATTGGGCTGGTTCTATGGATATCGTTACGTTTTTACGTGATTTTGGAAAGCATGTGGGAGTCAATTACATGCTGGCGAAGGATACCATTTCCTCACGTTTAGAAACGGGAATTTCTTTCACTGAATTTACTTACACGATTTTACAAGCAATGGATTTCTACTACCTGCATAAAAACCATGAGTGTAGAATGCAAATTGGTGGAAGCGACCAATGGGGGAATATCACAACTGGACTTGAGTTAATCAGAAAGATGTCACCAGAAGGATCAAAAGCTTTTGGTTTAACGATTCCTCTAGTGACAAAAGCTGACGGAACGAAATTCGGAAAAACGGAAGGTGGAGCCGTTTGGTTAGATCCAGAAAAAACGTCACCATACGAGTTTTACCAGTTCTGGATTAACACTAGTGATGCCGACGTTGTGAAATACTTGAAATTCTTTACATTCTTATCTAAAGAGGAAATTGAAGAGCTTGAAAAAGCCGTTCAAGAAGAGCCGCATCTTCGTAAGGCGCAAAAAGCTTTAGGTGAAGAAATGACTCGTTTGATTCATGGTGAAGATGCATTACAACAAGCCATTCGAATTTCCGCCGCTTTATTTAGTGGTGATATTCAAAGCTTAACAGGTAGCGAAATTAAACAAGGCTTCAAGGATGTACCTTCATTTACTTACGAGCAAGGTGGCAGCCTGAATATTGTTGAGTTACTTGTAAACTCTGGGATTGTACAGTCGAAGCGTCAAGCACGTGAAGATGTGACCAATGGCGCGATTTCTGTAAATGGAGTACGTGTGAATGAACTCGAATACACATTAGACGAAAAAGACCGTATTGACGGAGAGTTTACTGTTATTCGACGTGGCAAGAAGAAGTACTTTTTAATTAAATACTGATGAATGTTGGGACCGCTGATTATGCGGTCTTTTTTTATTGTTGTAATAAAATAGACAATCATTTAGGTGGGAGGCAATAAAAACAATTATATAATTAAAGAAACGAAAGGATGTGGACAATGATATACAAATCCCGAAGTGAATCAGCAGAGTTGCTGATACTAGATGCCTTAAACAAACGAATGAGTTTAACGGAAAATGACAAACAGCATTATTTGGTCTTAAGAAAAGGATATGACGGGGAGGTACTCTTTGATTCAATGACAGAAAAGCTTGAGTGTCAGTGTTTGATTTTGAACGATTTATTACTTAGAATTAATCACACCGTCTTTCAAATTGATGCACTGATGATTACTTCTGACACTGTTCATATTTTTGAAATCAAGAATTTTGAAGGTGATTATTATTATGAAGACGACAAATTGTATCTAACAAATAAAAAGGAAGTGACCAACCCTCTTCCCCAATTAAGTAGAAGTGAAACCTTATTACGACAGCTATTTCTCCACCTTGGCTACCATTCTCCAATAAACGGAAAGGTCATTTTTATTAACCCAGAATTCTCTTTGTTTCAAGCTCCTCTTGGAAAACCACTTATTCTTCCAACTCAAGTAAAACGATTCCTAAATAGGGTAAACAACACTCCATCCAAATTAAACGGAAAGCACATAATATTAGCCGAAAAATTAACCTCCCTTCATCTCACCGAGTCTCCCTATCAGCAATTGCCGAGTTATAGTTATGATGATGTCCGGAAAGGGATTATCTGTTTGGAATGCAACTCTTTTTTTATTTCAGTAAAGAAGAGAAGTTGCTTATGCCATGAATGTGGTTATAAAGAAAAACTAACATTAGCTTTATTACGAAGTGTGAAAGAATACAAGCTATTATTTCCGAAGAGGAAATTCACTACTATTGAAATTCATTTATGGTGTAACGAAGTAATTCCTAAGCAGAGGGTAAGGAGATTTCTTGAAAAAAACTTCAAAATTGTTGGAAGCCATCAATGGGCTTATTACGAGTAAAAAGTCATTGGATTATTAAATTTGTATGAAGAAATGAAGATTATTTTTGGAATGAATATCAATAGGTTAGTCAAATACCATTGAAATGATCTTCATCATCGTAATGGAGATCATTAGGACGGAGAAATGTTATTGAAATGAAGTTCATTGCCCTTATGAAGATCATTAGGACGGAGAAATGTTATTGAAATGAAGTTCATCACAATTATGAAGATTATTTGTTTGATGAAATACCATCGTAATGAAGTTCATTCCACTATTGTTCACTCTTGAAGCGCCAAAACAGCACCGAAACTTCCAAAAGGGAATTTTTTGAAACCTTTTTCTATACCTTTCGTATTAACTACTAATTACATACGAAAGGAGATTTAAGTTTTATAAAAGAGGTGATTAAATGGAGCTCTTTGGTTTTCCAATTCAGACGGTTTATCTGACAACACTTATTGTTTCTGGTGCGTTAACGGTACTGTACATTTTTTTTGGTGATATTGCAGAAGCCGCACTGGATTTTTTGAATCCAACACTTATTCTTGCATTTCTCACGTTTTTGTCAGCATCAGGTTATTTATTAGAGTTAATCACGTCGCTAAATAGTTTGATGATTTTTTTCATTTCAATTGTCATTGCTATTATATTAGATACTCTATTAAATATCTTTGTGCTTGTTCCATTGTCTTCTGCAGAGGAATCTCTCGTTTATACTTCAGATTCATTAAAAGGGAGAGTAGGAACGGTGCTTATTCCTATTCCACAAGATGGGTTTGGTGAGGTTGTGCTAAAAAGCAGCAGTGGGACGATTTCGAAACCAGCGGTGAGCTTTGACAATGAAGTGATTGCTGAAGGACAAAAGGTTTTAGTGATTGATGTGAAGGATGGAGTTCTGCATGTTGCGCATTACGAGAAAACAGAAAAGCTATTTTTTACTTAAGGAGAGATGTCTATGTTACCCATTTTTATTGTAGGGGGCATTGTTGCCTTTTTACTCATTGCACTTATTGCCGTATTCATTACAAAATATCGGACAGCTGGACCTGATGAAGCATTAATCGTTACAGGGAGCTATCTAGGAAGCAAAAATGTTCACGTTGATGAGTCTGGAAATCGTATTAAAATTATAAGAGGTGGCGGGGCATTTATTTTTCCAGTGTTCCAACAAGCAGAACCATTGAGCTTGCTTTCTAGCAAACTTGAAGTAACGACACCTGAAGTGTATACAGAACAAGGGGTTCCTTGTTAATCAGTGTAGAATAACTAACTATTAAGTAACGGGGCTTAAACGGCCACCGTTATTTTTTTTTGAAGAAAAAACGCGCGAGATTTGCCGGTCGTACGTTTAGTAATGTGTAGGAGTTAATTTTCCGTGGAAGTGTCCGAAAACGGTAACTCGTGCGTCAATCTAAGTGTAGGTGATAATCTACACCACTAAATATATTACTTATCGGAGGTGGTAACGTTTGTCAGACGTTTACATTAGAACCGGCGAAACACGTGGAGGCTTCTCGATGATGCACCACGAGATATTCGACTTATATCATCCGTACATTGGCGACAAGGCGACGCTGTACTACTTATACTTATTACGCTTTAGAAATCACGAAGCTCAGAAGGAGTCGTTCGGTAAGTCGTGGAAGGGGCGAACAAGTGTCGTCGAAAAATTCCAGTTATCCTACTCGACGCTGCCGGTAATCGACGCAATACTCGAAGCAGCCGGACTCGTAACGTTAGAGTATAAGTCGGTAGGGCGCGGTAAGGACAAAATTGTTTATGTCGTACATGATCCGTTAGAACGTGAGAAGTTTCGCGCAAAAGAGACGCAAATGAGCGAAAGATTACGCGAAGTTATCGACAAGCATCGTAAGAATATCGGAAACTTACTCGGAAAGGAAATCGGCACTAAACTATTAGCGTAAAGAGAATATCTTCGCTAGTAAAGATTAATATCTCTTGTAACGTTAATGAAAAAGATAAATATAAAAAGACTTAATTAAAAAGAAGAAATACATTACGACAATAAGAAAATCACTTATTATCGCTGTCGTTAAAATCTAAAAGATTATCGAAAAGGGAGAGATGTCGAAAATGGATAAGAAAATAGTAATACCAAAAGAGATAGCAGATGCAGTCGAAAGCCTTAAATCACGAAACTACGACGATAAAAGTTTAATTATATTTCTTACACAGCAAGTTTTCTCAGGCGACCATGACCTTGAAGTCTTAGTCAAATACACTCACGATACGACATGGAAAGTAAATGACAATTTTATGTTATTAATTTCAGCACTAATCAATGGCTATAATGTCGAACAAACTCCGGAAGATAAGTTGCGTGAATTTTATCTTGATCGTCGCAAATCCTCGGAAGGAAGCCTTTACTGGACGCAGGCTGATGCGGTAGAAATAACGCTCGACCTACTCGGAATCAAAATCGAAGGCATCAACTCGTAAAGGAGGACGTTAAAATGAACGCACATCGCGAACCATTCGACTATGCTCCGGCATTCTACCACGAAGCCATCGCGCACCTCGAAGCGAAGTGGCAACGTCAGTTAACCGACCATGAAAAGCACGTACTCATCGAAGGCTATCGTTTCGGAAGGCTGACCGAAATGTACTCGTTTTACAGCGGCGAATCCATTAGCGAAGCATTACGAATCAACGGAAAGGAGGACGAATAGATGGAACGATTATCGAACGAACAGTTGGAGGAAATACGAAAGCGAGCGGAGGCAACTTCGTTTGAGAAAGCGTATATCAAAGGAGATAAATGGAAGGGCTACGAAGTAAAATCAGATGGTAACGGCGTGGTTATAGCGGAAGTGTCTTGCGGGACTGACGCAGAATTCATTGCACATGCTCGCCAAGATATGCCGAAGTTGCTTGCGGAGATTGAACGGTTAAGAGGTGCGCTATTTGTGATTTACGAGGACGCGAGTGATGACGGAGTTATATTGTGTTGTGAGGAGGCGTTATTCAGTGGCGCTAACCTATAACGAAAAGCCCGTCGCCAAATGGTCAACGAATGACTTTATCGCTTATCTTTGCGACCGTCACCTCGAAGTATACGGAACGGAATACGTGCCACCTGGACGCAACTGGCAGGCTGAGCGAGGCTTGATCGGCAACCTAATCGGAACGAAAGGACGCAATGCCAAGCCACGCAAATACGAGCCGGAAGTAGTCAAGGCGTTTATTGACGAGTGTTTTCGCCAGCACCGATGTACACCGCAATATCCAACGGCATCGTATACGTGGTTTTGGAAGTGGAAGACGGATATATGGGCGAGGGTAGTTGCGGAGGCTGAGCGGAAGAGGTTGAAGGCGGATAGAGAAGCGTGGGCGAAAGCGACACAAGAGGTTGAGGTGGAAGATTTGGCGGATTGGTTATAACGGAAGGAGGAGAAGAAGATTGGACGAATTGAAATGCGTTACATGCGACAATTCTGTTTTTGTATTCGCGGAAGAAAAGACAGTAGCGTTATGTATCGAATGTAAAACACGAGATGAGGTGAACGCCATTGACGAATAATCACGCAAAAACCTGCTTACTCGCAGCGCAATGCAAAGTCGCAGGCTCAGCGGAATGTAACGCCATGTGTCCGCATTTTATCAGCCTTCACGGCATGAACGGCCGAGGCGGACGCGCAGCCACCGCAAACGTGCCGACTGACTACCGTATGATTACCGTATCCAATTCGCCAGCACGAGCGAGTCAGTCGGCGGTGTATAAGAATATCGACGCATATGTGCGAACGTTTGAGCGACAGTTTGACGAAAGTGCGGAACGAATTAAGTCGCTCTACCTGTTCAGCGAATCGCCAGGCACGGGCAAGACAACGACAGCCGTCGCAATCCTTAACGAATGGCTAATCGCCCATTATCTCGGCAGTTTGAAGCGTAATAGGCAAGCGTTACAGACTCCGGCTTACTTCCTCGATGTCAACGAATGGCAAACGCTGTTCAACGAATTCAATCGCAGCAACGTGCCGTCCGACATCGCCGAGCCAGCCAGTCGCGAGTATTATCGCCGATTCAATTACGCCAAGCATGCGCCATTCGTGGTCTGCGATGATATAGGCGTCAGGACAGCGACCGAGGCGTTTCGTGCCGACTTGCATAGCGTCATTAATCATCGGACAGCGAACGCCATGCCGACCGTGTTTACGTCGAACTTGCCTATCGAAGACATGGCGCAAGTGTTTGACGCAAGGCTTTACGATCGCATGCGTGATATGTGTGCGGTGTTGGAATTCGGAGGAACATCGAAAAGGGGGCGTAGATAGATGAGGAATATGAAGTTTCGCGCTTGGGATAAAACCGGTAACTTTATGATTTACCCGGAAACGGATTTATTAGCAACACATTACAACGACAGAGGCTTTGAGCCGGACGGTATGGAAGTAGAAATGACGCTCGAAGGTCATGCATATATTAGCGCGCATTTTCAATACGAAAGCCCTGCGTTTCTAGACAATGAATTAACACTTCTACAATTCACCGGACTGACCGACAAGAATGGCGTTGAGATTTACGAAGGAGATATCGTACAGCACGGAATTTTTCGCCGAAAGATTATATTCCAATTATGCGGATTCTGGCTCGAACGTAGTAACGGTTCAAAAATGCCTCTGTGGTGCGAACCGAAGGAAGTCGAAGTCATCGGTAACATCTACGAAAATCCGGAGCTACTACGATGACTTCCGGCCAATACAACGCCAAACTAGTCGCAATGTTGCATCGGCTGAAGGAGCGCATGGACGTAAAGCGAGGGCTTGCGGTGGCGATTTACGAGATTAAGAGGGAGGCGAGCGAATAATGGATGCAAAGGAATTAAAGCGAAAATTAACATCGGAAGGGTACGAAGTCGTTAACGTAATCAACGCGTGGTCAAACGGAAAAGTCGTTCGCAGATATACAGGCCAAGACGAGAACAGCGTTTGGCATAATCCGAAAGATGGATACCGTAAAATGTTCGCTGTATTAATCGAGGTGGAAACGGAGGAGCGCCCATGAGCGAGCAAACTCCGCAATACAACTTCGGCGACTTGGTCAAAGTGAACGGATATTACCCACGCATCTTCCAAATCGACGGCAAGCGAACGGAACGCTGGCAGTATCCGGACGAGGATTGGACCGTTATCGTGTACGAACTTTATGATGTGGCGAACAATGACTGGGTGGAAGCAGAGGAGAGCGACCTGACGTTAGTGGTGCGGGAGTTCGAAGCCGACGACTATTTAGCGGCCAATCCTGCGCCAATGACGGAAAGCACGTCGATTGATTTGAGCGAGTTTATTTTCGGAATGGGGGCGACGACAATGGCGAAAAAGGAGCCTGCGAAACCAAGTGCGAGGGAGTTGAGCGCACAAGAGGCGGAAAGGCGGAAGGCTGAGCGTAAGGAACGGGCGGAAAAGATTGACGATTTGTTGGATCAGCGGAATTGGTATCAGGTGCAGTTGGAGCGGACGAATAACGAAGAGTTTGGCGACAGAGTGTTCGCGATTGATGCGAAGATAAAGGAATTAGTTGAGGACGAAAAATAAATTTTAGGTGCGCAGTTGATTCATATAGTGACATAAGGAGGTTTTATAAATGGAAGAATGTCCGAAGTGTGGGAATAAAAAAATTAAAGAAGTTGGGGAAATGGCAATTTCTTTTGAACGTTCTGTTTCAACAGGGAAATTACTTAAAAAAGATAATTGGGGTACTTCTATTTGGTGGATGTATATATGTAAATGTGGTTGGAAGAGTGAGCAATTTACAGAATAACTAATGAACATTTCGATGAAACAGCGACAAATATTATTTCCAAAACACACACGCTGGCATTGACCAATTTCGACGATTTCCATTAACATGAAATAGAAGGAGGGGAACGCATGCACTACGGAAATCTCTTAATCTCGAAAATTATCGACGAAAATAACGTAAGTGCAATCACGAAACACGGCGTAAGCGAACGCGATCTTCCGGAGGGCGATAGGCAGGCCCTTCGGTTCGTGCTCGACTATGCTGAACGCAATCGGGGCGATGCGCCCTCATACGCAACGATAACAGCGGAGTGTCCCGATTTTATGTACACGCCACAGGTAGGCGACAGCTACGAATTCCTCACGCGTAAGATAAAGGACTATTCAGCTCAACAACAGTTCGCAACGTATGTCAACGAACAACTCGGGCGCAAGTTCGAAACGGACGGGCAAAAAGATATGCAAGGATTCCTGGACGACTTGATTTCCGACCTACAATCGATTAAAATAAATACGAACACTCGTTCGATTGTTGGGACGAACGTCAAAACGGACGGCGACAAATTCCTGGCAGAGTATGACCGTCGTAAATCCGGCGAGTCGTTCCGTATCTGGAAGTCGAAGTTTCCGTTCATCAACGAACAGGTGGGCGGATTCGTTTCATCGAACGTCTACACGGTTTACGGAAAGTCTGGTCGTGGTAAGTCGGTCTATACGCTAGAGGAAGCGATCGAGTCGGCGATGCAAGGCGCGAACGTTCTTATATGGGCGATGGAAATGGGCTGGTTCGAAGTGCTCGTTCGTATCTTCGTCAGCATATCGGCAAGGCGCGGTCTGACTACGGCAAAGGTCGAGGGCATCGATATGGCTGCCGGCTTTGATTCAACGGAAATGCGTTACGGCAAATTATCGCCCGAATTCGAAGTAGCGTTCCGTGACTTTGTCGAACAGTTGAACGATCTAGTGCCCGGCAATATTACGGTGCGAGCCGTTGATGATGACGACTTTTTCGACCGTAGCTTGAACGCACTAGAGGCGGACATTCTCGCCACGAAATCGGACGTTGTCGTAGTCGATCCGTTCTATTATCTCGATTACGAGAAGAACACGTCTAAGACAACGGGCGGCGACGCGGCGAATACTTCGATGAAATTGCGTAGGCTGGCCGGTAAAACAAAAACGGTTATATTTGCGATTACACAGGCGGAGGAAGGCGTGGAAAACGAGGACGACGACGGCAATCGCGAACTCGAGCTTCCGCAAAGGAAGGACGTTAAGAAAACGAAGCAGTTGCTGGAAGATGCGTATTTGCTTATCGGGGTCGACACCGATTACAAGCAAGGGCGCGGGCTGATCGGATTGAATAAAGGGCGGGATGGTGGCGAGGGGATTTCGCGTGAGATTATCTACGTGCCGCAAGTCGGTATAGTGCGCGAGCCAGAAACGGGGACGGCAGCGGCGAGTCATTTCGATTTTTAAGAAAATAGTCGATATGATGGGTAATTTAGTAATTTATTCCATTGTCAGAAAGTTTAACAAAAAAGTTATAATTTACGTCATATTCGACAATCTTCGCTATTTACACGAACATATGTAAGCAATAGTATTAGGGTAATGAAAAGGCTGTCGAAGAATAGCAAACATCGCTCCTCCTAAAGTCACTACTAATCTTTAATAATTTAAATTATTATAATAGTAAACACTTATTAGGAGCGTTAACAATGAATTGGGCAGGTTTAACCCACGAAAGAATTGTAACGATATATTCAGACCTATTTGATGAGGTAGTAATCAATAGAAGGAATAAGGACTTAGCTATTAAGGAAGTAATGATTTTAGCGGAAGTGCTTAAAAGGGATTTTTCAAAACGCCAACTAAGCATCTTAGGGCTAATAATGACTTTTTCGTACTTTTACGGAAAAGAAACAGCGCTTATTCCGAAGCTTAGCGATTTTGAATTAGCCGGTATATCGAAAACTAAAATCAACGTAGAACTGTCAAAACTTGTAGAGCTAGACATCATTACGTGGACACGCGGCAGAGACGCGAACGAGTATATGATTAATGATCCTCGCCAGTGGAAGGCGGAATACCACAAGAAGTACAATGATATACGTTCCCGCGAATTGTTCTTTTTAAACCTAAAACATGCAGGAATTTCATTTAATCTTGACGAAATAATTGCAAAAGCGATGGCTGACCGAAAATAACGGTTGGTTGCACAGATAAGTTCCCGTTTTGGGAACTAAGGAGGAAGCAATATGGCGGAAATAAAAATACGCGGCCAAACGGTCGACATAGACATTCGCACTGAAATCGAATCATATAACTGGATACGTCCGAAATGGTCGAACGACAAACTCATCGCAGCAAGTCCGTTTCGATACGATCAGACGCCATCCTTCTTCGTTAACTTTGACGGCGCATTCGCCGGCTGTTGGGGCGACAGCGGTGCGTACGATTCCGAATGGGCGAGCGGCGGCTTCGCCAAGCTACTTGCGTTCCTTCGAAACGAAACGTATGAGGAGACGGAGGATTATCTACTCGGCACTTACGGAATGTCCGACCATTCAGTCGGCGTTAAACTAAATCCGCCCGTTCTACGTATTCAGCGAGTTAGGCAGACGTTGAATGCGGGGATTTTAGATCGATATACGGAGGATTATACGTATTTACAAAAACGCGGCATCAGCGAACGAGTTCAACGGCAAATGGGCGTTCGATATGATGTCGGGAGCAAGGCGGCGGTGATTCCGTGGTTCGGAGTGGACGGTCGCCTGGACAACGTGAAATATCGCAAGATTTACGGCAAGACGTTTTGGTACTATCAAGGTGGACGTCCAATTCGCGAACTAGTCTACGGAATAAATAACGCAGGCAAGTCGACCATCATTTGCGAGGCAGAAATCGATGCAATGAGTTGGATGGAGGCGGGCTATGCAGCGGTAGCCGTCGGCGGCGCGAGCTTTAATCGCTGGAAGCATGACGTATTATTACGTTCTTCTATCGAGGAATTGATTATCGCCACGGATAACGACAAGGCAGGCGGCAAACTGCGACGGGAAATTGTCGAGTCCATGCGCGGTAAAGTTCGATTGAGAAATGCGTATGTGAGGACGGATTGTAAGGACGCTAATGAGGCGCTGATGAAGTACGGGGTAGAGGCGCTGAAGACTGCGGTGGAGAAGTCGGAATCGTGTCTTGGTGTGTACGTAAAGGTACGTACTTCTCCTCGGGGTAAGTGACGCTGCTTACCCGTTCGAGTTGCGCTTGCTACGAGCGTATTTAAATTCGTAGAGGTCGTCGATGTGACAACCGACAGCATCGGCGATCAGTTTTGCGTTAATAAGCGAAAGAATATGGCGTTTATTGCATGTGTCCGAAACCCACTTCGGCGACTTGCCGATTTTATGCGCGAGCTGGACTTGCGTCATGCCGATCGTATCGAGCCGTTCTTGTAGCAAGCACCTTCCGACTTCTAACGTGGTGCTTCACCTCTATTATTTCGTTTTAGAGCCGTCGGTAGTAAAACGGACTACTTTTTCAATCGGTACGTCGAGAAATAAACAGATTTTTTCAATCGTGCTTAGGTTAACGTCACCGTTTTTGTTAATAGTTGCAATGGTCTTTGGATGAAGGATTTTGTCGCGCATATCACTAATAACCATATTTTTCTCTTCTAATGTTTTACGAAGTGGTGAAAAATCTATCATTTTATACACATCCTTCCATTTTATATGTATACTTTAGTGAACATTTGTAGTACAATCTAATTATATCAGAAAGAACGGAAATATTTAACAAGATTTTTGAAAGGGGACAATAATTAATGCACAAATTACACAAGGAAATTTGTCATACAATCGAAGATCATAATTATTTAACCTACAATAAAGTTGCAGACATTATCGGTTGTACTAAACAAGAGATGTCCCATTTCCATTTAAACGGCCAACTTAGTTTTCGTAAATACCTACGATTATCATTCGTTTTATATCCACATAATCAAAAAGAAGTTATGGATAGCTGGTGTTTGCGTTTTAATACAACAGAATCCATAAAGCAAAGTTTTGAATATGCGTCAATTACTCGGAATAAATCCTTATTAAAGCAGATAATTGATAAGTATCAAGACGATAAATCTCTCTCGAAGCACGTTGCCATCTACACAATCCTCTATGACTTTTACATAAATAAGATAGGCGCTAAAGACCTGATTGACCGTTTAAATAAAGCAGGCCAATTTAAAGGTGAAATTGCGATTCTATCCGAAATCATCAAGTGTTATAACTACTACTACAACGAAAAATATCACCTAATGCTTGAAACAGCACAAGAAGCACTAGCCTCCATCAAGAAATTAAGCGATCGACAACTTTTCATTAAAGAATGCTATCTACACAGATTAGCTGAGGTTTTAGGCCATGTAAGTAGGCATTTAAACGATATAAAATCAGCTCGTTTTTATGCAAATTTAATAATTAATGCAAATATTTGTCCGAAAACAGTTTCCAGTGCGTCATACATATTGGGGATGACGTACTTGACAGAAGATAAAGAAAAGGCCATAAAATATCTTCAATCAAGATACGAAATCACTCAAAGCATGGGCGAGCAAGACTTGATCGATAACGCTCGACGTGACTTGGATTTCGCAAAACTTTATCTTAATGTTCCATTAGCCTCAGATTCTGACCCGATACTATTAAGACTCCAGAATAATAAAGGAAGCGAATTCGAACTAAAACTAATCAAGGAGGCGATTTTCCAGCAAGGCGATGATGAATTCTTAGTCTTACTAAATGCGATCGCAAAGAACTCCTTAGAGAAAATGCACGAGTGTCGCAAAACATTTTTCAAACAGTCTAACTATTTCTTCGCTAGTTTGGCCGCCAGGGAAGCAAAGAAGTTAGGCGAAACTTCTAGTATGATTGATGAAATGATTGATCTTAAAATCGAAACTAAGGGAGATGTTGAATTTGAAGAAAATTTTATTAGGTGTTTTAATCGCGTCAGTATTGGTTGCAATTCCATTAGCGCTTAACATTGGTCAAGAAGAAGCAGCAGGCTTTGATACTGGAGGAGTAGAAGTAGCTTCCGAAAAAGTTGGAGGTTAATAATATAGGAAATGAACTGTGATTTACGGCAGCCCTCGCGGCTGTCTTTTCTTTTTGAAGGAGAAATGTACACTTTAGTAAACTGTTCACTGTAGTAAACAAAGTATCAGAATTGGAAGATTCTTTACTTTCTACATATTACCAATTGTCCGTGCTATATTTGTTTATGTAGACACGCACCAAAATAAATTAAAAGAATTTTTAAAGAAAGTGTCCGAAAAAGAAAACTGGTGCGTCAAACAGTATGTAAACAACATTAGGGAGGAAATTAAATGAACCAACAACAAAAACTTAATATCAATCACGCAGTAACGCAGTACATCGGAGCAAAGAGCGAATCGGATTTCACGAACATTTACCGAGACTTACTTTCCGAGTATCAGCCGAAACTGAGCTACTGGTCATCTTCGACTTTTATGGCTAACGATCACGACATGATGGATCTTTTCCACGATACGCTGCTCAAATCACTAGATGTCGTAGAGAGAGACGGAGGAGACTTCGTAAAGTTATTTAATCGATCATTAAATAATCGATACAAGTCGTTACTGCGAAAGTTAAAAACTCGTCGAGCGTATGAACAGTACGAAATCGAGCGAGAGGGCGAAGAAGAGGCGGCAACCTTGGAACTCGCTGATGACTACAGATTCGAAGATTTTATCGGCGCAAAACAAAAAGACGACCAGCGGCAACTGATCGACTTCTTGGTTCGCGGTGAGAACGAAAGGACGACGGCAATCGTTCAATCGTATCTCGCAACCGATTTAAAAACTCCGACGGCAATCGGAAATTACCTCGGTCTTGACCACAAACAAGTATCACGCACATTCAAACGCCTGGCCGGCAAGTTTGATTCTAAACAGTTCGGAGATTATCACGACTATTTAGTTGCGCTTTAATAGTAACGAGTTCTCAATATGGCACTTAGGCATTGTGTCGTATTGAGGCTCATTCTCATTATACGTTGTTTAACGTCAGTTGACCATAGTCAACGTAGAAAATTTTACGCTATATCGTAACAAAAATCAACCATTTACGGAGGTTTTCGCCAATGCGCAAATCATCTTCTACTATAAAGTATGACCCTAACGCTCGTATTAATTCGTTATTTACCCGAAAAATTCAACGGTTAAACCTCGATCCTGTGCGTTATTACGAAGGTCGTCCGATTGATGTCGATAAAATGCCGTCACTAAAGGCGGTGCGCCTCGCATGACCGAATTCGCTATCGTATTTTCAGTCGTAGCCCTGTCGTACATCTTCCGCACCGTCTGGAAGGAGGCTGGCGCAAGTGAATAACGTTGTTACTATTGACGCAATTAAGCGCAAAAAGAAACGCAAACAAATCGAAGCGATGTACGTTAAGTTTTACGGGAATCAGCAAGCGCGGGCGAAATAAGCCTGCGTCGGTGAACGCACCGAAACAAGCGCTAACGTAAGCGGGCTAGCAAAAGTTGGTCAGCACAACGTTCAGGACTATGCGCTTCGGGGCGACCACGGGCGCGGGAATTATCCGGCACTCGAATATAACGCCGAAAGGCAAGGAGGCAATACGTATGAGTCAATTTTTAAGCGGAGCTGACGCTCTAAACTCGCTCAACGCAACAAACGAAGGGGGCAACGGAAGTAAAGCCGAATTCGCATCGTTCAAGTCCGGCACTTCTTATAAGGTGCGCGTACTTGGAACGGCTGATCTAATCCGATTCTACTCTTACGGAATCTTCAAGAAAGTCAACTCGTTCGTGGCGAAAAATCCAAGCGTACGAAATGCGCGCGGCTTTGCGGAATCAAACTTTACGCCATGGGATCTCGCAAGCAACTATTACAACGAACTTCGTCGCAAAGCTGAGGACGCGGGCCAAACGGCAAAAGTCGAGGAGTACAAAGCGGAAGCAGCGAAGTATCGCGCCAAGGAACGATTTGCGCTCGGATTCATCGACTTAGCAACGGGCGAGCCAATTATCGTTGACCTATCGAAAAAGCAGGCGCAAGGCGTACACGCAGTCATCAAGAAATACGAAGCGAAACTCGGCAAGCTGGCGTTCGAATTAAGTAAGAGCGGATCGTCAACGGCAACCGTCGTAAGCCTATCGCCAATCATCGACATGGACGAAGACCTGAGCGATAAGGAGCGCGAAAACTTTGCGAAACTAGCAGATGCCACTTTCGATATGACACTGTTTGACGGGTTATTGTACGAAGCCGACGAAAAGGAAATGACGGAAAACCTAGTCGCGGCGGGCTTCGATATTACGCTAATCGGACTGAGCATTGGCGGAAACAACGAAGGCGGAACTGATTTAAAAGAAGATAACTTCGAATTCTAGGAGGCGGTAAGATGAAGGTTTTATTAAACGTACTATCGCTAATTACGCTAGTTATAACGGGCTACCACATCGTAACGGATTCCCTTGATAAGGCGATATTCTGGCTAGTATTAACGGTTCTATACGAGGTATGGTTAACGCGAGAACAAATGCGGGAGGCGAAATAATGGCGCACAGCACGATTACAAAAGGACGCCATTCGGAACTGCTCGCTCAAACGGCGCTACTTGCTAACGGTTATTCGGTTGCGGAGCCTATCGCTCCCGAGCCGTTCGACCTTCTCGCAAGGGCGCCAGGCACAATGGAGTGGCTGCGTATTCAAATTAAAAGCGCGCGTGCACGCGATGATCGCAACGGTGAAGTCGTAGCGTATGCCCGCAAGAATAACGGCAAGCCTTACGACAAGGAGGACTGCGACTTGTTTATCGCGGTGCTTGATGGCGAAGTGTATATGTTCGAAAACCGGGAGCTTAGCGAGTACTGGTGTCCAGCGCACGCACTGAGCGAAAAGTGGACGAAATTATCGACGGGAATTGAGACGTTGGCTGGCGTAAATCAAATGAACGAAGCGGAGGCGGTTTAATAATGGCGAAAATTACTTTAGAAAACGGGTCGGTTATCGAAGGTACAATCGAAGAATTCAAGGCGATGGGCATAAAGTTTCCGATTGAGGAAGCGTGTTGCAAGACAGTAGAGCGACTTACAACCGGTGATTACGCAATGGTAGTTAATCCTCGAGAGTTACGTGAGCATTTGAAGAACCGAGTGGTTAAAATCGTTAAAGACACACAGGATTGCCAGCCATACGAAGCGGACACAGGAAATTGGTTTTACGAAGATGAATTGCGTAAAGCGACTGAAGAGGAGATTGCGGAAGAAGCCGAACGCAAGCAAGTCGAAGCCAAATGGGCGAAGATTGGGCGCAAGGTTAACGAGTTTAAGGAAGGCGACGTTGTCGAGTGTATCGCAAGTACTTGTGGTCACCCTGTAGGAACTGTCAGTGAGATTGTGTACGACGAAGATTCGCTTGCGAAGTTACGCGTTAAGGCTTGCGGGCAGGTTTTCTCGCATTTGGGGCAAATGAAGTTAATCACGCCAGTCGAGTCGAGGTTCGATCGCTAATGGCGGAGCGCTGGGAATACGAATACGACCGTTGGAAAACGACGCCACCAGCCGAACCGGCCAGCGTAAGACTATGCGCCAACTGTGAAACGGACTTGTTTGACGGTGGCGAATACGTCAAGGACCACGTCGACGGCGAATGGTACTGCGATGAGGCGTGTTATTTCGATAAGATGCGCGACAACATTTCGACGGACGTGCTTGAGGCGCCTGACGAATAAGGAGGCGATATGATGCAATTACGATTAAACATCGGAAACACAACGATCGACAACGGCGCGAAGGAGCGTGTGGCGAACGCAGCTAAGAAGAAAGCGGAGGCGACCGAAAGCCTGGAGGAAACGTGGGCGAAGATACTCGCTATGAAAAATTCGGCGACTGATCAAGCGAGACTAATCGAAGTGAAAAACGGAATGGATGCGGGTCTTATAGGCAGAGAGCCCGCGTCGCTTTCCAAACGATTCAGCAAGGCGGAGGCGCTTCGGTTATATAAAGTGTTAGCGGAAAGCCAGCGCGAGCAAAAGTTGGCGGACTTAGTGGCGAAAACGCCGAGCAATTACGTGCTGGTAGATACTCTCGACAAACTACAACGGATGGCTGACGATATCCCAACGTCTGACGTAGTTTCCTATGACTGTGAAACATATGGCGAAAATAACGGAGCACTTGACCCGTGGCGCGGCAACATTGCGGGGTTCTCCGTATCTACTAGAAGGTTCAGTTACTATGTTCCGTTAAATCACGTGGAGAAAACTCCCTTAAACCTTTATCCGATTGAACATATTATCGCGGTTATTAAAAAAGCATTGTTATCAGCGAAACTCGTAATGCACAATGCTCCGTTCGACTGTAAGTGGGGAGCAGTCAAGTACGGTCTAAACCTAGTTGACGCCTTACACGCTGACACTCGCATCATGGCGATGGCACTCGATGAGAATCGTGACCACCGTTTAAAGAACTTGCTGACAGACTGGCTGAAACAGCCGAGCGACAACTTTGACGAACTATTTCCAAACGTTCAATTTAACGAGGTTCCGTTAAATGTGGCATTACCGTATGGAGCAGGTGATACCGAAAAGACACTCGCTCTTTACGACTGGATTATGCGTCACTTAGAAACTCCTAACCTAGCGGAAATCAAGCGGCTGTTATTCGAAGTAGAAATGCCGGTATGCAGACAATTTATTAAATCGGACATCCGCGGTATTCGCTTCGACACTGAGCATGCGGGAGAACTTGACGCAAAGCTAGCGGTTGAAGAGTCGGAGTTATTTCGTAAGATTACCGAGCAATTCGGTGAAGAAATCAATCTTAACTCGCCGGCTCAGTTAAGCCGAAAGTTATTCGTAGATTTAAAGTTAACGGATCATGGCAAAGGTTCGACGAATAGCCGTTTTATGAAAAAGATTAAACGTGAGCATCCGGTCGTTCCGTTGATTCTCGAATATAAGGAAATCGGAAAACTACGTTCGTCCTTTACGCAAAAGCTTCCGAAAGAAGTGAAATACGACGGTAAGATTCACCCTTGGCATAACTCCTGGGGCGCTGCGACTGGCCGTTTTACGTGTAAAGATCCGAACACGCAACAGATTCCGGCTAAGCGACCAGAGATACGTCATTTATTCCTGACTACGGACGCTGACCGAATCCTAGTTTCGATAGATTATAGCCAAATCGAATTGAGAGTATTAGCACACATGGCGAATGAAACGAAGTTAATTGAAGCGTTCGAACTTGGCCGTGATATTCACTCGACAACGGCATCGCTAATTAGCGGGAAGTACAGTTACGAAGATATTGAAGCGAACAAGGACGTTGACGGATCGCCTCAGCAAAAATTCCGTAAGCAAGCGAAAATAGTAAACTTCGGAATCGTCTATGGAATGGGTGCCGGTAAACTTTCCGACACGCTTGAAATATCGAAGCAAGAAGCACAGAAAATTATCGACGACTACTTCAAAGGTTATCCGGGAATTAAGCGCTATATGGACGAACAGCATGCGAAAGTAATGAAGCAAGGATTCGTAACAGACATCTTCGGGAGAAAGCGTCGCCTGCATAACGAAGTGAAATCGAAAGAACGATTCCGTGTATTCGGTGCTCAAAGGCAAGCCGGTAACTTTCCGATCCAAGCGAGCGCCGGCTCTATACTGAAGAAAGCTATCGTTGACCTGGCGAAAGTGCTGCCGAAGCATGATTCGTACATTTTACTGCAGGTTCACGACGAACTGGTTTTCGATTGTCCGCGCGAGATTAGTCGCGAAGCACTTGACGAAATTAAAACGACGATGGAGCAAGCGGTGAAACTCGTGTGTCCAGTACGCTGTGACGTCGAGTTGAATCCGGAAAGATGGCTCGAAAAAGTAAAAGACGAGGAGTGGTTTGGTGAAAGAGATACCCTTGACTAAGGGAATGGTTGCGATTGTTGATGACGAAGACTTTGAGTGGTTATCAAAATTTAACTGGCGCTACCACAAAGGGTACGCTTCTAGAACAACACTGTTGCGCTACGGGAAGAGGAAGACCGTCCTAATGCATAGAGAAATTATCGGAAATGTCGCTGAACAAGTTGATCATATTGACGGTAATAGGCTAAATAACACCCGAGAAAATTTACGGGCGGCAAGTCGATCGGAAAATTGCAGAAATACAAAAAGTAGAACAGGTAGTACAAGTGAGTATAAAGGAGTCAGTTTTGATAAAGGAAACAAGAAATGGAGAGCAAGAATTAAGGTGGAATATAAGGAGATGTTTCTTGGTTATTTCAATAATCCGCATGATGCGGCTAGAATGTATAATTTTTGGGCTAAAGACTTATTCGGTGAATTCGCTCGTTTAAACATAATAAAAGAGGAGGAAAAAGCATGATTAATATAATTAAAGTTTCAAAAGCAAATTGCCGCCCATGCGCCGTTCTAGCAAACTACCTATCGGAAATCAATTTCGAAGCACATAACGCAACACTATCTGAAATCAACATCGCAGACGACCCGTCAGTAATCGAAAAGTACGGACTAACGTCAGTACCCGTCCTCGTGTATGAGCGCAACGGAGTCGAAGTCCACCGAATCAACGGACTTGCCAGCGTAGAGGAAATCGTCGAGGCGATTGAATTCGCAAAGAGGGCGAAATGAAAACGATGACGGTACTAGGCTTTATCGCAGTAATGGCGGTCACATATTTCGTAGTGCCGATCGCCGTGCCTTCCGTCGAACTAACGCTGATACAAAGCGCAGCGATTACGTTGCTGCTGTTCGTATTGCGAGCGGTCCTAACGGAAGGCATAACGGTGAAAGTCAGTGAAATGACGGTGTATTCAACGGAACCGATTAACGAGGAGGAATCTTATGACGATAGATATTAACGCAGTTGCGCAGGAATTTACGAAACAGCTAGACCGATGGTATTCGTTGCCCGAGCAATATGATAACGAGCTTGACCGTCAGATACACGAATGGTACGCAAACCCACCGCAAGTATGGCCGAAGCGACCGTATTTCAGTCCGTCAAACTCGAAAGCATGCCCGCGCGAACTCTACGTCAAGGCTAAGCGTGCGCAGAAGGACAGCTTTCCGAAGCCTCCGTATCAAGGTCGCTGGCAGGAAATCGGAACGGCTATCGGTGATGTGATTCAGCGAACGGTGCTTGCAATGGAGCGTAAGTTGCCGAACTGTCCTTTCCGATTCGAACGTACGGAAGACAATCGCCCGATGTTCGAAGACTTTGCGAAAAAGAATCACGGAATAATCCATCGCGGCCAAAGCTTTTTTCTTTACGGAACGTGTGACGGCATCATGCAGTATATCAACGAAGATGGCGAAATTATCCGTGTTGGCCTCGAAATCAAGTCGAAGCAAAGCACGCCAGCCAAGACGTCGCGCCATTCGATGCGCGAGGCGGAAGAAGGACACCGAAAGCAATGCGTAGCCTATTCGATTATGTACGACGTCGATTACTACATTATCCTTTACGTAAATACGGCGAAGAAGGCGTGGGTCATGACGGATGAGGAATACGAAGCGACGCCGGACATTCGCGCGTTTGGCTTCGAGATTACCGACGCTGATCGTACGGAATTGCTTGATAGTTTCGCGGAAATCGCTCGCTGCATTGCGAATGACACACCACCATCGCTCGACTTGTCGCGTTGGACATTTAACGGGTTTAAGACTGCGTGCGCTGAATCGTTAACTGACGACGAGTTTGCGATATTAAAAGCGCAAGTTAAACGAATGCAGCGATCGAGCATGCCGACGTGGAAAATACAGCAGTACGTTGACGCGATTATGTTTATCGATGAGGTGCGTAGTAAGGAGGTAGAGTGATGAACGCTTTAGAGGCCGTAGTTAAAGTTAACGAATTAATCGATAGAATCAATGCGCTGGCGAGAATTCATCATTATATTAGCGATGAGCGAGATCTAGACGACGACGCATATGTGTTAAATCAAATTAAGAATGAGTTACAAACGGACTTAGATACGTTACAGGATAAACTTCGGGCGGTGCGATTATGAGGATACTAGCGTTCGACATATCGGCAAGCCCCGGCGTATCTGTACTCGAAGTCAAGCGCGCTAAACCTCGCCTCATCTTCGCCGACTCAATCAAAACGGATACGTCGTCGCCAGACAGTCAGCGATATGCGTACGTTGAGGCTTTCGCTATCAAAGCGATTCACGAACACGCGCCATTTGACGCAGTCGTACGCGAACATTTTACCAAGGGCGGAAGCAAACGCTCAACGCAACTCGTATTCGGAAGCTGGGCGTCGATTGATACGGCGCTCGGTCGCTACGGCTACAAGGTGGCTGCGGAAATAACGCCAACTTCCGTTAAGAAGATAGTCGGAGGCAAGGGCGATGCGAGCAAGACCGAAGTTGAAACGGGCGTGCGGCGCATGCTTGGCTTGACGGAAGATTACGTATTTAAATCGGATGATGCCAGCGATGCCTGTGCGATAGGTCTTGCGTATCTGATTAACGAAGGACTGATCGCCAAATGAGCGCACTAGATGACCAATATAAACTACGCGAAATCATTACAAGGGAACTTGCGGAAAATGAACGCGATAGAGAGGCTGCTGAACAGCGCTTGCGTGCGATTGAGGTTCGTAAGCGCGAGCTGTTTAGCGGATTGATCGGAGTAAATGCGGAAATTGAACGACTAAAGGCGAAAAAGCCTGCAGTCGAAGACAAGGAAAAGGGAGCGGATTGAATGGTTAAATTATCTAGCGAACTAGTAAACGACGTAAAATTATCGGAGTCTTTCTTAGCACAGTATCGTAATAAACAGCCGAAATGGGGCTTCGGAGGTTTAGGTTACATCGTTTATCTTCGTACCTACTCACGTAAGAAATTTGGCGGTAACACGCTTGAGCGTTGGGATGAAACGGTACAAAGGATTACGGAAGGGAACTTCAAGATTGAGGCGAAACGATTAGCGGAAATCGGTCGGTTAACCGAAGGTAAAGTCGCTGACTTAGTAACGGAGATGGAGCGCTTCTATCATCTCGTATTTAACTTAGTAATGACGCCACCAGGTCGCGGCTTATGGATGAGCGGTACAGAATACGCCGAGCGTGTGGGCGATGCGGAAAATAACTGTTGGGGCGTGTCGATGCGACCACAGCCGTATATTAGCGGTGAAAAGCCTCGAGTAAGTTTTACGCCAGTGTTTACGTTTGACCAAGCGATGAAAGGCGGTGGAGTAGGCGTTAACGTGCAACGTAAGTACGTTAACCAGATTCCGAAGGTTGAGAATCACGTTGATGTGACGTTTTATTGCGACACTAAACACGCTGACTATTCAACGGAATTGGAGCCGATGCTTGTCGGACCAAAATCGCTGATGCCTTCCTTAAATACTTTCGTAGTAGCAGATTCACGCGAAGGCTGGGCGGAAGCACTCGGTAAAGTTATCGATGCTCACTACGAAGGGTTAACCGAATTAGTTATCGACATTTCGGATGTACGTCCACGCGGTACCGACATTAAAGGTTTCGGCGGTGTTGCTTCAGGGCCGGCTCCATTAGTTACGATGCTGACTCGCGTTAATAATATCTTGAATCGTCGTGTCAATGACTACGTAACGCCAACGGAATGGGGCGATGTTGTTCAGTTAATCGGTACATGTGTCGTTGCCGGGAATGTAAGAAGGACCGCACTCATCCTAATCGGAGATCAGAACGATAAAGAATACGTTGAGTCTAAGAACTATTCATTACCGCAAAACTTAGAGGCGTCACAGTGGCGCTGGGCGTCGAATAACTCCGTTGATATCGGAACAAGTACGAATAGAGAAACGCTGAGAAATTTGTCAGTAAATATATATTATAACGGAGAACCTGGATACGTATCGATTGAACTTTCGAGAAATTTCGGTCGTATTATTGACGGATTCCAGAAAGACATCGACGGCGAAGTTGAAGTATTTAATCCATGCGGAGAAATAACACTTCCAAACGGATCGCCTTGTAACTTATTCGAAATAAATTTGCCTCGCGTTCATGAATTAATCGCGAAAGGTGTAGAGGGTGAGCATCTTTACGAAGAAGTGACGTATTTAGCTGCACGATATGCGTATCGTATCACATTCCGACACTACGAATGGGAAGCAACGCGTGACGTCGTTTATAGACACCGTAGACTTGGCGTCGGTATCACAGGAATTACCGACTGGGTATTAATGCGTTTCGGTAAGAAAGCGATTCTCGGATTCGATGACGAAGGAAATGCGATTTTCAACGAAGAGGTGACGCAAGCACTTGACCGTTTATACAAATACGTTAAGCAAGCGAATATTGAACAGGCTGAAGCTCTGGACGCTAATCCGTCGATAAAAGTAACAACCGTTAAGCCGAGCGGAACAGTTTCGCTATTAATGGGATGCTCGCCGGGTCAGCATTATCACTGGGCTCCGTTTATGATTCGCCGTGTAAGAATGGCGTCAAGCGCTCCGTTGATTCCGATTCTTCGTCAGTGCGGATACCACATCGAAGAGGCTATCGTCGGATTTGGTGCTGACGGTGCTCCGAAATACGATTCGAACACACTAGTCGTAGAGTTTCCGGTTAAGGCTCCGACAGCAGATCACGAAAACTTCCAATCAGCGGGCGATGTGCCTTTACGTGAACAAGCGGCGTTGCAGGCGTTACTTGCTACGTACTGGAGCGATAATGCGGTGTCAGCTACGTTGTCCTTCAAAAAGGCGCAAGCAAAGCCTGTGTATTTCGCAGATGGTTCAGTGCTACTCGATAAGTTCGGTCAGCCAGAATTAAAAATCGATAAGCGCGAGGAAGATGCTATTATCGACGAAATTACGGACATTCTTGATCGATATAAGGGCGTTATTAAGTCTACGAGTCTACTTCCGCATGCGACCGACACATATCCGCAAATGCCTTACGAGGAAATTTCGAAGGAGCGTTACGAAGAAATGTCGGCTAAGTTAACGGCTAAGCCGTGGGATTTGATTGACGGAGATGTTAAAGCCGAAGAAGATGATACGACGGATTATACCAGCGAGTGTGTAGGTAATTCTTGTCCGTTGAAATAAATGAAGGACGCAGTGTCCGAAAACGAAAACTCGCGCGTCAATATAAATAAGGACGCCAAAATTGTCCGAAATCAAAATAACGAATGTATCATCTAGTAAGAACAGCGGAATTCCTGGCGACGGGAGTTCCGCAACTCATATCCACTTACGGAGGTGTTATCGGTTGGAAATATTGAACACGATTGACGGCGGTACAGATTACATTCTTCTCGGAATTGGCGTATTAATCGCACTGTTCGGCTTCCTCGTAATTTGCGCAGGCATTAGCGCCAGTGAGGTAGCCGGAATCCTAGTCGGAATTATTTTCGTGGGAGCTGGCTTGTTTGGAGCGTACGCATCTATCGATTCTAGTCCGGATAAGGTTGAAGCAATCGTCACGGACTACAACGAAGTATACGAACGCGGCTATGAAGTCGTCGAGCAACGCGGCGACATTACGGTACTACAAAAACGCGAAAGCGAGGCGGAGTAAATGCCCTTACCGGAACATAACTTACTATTCGGATTTGCACCAAAGTTAACGGAGGAACAACGTATCTATGTCGATTCTATTTTCGACAATCAAATGACGATAGTTAACGCAAGGTCAGGCACGGGGAAGACGACACTAGCAGTAGCTTGTGCGAAGATCATCGGTAAGCCGTTAATCTACGTATTCGCACCCGTTCAAGAGAAGGCGATGGGCTTCCGTCCAGGTAAACAATCGGAAAAGGAAGCGGAATACTACCAGCCATTAATCGATGCGCTACTGAAGATTAACGAAGTGCCGGCGAAAGTTATGTTTAGCGAAGAGAATCCGGACGCACTCAAGGCGGGCCACGTTTGGGTATATCCGAAGTCACACGTATTTGCTCGCGGAACGAATATCGAAGAATGTACGGTGATTATCGATGAGGCGCAAAACTTCACGCGCGGTGAGTTGAAGAAGCTTTTAACACGTTTACATGACACAGCGAAGGTAATCATGATCGGACACGATGGTCAGATTGACTTGCCAGACCCGAAGAAGAGCGGATTCGCGCCATACATTGAGCATTTCGCGGATGAATCGTACTGCAAGACGGTTGAGCTGACGAAGAACTTCCGTGGAAGACTTGCGCAACATGCAGACGACTTGAAGTGGTAGGCAATTGACATCTACTGCGACACTAGGAGGGACTGAAATGTATTTAATAAGTTGGAATGGTGGTTATATGTTCGCCATTGATAAAACAGATAAAGATAACAAATTGGTGGAACTTAATCAAAAAGGAATTAGACCTGTTTGGCAACTTTGTTAGTGAACAATACGATTCAATTGTAAAGGAGGACGCAACCATGCGCAAGTCACACGCAATCCTAACCGCAGGCGCACTCGCAGTTGGCCTCTACGTTGGCGTGTCACACGACCAATCGCAGGCCCCACAACGCACCGCACCGGTCGCACCAATCGCAAAGGCCAACGTCATCACCATCGACGAGCAAGCGATCATTAGCGCATTAAACACGCGGTCACAAATCGTCGGCTTGACCGGCAACGTTTCGAAGTCAGTCACGGTGAGCGACGACGCTTGGTACGGCGACAAGACGATCGAGCTGGCGGCAACCGGCACGTTCAAGCTTGGCGTCCAGACCAACGATATTGAAATCACGACGAAAGGCAACACGGTTACTGTTCGGTTTCCACATCCGAAAGTCATCAGCGTCGATATGCCGTTCGATCAAGCTACTATTTCGAAAGATGTCGGCATGCTGCGGAAGGAATTGACGGACGCAGAGTTACAGTCGCTGTACGGCAAGGCACGCGAAGGAGCTATCGACGACATCAAGCGCAATAGGCAAGCGTTTGACAAGGCGGAGGATAGTGTGGAGCGGACGATTGAGCGATTGATTGCGCCGGTGCCTGGCGTAGAGGACGTAGAGTTTATCGAAATGGAGGCGGAGTGATTGGACGAAGAAACGCTCCGGGCTACGCGAAGGAAGAACGCCATAGAACGCGCAAAGAGAGCGGTGGACGTTAGAAGTCCCGACGACCTCAGTTTTCAGCGGACACCTAGTCGAGCCACTCGCGCGTCAGAAATTATCGCTAACCAGCCCGTTGTGCAAGAAATGGTGGCGCGCCAATTAGGAATACGGAAATAAGGAGGGCGAATGATGACGCAGTACGAAATACTGAAGAAGGATTCGAATGGCAACAGACTTCTTATTCGAATTTATTTTATGGACGGAGTATTACGAATCCAGGACGTAGGGTTTACACCTAAAGGCAAACGTAACGTAACGTATATTGCATCGGCATTAAGAGATGATTATAGTTGGCGTGCTTTAGGCGCAAAAGAGCGTAGAGAAGCGCAGGCTTACGAAATCCTAAAATACACATCGGAAGAGTTATTGTTAGAAGCGCTGGAAGAAGTGTGGATATCACTAAAGCCTTCCGAATTGAAATTTTAAGGAGGCGAAAAGTAATGCCGATATACACCTACAAATGCGAAAAATGTAACGTAACAAAAGACGAACTCGTACGCATGGGCACGGAATCCACAACGTGCCAAACTTGCGGCGAGCCAACGGTCAAACTGCCGAGCTTTCGCTTTAATGCGACAGGGCTTCCGAATGGATTTGCGAGCAGTCGGAGGCCACCGAAATGAAACGCATTAAAGTAGAAACGCCGTTGTTTTCCGGCTGGGCAACGGTTGACGAATACTTTCCGGGCGAAATCTACCCGATACAAATTACGCTCGACCAGCCGGACAATGACGGTCACGCAATCAAGCGCGTCTGCAAGGCGGACATTATCGAATACGAGGAGGAATCCGAATGAAAGTTTGCGTAAAAATTAAGCGGTTAAGTGATGACGTACTATTGCCGGAATACCAAACGGAAGGAGCGGCGGGCTTCGACTTACATGCGAGTCATAGCGTACTGATACCCGTTGGCGAGCATCGGCTAATCAAGACGGGCATGGCGGTTGAAATTCCGCCAAATTTTGAGATGCAGATACGGAGCCGAAGCGGGCTGGCGCTGAAGCACGGAATACAGGCGCACTTCGGGACTATCGATCACGATTATCGCGGCGAAATCGGCGTTATCTTATTTAACTTCGGAAGCCAGCCGTTCAAGGTCGAAAAGAATGATCGAATAGCGCAAGGGATTGTCGCTCAATTAGAAAAGGCGCATTTCCAAGTCGTAACGGAACTAAGCGAAACGAAGCGAGGCACGGGCGGATTTGGTTCGAGCGGAGTAAGCAATGCGTGAAGTGTTGTACGTGCTTCAATCGATTGACGACCGCGAGGTAATTGAGGCGTTTATCATGCGCCAGGACATTAACGGATGCACGATACTGATGAATACGCTCAGATATACGGACGAAGAAACGGAAAGCCGATGGGCGCAAATTTATAGCGAATTATTTAAGTATTAGGAGGACGAATATGAACGTTAAACTTTTGGCACATACGCAGTTAAGCTCGGATTTAGGTAACGACTTATTCCTCGCGGACTCAGTGTATTGGGACGAAGACTACGATGTAACGGACGGTCAAGCGGTCGCTCTTACGGCAATCCGCACATGCTACTCGCCAGGCAAGCCGAGCGAAATTGTCGCAAAGGAAGGCGCAAAGTATTTCGGACAGCAAGCAACTGACGGCGAAAGAGGAACAGAAGCTGATCGATTGTTCCGTATGATTGTACGTTCTGGTCATACGAGTACTCTCGAGCATCTGTCGTTCACTTTCGCAATAGAAGGAGTAAGCCGAGCGTTATTGGCGCAACTCACGCGACATCGAGTCGGATTTAGTTACAGCGTACAGTCACAACGTTATGTGAAGTTCGGCTCGGGAGACCGTAGTGGCGGATTTGATTACGTTGTACCTGAAACCGTCGCGAAGAATGAAGTCGCACTACAAGCGTTTCATGGCCTTATGGATGTTGCGCAATCTTGGTACGACGATTTACGAACGTTAGGTATTCCCGCGGAGGATTGTCGAGCTGTCCTACCGAACGCAGCGGCTACTAATCTCGTAATGACAGCGAACCTTCGCGCCATTCTCGAATTCTACTCAAAACGTAAGCCGGGCAAAGGCGCGCAAGCCGAAATCGCGCAACTAGCGGAATCATTAAAACAAGCGGTCATCGACGTCGAACCTTGGACGGAACCGTTTTTCAACTAGGAGTTGATACTATCGCACTAGCACACTACGCATTAATGACGCAATTATTCACGCAAGCATACGCACCAATCGACATGCCGACAGTATTAGTCGAGCCGGCACCGGAACCATCGCCAGTCATTTACGAAGTTACAGCGTACACATCCGGCTACGAATCTACGCAGAAACATCCCGACGACCCTGCCTACGGTATCACGGCGTCAGGTGAGCCGGTCGTTGACGGTCTGACTGCAGCGTGTCCGCCTAGCCTTCCGTTCGGCACTCGCTTGGACATCGAAGGCGTGGGCGAGCGCGTGTGTTTCGATAGAGGTTCGGCAATCACGGAAGGCAAAATCGATATTTATATGACGGAAGTAAGCGCCGCAAGGGCATTCGGCAGGCGTTCGCTAGAAGTACGAATTATTGACGAGGAGGAATCGGAATGAATGGACTAACTTTTCGAATTGGCACGGCGGACTACAAAGTCGTCGAAAAGCCGGACTTAATGATTAAGCACAATCTACTCGGTCAAATTACGTATCACGACGCTAGGATTGAAGTCGAGCCTACGTTATGTGACCAAAGGAAAGCCAGCGTCATTATTCACGAATTAGTTCACGCTATGCTTTACGAAGCTGGATACGATGAGCACGACGAAGATCAAGTCGTCAGGCTCGGCAATGTATTAACGCAAGTGTTGCGCGACAATAGCTTCGATATTCTATGCGAGGAGGAGGATGTGGAATGAGTAAAACGCACGAGATTGACGGTAAGAAGTACGTTGAGGTTGAACGGAAGGCGGAGGTTGGCGAGAAGGTTATTGACTTGTCTGACGGTCAAATAGAGACTGTGTACCGGATTTTTAGTTTCGCTCGCGACGACTTCCGTTCGGGCGTTGTAATAAACGAAGATGGTACGTGGATTGGTGACGACGAATATCGCGTACTCGAACCGGTCGAAGCCGAATCCACAGCGCCAGACCTCGTCGACATTATCGCAAACCTATCGGCCGAGGTAACGCAACTCAAACGCAACCACGCGGAACAGCTCGACACACTATTCAGCAACGTTCAGCAATTGGGCGAGGAGTTGGCGTCGCTGCAATCGATTGAGAAAGTCGACAGCACACCCGTCACCTTGCCGAAATGGATGATCGATAGGTTGATGGGAGGTTATCGCGGATGACATATCCGGTCAGGAAGCTCGCCATTTGTGGTCGTATTCGTAGCGGTAAAACGCTCATTAGCGAATATATCGCCGATAAATACGAGTTTACATGTTTCGCATTTGCTGACGAAATGAAACGCTTATTACACGCATTATACCCGAATATTCCTCGCGACCCTAAACCACGGCGTGCTTACCAAGTGTTCGGCGAAGGCATGCGGAGGCTTGATTTACCGGGCGCACCTACGGTATGGGTCGATTATTGCCTACGCATGGTTGAGACGCACATCTGGTGGCACAGCGAAGTAGATGACCGAGGCGCTAATGTATTGATTACGGATTTACGTACGAAAGAGGAATACGAAAGGCTTCGCAAGGAAGGTTATACGATAATTCGCGTGAGTGCTCCGGATGATGTGCGGATAGGGCGTGCGATTGAGGCTGGGGACGATTTCACGAGTCACGACTTGGCTCATCCGACGGAAATAGCGCTCAATAGCTTCGAGGTTGATTATCATATCACCAACGAAGGGACGGTCGAGGAGTTGAAGCGGAAGGTTGACGAGATGATGGAGGCGATTGGATGAATGTATTAAGTTTATTTGACGGCATGAGCTGCGGACGGGTGAACCTCTAACGAAAATATATGTAGGCGAAATTGATTTGCTAATGGGTGGATCACCTTGTCAAAACTTTTCACAGATATGCATTCCATCAAAACGATTAGGTCTGAGTGGCGAAAAGTCAAAGTTGTTTTACGAGTATTTAAGGTTATTGAAAGAGGTGCAGCCTAAATACTTTTTATTAGAAAACGTCGCGGGAATGAATGTCGAGGATAGAGAATCAATTGATGCTTACTTGGGCGTAAAGAGCATTAGAATCAACAGCGAACTAGTTACGGCACAATTGAGGGATCGATTATATTGGACCAACATTCAAGTCGAAGGTCTGCCGATCGATAAGGGTGTTTTATTATCCGATATTCTAGAAAGTGGCTACTCACCGAGGAAGAAGGCGTTGTGCTTACTAGAAGGGTATAGCAGACCGACGAAAACCCCTTACAGGAAAATGCGGAGACATGCCAAGGCACTAAATACATTAATTTTTAAAGATAAAAATCACTATATTGAATGCACCGAATTCTTTAACAAACACTTCAAAGGTTTAAGCGCAAAAGAGGCGGACTTAAAGGCCGAAGAATTAGACCTTACCGTTTTTGATGGCGTAAGAGATCTAACTCAACTAGAAATGGAACGATTACAAACGGTTCCTGAAGGATATACGAAATCAATCAGCCGAAATGAAGCAGCGTCACTTCTGGGCGACGGTTGGACTGTCGACGTAATAGCGCACATTCTAAGCGGAATAAAATAGGCAATTATTTCGCAGTAACCGACGGAGCGGCAACTCCGTCCTATTTCGTCAACTCAAACGTAGCCCAATACGCACCCCCTTCGTCGGTTTTTCCGATAAACGAGAACACAGCCGGCAGGTCTTCGTCAGTCAGCGCCAACTTACTAGCGACAGCCTTGCCGGAAGCTGTTCCGAGATAGCCGCGTTTGTCCATTTTAATGGCGGCATGGCCCGGCAATTTAGCAACGTCCATTCTGACGACGCCGATGCGCTTATTCTCCACGTCAACCGATACGTAAACATGTTGATATGGCGCTAACTTCAACTCGGACTTAGCTCCGGACGACAAACGCAGCCGACGCATTTTATCTAGCGTAATGGATGCGCCATTGTTTCGGGTTAGTTGGATAGGTTCGAACGGCATTATGTACGACCTCATTTCGATAGTTTTACGAATAGTATACGAAATTGTAACGCATTAAGCAAACGGAAAGGATGATCGCATGAAACACGTAATCTTTTATTCTGGCGGACTAGGAAGTTGGATGACCGCAAAACGAGTCGTATCTGCACACGGAGCCGAAAACGTGATCTGCTTGTTTACCGACACGCTCATCGAGGACGAAGACTTATACCGGTTCCTCATCGAAACAACTCAAGACATTTACGGAATTGATTGCGCTGACCTAGTAGAACTAGCGAAGCAAATACCGCCGACTAGCCACGAAACGATGGAAGCACGTAAGGCATTCTTAACGGACTTAGCAGCGAAAGTTACCGAGCGCAATCCGCAGTTTGTCTGGGTCAACGACGGTCGCGATCCTTGGGAGATATTCCGCGACGTACGGTTCCTTGGGAACTCTCGCTTAGCGCAATGCTCGCACAAAATTAAGCAGGAATTATCGGCGAAGTACATTCACGCTAACTTTACACCAGAGGATGTCGTGTTATACCTCGGAATAGATTGGACGGAGGAGCACCGTACCAAAGCACCGCGAAAGAATTGGGCGCCTTACCATGTCGAGTTTCCGATGTGTGAAGAGCCGTTGTTGACGAAGATTGACGCAATCAAAGCGCTGGAAGAAGTCGGCATAGAAACGCCAAGGCTTTACGGCATGAATTTTTCGCATAACAATTGCGGAGGATTCTGCGTACGTGCCGGCCAAGGTCATTTCGTTAACCTGCTCGAAAAGAATCGTGCGCTATACCTTTACCACGAAGAGAAAGAACAGGAAATGCGCGATTATCTCGGCAAGGATGTCGCTATACTGCGCCGAACACGAAGCAAGGTAAAGATACCGCTGACGTTGCGCATGTTGCGTGAGGAAGTCGAGAGCAATCAGACGGAGCAAATTGATATGTTTGATATCGGAGGTTGCGGATGCTTCGTAGACGATACCGAAAATAATTAAAGGAGGGATTAATATGACGCATTACTATGACGATTGGAACCGAAGAGTAACAAGAGAAGAGATATTGGAAGAAATTAAAGCTATGCAAGATCGTGCGAAGAGCCTTGAAAGATTAATAGAAGATGTTAAAAAAGATTTACAAAAGGATGTATGTCGTTACACGCAAAACAGACTAAATAACGGACTAACTGACCTAAATATCGATTTAAGAAAGACTAACGAGAAGGCCGAAAGGTTTATCGCAGTTTTAGCGAGATACGATGCTGGGGAAAGAGTCGAGGGAATTTCTCTAACTTGAACGGAGGCGATTAAATGGACGTTATTAATAACTACGATATTCAAGTCCGGCCATTTCAGAACGATCACGGCAAATGGCAATGGACGCGCGCCGACAAAGCGACTAGATACGCCCATTACGAGGCGGATAAGCGAGGCGAAAGCACGCTCGACGATAAAGAGCGCCGTTCCATAGAACTGTTGAAAATGGCGCTCAAACGTGCGAAGAAGCCAGTCATAGCTTGCTCGTTCGGCATCGATTCGATTGTAACGTTGTACCTGGTACGAAAGGCATTAACGGAGCTAGGGCGTGACCCTTCCGATGTAGATGTCGTGTGGAACGATACAAAGAACGAATTCCCTGCGGTTAGGTTATACGCAAAACAAATGACGGAATTATGGAATCTACGGCTGATCGTTACCGCACCGAAAAAGGCGCTGAAGAAGATTATCGAAGACAACGGCGGTATCACGAGCGACTATTTTACCGCACGGAAAGGCGACAGACGCCATGGTCAACCACTCAGCGAAAAGTGTTGCAATACGCTCAAGCACGAGCCAATGAACCGTATCAAAAAGGAACACGACTTCGACCTGAATATCAACGGAACGCGTGCGGACGAATCGCGGCAACGATTTTTGTCCTCGCTACGTGACGGCGAATACTTCTACTCGTCCGGCACTTGGAAGTCGATGCTATGCAAGCCGATCATGTGGTGGAATGAAGCGGACATATGGGCGTACGTCGAGCGCGAATCCATTCCGTATAACGACCTATATAAACAGAATCTCATCCAGAAGTATCCGGCAACCATTCCGGACGAACTGGTGCCACACTTTACGGCAGAAGAATTCGCAAGTTTGCGTGATAGGCAGACGCAAACGGTTACTAGAGCACAGGCGATTATCCTCGAAAAGCACGGCTTTAAATTATTTACACCACGTACCGGCTGTATGATGTGTCCAATTCCGGTCAAATACGGCTATCTGCAATGGATGCGTACGTACTATCCGAAAGTCTACGAAGCTATGATTCACAATCTCGGCTATGGTCCGGCGTTGCTAGACATGGTGCCGCAGAACGTGCGAGATGAGATTCGAGAGTTTACCGGTGTGGACATTACGGCAGAGGATGCAGCGGAACACTTGCGCGATATCTTGGAAGCTAAGCCGTGCGTATTCGACGTGTTTGATACGAAGAAGAAAAAGGAGGCGAACTAATGGGAAGCGCAACAAATAAACCGGACCAGCATTTCCGTTACGAATCGCAGTACCCAGCGCTAGACAATCCGACCGGCCTTCGCATTCTCCTCAGCGACCTGCATGCGTTGCGGCAACGACGTTATGCGGGCGATACAGCAGCTAGCGACATATTGATCGACCTAGCAACGGCCATCGAACGAGCAGGCTTGACGGATAGGCAGCGGCAAGCAATCGACTTGGTGTACGGACAGGATTTGACGCAACGGGATGCGGGCGAACGGATGGGACTCGATAAGGATGGCGTAAGTCATCTCGTTAGTAGAGCGTTAGATAGTGTTGCGGAGGTTTACTTTTATTGGAGCGGACACGGTGAAGGGTACGCAATGGCAACTACGAAAGGGGAAACGGAATGAACATACACGAAGAGATTATGAGACTACATGCGGAGACAAAGCGCGGGGATTTGCCCCGTGCTCTCCGTCTATTAAAAATCGAACAACTGACGGAGGATTACTTCGCGAAGACAGGCGAAATGCCTGACGGTGTGGCGCTTGAAAGGCTAACCGATCTTTGCCTCTACGAAGAACTTACCGACCCGCATCCTGACAAAGTAACGCGTACAGAATATCCGTTTATGAGCGAAACACAACTCGAGGAACGATACAAAGCGGAAGTTTCGTTCAAAGTTGCGGAAGAGCACGGCGTTGATGGGCGAAATCATAAACCACCTTTACGTAGAAAGAGAACGAAACGTGACGAGAAGTTCATCGATAAACACGCAAGGATACGAAATAAAGAGCGGAAGCAGAAATACGATGAGTTCACGAAGGTACAGCCGGTTTATATACGGAAAATAGGTAATTAGTAACGTTGTATTTTGGGCGCTCAGTTGTCCTTATATATGAGGAGGTAAATATGATAATTTCCTCCTTTTCGTATCTTATTAAGTGAGTATTACTAAAATACGATATTTTTAGCCTTTAGCTGGTCTATATAGTGAAGGGGTTATTTTTCGGCTTGCTCGTGCAGGTCAATGAAGGGGAGGATTTTATTGCAGGGTATTAATGTATTAAGTCTATTTGACGGTATGAGTTGTGGGCGGTTAGCACTAGAAAGGGCGGGTATTAAGGTTAACAAATATTTTTCAAGTGAGATTGACAAGCATGCCATACGGGTAGCTACTGAAAACTATCCCGAAAATATCCTATTGGGAGATGTACGACATTGGCGTGATTGGAACTTACCTAAGATTGATTTAATTATTGGAGGAAGTCCTTGTCAAGGATTCAGTTTTTCAGGGAAACAATTGAATTTTAGTGACCCTCGTAGTAAGTTATTCTTCGAGTTTGTAGATATCTTAAACTATTACACTCCTAAATATTTTCTGCTAGAAAATGTGAAAATGAAAAAAGAGTATCAAGATGTTATTAGTGAGAAATTAGGAGTAGAACCGATCGAAATAAATAGTGCGTTGGTATCGGCGCAAAATAGAGTGAGGTTATATTGGACGAATATACCTAACGTAAAGCAGCCGGAAGACCATGGGATAAATCTTGCTGACATATTAGAGTCTGATTTCGAGATAAACCCAGGAGCTATAAGAGGGAGAAAGTTAAATAAAGCTACAATCCTGGGAAGGCGGCTAAATAGCGAAGGGAAAAGAGAGGATTACAATAAAGAAATACCAATTACGCAATGTCTTGAGGTACGGGCAACGAATACCAATAAATCCAACTGCTTAACGACTGTGGAAAAAGACAATGTATTAACGCCAATGCCTGTTGGTAGACATCCTGATGCTTTCAAAAATAAATTACCTTTTAGATATTACACGGCTACAGAGTACGAACGGTTACAGACAGTACCTGAAGGATATACGGCTTCGGTTTCGGATTCACAAAGAAAGAAAATGCTTGGAAATGGGTGGACCGTTGATGTAATTGTTCACATTCTAAAATATATGGATGTTTCTCAGACGTCGGCAAACGCCAACTAACGAAAAAAGACGAAGTAAGATAGGCAGTTACTTTGAGAATGAGCTCGCTTTGGCGGGCTTTTTATTATGGGGAGGAATATTAATGAGTAAAAAACAGGGCAATACAAATGAGCATGATTACTTCGAAGGCGTATTCTCTTACGTAGATGAAAATGGAGAACAGCGAATCTCAGCACCAGCACACACGCATCGAGTCGTAAGTAATGCGCAAACTGAAGCGTTTAAAGAGGAACAGGAGCGGGAGAAATGGCGTAAGGGACGTCAGCCTGCGTTTACTGTTTCGAATATGCAAACGATCCACGAAGTATATAACGTACTGACTACGGCACAATGCGGTTACCTCATGCTTCTTCAATGCTATGTAAGTTTTGACGGAGGAACGCTTATTAATGCGGATAAAACTCCGATGACGAAGCGTCAAATGCGCGACGTACTGCAACTCGATAAGAAGCCACGGACGTTTTACGATTTCTACAAAGCGTGCGAAACCAACGGAGTGGTTATCGAACAAGATGATGGGACTTTTGCGGTGAATGAACGCTACCACTTTAAAGGCGCGTTTAACGATCAGTTCGTTGTAAAATCGTACACGGCGAAGATTAAGCGTGTGTACAGCGAGGTTAAGGCGACGGACATCGGGCTGATTTACCGCATGTTGCCGTACGTACACATGGAAACGAACGCACTGTGCGCTAATCCTTTCGAAAAGACTCCGGAGCAAATACGCTGGTTCAACCGTAAGGAGCTCGCTGAGGCTATCGGAGTAACACCGCAGGCGCTCGGAACCAGATTGCCGAAGATGAAATTCGATGGACAATACGTAATTGCGCGCGTAAAGCTGGGTGGGAACGAGCGTTATATGTTCAATCCGTGGGTGTTTTACCGTCAGAATAGCGAGCCAGATTCGACGTTGCGTGCGCTGTTCAATTCGAAAGTGTAATCTTATTCGCCGATTTTAGCCAAAAGTGTAATCTTATTCGCACACTATAAAATGGTCATGACGCCTACAGCCACAAGGGTTGTGGCGTTTTTGACTGTAAAATTATATCTTAGTCTTTGTTACCAAAGCCTGTGACTTCGCTAACGCTCGCCACTTCCATCGACAAAGTAATATTAAGTAATAGCAGTAGGACGGCGCAAGCCGGACTACAACGGTTTTATCAAGTCGTAAGACTTGGCGATAGATACTCCGGACAATTACCGTAATACATCAACTTTACTGACGTTAGTTGTCTATACGTAATGTAGAACAATCGGACAATAGCGGACTTGAGTCCGACTCACCTAGCGCCTACACGACGCTAGCAAAACGGAGGTGAATCACGGTGGCAAAGGCGAAGCTTAACGAAAAGCAAATCGCAGCTATCGAATTTTTGTCGTTACCGAAACGAGGCGGAATGACTTACGAAGAGATAGCGAAAGAGGTTGGCGTAGCTAAATCGACGTTATTCGAATGGAAGAAGCAGGACGCGTTTAACGATGCGCTAAAGACGGAGATCGTGCGTAAGACGACGGATAGATTGCCAGAGATGTTCGACAGTATGCTAACGAATATTATCGAGACAGGCAATGCTGCTGCGTTTAGGACAATCGTACAGTTGCACGGCATGTTAACTGAGCGTGTAGAGGTCGACAATAAGGGCGGTAACGTGGCGGACATAGACGCTATGAAGGCGGAGATAGCGCGCATGAGAGGCGGCAATAAGGGCGGTAGCAGCGACGGCATATAGTCCGATAGGTAGCCCGCACATTACGTTATATATGAAGGAACACGTTTAGGATGACGGTGGAGTTACGTACTATGTCGGACTAGGGTAGCGTGTTGATGTAGCGACCATGTGCCGTATTATCTGCAGCGTGCCTCTGGCGCGTGGCCCTCCGATCACTTTGACGGTAGCTGGCACGCCCGGCATAACGGCCACCATATGCAGGATATACGGGAAATAGTGGCGGTAGCATGGCGCATAGATGGCGGTATAGCGCGACTGTATACGAATTGTATAACAGTAAGTTCTTCGTAGCTCACAAACGTTGATATAACGGTGTTCTTGCGTAGTTCTAGTTGACATAATGCATCTTATACGAAGTTCTTACGTATGAATATACGATGTTATACGAAAGACGAGTCGTTGGGTATCGGTGGGGCGACGCTTGACCCCCAAGCCCCGTCCGGCTGGGTTCCTCGTCTGGTACTTTTTAAGTCCGGATATAAAAATTTCACTTTGAAGTCGCAAGCCTGCCGAATGCCTAACGGTGGGCTATTCGCTTTGCTTGTCGCAAACCTGCGGCACTACATAACGCACATCAATCACGAAAGGAGGCGGTCACTATCGCATGGGTAAATAATCGCTGGCTATCTACGGCCGAACGGCGCGAACTAATCGACACTTATACGGAATACCTAGACGTACTTGACGACAATTACGGCACATTCGACGCCATGCCAGCCGATGTTCAGTCGGACTACTACGAACGCGCCATCGAACTCGACCGTCTCCAACGGATTCACCGATGCGAAGGCAATTTGCTCGAATTTGCGCTTGAATATTTCTCGAACGCACGTAACGACGGCAATGACGGCAACTGGGACGGCTTTGACATAACCGACGTAAGCGAGGCGCCCGACTTCCACAAGGAAATTAGCGAAATCATCAACGAAGTATCTAACGTGAAAACGAACGCTAAGGTAGCAGTAGCGGCGCCCCGTTCGCATGCCAAGTCGACATACTTATCGAAGGCCTTTCCGATGCATGAAGTACTTTATCGGCGCCGTAAATACATCATTATCATATCCGAAACGCCTTCCGTATCCATGGCGAATATGGAATGGATACGTAATCAACTGAAGTTTAACGAAAAGCTTCGCGCCGATTTCGGTCCGTTATTATCGCCGAAAGACCAGGCGAACATTACCGACAAGTCAGACGCCTTTATCGCATGGCATCCGACCGACAGTGGCGGACGCAAGCAATTATCGCTAGTGGAAGCGGCATCGACCGGCCAAGCGCTTCGTGGACGTAACTGGAACGGCTCGCGACCCGACTTGATCGTGCTGGACGACTTAGAGGACGCCCGACCAGGCGGTAATGCATCGACGCCAGAACAGCGCTCAAAGCTGCGCGATTGGTTCAGCCAAACCGTTATGCCGTTAGGCGATCCGAAGGGAATGCGTACGGCTTTCGTTTACATGGGAACGACAGTCCATTTCGACGCGCTATTGATGCAAGTGCTTTATAACCGGTCGGACTTCGAATCGCGTGTCTATCGCGCCATTATCGATATGCCCGAGCGCGCGGACTTATGGGAAGAAATGCGTCAGATATACGTTAATCGCGAAAATAAGAAACGCAAAGAGGACGCGCTGGCCTTTTACGAAGCAAACAAGGCGGAGCTCTTGCGAGGCAGTCGCGTCTTATGGCCCGAAGTGCAGCCGTTGCTCAAGCTGATGATGTGGAAATGGGATAACTCGTCGAAAGCGTTCAATACGGAATATATGAACAATCCGATTGACGAGGAATCGATGATCTTTAATCCGGAATCATTTACGTATTACAACGCGCTCAACATAACGCCAAAAGACTACGTCATTGCCGTCGGAATTGACTTCGCAATGGGTAAAGAACGCGGCGACTATTCGGCTATTACCGTCGTAGCGAAGCACAGCGAAACGGGCGTTACTTACGTCATCGATTCGTACTTAGAACGTGTCAAGCCCGACAAGTTTCTCGAGGTTATCGTCGAAAAGGTGCTCGAGCATCAGCCGGACGTAATCGCGGCAGAAGCGCAAGCGGCGCAGGAGTTCTTCGTTGACCAACTGAAAATGGCGCTAGTTAATCGAGGCTATCCGGCAGCGACACGCGTGAAGAAAATCAAGCAACGTTCGCGAAAAGAGCTACGTATCGAGGCGTTATTGCCTGACGTAGAGAGCGGGGCGATTCGATTTCATAAAAAGCACGCCTTATTGCTCGAGCAGTTCGAGCGCTACGGACAAGGCGCGCATGATGACGGGCCTGACTCGCTAGAAATGGCGATTTCCGTAACGAAGAAAGCAAAACGAGCGGTTACAAATAAACCGGCATGGATGTAGGAGAGGAGGAAAATAAATGGCGTGGTATAACAGAAAAGATATCGAAAAGCACGAAGAAAACACGGTAACGTATCAATTTAACGCGTTTCAGCCAGGCGAAGAGTTTCCACCTCCTGCGGACCGTGAACGGATATCGAAATATAAACGACTGAAGAAGACGTTCAAAGGACGTCAGTACGAGGTATACGAACGAGCCTCGGCGCTATTAAAGGATTCGCCACATGCGCCACAACTTGCGAAGCTCTATATCGCAGTTAACCTGGCGGACATTCTCGTAACCAAGCCGGCGGACTTACTAGTCGGTGAGCCCCCGAGTTTCGAATCGGGCAAGCCGGACAATAGTGACGAGCAGAAGGCGGTTAATAGATACGTAGAGGAAAACGACCTTGTTAAGCTGATTCACGAAAGCGCGATCGGTAATGGATATCGAGGCGATGCATGGATTAAGACGCGGTTCGGCTATCGTCAAGACTTTTCGGAGGTAGTCGCGCGAGGTGGTTCTATTCCGGAGAATGTCGTAATGGAGCCGATTATCGAGCACATTAACGCGGAGTTTGTGTTTCCGGAGACATCGCGAGGCAATATTAAATCATTCAAGGCGGTAAACATCGCGACAGTTGAGTATGTAGTAACGAAGAAGGAAGAGGTACCGTTCCTTAACGTTGAGCGACATATACCAGGATATATTATTTACGAACGTTATAGATTGCACGAATTCGAGGGCGGCGTTGATAATACGTACGGATATCCGTTACAAGTTTACAAGATTGGCGACAAGGTAGCGACGGGACGCGAAGGGGATATCGTAGAGACTGGTGTGCCTCACTTACTCGTTCATCACATTCCGTACAAATCGGTCGATGACGACTGGGAAGGTATCGGCGGACTCGAGAAGATAGAATCGCTATTGGCTGCGGTTAACGACCGTATTACGCAAATCGACTATATCCTATGGAAACACAGCGATCCGAATTCGTATGGGCCGGATTTAGAAGGAGTAGGAGACGCCGGAAATGCGTTGAGAATGGGCGGTGTTTATATACCGGTTACTAACGAAGATGTAACGCCGGGCTATATGACATGGGACGGTCAACTGACGGCAGCATTCAAAGAGCTCGAGGTATTGCTTGCACTAATTTTCCAGAATTCCGAAACGCCTCAGTGGTTATTCGGTTCGGTACTTGGCGAAAATACCGGCGGCACAGGAACGTCACATACGGACAGCGCAGCGATTAAGGCTCGCTTCATGCCGATACTTTCGAAGGTTAAGAGAATACGAGCACATTACGACAAAGCGATACGCGACGCTTTATGGACGTGCCAATTACTCGATATTGAGCACGGCGACTATGACTTCGAAGACGTTTATCCGACGATTAACTGGCGCGATGGCATTCCGAAGAACGAGAAAGAAGAAGCAGAAATCATGCAGATTCGTACCGGCAACAAGCCGACGCTCGACGTACAAAGCGCGATCAAGCGCCAGGACGAAGTGGACGACGAAAAGGCTGCCGAAATTGTGGCTCGTATTGATTCCGACACACAGCGGACAGAAGGCTTCGTCAATCCTTCGATATTTAACGAAGATAACGGCGGTGAATAAGTATGGCGGAGTTCAACGAAATACCGACGCCATCGTACGAATACGAAATTGCCAAGCTCGTTAAATATTACGAAGATGCACTTCGGCAAATCAGCCGAGAGCTCGAACGAATAGATATCACCGACATAAAACGCGCCCACATGCTCGCCGTACAAAAAGAAATCGCAGGCATCCTCTCGGAGCTTGACGAAAAGGCGAGCGCATGGGTTGCGGCTAATTTGCCACACGCTGCGGAGGACGGAGTGATTCGTGCTATCGTAGCGCTAGGCGTTGTCGATACGGTCGAAGAGGCGCGCAAAATAGTCGAGTTTACCCGGCTAAATCGCGACCTCATTACGATGGCTGTAGCGGATACGCAAGATGACCTCTTACAGATTTCGCAAAATGTCAGCCGTAAGGTAAGGACGGCAATTCGCGAGGTAACGGCGGAAGCCATTCGTAGTAACTTGACGAAAGGCATTAACGCAAGTGATCCGATTAAGCGTGATATCGTGGCGGAATTACGAAAGCGACTCGGCGATTCGATAAATACCGGAATTATCGACGCAAGTAATCGTCGCTGGAATCCGAAAGTGTATGCCGAAATGGTCGTACGGACTAAGATGGCGCACACCGAGCGAGAGTCCTCGATTAATGAAGCGCTAGGACGTAACGCTAATTACGGAGTGATTTCGAGTCACGGCGCAAAAGATGCATGTCGTAATTGGGAAGGTAAAATTGTTAAACTAACGCCTGACGCTGACGGGCCTTATCCGTATGTAGGGTCGTTGCCTCGGCGTGAGATATTTCATCCGAACTGTAAACACGTAGTAACACCGTTTAGGCGGATTGATAGATTACCACAACAAATACGTAGTAATAACGGCGTCGAATAGGCGTCTTTTTCTTTGTCCGAACGGAAAGGACGTTAAATAAAAACGGCTGTAATTCAACCTACAGTCTACTCGGACTTTAAACGTGGAGGTATCAAATGAGCGAAGTAACGAACGAGCAAGTCGAACAAGTAGTCGAAAATACCACGGTTGAGGAACCGGTAAGTAAACCTGAGAGCAAAACGTTCACTCAAGACGAACTCGATAAGATTGTCGCAGACAGAATCGCCCGTGAACGAAAGAAGCTTGAGAAATTTGCAGACTACGATGATTTAAAAACCAAAGCGTCAGAATACGAAAAGGCGATTGAAGAAAAACGCCTTGCCGAGTTAACGGCGCAAGAACGCGCGGAGGAAATTGCGAAGAAATACGAAACCGAACGCAACGAACTCGCCAAGCAACTTGAAGAATTCAAAACGCAGGCACAGCGCGAAAAAGTAGTAAACGCATTTATTAAAGCGGCTCCGGGCGTAAACATTCCGTCAGACCGAATCGATGCAGCGCTAAAACTTGCCGACTTATCGGCCGTGACAGTTGGCGAAGATGGCAACATCGAAGGAATCGACGGACTATTGAATACGCTTGTTGAACAATACGCATTCTTGGCGGATGTCAAGAAGCCGCAAAAGCCTATCGGCGAGAGTACGAATTCACCGAAAGACACAGCGGATAAAACTAGTGAACAGTTGCTGCGAGATGCAGTCGAAAAGGCTAAACGTACGGGTCGCATTGAAGACCGTATGGCTGTCGCAGCATTGAAACGCGAACTAAATTTATAGGTTAGCAGGCGCCCGATAACGGCGTCTTTTTTAATTCCAAAAAACATATTATAGGAGGCTATTAACCAATGGCGAAAATTTATGATGCTTCCCTTATCGGGAAAAAACAATCCGTAGTAGATGAGATTCTTTTATTAAATCCACACCAAACTCCACTTTTATCTTTACTTGGATTCGGTGAAGCTGTAACGCAAACGACTCACCAATGGTTTGAAGATGAAATGTTTGCAGACGAGTCAACTGTTGTGGGCGCAGTAACAAACGTAGCAACTGCTGTTGTAGTTGCAGACGCTGAGCCATTCCGTGTTGGTCACGTAGTAAAAGTTGGAGAAGAATTACTTTTAGTAACTGCCGTTAACACTGGCACTAAAACTCTTACAGTGACTCGTGGATACGCGGGAACAACTGCGGCTGCTATTGCTGATGCAGCTAAAATTGAAGTTCAATTCGTAGAAGGAGCGGAAGGTTCTGACGCTCGTGGCGCACGTTTCAAAGCGCGTGTAGCGAAATCTAACAAGACACAAATCTTCGACGACTCTATCGAAATCTCAGGTACTGCTCAAGCGGTAACTCAATACGGAATTAACGATCTTTATGAATACGAAAAACAAAAGAAGCAACTTGAGCTTGCGCTTCAATTAGAAAAAAAGCGTTAATCAACGGTATTCAATACGAAAACGGCCAAATCCGTCAAATGAAAGGTATCCGTCAGTTTATCGCAACTAACGTGGACAACGTTGCTGGTGCGTTAACTATGGAGTCCGTAAACAACCTTGCACAAAAAATCTACGAAGCTGGCGGTTTTGCAACTGGCGGAGACTACAAAGTAATCGTAGGTGCAAAGCAGAAGCGTAAGTTATCTGCGCTTGATACTAACAAGATCCAAATCGCTCGCGGCGAAAACTCTCGTGGTGAAGTAGTCGACAAGCTAATCAACGACTTCGGTGAGTTCGAAATCGCACTTAATAACAACCTTGCTGCTGACGAGTTATTATTCGTCGATGCTAACCGTGTAGCTATCCGTCCTTTAGTTGGCCGTGAATTCTTCCACAAGTTCATGGGTGAAAAAGGTGACTACACAACTGGTATGCTTGTTGGGGAGTACACTCTTGAGTTCAAGCAAGAAAAAGCTCACGGACGTCTTCGCGGCCTTAGCTAATTAAACGTTTAAAATCTGCCCGTGGTTTTCTCTACGGGCTTTTTCTTTTAGGTGGTGAAACTCTTGGCAGAATTTAAATCCAATTATCTTCAACTCGGTTTTTATGTCAACGGCGAATATAAACGATTTGACGGTGGGCGATTCGTAACCGAAGACGAAGATACGATCAAAGTTTTATCGAACATACCTGACGTAGAACGCGTCGACGAACCAAAACCGGAGGCAAAGCCGGCAAAGGCGCCTGCACGTAAGACCTCCGCAAAATAGGAGGCGGTATAAATGGCGCTAAACACATTCGATGCAGACGTATATATCGAAACGAATGTCATCGATATTGAGGACTGGCAGAACGCCGATGACGAAAAGAAACAACGGGTATTAAACGTAGCGGAGTCAGTTCTCAAACGTAAGTATCCCGACTACACGATTCCGGCTAACGCGTCGTATGAATTTGCGGCAGCCTTAGCGGTCGCTTTCAACGACACGAACCGGATGAACAACCAAGGCATCGCAAGCTTTTCGATTACCGGCGTCGGCTCGTTCAACTTTAAAGATACGCAACGACGCGACATGGAATCGTTCATTCCGAAAACCACTTTCGACCTCATTGGCGAAGCTAATGGCGGAATTAAACTAGGCGGACGTGTCGTGAAATGGACGGTGTTGTAATATGGCCGTTATACCTTTGCGCCAAACGATTACCGTCACACCCTCTACGACCCTAGACGATTGGGGCAATCCGGTCGAGGGAGCTTCATATACGCTGAAATGCCGTATCGACGAAGGCTCGCAACTACGCCAATATCGTTCGGCCGGCTCAACGAATAGCGAAGTCGTCGTTTCCACAGCCCGCATCCTCATCGATAAACTCGCTGACATTAGCGAAACTGATACGATTGCCTTTACGAATGAACTCGGACACAAAATCGAACGTAAGCCGAAGGAAATCAACGTGAAGCGTAATGTAGCAGGAAAGCCGATGTTGACGGAGGTTATTATATGAGCGAATTAAAACTCGATTTTAGTGATTTGCTTAAAGGTATGTCGTTTACAAATGTTGCGGTAAAGGAAGCGGCAAAACGCGGTGTTCACGACTCAATGGACGATTTAAAACGAATATCCGTTAATATCGCGCCAATTGACGAAGGAGACTTGCGTCGATCAGCCTCGTATCGAGTAACGCCTAAAGCGGACGGTGTTGTCGGAGAATTAACGTTTAGTGTAACGACTGACTCGCCGGGATACGGCCGATTTAATTATGCGTACTGGACGCACGAGATAATGGAAAATCTCGGCCCGAAATCGAAAGCTGCACCGGGTACGGACGGCTATGAAGTCGGTAATAAATACGTTGAACGTCCGTTAAAAGGTGAGGCGGAAAAATACAAGCGATGGATTGCTGAAGAAATTAAGGAGGCGGTGGATAGGTCGTGAAAATTCTCGAACTAATAACGTTTATAAAAGCGCGAGTCCCTGGCACGTACTATCCGAATAAGTTTCCGACAAGTACTTCAGCGCCAGACGCGTGTGCCGTCGTTAAGTTGACAGGCGGATTTCCTCCGGACCAATGGACGGGCAAGAAACAACCGTCGTTTCAAGTAATCGTGCGAGGAGCATCGAACGGTGATTCCGAGTGTGAGACGAGAGCTTATGCGTTACATGAATCGTTGACAAACCTGCGGGAAGTTACGATCGGTAGCGATAGCATCGTGGTTATCCGAACGGTGAATAGCGTTCCAATATACGTCGGTGCTGACGAAAATAACAGACCGATTTATTCAATGAATTTTGATTGCGTCGTGCGCCCGTAGGTGCCGGCGTTTTTATTTTGCTAAATAACGGAGGGGAATTAAATGGCAGGAATTAATGTACCTATCGGCCCAGCGGAAGTCGAATTTGACGAAGGCGTTAACCTTGTTACATTCGATATTACAAAGGGTGGAATTCAGTTCCAAGCTACGACAAACAAGCAAGACATTACAGTCGATCAGTACGGTGATACTCCGGTTAAATCGATTATGAAAGGACGTACTTGCCAAGTAACCGTGCCTTTTGCGCTTCACGATATCGAAAAGCTATCGAAAGTTATTCCAAATAGCACTCTAGTTACTGACGGTACTACAGCGACAAAGAAAAAGTTAGTCGTTAAATCACAATCAGGTTTCGACTTGTTGGGGGCGGCGAAGAAATTAGTTATTAAGCCTACTGATGCTGCGGCTACTGCGAACGACTGGATTACTATTCCACTTGCGGGCGCTCTTGCTGATCCGGAATACACGTTTGATTCTGATAATGAGCGTATCGTTAACATTACTTTCGTAGGCTATCCGGACACTGACGGAACTCTTTATATTCTCGGCGATGAAACGGCTACAGCGTAATAAAATCTTGGGCGCTCTTTTGCGCCCTTTTATTTTTGCGGGGAGGTTTTACCGTGTCTTTCTTTCGAAGATTTCAAGCGCTAAATGAGAACGAAATGGTGCTCGGAGAAAAGCGTGTACGAATCGAAAAATTAACGATTAACAAATGGCGACAACTATTCGAAGTAGTCGATAAATTGCCGGGCTTAATCGTTCAAATACTTACGGCACCGAAGGACGACTTTTACGCTTACGTGATTACGGCGCTAGATTTAGCGTTTGAGGAAATTGCGCTAATCGTATCGGTTTTAAGCGGTCTAGACGTGGACTATATTAACGAAAATGTCGGAGTTGACGAACTCTTTGAATACCTAGCGAAAACGGTTAAGAAAAACCGACTTGAAGACGTTGTAAAAAACGCGAAAAGCCTTCTGCCGATGAAGCAGTAAGGGCGGAGGGCGAAAAACGAACGATTGACGACTTTTTAATCGAGGCATCCGTCGTGCTTGGCGTAACCCAAGTCGAACTCAATGACGGTTTTTACATGGTCGATTTGGCGGATCTTATGAAGCAGAAACGCAAGCATAACGCAATCCACCGACTAGAAGATGCGTTTTTATTATTATCAACGAATAATCGAGCGATGGAAGAAGCGGAAGCCAAGAAATATATGCGACAAATGACGGAAGCAGTCGGCATTAAGAAAAGCGAAAAATTCGACCGTAGTGCGATGGAGCAGTTACGGGCGTTTACGAATATGGGCGGAAATAAGGCGAAGTAACTGCGCGACTTTCCTTTCTCGTCCGTCTTATAAATTGAGGACGAATTGTCCGAAATGAATTTTGATTGCGTCAATATAAGTAAGGGCGCTTTGTGTCCGAAACCGGAGTTTACGTATGTATAATCGGTTAGATATCCCTCGTTAGTCGGAGTTATTGCGCAGTGACTCAGACAGTTATGACGAGATTAGTAACGTTGGCCAACGTCAATTAAACGAAGAGGAGCGTTTAGATTGGCGGCAGGAGTAAAATTAACTATTGAAGAAGTTAGGGAAATTTTTAAACAAGAAGAATGTTATTTATTGAGCGAAACATACTCAAGGAATACTGATCGCTTAGAGTATATTGCAACTTGCGGACACACTTGCACCATTAAATTTACTAATTTCAGAAAAGGAAACGGTCGAGAATGTAGGAAATGCTGTTTGGCGAGGAGGGCGAAAGAAAAATATAATCAAATTAGTAGTGTTTTCCAACAAGAAGGATGTTTTCTTCTATCAAAAGAATATGTAAATAACAAAGAAAAACTAAAGTATAGATGCAGTTGCGGTAATATCAGTATGATTTCTTTCGATAATTTTAATCGAGGAAGACGTTGTAATAATTGCAAATCAGCTAGAGTTAGAGACGCTCAAATAACACCTTTCGAGATAGTAAAAAAGGAATTTGAGTCCCGAGGATGCGTCCTGTTGGATACTAAGTATATAGGAGCACACCAAAAACTTAATTATATCTGTAAGTGTGGTAACTACAGCAAGATAGCATTAAATAATTTAAAGCAAGGACAGTTTTGTAAAGGGTGCGGTATAAAGAAAAGGGCAGCTTCTCAGAGGTTGGATTATGCATATATACAGCAGTATTTCAATGATTGCGGTTGTGAACTTCTTACTAAAGTATACGAGGGTAATAGAACTAGACTAACCTATAGATGTAAATGCGGGAATATTGCTGAAACGACATTTCACACATTTAAAAAAGCCAAAAATTGTCGAGAGTGTGGCTTTAAGAAAGCCTCTATAAGATTACAGAAAAGCATCTCCGAAGTACAAAAGATTTATGAAGAACAAGGGTGTGAGTTGCTCGAAAAAGATTATAAGGGGCAGTCAGAAGTAATGCGTTACAAGTGCAGATGTGGTAACGAGGGTATGAAATCTTTACAAGCGTTTCGTTTATGCTCAAAATGCCCAACTTGTATAGCGAATACGGTTAGAGAAACCACTAAGTTAACCTTTTCTGAAGTTAAAGAGATTTTCACAAAAGAAGGTTGCGAATTAATTAGTGAAGAGTATCTAGGAGTAAGCGAACCGCTGGAATATCTGTGTAAATGTGGTAAACCACATACAAAATCTTTATCTGCATTTAAGATGTGCAGTGAGTGCCCAGACTGTTATCGAGAAAAGAGGTTAGGCCCAAATAATTGGAGATGGAATTTCAATTTATCGGACCAAGAGAGAGAAGAGAATAAGTCTAGAGCCAGTGCTCCAGAGCAAAGAGTATGGAAAAAGAAGGTGTTTAGGCGAGATAACTTTAAATGCAGATGTTGCGGCTCGAAAAAAAGTAACACATTGCGCGCTCATCATTTGGACGGGTATAACTGGTGTGTTGAACGAAGAACGGATATATATAATGGAGTTACTCTATGCGACACTTGTCACAAAGACTTCCATGCAGCCTATGGGTACGGAGACAACACCGAACACCAATTTAACGAGTGGTTACAGAGTAACAAAAACGCAGACGCTGAGTAGCGTCTTTTATTTTGCGCTAAAAAGGGGTGATTAAATGGCAAGCATAGGCGAAATTAAAGGTACGCTCACCTTAAGCACTGAAGAATTCGATAAAGCGCTAAAACGCGCTCGAGATGGTATGGATCAAACCGGAAAAAAGTCACGTCAAACAGCAAAAGATATTGAACAAATCCAAAACGCAGCGTTAGCGCTTGGAACAGCGGTCGGTGTTGCTGTCTCAGCAAGCGTAGGTGTTGCTGCCAACTTCGAACAGAAACTCGCTGACATTCGTGCGATTTCCGGGGCGACGGCGGCTGAGATGGAGCAGTTGAGCGACCTTGCAAAACAAGCAGGTATGGATACTGCGTACAGCGCAAGTCAAAGCGCGATGGCGATTGAGGAACTCCTCAAGGCGGGACTTTCTGTTGAACAAGTTATCGGAGGGGGCTTAACCGGAGCACTATCGTTAGCGGCGGCTGGTGGTATCGATTTGGCTAAAGCGGCCGAGGTGGCAAGTATAGCCTTGAACTCATTTAAAGATGACCAACTTAGCGTTTCAGATGCGGCTAATGTACTTTCAGGAGCAGCCTCAGCGTCTGCAACAGACGTCCTTGAAATGCAATACGGTTTATCGCAAGTATCAGCGGTTGCTGCGGGTGTAGGTATGACTTTTCAGGACACTGCTACGGCGTTGGCGATTTTCGCTAACAACGGGTTAAAAGGAAGCGACTCGGGGACCTCGTTAAAGACGATGTTACAAAATTTGCAGCCCACAACAAAAGGACAGATAGCTTTATTTAAAGAGCTCGGACTTATGACTGCCGACGGAGCTAACGCCTTCTTCGACATGAACGGTCAACTCAAAGGGATTGACCAAATCGCCGGAATCCTACAAAAATCCATGCAAGGCATGACCGACCAACAACGCTCATTAGCCTTAGAAACAATCTTCGGAAGCGATGCTGTGCGTGCAGCTAACATCCTATATCGCGAAGGTGAGCAAGGGCTGAATAATATGTGGGACGCATTATCCAAAGTAACGGCTGCCGAGGTTGCGGCGACCAAAATGGATACACTACGCGGTGCTTTCGAAGAGTTTAAAGGAACTATCGAAACAATTGGGATTGAAGTTGGAGAGGACCTACTTCCCCTTCTAACGGACATCACACGCAAAGTTACCGACGTCCTTCGTTCTTTTGACGATATGGATATGGCAAACGGAAAGTCAGCATTAGCCTTTGCCGGAGTAGCTTCAGCTATTGGAATCGCGCTAACGGCGATCGTTAGACTCGGTACAGCGTTGAGCGCATTCGCAATGACTCCCGTAGGAGCTGCCGTAATTGGTGTGTCGCTTCTTGGTGGAGCAATAGCGTCGACAATGGTCTATCAAAAGGAAATGAGCGAAGTCACACTCGAAAATGCGGACGCCATGACCGAACAACGTGACGCATTAAAGGCGAACATTGACGCGTACGATAGTTTGAGCGCCAGGTCGAAACTGTCTAACGATGAACTAGCGCGCTTCGTCGACATTAATTCCGAGATTACGAAAACGGCTGACCCGAATATCATCGCACAATTAAAAGACGAACAGGCGAAACTCTACGAAAAGTCAGGGCTAACTAACGATGAGCTCGACCGACTAGTTCAATTAAACGGAGATATTCTTGAAGTCGTGCCGGAATCATCGGTCGTGCTAACAGATCAAGGAAACGTATTAGTTGATAATACAGGTAAGGCGAAGGAATTTAACGCTCAACAGGCGGAAATGATTCGTCTCGAACTAGAAGCACAGAAGGCGAAAGCCGAAGCGAATATGGAAGACTATTTACGTAAAGAACGCGATCTTCAAAAACAAATTAACGACTTAAAAGTTGACAAGATTGATTTCGATGAACAGGAACGGAAGCAAGCCGAAAAGTTAGAAGGTTTACGGGAAGAGTACGCAATAGCGAAAGAGAACGACGACTGGCGTGAACAAGATCGATTACAGCGTACAATTGAAATGGAAGAAGGAAAACTAACGTCCATTAAAAAACAACGAGCGGAGGCCGCGGGCTTAATCGTTGAGAAATCCAAGGAGATCGAAAAGGTACAGGAGCAAATCGGCAAACTTGACGAAGTGAAGCGTAAAATGATCGACCTCGAACTAAAACAAGTCGGCATTAACGCAAAGCGCGGCGAAGAATTAACGACTCTGGACACCGGTATTCAAAAACTCGAGGAGCAAAAGAGAAAATTACAAGATACAACGCCGGTAGCTATGCGAAATAAACAGGAGTATAAAGACTCCGTTGCGGAGATTGATAAGCAGATATCATCTTTGCAAGGCGTTAAAGACCGGATTATAGATATTACCGGTAAGGCTCAGACGATGAACTACGAATTAGGAAGGGACATCCGGAAAAACATCACGACGTATCAAACGGAGTATTTAACGCAAGTAAGGAGAGCCCCGTTACCTACTGGTCCGCAAGACCAGCGACATGGCGGAGGTCTTGTCGGAAGTAATCAGTTAATACAACGTTTGTCGCAATTACCGAATCACAACGAAGTTGATACTCGCCTACTCCGTAACGAAATGGTTCTAACGGAAGCCCAACAGGCGAATCTCATGCGGATGATTGACGCAGGCTTTACAGGTAATCAACCACAAGCGTCGTCGCCGTCAAGTCTCGTCGTTAATCAGACGAATAAGATTACGGTAGAGGGCAACATTGACTCGGACATATATGACGACATCATGCGGAGACAAACGCAAGAATACGAAATGAAGTTAGGAATGGCGGGGGTGAAACAACGGTGATTAAGACGTTAGACAACTTTAAGATTGTTACGCAAGCGGGCGTTACTTACGATATGGCTGAAGATTTCGGCGTACTTGTGCGGAGCTTTTCGATATCGTCTGCGCGTCCGGAAATTATCACGGAAAAAGTCGAGAATACGAACGGAAACCTCCGTATGGGTAAGTCGTGGGGCTCACGCCAACTTACCGCCGTTTGCTCTCTTTTCGCCACTGACTACATTGACACTTCGTTATTGCGCTCCGAATTGTACGCGGTCCTAATGAGTCGCGATGAGTTTTATATAATCGTAGATTCCGAGCCAGGCAAGCGGTGGAAGGTAGAAGTGGTTAGCGAATTTACGCCCGAAGCAATCGGAACGTATGGCGATTTTACGGTCGAATTCGTATGTCATAAAGGGGTAGCGGAATCGGTCGCAACGACGCAGACAGCGCAGACATTCGACGTAGAAAGTTGGCAGCTCGGGCAAGGGTTGACGGCGGACGATTTAGCTTATACGCACTCTACGACATCTTTCCGAATATTCAACGCGGGCGGAATTCCGATCAACCCTCGCGAAACTCCATTAGTCATCACGTTCACCGGCGCCTCTACGAATCTCAAAATCGCCAACACGACGACAGGCGACGAATGGCAGTATACGGGAACCACAGCGTCAGGCGATACGGTTAGGCTCGACGGAATTCGCTCGACGAAGAACGGTTTGTCGATATTTCGAAACACGAATCGCAAGCTGATTACGATGGCGACCGGTTGGAATGATTTCGTGATTACGGGAGCGAGCGGTGCGTTTACCATTTCGTTCGACCATCGATTTTACTACTTATAGCAAGGAGGCGGGAACGTGGGGAAATACGGAATAATAGGAAGCGCGTTTGACCGCATATTCCGAAATACGTTAAACAAAGCGCTTGATGATATAGATACGGATATAAATGCTCAAAAGAAACGAGTAGACGATTTAATTACCGGAACGCCTCAGCCGAGTGAAGTCGTGGATGCGCGCGGTGGGGCGTCCGTATTACGCGATAGGCTAGACGGCGTTGATGCACAATTGGCAGAGAAAGCGTCAAAAGATGAAGTCTTTACAATGGCTAACATGGGTCAAGATGTTAAGGAAGCTATGACGGGTGGAAGCGTTGCTGTTGTAGGGTTAGGGGCAGTAGCACAAGGGAATCTAGCTAACGATTTATTATCGAAACTAAGCGGAAAAGAACCTATTAGCTTAGGCACGGTGACAAATGGTTACTACAAATCAGATGGAACTGTACAATCTCTCGCAACTTACCGATGCGTGTCGTATAACGTCAGTCCAAACGAAGTTTATTACATCACAGGTACGTCCTATTTAAGTCCAACAGCCATGGTACGATATGCTGATGCAAACGGTGTGGTTTTATCTTCTGCTTTTGTTGGAGGAGCTACTGCCCAAACCTATACGGATCAAGCCATCACTATTCCGGCAAATTGCACTAAGTTACTCCTTACTTTTTATACAGAACAAGGTCAAACGTATTCACTCAGTAAATCAACATTGATTAACGTAAATAACAAAGTCGGTGGCGGTGTACTAGCAAAAGGTAAAGATATTGAAGATGAAACCATTTTACTTTCTAAATTAAGCACGTTAGACCCAGTTTCATTTAAAAGACTGCCAGTAACCTATAATGCAGGTTACTATAAGTCCGACGGAGTGTATCAAGCACTTTCAGCTTATAGAAGTTGTGAGATTGATTGTCAAGAAGGGGATGTATTCCTATACAAAGGATACAACCTAACATCTAATGTTGTTTACAGTGTAATCTTGAAAGATTCAAATGGCAGTGTTATCAAGTTGATACAACCAGGAACAAGTAATGTCCAATTGTTGAATCTAAAAATCAATATTCCTGCAAATTGCGTTAAAGTTGCATTTAATTTTAGATACGATTCTGATACTACCCTTGGTTTTGAAGCACATGTGAATTATGGTGTTTTCAAATATATAACGAAAGAATTGCTATTAGCCTGTTGGGGAGACAGTATGACCTATGGAAATCAAGACGGATCGGGGGTAAGATATCCGTCTGTATTAGCTACCTTGTTAGGCAGTCAATTTATGGCTTACTTTAATTGCGGAGTGGGTGGCGAAGCAATAAACGGTATCGGAGGGAGACAAGGAGGGCTACCTTTATTTGTTGACCCTTTCACTATTCCTGCGGATAGCATAACACCTGTGAACATTACAATAAAATCTGTTGACGGTGAGCAGGTTAAATTGAGTATGCAACCTGCATTAAACAGTCTCAATCCTGTAGTGATTAACGGTATTGCAGGTAATATCACCTACGATAGCACTAATGGAGTCAATAGATTCCAACGATTGCGAAATAACGTAGAAGTAATTCTCACTCGACCAGTTAGAATTATAACTCAAGGATCGGCACAGTTAAAGGAAGGTATTAATATCATTTGGGCAGGTACGAATGACCAATTATCCACCAGCAACGTTAATAATGCAATCCATAAAATTAAATCCATGATTGAATACTCAAGTAGCAAAAAATACATTATCATTGGCATGACTGCTAAATCACACATGCCAGAAGTGGAAACCGTAAATAAAACGTTAGCACATGCTTTTGGTAGTCATTTCTTAGATGTTAGACGTTACATTTTAAATTATGGTCTACAGGATGCTGGGATTACTCCTACAACACAAGATAACACTGATATCGCAAATGGAGAAATTCCTACAAGTTTTAGAACAGATGGCATCCATTTTAATCAACATGGATATACAGTTGTGGCAAATCAAGTTTATAAAAAAGGTGTGGAATTAGGGTATTGGATCTAATTCACATTAGGAAACAAATGCGACATAGCAAAACGGAGGTGAAACGGTGTTAATCATAACGGACATTCACGGAAACACCGAAGGTCTCACCGGCTACACAAAATTAAAACGATATAGAAACGTCAGCGGCGAAAAGTCGTTGGCGTTTTTAGTTTTACCGACGGAGCAGAACGCACACTCCTTCGGCATGGTCACGGAAGAATCCATCGTAGAATTTGCCGGCGAATCCTACCGAATCAAGCAACTCGCCGAGAAGTCGAAAGGGCGTACGTTCTACAAGGAAGTCGTGGCGATCCATACGTTCTTCGACTTAATCGACGAGCATGTGTACGATCTGCATAACGGCTCGCTCACGTTCGCCAATGCGCTCAACTTTGCGCTAGGCGGCTCGGGCTATACGTGGTCTATTGTCGACACGTTCCTTGCGCAAGACTTCGAAAACTTTGGCGACAGTAACCGACTAGCGTTGTTTCAAACGATACTCGAACGCTACGGCGCCGAGTTTACGCTAAGTGGCACGCATATCACATTGCGCAAGCGAATCGGTAATGCGACCGACTTTCAATTCCGTTATAACTACAACGTCAAAACGCTAGCTCGAGACGTCAATACGAACAACCTTTCGACGTATATCAAGGGCTACGGCAAGCAGAACGAAGACGGCACGTACGTAGTTCAGTCGGAATATACGTCGCCTAATGCGGCTATCTTCGGCACGCGCCACGCCAAGCCAGTACGCGACGAGCGGTATACAACTCTCGAAGGCTTGAACGATCGCCTAGTCGCCGAGCTAAACGACACGCCCGAGGTATCCATTACGATTGACTTTGCCGACATGCGTCGAGCGGGCTATCCGTACGACGTACCAAACGAGGGCGACGACGTATTCTTAATCTACGAACCTATCGGAATTGATGTCGAGGCTCGTATCGTTGAGGTAGATGAAGAGTTTACGGAGGCAAGCGATTTGCCGATTTCAACTTCGGTCACGCTGGCGAACATTCGAGAGTCGGTCATACAGCGCATGGTCAATACGGAAAAGACGGTGCGGAATATCGTTGGCTCAGACGGACGTGTACGATTTAACGTGCTGGACGCGTGGGTACAGCGTGCCACACAAGCGCTACAGTCGGCGCAAACGGAGCTCGAATTTGAGAACGGAATTATTGCGCGGTCTAAAACCAATCCGAATCACCTCGTTTTATTAAATAGCGCCGGAATCGGCATCAGCTCGGATGGTGGGCAGACATTTCGAGAGGCGATTACGTCGGATGGTTTCGTACTAAGCGCGGGTGCTATCGGTCAACTTGAAGCGAATAACATTCAGATTAGCGCGGCTACTACTTTTGCGCAAGGATACGACCCAACTACGAAAGAAACGCCAGACGGCGCAATGGCGAAGGCTAACTCGGCGGGGCAAGCGGTAAGGAACGATTTGCGACAAACAGCTCCTCTACCGACTTCCATTACGATGAATCAAGACGGAATTACGGCGAGCACGAGCGACGCTTCACGGTATGCCCGATTAGATTATCGTGGCTTATACGTCAACAATGGCGCGGTTCAAATTAAGCGTGACGACGGCTATATGACGGTCATTGACGGCAAACTTAATCAAGGCTTTGACATTCAAGGCGGAAATCCTCCTCAGCTAGTTGACTCGTTTATTGAAGGACGTTTCTTCGCGACTAATTCGATGGATACAAACGGAGCAACTTGCGACATTTATACGTTTACTCGACAGGCTCGCTACGTTGTATTTCAAGTCGCGGTTATGTCCGAAGTCGATACAGCGCAAAGCCGTGTCATCGTCACACAGTCCGGGAACGATTCCGTTTGGCTGGGCGGTGTGTCTGGGTTCAGCACAACGGAGGAAGTCAAGTCATTCTATATCGACTTAGGTACACCGGACGGCACAGCCTACGCATTCCGTTTACGATTGAAAACGTATCAGTCGAACAGTAAGGCGTTCTGCCGTGTGATTCGCTTGTATCAGACAGACTTCTTACCGTCGGGGGTGTAACGCATGTATAAATTATGGGTAAACGTAGGCGAGAACGGAACAATTATCGCAACGTATGGAGGCCATGAACGTTATATTGTAAATCCTTCCGAAATATACGACTATTACTTCGAAGTGAGTGACGACGTATTTAAGGACGTAGGAAATTATCAAGTAAGTAACGGAGAACTCATACGGAAGGAGGCGTAAGCATGTCGGAACCGACTACGCGAGAACTCTACGACATCATCAACGAAATGCGCGTCGATATCGGCGTAATGAACACGAAGATGGATTTCGTAATGGACTCGAAGAAAACTGCTGAAGAAGCGAAGCAGACGGCGGAAAAAGCGCTAACGCTAGCGGGCGATAACGCAGCAAAGATCGACGGAATTAAAAAAACCGCCATGTGGGCGATTGGATTAACGATTACGGCGCTGATTTCGCTAACTGCGATTATCGTGAGCGTCGCTTTTTAATGGCCGCCGGCGACCGTGCTTACGCTTTGGGAACGATATACGCGGCGCCGACCTAGCTTTATTATAACGGAAAGGAAGCGGTTTGACTATGAAAATTATGTTAGACGCAGGTCACGGCCCTGAAACGCCAGGCAAACGAAGTCCTGACGGAATGAAAGAGTTCGATTTTAATTGTGCAGTAGCTAACGCAATGAAAGCGGAGCTCGAGCAGTACGAAGGAGTAAACGTTCTGTTTGCGCATGAGCCTTCGCGCGACGTGCCGTTAGTCGAGCGTACTAATAAAGCCAACGCTCAAAAAGCGGACTTGTTCGTCAGCCTTCATGCCGATGCGCTAAACGGAGTCATGGGCGATCATGGCGGTATTACAACGTTTGTCTATAAAACAAATCCTACTAAATCGCGCATGTTAGCCGATGTAATTCAACGTAACGTCATCGCTGCAACCGGTCTTCGAAATCGTGGGGTAAAGACTGCGGACTTCCACGTATTACGTGAGACGAATATGGAAGCCGTATTAATCGAGCATGGATTTATGGATTCGCGAACAGACTTACCGAAACTAAAAGACGCAAACTACCGAAATCTGTGCGGAGTTACCAACGCTAAATCGATCGCAGAAGTTTACGGACTAAAACGAAAAATTGTTGCGCAGGCACCAGCCGACAGTGCGGACGGCAAATTAACGCGAGGCGAGCGCGGCCCGAATGTTGCGCAACTAAACGCATGGCTGCGCGAATTGGAATATACGACGAAGACAGACGACTTATACGATCAATATACGGAAGCTGCGTTTAAAGCGTTCTTGAAAGACGCAGGCTTGTCGCAGGATACGGTTTACACTTCGGCAATTGGCGATTTACTCGTAAAGGCAATCGCGGACAAAACGGCGAGAGTGGTTGCACGCAGTAACCTAATCGCAGTCGATGCCGTACCGACCAAGCGACCGGACAAATATCGATTAGCGAAGTTCATCGACACGGATAACGTCAAACTTATCGAGCAATACAAGGCGGAAGGCTACAAAGTAATCGAACAACCTTCGGAGGTGAAGTAGTATGAACGGAAACAAATGGCGTAATAGTGGTCTATGGGTGGCGCTAGCGAGTGCGACCTTATTGGCGGCACAGTCGATCGGCGTGCTCGTAGGTTACGAGATTACGAACGAATGGATTGCGGACGTCATGGTCGCAGTCAATGCGGTGCTTGGCGTGCTAACCGTGGCGGGTGTCGTGAGCAATCCGTCGCAGGGTAGCGGATTTAAAGATAAGGAGTGACGCAAATGAATACGTCGAAAACAGTGACGGTCGAATTAGATATCAAGCGGGAAGCAACGATTCCGGTCCCGCAATTCGTACAAGGCGACACAAATATCGTTGAGGTAATCGTTAAAGATAACGGCGTGGCGGCGGACTTGAGTTCCGTCGGCCGTGTCGTCGTCAATTTTCGTAGACAAGATGGCGTTATCGTTTCGCGTGTTATCACGCCAAGCGGCAATACGTTGTCATATCGGCTCGGTGCGGAAGAGGCGGAATTGGTCGGGCGCGGTTACGTAGAATTGCAGTTTTATAGCGTGGATAATACGGAGCGTTATTCGACTAGTCCGTTCGGCATTCAAATTAAGCCGGATATTGGTACGGGCGAGATTACGGACGAAACGGGTAATCTGTCGCTAGTGCAAGAAATATTCGTTAATATCGACGATTTAAAGCAGAAGGTCGCCGTGTTGGAGCAGAGTCCTGGCGGTGGTGGTTCCGTGCCATCCAACGTAATCCTTTTCGAAGATTGGACGGAAGGCGAAACGGTTATAATCGACACAAACACAACGCCACCGACCGACACAACGGCGCCAGTGCTTACGATTAGCCCGAACGGAGGCAACTTCGCAAGCACTCAAGGCGTAACGTTGACAACGAACGAAACAGCCACGATTTATTATACGCTTGACGGATCGACACCTACGACAAGCAGCACGCAGTATTTGGCGCCATTGTCACTAAGCGCTACTACAACGTTAAAGGCTTTCGCAAGGGATACGTCGGGCAACAGTTCGGCTGTACAGACGGTCACATTTACGAAGGATGTAAGTGCGCCGGCGGATACGACAGCACCTACAGTCACAGCATCGCCGGCAGCGGGTACTTATACGTCGGCTCAGTCCGTTACTTTGACGGCGAATGAGACTGCGACGATCTACTATACTACCAACGGTACAACTCCTACGACATCGAGCACGGTGTATAGCGGACCGATTAGTATTAGCGCGACTACTACGCTTCAGTTTATTGCACGTGATACTGCGGGCAACCAAAGTACGCCAGTCGCTGCGACTTATACGATTAACCTTCCGGATACGACAGCACCAACATTAACGATTACTCCTGCAGCAACCTTTAGCGATACGCAAACCGTAACAATGAGCGCAAATGAAACGGCTACGATTTGGTATACGGTTGATGGTAGCGACCCAACAACGTCAGGCACACGAGTTCAATATACGACTGCGGTAACGTTGACAGCCACTACTACGGTCAAAGCTTATGCGGTGGATAGTGCGAATAATGCTAGTGCGGTACAGACGGTGACTTATACGAAGCAGACAGCGATAAATTATAATATTGTTTATCCAGAAAACGGCTATTTAGTAATGCCTCCAAGTCAATATACATGGGCTGCCTTAACAGGTCAATCTGATGCAAGTTATATAAGAATGGCTGCAACCGTTGCATTAACAGCTTTATTTGATCAATCGCTACCAGATCCTTTTAAATTCGATAATTTACCATTTGTCACTTATTCTGCGACTCATACAGTTGATTATAACGAAAACGTTTCTATCGCTACAGGTTCTAACGCTGGGAAAATGGCTATTAAACTTTCTACATCCAGAGGAGCAGATTCAGCCACTTTAAATACGTATCTCCAGAACACTGATAAAAAGTTATCTGTAAAGTTAGCAAGTGGTTATAAGACTTTGAACATTTCTTCTAATATCTCGACTGTTACAACAAGAACCACGAACGTAGACACTGTTAACTTTGAGTATGTTAAGTTTGTTCTAAATGATGGAATTGGAGACTATATACCTACCACGACTGTAGCTAACAAGTTCTTTGCTTCAAACGGATATATAGTTTCACCTACTGCAGATTATGTATTTAGTAAAACTTTTAAAAATCTGCGAATTAATGCAGATGGAACAATGGAAATGTTATTACCTAAGGGTACACTTGCAAGCATAGATGTAGCTGGTGTCAGTGCGTATTTAACTGCTGCGAACATCAAAATTTACTACATTTAACGGAGGTGATTCGAATTGCAAGGTAAAATTAAAAAATTAAAAGATAATACAGGTAAATATGCTTTTCCGGTAACGGTTGCGGAGGGTGTTTTTGTAGAGTCCAACAAAACATTAAAACAGGCAATTGAAGACGGAAGCTTAGGTGGAAGTGGTGGAACAACTGAAGTATCAGTAAGTGGTAGAGGGTACACTATGTTTTCTCTAAGGGGCGCAATGATAAACGCTCGAAAAAACACAGATGACAGTACAGTAAATTACACATTTCCAACACTCGACACTAATAGATATAGAAGATTGTTTGTTTGGACATCTGGAGCTTCCCTTAAATGGGTAGACATCCCTGATGGGACTTTGTTGGATAATGATGCTTTAATCTACAATGTATCTACTAATACCCTATCTACAAAGAATGGAACTTGGGGGAACGTTTCACTAACAGCCAATGAATATTTATTGCTATATAACAACTTAGGTAATATCGGAGGAATCCTTAGCAAGTATTGTGTAATGGGCGAGGATTCTTTGTCAATACCTGTTAGGGAAATAGAAGGTGCTGAAATTTCTTCAACTGGATCTACTCAAGGTATATTCATTGTGGACGGGACCGTATATAAGTGTATTCATTCAAATGACCTTCACACTGATTACGCAACGATAAGTAGCACAGGCTTTAGTATGACACATAACTTTGGTCACTTAAACGCACCAAATTACTCTCATGTAAAAGACAGTTTTATAGTTGGAAATGGATCAAAGGACTACGCTTTACTACCTAAAGGATGGATTATTCCTAACTTTAAGTCCAAATTAGTAAACGGTAGTGTCTTAGAGTTTAATACAGTCGATAAAATTGAATTAGACTTTACTCAGTTAACAGGTGAGTATAAGGGGCAATTATGCTGGGGCTATGAATCTTCTGATATCGTTTATCTATTTACCAATGATAATCGCATTATTAGAAAGGTTTTATTAGGAAAGGGTACAGATAACAAAGGTTTAGGCACATTCATAACCGGGACAGCAAGTGATCGATATAACGGAAGTTATTCAATTCTCAACACTTGGGTGTCGAGAACGGATGATATCTTAGGTGGAATGTTTTTTTACAAAGGATTTATTTACACTGGGGTAAAAGGTTCTAATAATATTCGGAAATGTATTCTTTTAAATAACGGCTATTTTGACAGCGAATATATCCCTTTAGTTGGCGCTACTGGAGATATACAGGGAATCGCGGTTTATAACAATGAAGTATATGCTTATACGGATTACAAAGGGTATAAGTTTAATGTATCAGAATTATAAAAAGGACATTATTCCCCTCTTGTAGAATATTCATTAAACGGGAGGGGTTTTATGTTACTAAAGATAAAGATTAAGTTATCCGAATTAGTTTGGAATTTAATGGTCAACGTTATCGGTAAATCAATACTTGTACCTAAGAAGATAAGATACACACTATATAGATTTGCTGGAATGAATACAGCTACCACTAATATTCGCTCAGGTTGCACCTTCAGAGGAAAGAGTATCTTTCTTGAGAAAGGGGTATTCCTTAACCACAATGTTTTTATCGATGGCTGGGAAAAGGTTATTATTAAAGAAAACACAGCAGTTGCCTTTGATGTTTTGATTTGTACATCTAGTCATAAAATTGGTGATTCATTTAAGCGAGCTGGGGAATCTGATAGAAAACCAGTCACAATCGGGAGAGGTTGTTGGATCGGGGCGAGGGCTACAATTCTTCCTGGCGTGACAATCGGGGATGGATGTGTTATTGCTGCGGGATCAGTCGTAACCAATGAATGTAAACCGAACACATTATACGCTGGTGTTCCGGCTAGAGAAATCAGGTCGCTTGAAAAAGAATCGGTACATTTATACGCATAAAAACAGCCCTCTTTCATCACGAAGGAGGGCAATCTTATTACGCTCTTGTAAAAGATAGTGACATTACGCTCTTTCGCGCAATTGCTTCATCGCAATCCGATTCGTAATCGCAACCTGCACGATCTTATCAACGATTTCCTTCTTATTCTTGCCTCGCGTTATCACCGCCATCTCCTTCGCCAACTCCTTCAATTCTTTCGCCGTCATTCCGTCAAGCATGAAACGCGCCTCAGTTTCGGAGCATGTCGTTAATAAATATTGCGCTAATTTTTCCATCGTGTTGCCTCCTTGTTGTTTATACGAAAGTATATGCGCTTACCGACGAAAAGTTACCGAAAATATAAACGAAATAATTACGCATACTTATGCCCGTCCTTGCATACATAGGTAATATACGGTAAAATTTAAAATAATCGGAAAACGGAGGCGGTTGGCATGACGTTAATTATCAAGTATGTAGGGTATACGATTTTAATAGTCGGAGCGATTGTCGGTCTTTATCTCGGAGGCACCATGAAAATTTATACGCCAGGCTTAACGGAAGGGTTTCTTTACGACGATCCTCATCCATTGCGCTGGGCTTACGGTTTCGGCACGATTCTATCTTCGGCATTCTTCGGACTTGTGCTTGTTGGCCTCGGCAAAATAATCGAATTAATCGAAGAGTTATCAAACGACCAGCGCAAGAGCTTATCGGAAATTAGTAAACGCGCATAATTAAACGCCCTGACCTCGCAAGCGACACGCGCGGTTGGGGCGCTTTTTGTGTTTCTACATATCGAAGTAATCTTTGCGATCCACGTCGTAGCCCATCGACTTCAGCGCGCGCTGTACCTTTACCCACGTCGAAATCTTCGGCACGTAATCCTTATCGTTGCACAAGGACGTAACCGTTCCGTGCCCTAACTTCGTCTTCTTTCGTAATTCCGTCTGCGAAATTCCTTCCTTATCTATAAACTTCCCGAATTTGCTACGTTTTTTACCGAGATTAAACCAGTCCACTCCGCATCACCTCGGCAATCAGTATGTCCACGTTATCAATTTTTTAAACTTTTGCAAAAAATCGGTATCACGGACAATCAGACGCCCATATAGATGTATTACAAACGTAACACCGGCAAGCAAGTCGGTATTACCGATGTAATACGAATAAGGAGGCGGTCATATGATTATCGGAATTGACGCGGGCAACTACGAATCAAAGCTCGTCACAGCTCACGGCGCATTCAAATTTCGCTCTTGCCTCGGCGAGTGGCGCGAATTCAACCTCGACACGGGCGCACTAACAGACGATGACATCATTTACGAATATAAAGGAACGAAGGGGTTTGCGGGCACGCTCGCCGAAAAGGAGTCGCTGTTCATTCGCGAAATGGCTGGCGATACCAAAGCGCATGAGGACGCGGTGCTACGAATATTAATCGGCATCCACCGTTACGCATCCGACCTCGAGCACGACATTATCGTCGGTCAGCCTATCCGTCGACACAAGGCGGATAAATCGCGCATCGTCGAAATGTTGCGTGGCAAGCACACGATTACGGTGAACGGCGTAACGAAGACGTTTACGATTCGAAATGTAGCGGTCGCGCCCGAAGGAGCTGGCGCATATGTGGCGTATCGGGGCGGTGAATCGAAAGTGCGGATAGTTGACGTAGGGAGTGCGACAGTCAATTGCGCAACAGTGGTCGATGGTCGCTTCAATGATCGCGATTCATGGACGTTGGCATTCGGCGCTAACTCGGCGGAAAGTTACGACGTGGAACGATTAGTCGACGCGATTATCGCAAATGCAAGCAAGCGATGGGCGAAAGGAGATTGTGTAAGGGTGTGCGGAGGCATGGCGGAAGTGATGGCGCCGTTACTGCGGAAATACTTCGGGAACGTAGCGGTCATGAAGCCGATGGTGCCGAAAGGACATAGCGCAATGACGTTCGTTGGTCCAACCTACGCCAATGCAGCGGGATTTTACGAGATAGCGAGGGGTCATTATGGAAGCAAGTAGCCGAAAAGTACAGCCGGTGTCGTTCAATCTAACGGATCGATTCGAGAAGGAGCTCTACGATTATGCGGTAAGCAACGGAGCATTTTCGAAGTATATCAAAAGACTCATACAGCGAGACAAGGAAGGCGGCGTGCAGGCGGTAGTAAAGGCGCCAAGTCAGGCGAAACGGGCGGTCGTCGATAGCTTTCTCTAGATGCGTGGAGGTCGCCCAAGTCGCTGACGTTGGTCTATCGTCAGCTTATGCGAGCCATGCCGAAATTATGCACGTACAACAGGAGGTAATACGAAAAATGAGTAAATATGAGCGCATGAGTATCAAGGACTTTTTACACGGTCGTCCCGAGCCAACGGAAACGAAATTCGAAAGGCATTTTCGGAAATATGGCATCGTTTATAAAATCGTTGGCTCGACGATTGTGATTATCGTAGCGGGTGGCGGATTTGATTATGCGTTTGCTGCAGGCGAGAGTATCGAAGTGGGCGCGCAGAAGTTATACGCGAAACTATTGTCGATAGGTAAGTGGGTGATTATCTTCAAGGGCGGATTCGATACGATTAAGAATATGGCGGGAGGCGATTTCGATTCGGCGAAGAAAGGATTCATTTCGTATATCCTCGTCTATATCTTCTTATTCGGATTGCCTTGGGCGATGGATGAAATCGATACGATATTCAAAGATTTAACGGCGGACGTATAGGAGGTAACGACGATGAAGTTTCGATTATCTGCGGAATACGGCGAGTTGTCACCGGTTCGAAACTGGAAGCCACACAGCGGAATCGACCTCGCCATTCCCGAAAACACGACGCTCCGTGCGATTGGTGAAGGCGTAGTCGACCGAGTCTTTGATGGAACGGACGCCATCGGTAAAGGCTTGTCAATAAAGTTTCCGGACGGCACACGGGCTATCTACGGACATATGAACGAAGTCCAGGCGAAAGTCGGCGAACATATCGATGCGGGCGCGGTTATTGGGCTCAGCGGAAATACGGGGCACTCGACCGGTGCGCACTTACATTTCGGTATGAGGGACGCAGGCGGTCACGTAATGGATCCGACTCCACTCGCTGAAAAGTTAGCGGAAATCAGTGGCGAAGTACAGCCGGGCTTGATTCCGACACTCTTTGGCGAAACGGTTCGCGACAAGACTGCGGACGTAGCCACCGAAATCATTCTCGGCATATTCGATGCGCTGAAGGATTTCTTGCTAGCGGGCACGCTCGTAGGGACTGCGGTGCTGATAGTGTTGAAAGTCGCTGGCTGGCGAGACGGCGGAAGGTACGCCGGAATGCTACTCGTTGCGAACGTATTAATTAAATTTTTATTCGGGGTGTATTGAAATGAAGTCGATAAAGTTATCGGAATATATTAACGTCATCAAGCCGGAGTACGTATACTTGCGCCTAACTCCGAACAATTCCATTCGAAATAACAATACGCATAAGCTAGCGCGAACCATTGCGTCGCTGTATCGAAACTTAGCGCAAAACATCAAACGCGAGGAAGCGAAGTTGCTGAAGGTGCTCGGGCGCGAATTCTTATTCGGAACAAAGTATTCAATCGCCGTGCCGTCAAAAGTGTCGTATTACATTTACGTCGAAAAGAAGCGCGCCGAGTTCTACTTCATCATTCCGCGACATTTCCTATCGATTATTAAAGAGCGTATGTCGGACGTCTGGACGAATGTGACCGTCAAGGAAGTCGAAGCGTTGCCGGAGTTCAGCAATAACGCCGTCCAGTATCAGCTATCTTATACGAAGGAAGATGCGCTCAGCCTTGCGATTGATCGGCGCGATAATGACTTGCTCAACTCGAAGCTGAACGTAGTTGATGTCCTCGAGGAAGGCGATAAGGTTGGCGTGTTTTACAACTTCATGCCGACGACGCAATTTACCTGGCGGAGCAAGTACGAAGCGACTATACGGAAGGTCAAGCGCAATCTGCCTGTTGACCGAAATAAGTACGGATTGAGTTATGCACTAAAGACGGCTGTTGGCGTGATTTCAACGCTTATAGACGACATAGGAGGCGCGTTAAATGACGGCAAGGGTAAAGGTAAGGTGGACGATTACAACGTCCTAGAGGGCTTGTTAGAGCGCTTAAACGGCGGCAAGAAAATCGACGAGGCTACGGTCAAAAAGGCGAGCGCTGCCGTACTAAATACACAGATTGTCGTCATGAGCGAATCGGATGACCGGCTGAGGCAGGCGAATAATGCACGGAGCATGGCGCAGAGTTTCGATGCGGTGGCGGGTGACAATCGGCTAGTGGCAAAGAGGTTAAAGAAGCCGGTTAAGTATACGGACTATTCGATAAGTGGCGCGGAAGTGAACAAGGTAGGCGACTTAGAAGCGCAGAACTTTCTATCGTTGGCTGGACGCGAATTGCTCGAGCGCCACAACTTTATCGAAAAGGTAGAAACGCAAGAGGCGCAGGTGCCGGAGGATTTACGGACGGGAACGATGTGTATCGGTGAGAGTACGTTTAGAGGTACGAAGCAAAAGGCGTATTTGAGTAACTACGAACATTACCGGAATTTGCTGACGCTGCTAATCGGACCGACTCGCGCAGGTAAATCGAACCTTATCGGAAACCTGAGCATTGACGCGATACAGGCGGGCGAGTGCGTGATTATCTTCGACTTTATCGAAAACTGCGAACTGAGCGATGACATTGCGGCGCTGTTTCCGGCTGATCAAGTGCTCAACATTGACAATAGCGACCCGTCGAAAATACAGGGCCTCGGTTATAACGAGGTAGGTATCGCTGAGGATCCGTTCCAGCGTTACGAAAATGCCAAGCGACAAACGGCGAACTTGCTAGCGCTAGTAAATGCAATTAACGTCGATGAAAGTCGACTGTCTGCGAAAATGGAGCGTTACTTGGAGGCGGCCAGCCTTTGCGTATTCGTCAATACGGGTAGCATTCGCGATGTATTTCACGTACTACAGAACCACGAATCGCGCCATCATTTCCTCGCAAAAGTACCGAAGTCACAATACGAGTATATGGAGGAATACATGACATCACTGACCGAACTTGACGAGAAGAAGGATGGTGTAATTATCGGAACCAAACTGAATCTTATCGTCGGTATTATCGATAGGCTTTCGGTGCTCAAACGCAATACGCAAATGGAAATGATGCTGAAAACGGATATCGACAACAATATCGATTTAGTCGAGGAGATGCAACGGAGCCAAGTTATTTGCATACGGATGCCCGAATCGAAATTTCCAACGCAAGGCGAGCGCGATATTTGTACGACGTATTGGATTACGAAGATATGGTTAGCGCTACAGATTCGTGCGGATAAGATTCGCGATAAAAAGCAACGGCGCAAAGTAAACCTCGTTATCGACGAAATCTACCAGGTTGAGAATACGGAAAAGTTTATGACGACGAAGCTATCGCAAATCGCGAAGTTTATTTGTAAACCTATTATATCGTGCCACTACATTAATCAGTTGAAGCACATGCGGAGGGAATTGCGGTCGGCCAATACGTCATATATGTTGATTGCCGGATGCGATCGCGATAATTATTCCGAGCTACGGTCGGAGCTTTATCCCTTCACCGAGGAAGACTTGGCGAATATGAAGCCGTATTATTCTATGAACTACGTCAAATCTCGCGAAGGGTATGCGCGTTTTATAACAAAATTACCTGGAAGGGTTGAAGATAGAATTAAACAAATACAATCAGGCGCCAATTAAGGCGCTTATTTTTATGATTAGCTGTCCGATTTTATTCCTTCGCGCGTCATTTATATTGTGGGTATTGCTGGATGGAGATGTCCGAAGTTAACTTTATCGGATGTATTATCTGTTGAAGGCAAAATCTCGAAAATAAGGAGGAGTTAAGTTGGGAAAAGTCAATAGTATCGTTGGAAAGAAATTCGGTCGGCTAGAAGTGCTACAATTTGAAGGGCTGAATAATCACAGAAAAGCTACTTGGTTATGTAGATGCGAATGCGGGACCACTAAAGCATTCGTTGGAAGCTCGTTAATAAATGGAACTGTAATAAGTTGTGGGTGTTATAAAAATAGCGAAGCAAAAAAGAGATTTTCTAAGGACATGACTGGAATGAGTTTTGGTAAATTAAAAGTTATTTGTAGAGATGGGACACATGTTTCTGGTAGGTCAAAATTAGCCCTGTGGAAATGTGTTTGCGAGTGTGGTAACGAAACCACAGTAAGAGGAGCATCTTTAAGAAACGGTTCTACAACAAGTTGCGGATGTGCGCAAAGAGAGAATGCGTCTAAAGCCAATACCACTCACGGTTTATCTAAAACAAAAATTTATCAGATTTGGGTAGGAATGAAAGAAAGATGTCATAACCCTAATAGTGATAGTTATCCGTATTATGGCGAGCGTGGGATCTGTGTAGATAAAGATTGGAGGAGTGATTTTACTTTATTCTATTGGTGGGCGATTGACAAAGGGTATAGAGAAGGGTTAACACTCGACAGGATTGATGTAAATGGAAATTATGAACCAAGTAATTGTAGATGGATAACACAAAAAGAACAATCAAACAATACTAGACGGAATAAATATTATGACTTCGAGGGTGGAAAATATACACTTTCCCAAATATCGGATAAATGCGGGATAAGATACAGTGTTTTATATAAAAGACTATCGAGAGGTTGGACGATTGAAGAAGCTACGAGTAAATCGTTGCGAGATAATGGATACAAGAATATTAGTTAGGGTTCAATACTAATTTTAACGCCAAGTAATCGGCGTTTTATTTTTTATTTTGTAAAAGAACGTACGTTCGGGTATAATAACGTCATAAATACGAACGAGGTGAGCGTATGATTAAAGACCGCGGTACGAAGAAATGGCAAGGATTTTTCATGACAGAACACACCGAACTATTGCGCGAGTTAAATACGGAATACAACTTCGTCAAAAAGCCGATCGTCGACGAATATCAGATGGCGGAATTTGATGAGCGGATATGTTACGCAATGGAGTACGCGTTGCCGATTAAGTTTACGATATGGGAAGCGGGTAAAACTGCCGAAGTGGTGGGGCGAGTGCATTACGTAGATGTGAACGCTAAGCAGGTGCGGCTGGCTGATACGCGGATTAATATGGCGGATGTGATTGCGGTGGAAGTCGTTGATTGACGGTGTGCGGAGGCATGCCGTTATTTTTTTTGTCCGAAATTAAAAACTCACGCGTCAATGTAAGTATAGGATGCGCGAAAATTCTTCTTCGTGCGTTAAATAAAGTAATAGGACAACTGTCCTGTACGTAAATACTACAGAGGTGAGCGGGAATGGAGAAAGCTGCGGCAACAGCGAAATCTGAAACGCCAAAAATAAAAATTAGAAAGCGCGTATTCTTGGGTGAATTTAAATTTGAAGATTACCTTCAAAAAGAGGTAGCGTTATTGTTAGAAAAAAGTAAATAGTTTACACTTAACAGAGACCTCCATTATAATAGTGGAAGGTTCTTTTTATTAGGAGTGATAAAATGAAAGCGGCAATATACGCACGTAAGTCGACGAAAAAACTAGGGCAAAAAGAAACCATTGAGAACCAAATTAAAATATGCAAACGTTATGCTCAAGACAACGGACTGGAAATCGTAGATATTAAAACTGACTCAGCTACAGGTACAGATGACTTAAACCGTCCAGAAGTAAAAGAGCTAATTGAAGACGCGATTAATGGTAAGTATGAATGCGTAATAATGAAAGGGATCTCACGTCTTTATCGCGATACTGAAAAAGGACTTGGGTTAATTAAGAAACTCGACCGAAGTGGTATTCGTGTTATTACCGTAGAAGAAATGTTTGATTCGCAAGAACATCGGACGAGCACGAATAAGTTGGACCTGTCGCGTATTACAATGTATTTAATGTTTTCCGAAATGGAATCGAAGAAACTAGCGGATCGTATTAAATATACGCAGATTGAAAAAGCGCATGCTGGCGAATGGAATCAAGCGTCGAGTGTACCGTTTGGGTATTCGTACAATTCAACGACTAAGAAGCTCGAGATTGACCACGCAAATGCAACGATAGTGAAGATGATATTCGACCTTTATAAAAACGGCATGGGAATGAAGTCAATTGCGCATTATTTAAACGGAGATAATACCGAAGGTAAAAAGTATCTGTCGCCAAGATCAAAAAGGTGGAGCGAATATACAATCGGATTTATTTTAAAGAACGAAGTATATATCGGAAATATCGTCTACAATAAACGTAGCAAAAAGGAGCGACCGTACAAACAGCCTGCACTAATAGGCAAGACTTCGGACGACGTATACGTAGGTAACGATTATAACGACAGGGACGCTTGGATTATTACGGAGAACGCGCATCCGGCGATTATAGAACGAGAGGCATTCGGTAGAGTTCAAGAAATGATGGAAACGAAGGCTAAGCGTAAGGGTATCCGGAATAATGTATCGTTGTTCGCTGGTATCGCTGTTTGCGGAAAATGCGGAAGTGGGATGACTTTTAAGCGAGGTCGTAAGAATCACCTTGGACATGTCGTAACGAAAGACAATTACTACTGTATGAATTATATAAGGTACGGAAAGCAGTATTGTACTTCGCACCATGTCGGGGCGGACGAGTTGGAGACTATTATCTTGGATGACTTAACTGAGCTGGCTAAAAATAAAGCGAAGCTTAATGCGTTATTCCATCAACACAAATCGAAGTTACCGAAAGTGAGCGACGGTTACGAAAAAGAGCGAAATGAAGTCGATAAAGAAATTATTAAGGTAACAAATTTAATGGAGAAGCTTCTGGAAAAGAATATGACCGGGGACATAGACGATCGACAGTACAAAGTTATGAACGCGAAGTATTCTGAGAGGCTTAACTCATTGTCTGAAACGCTTGAGGAAATCGAGTTAAAGATGTTGGAAACAAATGACTCTGACGATAAGATTGAAAAGTTTAAAAATAACATCAAAGGAATCATTAGTTATCCTTCAAAGACAATAGAAGAAAAAAGGTACGATTTATTAAATTTAATAAACAAGATCATTGTTCATGAAAACGCAGAAATAGATATATATTATAGATTTGAGGATTTAGAAAGCCAGTAATATCAACGTTCTACACTGTTAGTAGAGGGGTACCTGTTATGGCTGATGGAGTAGCGATTATTAAGATTGGGGGATCCATCGAAGAAATTGCAACTGCGGCAGAGCAGTTTTTAGGGAAAGCGAAGGAAGACCGAGAAAACGAAGCGAAGGAAGTCTTAGAAGGACATCTACGTTCAATCCTCGGCTCAATGACTGTAGAGGAAATTTACAAAAATCGAGATAAGTTCTCTCAAGAAGTACAAAGAGTAGCATCACAAGATTTAGCAAAAATGGGACTAGTAATTGTATCGTTTACAATCAAGGATGTTAGAGACAAAAACGGATACTTGGATTCATTAGGTAAGCCAAGAATTGCCCAGGTAAAAAGAGATGCAGACATTGCGACTGCAGAGGCAGAAAAAGAAACACGAATTAAGCGGGCGGAAGCAGCGAAAGACGCACAGAAGGCAGAGCTTGAAAGAGCCACAGAAATTGCTGAGGCAGAAAAAGTGAATCAAATGAAAATTGCTGAGTATCGTCGTGAACAGGATATAGCGAAAGCACGTGCTGACCAAGCGTATGATCTTGAAACGGCAAGAGCAAAGCAAGAAGTTACAGAGCATGAAATGCAAATCAAAATTATCGAGCGTCAAAAGCAAATTGAACTAGAAGAGAAAGAAATTCAGCGTAGAGAAAGACAGTATGACTCAGAGGTTAAGAAGAAAGCCGATGCGGATCGTTATGCGGTTGAACAAGCAGCTGCAGCAGACAAGGCAAGACAATTAGCTGAAGCCGATGCGAATAAATATCGAATTGAAGCGATGGCAAAAGCGGATGCTGAAAAGGTACGACTGGATGGTCTAGCTAAAGCGGAGTCTGAGCGAGCTCAAGGGGAAGCAGAAGCAGAAATCATTCGCCTGAAAGGGCTAGCTGAAGCAGAAGCGAAGCGTAAAATTGCAGAAGCGTTTGAAATGTACGGCCAAGCAGCTGTGATGGACATGATTGTGAGAATGTTGCCGGAGTACGCGAAGGAAATTGCAAGTCCACTTTCCAATATTGATAAAATCACCGTTGTTGATACAGGTGGTGGTGAAGGAGGCGGAGCCAATAAAGTGACAGGTTACGCTACCAACTTGATGTCTTCATTACAGGAAACCTTGAAGGCGTCTTCTGGAATTGATGTGAAAAACTTACTTGAAACATTTGCGGGTAAAGGAAATGTTCGTCAAAGTATTGATCAGTTAGCAGAGGATTTAAAAGAAAACAAAGCAGAATAATAAGAAAAAAGATCCAGCGAAATTTCGCTGGATCTCTTTTTTATTAACGAGAGTAGAATTCAACGATAAGAGCTTCGTTGATTTCAGCTGGTAATTCAGAACGCTCAGGTAAGCGAGTGAATGTACCTTCTAATTTGTCAGCATCGAAAGTTAAGAAATCAGGTACGAAGTTGTTAACTTCAACTGCTTCTTTAACGATGTCAAGATTACGTGACTTTTCACGTAAAGAAATTGTTTGACCAGGTAATACGCGGAATGATGGGATATCAACGCGCTTGCCATTTACTAAAATGTGACCGTGGTTAACAAGCTGACGAGCTTGACGACGAGTACGAGCAAGACCTAAACGGTATACTACGTTATCTAAACGTGACTCTAAAAGAGCCATGAAGTTTTCACCGTGCTTACCAGAAATCTTACCAGCTTTGTCAAATAAGTTACGGAATTGACGCTCAGTCACTCCATACATATGACGAAGCTTTTGCTTCTCTTGTAATTGTAAACCGTATTCAGATAACTTCTTGCGTTGGTTTGGACCATGTTGTCCAGGAGCGTAAGGACGCTTTTCTAATTCTTTACCAGTGCCGCTTAGAGAGATTCCAAGACGACGTGATAATTTCCAGCTTGGGCCAGTATAACGAGCCATGAATGACTCCTCCTCGTGTTTTTATTTTGTTGTAAAATAAAAACAGTAGTGTTCACAAGCAGTATGACCATTTTGTTTTCATGTACCTTCGCCCTAGCAGCTTAAGGGTTACCGATACCCCATCCTAGAAGGTCAACTTCTATTGAGGAACAAAATGTATTCATAAAGGCGTTCACATAGGCTGCGATATTTTACACAAAGAATATTATATATTTTTAAGTGATAGAAAGTCAAGGTAATTTTATTTTTTAGGAATATGTTATTATCTATAGGATAGTAGTTCTTATGGTATAATCTAATTATGAAAAAGAGTGGTTAAAGTGCGTGAAACTAGGAAAGAAAGAAGAGTACGATTTCTTTTGCTTTTTATTTGTATTAGTTTTACAATAGGAGCATTGTACTATAAATATAGTAAACAAAGAGAAATAATTAGTCCTCCACTTGTTACAGTCCTCCATCAAAGCTTAGATAAAGAAGATAATCCTATCATCGTTTTAGCAAAAAAACAAGAAAACAACTATATATTAGCCGAATATGAGGTTCAAATAGATGATAACTATCTATTTAAGACAAGGAAGGCAGTCACCCTAGAAGGAAAGCCAACGATGATTTCTTTAGATAAAGAGAGTATAGGTATATGGGTGGAAATCGAAGGAAAGTGGAATTATTTCACAAGTGATTTTGAACTAGCTACACGATCAACTGTGTATAGAGAACGTAATTCTGTAGAACAATCAAACTTGACCACAATAAAAAAAGATGGACGCACGATCGTTCAATTGGGAGACAAGCAGTTGGATGTGGGTGAGAGGGAAATTTACCAACTATTTCCCTTATCAAAGGACGGTTCCCTGTGGCTTGTTATTACTGATCAAGAGATAATAATTTCCACAATGAAAAATTAATATATATTTCATGCGGGATGGGATCAAATGGTTTCATACCAGCTAAGGTATTAGGTGATGACGTAATGAGATTTCTTACTGATAAATCAATTGAAACACTTAAAAGTCAGTTCTTTGATCTAATTGACACGGAGTCAGGAGTTTTTCACTATCAAAATGTTTTAAAGACCATGCTTAAAACGATTCAAAAAATGCTCGAGCTTGATGAAGTTACTTTGTTCATTTGTCATGCTTGGAATAACCAATTTTCCTTTGAAGTTTCTACAATCGAAAACAAAATGGGGGTTATACCATCCAACGTTTCAAGTGGCTGGTTAAGTTCATTGAAAACGATAGATTTTTCCCCAACAGACCTGAGCTTTAAGGACTACCAAGTACTTATTCCACTTGCGAAATCGGGCAGGAATTTAGGTGTTTTATGCTTAAAAGGGAATCAATCATCTATTACCCCTTCTAACCAAGAGTGGTTTGAACAATTTGCGATTGTGTGCTCGTCATTTGTACAGAAGGCTCAAGAATTATACAAAATTGTTATGGAAGAGAAACGTTATAAACAGCTATTTCGTGTGAATGAAAAATTTCATTCTACAATGGATATGGATGCTGTGCTAGGTGAGATTATCTATACGCTTCAAGAAGTATATCCGAGTTTTACGTACTACTTAATGCTGTCTCATGATAATGATAATCATAGCGAACTGCCAATTAAGGATTTGGAATATGATAGTGAAAATTTAGCAGCGATGGAAGCCTATGTTACTGGTACGATCCAAATGGAGGATTCTTTGAACGAACGGCGTTCCGTTCTTTATGCACCTTTAAAAGGAAAACAAGGTGTATACGGAGTACTCCAAGTTATTGCTCCAGACACATTGACGTTTCCAAGTAACGAAGTGGAGTTTATAAAACTATTAGCAAATACCGCTGGTTCTGCGCTTGAAAATGCACAGCTCTATCAGCAATCAAAACGATTAATTGCTGACCTTCAATTGATCAATGAGACTTCGCATCGTTTAAATTCTAATTTGCGATTGACCGAAACAATGTCGTACATGACGGAACAAATTGTTCAGTCGTTTGATGCGGAAGAGGTTTGCTTTGTATTGCTATCGTCGGATTTGAGACCAATTAGCGTATTAGCAGGTTCGACACCATTTTTTGATACGGAAGCGTCCATGGCATACGTTCAATACGTAGTCGACAGATTGAAGAGAGAACATGATTCCATTTTTATTGGAGATATAGAAATAAACCTCGATCATGATGTACAACAATATCGTTCCATTATGGCGGTTCCAATGGTACAATCTGGAGTAATTAAAGGGATAGCTCTCGTAATGCATACCGAGCCGTATCATTTTTCTTTCGAGACCTTTAAGTTAATGCAGTCATTAATTCATCATTCTACCTTAGCTTTTACAAATTCTATGCTTAGAGAAGAATTAGAGAAAATGGTTGTTACAGATCATTTAACAAAGCTGTACTCAAGGAACTATTTAGATGCAAAGGTTCATGAATCACTTGATGAAGATCAGCAAGGAACCTTCCTTTTAATTGATATTGATAATTTTAAAGGTGTTAATGATAAATATGGACACCAAGTTGGAGATGAAATCCTTATCCAAGTTGCGGATATTATAAAAAGTAATATAAGAGAAAGTGATATTGGTGCCCGTTGGGGTGGAGAGGAACTTGCTGTTTATCTACCACGTATCCCACTTGAAGTGGGAATAAGCATTGCAAACCGATTAGTAGATAAAGTAAGGGAATTATCTAAACCATCAATAACCATTTCCTGTGGGGTTTCGTATTGGAATGTGGACAATCCAGATAACTTTACAAACTTGTTCAAGCGAGCGGACACAGCCCTTTATATAGCAAAGGATACGGGCAAGGATCGAGTTGTGGTTCAAGAAAAGATAACATCACCTTAAAAAAGGAGCTCAAATTTCGAGCTCCTTTTTACTTTCCATTTGGAAAGGTATCACATATGCTAGTAAAGAGAGATTCATGATAAAAGTGTAAGCGTTTACAAAAGGAGGAGCATATGGGAGAGAAAAAATCTTTTAAAATTGAAACAGAAGTGATTCATCATGGTTATGATGCTAGTTCATTTGAAGGCAGCTTAGTTCCGCCTATTTTTCAGACATCTACGTATTGCTTTGCAACTGCAGAGCAAGGGGAAAAGAGGTTTGCTGGAGAAGATTTAGGATATATTTACTCCCGTTTAGGTAATCCAACCGTTTCTATACTTGAAGAGAGAATGGCAGCAATTGAGAAAGGGGAAGCCGCTCTAGCATTTGGTTCAGGTATGGCTGCCGTGTCGGCTGTATTAGTTTCTCTTACGAAAGCAGGTGACCATGTTCTCTGTTCTCAAGGTGTGTACGGATGTACTTTTGGTTTGCTCAAGATGCTAAATCATAAATATCAAATCACATATAACTTTTCAGAGATGGAAACAAAGGAACAGCTTTTACAAGCCATCAAGCCTGAAACTACGTGCATTTATGTGGAAACCCCAATCAATCCAACCATGAAGCTTGTTGACCTAGAAATGATTGCTGCAGTTGGAAAAGAAAAAGGGATTCCTGTTGTTGTTGATAATACGTTTTGTTCTCCTTATTTACAGACACCTCTTGAGCTTGGTTGCGATGTTGTCGTTCATAGTGCAACTAAATATATATGTGGGCATGGGGATGTGATTGCTGGTATCGTTGTTGGAAAGCGTGATTTCCTTCAAGAAATGGCAATGACCACACAAAAAGATATTGGAGGAATTATTTCGCCGTTTGATGCTTGGTTGCTATTAAGAGGGTTGAAAACCTTGCCGGTAAGAATGGATCGGCATTGTGAGAATGCTAGGAAGATTCACTCGTTTTTAAGTGAGCATGTGGCTGTGAATCAAGTATTCTACCCAGGGGATAGTAAGCATCCAGACTATATAATAATGAAAAAGCAAATGCGTCAGGCAGGCGGATTACTTTCTTTTACTTTGCATGGAGGGGTGGAAGAAGCACAGAAGTTTATGAACCAGTTACAGTTAATAAAGATTGCTGTTAGTCTAGGTGATGCGGAAACCTTAATACAGCACCCAGCAACGATGACCCACTCAGTTGTTCCGAAAGCAGAGAGAGAAAAGATGGGGATACAAGATAATTTGATACGGTTATCGGTTGGGTTAGAAGCATGGGGAGATATTCAGGAAGATTTGGATCATGCTTTGAACGCTTTATATAAATAAGAGGCAGACCATCTGCCTCTTTTATAAGTGATTAATTAATTCATCAATAAATTGCTCAAGCATTTTTTGATCTAAAGTGTCAAAACGGTTCTTGCTAGGTGAATCTATATCTAGAACTCCCAGAAGTTGTCCTTCTTTTATCATGGGAACAACAATTTCTGATTGAGAAGCTGCATCACATGCAATATGTCCAGGAAATTGATGAACATCCTCAACCAAAATCGTCTTTCTTTCTTTCGCACTAGTTCCGCAAACACCCCGACCAAGAGGAATTCTTACACATGCAGGCAGGCCTTGGAATGGTCCTAGCACTAATTCTTTGTCCCCATCCATTAAGTAAAAACCAACCCAGTTGACGTCAGACAAAAATTGATTTAAAAGAGATGACGCATTGCTTAAATTGGCAATCGAGTTCGTTTCGCCTTCTAGAAGCGCCTTCAGTTGTTTTATTAATAGACGATAATTTTCCTCTCTCGTCCCTTCGTAATGCTTTACTTCAAACATTTCCTTCCCTCCAAACACATAGGTAATTATCATATTTTAGCGAAAACAAGAAGACTTTGTCGAGTTTTTTATACAGGAGAACAAATGTCGAATAAAGAATGTTAATACATAAGGCTATTTTCTGTGATTAAGAGATGGAGGTGGTTCCAAATGAAGAAAAATTCAAAGGATTCCATTGTCGAGGCAGCAATTTATCTTTTTAACACGAAGGGGTTTTCAGGAACAACGATTCGAGATATTGCCCAAAAGGCAAACAGCAACGTCTCTAACATCTCCTACTATTTCCAGAATAAACATGGTCTACTTGAGTATTGCTTTTTAAAGTATTTTGAAACGTATATTGCAGAGCTTGAATCAGCATTTTTATGTATTGACCAAGGAGCAAAGGCAACACTTCAGAAAATGGCTGAAAGCATTATTAATTACCACACGGAGAACATGCAGCTGACAAGATTAATATTAAGAGAAATGTCCATTGATTCGCAAACGGTTCGAGAAATAATGAGTACGTACTTTGCAAAGGAAAAGTATTATTTTAAAGCTGTCATTGAGGAAGGAATCATAACTGGAGAGTTCAGACAAGTGTCTGTCACTTTTACTATTGTTCAACTCAAATCGCTTTTATCCATGCCTTTTCTTAATACTCATTATCTCTCAGAGGTTCTTCATGTTTTTCCTCATGAACCGTATTTTACACAGAAATATATTGGTGAAATCAATAACTGGATTGAAGGAGTATTAACTCCCCACCATCCAAAGGAATTAGTGTTTTAATCGTTTTAACTCCTAAGTAATTGCTCATACCCTTGAAGGAGTTCCTTCGCTTGATGAGCATCCGATCCATATACCATCGGAATGTTTAATTGAATGGCTTGGTTAGCTATCGCTGTTGGCGGATAAGGTTCCCGACATAACGGCTTTGCTGTTCCAGCTCCGTTATAATCGAGCTCGTAGTTTTTTTGTTTCATTTTTATCAAAATACTTTGTATCTCCTTGTTAAAGCTAACTGGACAAGGATATTTTTTTTGGAATTTATTAACTAAAGTTATATGTCCGATACGCTTAGGTTTATAACTTCCTAAATTGGATTTTATGGACAGCAAAAGCGTTCGGTAGTAGGCTTCATATACGTTTTCTATCCCACCATAGCGCTTAATCATATCACTAAATACGTCAGGACTATAATCTAAACAATCATATTCTCCTTCATGCTTTAAAAAATGGACTGACAAAATACTATCAGTCAGAGATGGACCGTATTTGTTTAGAAAATCTGTTGTTTCTTTTTCAAATCCCTCAATGAAATCTACTTCTAAACCTGTATGTATGGTAATCTGTCCTTTATATTTTTCTCTTAGAACAGCTAGCTCTTCTAAATATGCCGGTAAATCCTCCATTTTCATAGCGCTGTCTTGAAGGGGGGTTGGATCGGTAAAGCCAGCTGGAAGAGGAGCGTGTTCCGTAAATGAGATAGTGGTAATTCCAAGTTCTATTGCGTGCTCAATATAGGTTTGAAAAGCATCTTTCGAACCATGGGGACAAAACTTTGAATGGACATGACCATCACGCATGATGAGTAAGCCTCCTTGTTTATGATTTTTGCAGTATTTGTCGAAAAGAGAGATGTGATGTAGCTAAAGTGATTGTAAATAAATTTTAGTACAAAAAATTTGAAATTAATAGTCAAAAAATGTCGTTTACATGGTATCATAAGAGCATTGAAAATACATTTATATGAACCTTTATATAGATAACATAAATGTAGCTCGGATGAGAACAGGGGGCTTAACATGGAGTACATAATCGGGGGCTTAGTTCTTTTACTAGCTCTGTACGTGATTGGATATACGATGAAAAAAAAGCTTTATAAAGAAATTGACCGTCTGGAGAACTGGAAAATAGATATTACGAATCGCCCAGTCCTTGATGAAATGTCGAAGGTAAAACAGCTTAATATGACGGGAGAAACTGAAGAACTATTCGAGAACTGGAGAAATGATTGGGATGACATCGTAACCAGTCAGCTTCCAGAGGTAGAAGAGTATCTATTTGATGCGGAGGAATACATTGACCGCTACCGCTTTAATAAAGCAAAACAGGTTCAGCGTGCCATTGATTCTCATTTAAAAGAAACGGAAGATAAAATTCAAAAGTTACTTGACGAAATCAATGAATTGGTTGGAAGTGAAGAGAAAAATAGAATAGAAATTGAAGAGTTAAAAGAGGTGTATCGTGAGCGCCGCAAAACTCTACTTGCACATCGTCATAATTTTGGACGTGCAGAAGCTAAGTTAGAAGTCCTTCTGGATGAAATAGTAGCATGTTTTACTAATTTTGAGGAAAGAACAGAAAATGGCGATTATCTGCAAGCTCGTGAGGTTGTGCTTTTAATTCAGTCAAAGACAGATGAATTGAGCAAGAAGATGGATGCTATTCCAAATTTACTCATAGAATGCCAATCAAGTATTCCTTCAGAAATTGAGAATCTGAGAGACGGATTCCGTGAGATGCAGAATCAAAGCTATCCGCTAGAACATCTTCATTTTGAAGAGGAGTTAGAAAAACTTCATTCAGAAGTCAATGCATGTTTGGAGTTAATTGAACAAACCGAGATTGATCAGCTTCAAAAGAAAATAGATGAAGTAAAGGAAAAAATTGAAGTTATTTATGATCTATTGGAACAAGAGGTTAATGCCAAACGGTTTGTTATAGAAAACGAAGAGCCAACGAGAAGCATGTTATTTGCAGTAAAGGAAGAAAATAATGTACTGAAGTTTGAAGTGCAGGAAGTACAGCAAAGTTATCACCTTGAAGAGAGTGAAGTAGAAGGGCAAGCACAGTTTGAAAAGAAACTTGCTCAGTTAATGAAACGCTTTGAAGTACTAGAACACAAAATTGTAGCTGATGAAACGGCTCTTACGATACTAAAGGATGAGCTAGCTGAGTTAAAGCTCGAGCTTGAAAAATTAACTCTAGAGCAAAAAGAATACGCTGAAAGACTGCAAACACTTAGAAAAGATGAAATTGCCGCACGGGAGACAGTAGTTGAACTTTCCAAAAAAATTGCTGATTGCATTCGTCTTATAAATAAAAGCAATATTCCAGGTCTTCCAGAAGAATATCGTTATTTATTAGAGGATGCGAGAGAGAGCATTTCTAATGTAAAAACAAAGCTAGAAGAAAAGCCATTAAATATACCTACCGTTCAAAAATACTTAGAGGTGGCTGTTATGACGGTAGATAAAGTATATGACCATACCTCTCAGCTCATTGAGACGGTTCTCCTATCTGAAAAGGTTATACAGTATGGTAATAGATACCGGAGCAGTTATCCGGCTGTACAAAAAGCTTTGGTTGATGCGGAAATTGCTTTTAGAAGCTATGATTATCAAGCAGCACTGGAAGTTGCTGCAACCTCCATTGAGGAAGTAGAGCCTGGTGCATTAAAGCGAATTGAAGCTTTATTACAAGAAACGGTAGAGGTTTAAATGGAAAAGACCGCTTTTTTTGAAGCGGTCTTTTCCTATTCGTTTTCCTGATTGTCATTTATATGATAACATTATTAGTTGAGTTTACCCGTGATTGGTAAGATAAAGGGGTCTTCAGACATGATTTATTTTGATAACAGTGCAACAACAAAACCATTTCCAGAAGTTGTGGATTCATTTGTAAAAGTTTCAAGTGATTTTTTTGGCAATCCTTCGTCTATTCATCGATTAGGTATAGAAGCGGAAAGTCTGTTAGCTCAAGCTAGAAAACAAATAGGTGAGCTATTACAAGTAAATCCGAGCGAGGTTTACTTTACATCCGGAGGTACGGAGAGCAATAACCTAGCAATTAAAGGTACAGCTCTTATGTATCGAAACAGAGGGAAACATATTATTACATCAGCGGTTGAACATGCTTCCGTAAGAGAGGCGTTTCAACAGCTGATGGAACTAGGGTTTCGAATAACGGTCATTCCAGTTGATGAAGAAGGTAGAGTGTCTGTTTCCGATATTGAGGATGCCATCTGTCACGATACGATATTAGTGTCGATCATGCATGTAAATAATGAGGTTGGTACAATTCAGCCTATTGAAGAAATCGGCAACATGCTAAAAGGATATTCAAAAATATTATTTCATGTGGATTATGTACAAGGGGTTGGAAAAGTAGCACTCGATATTCAAAAACATCATATTGATTTGTGCTCGATATCAGCACATAAATTTCATGGGTTAAAGGGAACAGGAGTGTTAGTCGTTCGTGAGGGGGTCCAAATTTCTCCACTTTTTTCAGGAGGAAATCAAGAATGGAAGCTCCGAAGTGGGACGGAGAATGTTGCTGGTGCTGTTTCAATGGCAAAAGCATTGAGACTAACTTTACAAAGTTATGAAACAAAGTTAAGTCAAATATCCAAAGTTCAATATTATCTTCTTAAAGAACTACAAACGCTTGTAGATGTTGTCATTCATACTCCAAGCAGGGGACGAGCTCCTCATATCATAAATTTCTCTGTAAAAGGATTTAGAGGAGAAGTATTTGTACATGCGTTAGAAGAGAAAGGGTTAATCGTCTCGACGACAAGTGCATGTTCTTCAAAAAAGAAGGCTGTAAGCCATACGCTATTGGCTATGAATGTCTCAAAGGACGTCGCAGAAAGTGCGATTCGCATGAGCTTATCGTATGAAAACACTCTTGAAGAGGCGAGCAAGGCGATTTCAATCATACAAACAACAGTTACTGAACTAAGAGAGGTTATGCACTAATGAATTACGATCGAATTTTAATAAGGTACGGTGAAATATCAACAAAGGGCCGAAATCGTACGAAGTTTGTAGAAAAATTGAAAAGAAGTGCAAAGCGTGCACTAACAGAATTTCCAAACATCATTATTGAGACAACTAGGGACCGTATGTATATTTTGTTGAATGGGGAAAATGGTGAGGGAATTATTGAGAAGTTAAAAATCCTTCCCGGCATTCAATCCTTTAGTCCGGTCATTAAGACCAGCTTGGAGCTAGAGGAAATTAAGGAAGCGGCTTTACAATTATTCTTAAACAAATATAAAGTAGGAGATACTTTTAAAATTTCAACAAGACGAGCGAATAAGGAATATCCTCTTGATACGGGGCAACTAAATTATACTCTTGGTTCTCACATTTTACAAAATGTCCCTGATCTAAAGGTAGATGTGAAAAATCCAACCATTGACGTTCAGGTTGAGGTACGTACAGAAGCTGTTTATCTCTCGATCGAAACGATTATGGGGGCAGGTGGAATGCCTATCGGATCTAGCGGGAAGGCCATGTTGATGCTATCAGGTGGAATAGATAGCCCAGTTGCTGGCTATATGGCAATGAAAAGAGGGGTTGAAATAGAGGCTATTCACTTCTTTAGTCCCCCTTTTACAAGTGAGCGTTCCAAACAAAAGGTAGTTGAATTGGCAGAAAAGTTGTCATTACTAAATGGCGGTTACTTTACTCTCCATATCGTTCCTTTTACAGCTATTCAACAGCTTATACAAAAACAAATACCTGAAAACTATACAATGACGGCAACTAGACGAATGATGCTTCGTATAACAGATGAAATTCGCCGCAGATTTGAAGGATTAGCCATCGTTACGGGAGAAAGCTTAGGCCAAGTGGCAAGCCAAACCTTAGAAAGTATGCTAGCAATCAATGATGTGACATCTACTCCAATATTAAGACCTTTAATCACTATGGATAAATCCGAAATAATCGATATTGCAAAAAGGATTGATACCCATCATATTTCGATTCAGCCTTATGAGGACTGCTGTACCGTCTTTGTCCCTGCAGCACCCAAAACAAAACCAAAGCTTGAAAAGGTTCAATACTACGAAAGCTTTGTAGACTTTGAGCAGTTGATTCAAGAAGCGGTTGATAAAATTGAAACCATACAAATAAAACCAGATAACAATAAAAAGGATCAAGTATTTGGAGAATTATTCTAATGTAATTGTGAACAATTTCCAAGTAATTATTTGAATGAAGGCCATGTGTTTGACACATTCTATACTCACAAGGAGGTGATTCACATGGCAAACAACAACAATTCAAATCAATTACTTGTAGCAGGTGCTCAACAAGCTATCGACCAAATGAAGTACGAAATCGCTACTGAGTTTGGTGTTAACTTAGGTGCTGAAACAACTTCTCGTGCTAACGGATCTGTTGGTGGAGAAATTACAAAACGCCTAGTTTCTTTTGCTCAACAATCTATGAGCGGAAGACAATAATCAATTCAACTAAATAGAGAAATGGCTACAGAGGCATTCCCTTAACCGGGGTGCCTCTTTTATTTGTTATAAAACAATTTTAAATTTTTCAATAATTTTGTATAATAACATGTGTGACATCAGGGACATTACATAGAAAATATTTTAGGGGGAGAGGCAGTGAAACGAGAAGATTTACTAGCACCTGAAAAATATAATTTAGTAAGTGAAATGGAACGATTTTCTGACGATCACGAAAGAGTTGCTCTTATTTGGGAAGATGAGCAGGGACGTAAACAGCAAATCACATATCACCATTTATTAGTGAATGCAAATAAAATTGGAAACGTTTTCTTGAATGAGGGTTTAAAACAAGGCGATGTTGTTCTTATTGTTGTGCCTAGATTAATTGAAGCCTATGAGGTATATATTGCGGCACTTAAAGCTGGACTTGTCGTTATTCCAAGCTCTGAAATGCTGCGTACGAAGGACCTACAATACCGTATTCAACATGGAGACGTAAAGGCAGTTGTAAGCTATTATCCTTATATTGACCAATTTAGTGAGATAGATGAGTGTAGCGGTATCCATCGTTTTGTCATTGGTGGAAAAGCAGATGGGTGGAAGACGTTAGAAGAAGAAATGAAGACGACTTCTGCAGAGCTCAAATTAGCATCTACAAGAAGTGATGACATGGCTTTCTTATCTTACACTTCAGGAACGACGGGGAATCCAAAAGGGGTTGTTCATACGCATGGCTGGGCTTACGCTCATCTGAGAACTGCAGCTCCTAACTGGTTATGTATTGAAGAAGGAGATCGTGTGTGGGCAACGGCAGGACCTGGATGGCAAAAGTGGATTTGGAGTCCGTTTTTATCAGTGTTAGGCTCTGGAGCAACTGGCTTTGTTTACAATGGAAAGTTTGATCCAAGCAAATACTTGACCTTATTACAAAATTACGAAATAAATGTACTCTGCTGTACTCCGACTGAATACCGCCTGATGGCAAAGGTAGAAAATATTCATGAGTATCAATTAAGTAACCTTCATAGCGCGGTGTCTGCGGGTGAGCCATTAAATAGAAATGTGATTGACACTTTTAAAAAGCATTTCGGGCTTGATGTTCGTGACGGATATGGTCAAACGGAAAACACATTACTTGTAGGAATTACAAAAGGAATGACATTAAAAGCTGGTTCGATGGGGAAACCGACCCCAGGAAATAGTGTGGAAATTATTAATGAATACGGTGAGATTTGTGAGATAGGAGAAGTTGGTGATATTGCGGTCCATGTCGATACCCCAGCCCTTTTTAAAAATTATTACAAGGACGCCGAAAGAACCGCCATGCAGTTCCGTGGGAATTACTATATAACAGGTGACAAAGCGAAGAAGGATGAAGACGGATATTTCTGGTTTGAAGGCCGAGGTGATGACATTATTATCAGCTCTGGTTATACGATTGGGCCGTTCGAAGTCGAAGACGCTCTTGTGAAGCATCCTTTTGTGAAAGAATGCGCTGTAGTAGCAAGTCCGGATGAAGTACGAGGAAGTATCGTAAAAGCGTTTGTCGTTCTAAAGGAAGGAATAGATGAAAAAGATCCACAGCTTATTAGCACTCTTCAGAACCATGTCAAAGAGTTAACAGCTCCATATAAATATCCAAGGAAAATTGACTTTATCAAGGAATTGCCGAAAACAACCTCTGGAAAAATCCGCAGAGTCGAGTTAAGAAAGAAAGAGCAGGAGCTGGCAGGTCAAAATTAAATAATAAGTCAGAGAGAAGAATCCAAGTTCTTCTCTTTTTTTTGAAAAAAATGTATAGCATGATTTGAATTTTCCCCTTATAATAAGTAAATGTTTCGAGTCTAGAAAGAATAGAGGGTACTCATGGAGAGAAATGAAATAAAAACAGGTGCGTTTCAAGCGGGCCTTTCGTATTTAATATGGGGAATTCTACCGATTTACTGGAAGCTACTTGATCATGTGAACGCAGAAGATATTTTAGCCAATCGTATCTTTTGGTCCTTCGCATTTATGATGGTGGTTTTATTTTTTTCAAAAAAGATCAGAAATTTATATTCCGTCCTAAAAAGCTTTAAGCAAAATCGCAAAGAAATGTATGCACTAATTATCGCATCCTTTTTAATTAGTACCAATTGGTTTATCTATATATGGGCAGTAAATCATCATCAAATGATTGAAGCGAGTCTTGGCTATTATATTAATCCGTTGGTTAGTGTATTGTTAGGAGTTATTTTCTTAAAGGAGAAGCTTTCTCCCGCTCAGTACGCGTCCTTTATTATCGCTGGTGTTGGAGTTCTTATTTTAGGTCTTTCATATGGGAAATTCCCATGGATTTCGGTCGTTCTAGCTCTTTCATTCGGAGTTTATGGACTAGCGAAAAAAATGATTAAAGTAGACTCTGCTGTGGGGCTAACACTAGAGACAATGGTTGTTACCCCGTTTGCTTTAGCCTATATGGTTTTTCTATTTTTTAATGGGGAGCATGCATTATTCTCAGGTTCTGTATCAACCGATCTTTTATTGGTCGGAGCTGGAGCAGCGACTGCCTTGCCGCTTCTGTATTTTGCAAAAGGTGCCCAAAAGATTCCGCTTTCCATGCTTGGTTTGCTCCAATACATTGCACCGACAATCACTTTATTGTTAGGTGTTCTTGTATACGGTGAGCACTTTACCAAGCACCACTTACAAGCATTTGTCTTTATCTGGTCCGCTCTTACCATTTACTCATTATCAAAAACGAAACTATTTGCAAACACACTGGGACCTGTCCGAAAAAGATTTGGGGCATGATGGGAAAAGGAGAAGCTGACTGCTTGGCAGTCAGCTTTTTATCTGTGTTTGTGTTATAAACGGATAAGTTAATTGAGTTCTAATTGCCCGGATGAGTGATAAAAACAGGTGAAGCGGTTAAATAAAGGAGTTCTAATTGCCCGGTTGAGTGGTAAAACAGGTGAATTGGTTAAATAGAAGCGCTCTAACTGCCCGGTTGAGGGGCAAAGCAGGTGAAATGGTCAAATAGAGGAATTCTAATTGCCCGGTTGAGTGGTAAAACAGGTGAATTGGTTAAATAGAAGCGCTCTAACTGCCCGGTTGAGGGGCAAAGCAGGTGAAATGGTCAAATAGAGGAATTCTAATTGCTCCGTTGAGTGGAAAAAAAGGTGAAGCGGTAAGATAGAAAGAAGATTGCTAGGTTCAATGAAAAAACAGGTCTAAATAAAGTAAGTGTATCGCTTCGAGCTTTGACTAATAAATTGTTTCTTTAGTATTCGTCGTACAGATTTTTCCGACACAACCTCTCCGCACCAGTCAGATACACCATTAGTAGTTAATTGTTTATCAGGAAACAGTTTTTTATATTCGACAACGCTTCTTAGTACAGCTGCTTCAACTGATTCCTTATTACCGCAAGATTTACAGTATATATAGGATTGACTAAATGGAAATAGAAACTTTCCACATAAGGAACAAGGAATTCCTTTTGTTAACTCTTGATAACTATAATTAGGCAAGCGTTCAAATGGGTTATTATCCAAATGGCATGAAATTATTTCCTCTGCATGAGCTTCGTCCTGAGCAGTAATACCAAAATTATCGCGATTTACAGTTTGTATAAACCGATTTAATTGACTTGCAAGTAACATAGAAGAATGAATGGGTGCATGAAAGAGAGTGAACTCGGGGTTTACAAATACTAGATAAGCTTCAACGGGGATGTTTATGCCTAGGTCTTTCAATAATCTTCTAAAGGCGATTTCGGTTCGCTGGAGTTGTATGAGGGGGCTTTGGATTTCCACTTTCGAAAGCGTATACCAACGATTATTTTCTAAAAAATATTCTCCTTCATAATTTTTCACTTCAAAAATGATAAACTTCCTTTTTAAGAGTAATGAGTCAATTTGAAATGTATGACCACCACTATTTGTAAGTAATAAATCATTCATCATTAAATAATTGGAGGATGATAGTCCACTAGTTATTAGGGAATCCCACTGCAATTCTCCGGTATACCCTTTTTCCAATTTTTCAAGCCGATCAACCTCTAATAATTTCATTCGTTTATCCAAGTACCTTAAAATCAAGAGTTCTTTCGGTACCGTTCTTTGTTTTATGATCAATTGATAACCTCCTAAATGGGGGCTTGTCCAAAGCCCCCGAAATTAAATTATAAGAATGTTCTCTTCACTTTTTCCCAGAATGAATTGTCCTTTAGTTTCACTGTTTTAATTCTCTTTTCACTAAGTTGGATATCCACTCTCTCAACATGTTGTAAGCTGAGGGCTTCATTGTCCATACCCATTGTTGGGTGATCGTTTCCATCTTGTACGACTCTTAAAGAAAGCTTTCTTTCACCGCTTAAGATAAAGGGAGATCCTAACGTACGGTAATAATTCGTATTTAAGGACGCAAGCTCACTTACTTGGATCGACGGTAGGAATGGGTCTACAACTGCTCCATTGACCGATTTGCTGTATGCTGTACTGCCTGTTGGTGTAGAAACGATTATCCCATCTCCACGGAAGGTTTCGAAATGAAGATCATCAATAAATACTTCTAGGACGAATGTCTTAATAATAGATGAGCGAATACTAAACTCGTTCAAACATTGGAACGACATTTGTTCATCCACCAAAACATCAATGGTTGGATAGCGTCTTACTTCAATTTGTTCATTTGTCATAGCCTCAATCATTTTATCTGTTTCATTGATATGGAAATCACAATAGACTTTTAAACTTTCACTTGTGGAAATACCAGCATATAGGCAGTCCTCACGAAAGCCAGTCTTTCTAACTGCTTGTAGGAATGTTCCATCCCCACCGACACTTACGATAATATTTGCGTCTTTGTGGTCTTTGACTACCGTAAACCCTTGTTTAGCTGCAAGCTCATAAAGTGGTGAAACCGTTTCTAACATATCCGAATCTTTTTTGTGATATAAAAAAATATTTCGACGGTTAGGCATTGTAAATTCCTCCAGACAATTTTTAAATTTACCATTATATCTTTAATTTGTTAAAATGTAGGCTATGGAATTTAGTTTACCTGTTTTTGAAACATTTTAAAAGGAGAACCGTAATAGTAGAGGAAGCGGAAAAAGGAGGATCATAGATGAATGGAAAGCGTTGGGCAGCAATAGTGATTGCTGCGGTATTATTATTTATTTCGTGGGTGACAAATGCACTCTCATCGATGGCTTTTAGCAATATCGAGAGCTCATGGACAGAGGTGTTTTCGGCCACAGAGGAGCCTTTTATCGAAGAAGTAATTGAGGAAGGAAATGCAGCAAAGAAAATTGCTGTGCTAGAAGTAAATGGAGCGATTCAAGATACGGGGGATGTAACGTCATTTTTCCAGTCACCTGGATATAATCATTCAGCTTTTATGGAGAACTTGGAACATGTAAAAGAAGATAAAGATGTGAAAGGTATTATTTTAAAGGTCAATTCACCTGGTGGCGGCGTGGTTGAAAGTGCAGAGATTCATGACAAGCTCGTAGAAATCTCTGAAGAGACAAAAAAACCAATTTATGTATCAATGGGTTCGATGGCAGCTTCAGGCGGGTATTATATTTCTGCTCCTGCCGATAAGATATACGCAAGTCCTGAAACGTTAACGGGCTCATTAGGAGTAATAATGCAAGGAGTCAATTATGCAGGATTAGCAGAAAAATACGGTGTGGAATTTGTAACGATCAAAAGTGGTGAATTTAAGGACATTATGAGTCCTTCGAGAGAGATGACGGAAGAGGAAAAAAATATTCTTCAAACGATGATTAACAACTCATACGAAGGTTTTGTGGATGTAATTGCTTCTGGCAGAGGATTGTCTGAGGAAGAAGTAAGAACGATTGCAGATGGTCGAATTTATGATGGAAGGCAAGCGAAAGAAATTGGTTTAATTGATGATTTTGGATATTTTGAAGATGTTACAGAAGCTATGAAGAAAAATGAAAAATTAGCTGGAGCACAGGTAGTTAGCTACAGTGAGAACTTTGGTTTTGGTTCATTGTTCAGTATGGCAGCTAGTAAAATGGTTGGGAAAGATTTAGAGATGACTGGTCTAATGAAGCTATTGTCACAGCCTAATTCTCCAAGACTGATGTATATGTATGCGGAATAAGGAGGGTGACAATATGGATAACAATCAATTAGATAAGGAGCGAATGGAATGGGAGGAACAACCAGCTCCCTCTCAAACAGGGTATACCCTATTCTCGAATGCACGGTTCGCAGGCTTTTGGATGAGATTTTGGGCGTACTTATTAGATCTTCTTGTGATTGGAAGCATCGATCGAATCCTCATCAATCCGATCTTTCGAGCCATAGGTTTAGACTTGCATAGTGGTAACTTTTTTGCTCCAATTACAATCGCTACGGCTCTCACGTTTTATGGATATTTTGTATTAATGACAAAATTCTTCGGTCAAACAATAGGAAAAATGGTTTTTGGTTTACGGGTTATTCATTTACACGGTGAAAAGCTAACGTGGAGCACGGTACTTTTTCGGGAGTGGATTGGTAGATTTATTTCCACGTTTATCTTTATTTTATATGTGCTTGTAGCGTTTCTTCCTAAAAAGCAAGGAATACATGATCTATTTGCAGATACTACTGTTGTTCACGAACAATAATTAATAAACCTGTCAACAAATCCGTTGGCAGGTTTATTTTTTTGTATATTGTCGATAATGGTAGGCGGAAGGGTGTGAGAGTAATGAAGTGGCTACTTTTAATCCTAATCATACTATTGCTTTTATTTTTGCTTATCATTTTTTTAAAACTAAAGGTGTTTATCCACTTCTATCATGGACAAGACGATGACCATTTAAGAATTAAATTCAAAGCTTTATTTGGTCTTATTCAATACAAACTTGAAATTCCAGTCATTCAAATAGATGATGATTCACCCACAGTTGTTGTAAAAACAAAAAAAGAGCCCGGTGCAAAAGAACAAGTGAAGGATGAAGAAACCAGTAAGTTTACACCAAAAGAGATCTTGGATAGCTTTAAAGATTACGAAACTTTAATAAAGCATGTTGTGGGGTTACATAGAATTGTTCGTAAGTTTCTAAAAAAAGTAACGATTACAGATATAAAATGGGACTCCGTTATTGGTGTTGGAGATGCTGCATATACGGGGATGATTATTGGTGCATGTTGGGCAGCAAAAGGCAGTCTCATCGGCGTTCTAAGTACCTATATGCGAATGAGGAATCTTCCGCATATAACAGTTACCCCTCACTTTCAAATGCCGATATCTCAAACTACCTTTACATGTATGATTCAATTTCGTATCGGGCATGCTATGTTAGCAGGAATTAAACTGATTAAATTTTGGAAGGGTGGACGGCCTACTTTTAAAACAAAGCCGTTATCTACTTTATCTAATGAAAAATCTAAATCCCTATAAGGAGGAGTTTATATGTCTGAGCATCCAATACAAGGGTTAATGACAACAGCAATGGAAAATCTAAAGGAAATGATTGATGTAAATACAATCATTGGTGACCCAGTTGAAACCCCTGATGGCAGTGTAATCTTAACTGTTTCAAAGGTTGGCTTTGGATTCGCAGCGGGTGGTAGTGAGTTTACTCTTGATAACGGGAAGGAAGAAGCTTCGAAGCACCCATTTGGTGGAGGTAGCGGTGGCGGAGTTTCTATTACTCCAATTGCTTTCTTGATTGTAAATTCCAAAGAGGTCAAAATGGTTCACCTTGATGAGAGTACACATTTATATGAAAAGATTTTGGATTTGGCTCCTCAAGCAGTAGACAAAATTCAACAAATGATGTCAAAAAATAAGGATCAAGGCAGTGACGGAAGCCAACAGCCAAATCCAAGTGATTATGAAGGTCCAAAGCATGATTTACAAATATAATAGTAACGGGTTAACTTCCTGTTAGGGAGTTAACCTTTTTCTTTGAAAGATGAGCGTAATTATTTGCAAAATTAAGTTGAACGGGCTATGATTTTTGTGTACATATTCTGGAATGGGAGGAATTTTTTTATGGCATCAATTACTTTTAAGGGGAATCCAGTTACACTATTAGGTCAAGAAGTTAAAGTGGGTGACACAGCACCTAATTTCACAGTTTTAGCTAATGATTTATCACCAGTGACATTAGCTGATAGCAAGGGTAAAGTTCGTCTAATCAGTGTCGTACCATCGATTGATACAGGAGTATGTGATGCACAAACTCGTCGTTTTAACGAAGAATCAGCGAAGTTAGATAATGTGCAAATTCTAACAGTTAGCGTTGACTTACCATTCGCACAGAAGCGTTGGTGTGCATCAGCAGGGATTGATAAGGTACAAACAGTTTCTGACCATAGAGATCTTTCTTTTGGAGAAGCATATGGCGTGGCAATCCAAGAATTACGCCTTCTTGCTCGTGCGGTTTTTGTTATTGACTCTAATGACAAAGTAACTTACGTGGAATACGTAAGTGAAGCAACAGATCATCCAAACTATGAAGCAGCAGTGGAAGCAGCGAGAGCAGCACAATAATAAATATAAGAAAGCCTCGATCACCTTCGAGGCTTTTTTACATCTCTTTAAAATTGCCTTCTTTCCCCATGCTAGATACAATAGAAGATATGAATTTTTTCAGGAGGAAGAAATATGTCACCTTCTACTTTAGAAGATTTATTTACATTGTTTAATGAGACGGCTTCTATTTTACAGGAGGAGCTAAATTGTACATACCTAGAGGCATTAGCTGAAACTGGTGAAAACCTATTTCAACAATCAGTCTTACAAGAAGAGTTAAGTGAATTAACACTTAAGAGATTAAAGAAAAGCTACGAAGCGTTTCGTCCGGATAAATATTCAGCTGAGGAATTACGTAAGGCGTATCAATTAGCTATATTAAAAGGGATGAAGGAAAGTGTACAACCGAACCATCAGATGACTCCAGATGCCGTAGGAATGTTGGTAGGTTATTTAGTGGATAAGTTTGTCCAATCGACAAACTTCCGATTGCTTGACCCAGCGGTTGGTACTGGAAACTTACTAACGACGGTGATGAATCATCAAGTGAATAAAAAGGTAACTGCGATTGGAGTAGACATAGACGATTTATTAATACATCTTTCATTCGTGAATGCAAACCTTCAAGAACATCAAATTGAATTGTTCAATCAGGATAGTTTAGAACCGCTATTTATTGATCCTGTTGATGCAGTCGTGGCTGATTTACCAGTTGGCTATTATCCAAATGATGTTCGAGCACAAGATTATCAGTTAAAGTCATCTGAAGGGCATTCATACGCCCATCATTTGTTTATTGAGCAAAGTGTGAAACATACGAAGGCTGGCGGATATTTATTTTTTATTATCCCCAATGGTTTATTTGAAAGTGAAGAGGCGCCTAAGCTTCATGCTTTCTTAAAGGAACAGGCTCATATCCAAGGAATCCTGCAATTACCAATGACAATGTTTAAAAATAAACAAGCAGCAAAAAGCATTTTAATCCTGCAAAAACTAGGTGGGGAGATTAAGCCGCCTAAGCAGGTACTTCTTGTAAACATTCCGACACTTTCCAAAGGACAAGATGTGGAGCGAATGCTTAGAAACATTGATATATGGATAAAAGAGAACAAATAATAGGGAACCGATAGCTAATAAAAAGGCTATCGGTTTTTTGCCTTATTTTCAGAATATAATTACTTTATTCTGTAACCGATACCAAAATTAGCTTGTTCTTGAAATGTATGTGAGGCAGTGATTAAATGGGGAATGGAGAGATAGAAACGAGCGTCTTAGTGCAAAATATATTTGTATTAGCGTATTGAGAGTTTCTTTAAAAAAGGAGCGGTACTTATAATATGTCAAAGGTAATTGCGATTAACGCAGGAAGTTCATCACTGAAATTTCAATTATTCGAAATGCCGAATGAAGATGTTATCACAAAAGGGTTAATTGAGCGTATTGGTCTTAAGGATTCTATTTTCACGATTTCTGTAAATGGTGAAAAGGTTGAAGAGGTTACAGATATTCCTGATCATTCTGTTGCAGTTAAAATGCTTTTAAATAAGCTAACTGAATCTGGAATTATTAAGTCACTTGATGAGATAAATGGTATTGGTCACCGTGTCGTTCATGGTGGGGAAGAATTCAATGACTCTGTTTTAATTACAGATGAAGTGTTAAGTAAGATTGAAGATTTGTCAGAGCTAGCACCTCTTCATAATCCAGCTAATATTACTGGAATTCGTGCTTTCCAACAGGTACTTCCAAATGTGCCGGCGGTTGCTGTATTTGATACAGCCTTCCATCAAACAATGCCAGAAAGCTCTTTCTTATACAGCTTGCCTTACGAGTACTATAAAGAATATGGCATTCGTAAATATGGTTTCCACGGTACGTCACATAAGTATGTGTCAGAGCGTGCAGCAGAACTATTAGGTCGTCCACTTGAACAGCTTCGCTTAATCTCTTGTCACTTAGGTAACGGTGCAAGTATTGCAGCGATTGAAGGTGGTAAGTCTATTGATACATCTATGGGCTTCACTCCACTTGCTGGTGTAACAATGGGAACTCGTTCAGGAAATATTGACCCGGCGTTAATCCCTTTCATTATGGAAAAAACAGGAAACAACGCTGATGAAGTATTAGATATCCTTAATAAAAAGAGTGGAATGTTAGGAGTATCCGGATTCTCAAGTGACCTTCGTGATATCGAGTTGGAAGCTGAGAAAGGGAATGAACGTGCGGAATTAGCGTTAGAAGTATTCGGTAACCGAATCCACAAGTATATTGGTTCTTATGCATCTCGCATGTATGGTGTTGATGCAATCATCTTTACAGCAGGTATTGGTGAGAACAGCCAGGCAATTCGTGCACGTGTACTTCAGGGCTTAGAGTTTATGGGTGTATATTGGGATCCAGCTCTAAACAAGACACGTGGAGAAGAAGCGTTTATTAACTATCCGCATTCTCCAGTAAAAGTAATCGTCATTCCTACGAATGAAGAAGTTATGATTGCACGTGATGTTGTAAAATTAGCTCAATAATATTTTTATACACAGGCAAATGCTGATTAGGCATTTGCCTGTTGCTTTTTTCTCCAAAAACAATGAGTATGCTATACTTAAGCTAGTTAAGAAGGAGGGAAGGCAATGGCTTTAACAAGTCGTGAAAAACAAGTGATGGCCTCGATTAAAGAATGGGAAGAGAGTCTTTACAGCTATTCTCCTAATGATCTTGAAGTAACGTATGATAAATACGTAGAGCGAGTTTTTTCCCTATTACCAGAAGAAACACAGAAGCAGTTTTACATAGCCTTAGATAGTTGGTTATTCCATTTACATGCATTAATTCAAGGAAGCCAACTTCAGTTCGATGCAAAAGAGCGAATCCTATCAGCTGGAAGGGTATTCGACCAAAGTATTACACAAATTGAGGATTTGAAACATTTAAGCATTGATCAACTCCAGTACATTGCTGAACAACAAATTTCGAGACATAGACTTTATTCCTTTGCTCAAGGAGGAATGTCTGGAACTGGTGGGGCTCTTTTATTGGGTGTGGATCTTCCTGCAGTTACAGTCATAAATCTTAGAGTGATTCAACTAATTGCTATGACCTATGGTTACGAAGTTAATACTCCATTTGAAATGATGAATTCATTGAAAGTATTTCATGCTGCAACCCTTCCTGTCCGAATGCAGGTGTATAGCTGGGAGGAATTAAAGCAGGATATCGGGAAACATAGAGAATACTTTTATGAGGGAAAAGAAGAACTTACAGATATTACATGGATGGAACAACCTCTGAAGCAGATCTTTAAATCGATTGCGATTCTTTTCTTTAAAAATAAGACCCTTCAAGGAATTCCTCTCCTATCCATGGCCATTGGGGCAGGGAGCAATTATCAATTAACACGGAAAGTTACGGATTTTGCTCACTCCTATTATCAATTGCGTTATCTAGGAGAAAAGGAGAATACATACGATGAGTAAAGATGAGCACAAGCAAACTGCACCACGCTCTGTAACATGTAAAGTAATTACCGTGAGTGATACAAGAACAGTGGAAACCGATAAAAGTGGTCAGCTCATGATATCCTTATTGAAGGAAAATGGTCATGTGATTGGAGATTACGTGATTGTTAAAGATTCACGAGAGGAAATTACAAGGGAAGTTCTTCGGGGCTGTATCGATGACAGGGTCGAAATCATATTAACAAATGGCGGTACTGGTATTGCGAAACGTGATGTAACGATTGAAACGGTTCAAGCGCTTTTTGAAAAAGAAATAAGTGGGTTTGGGGAATTGTTTCGAATGCTTAGCTATACAGAGGACATCGGCTCTGCTGCTATTTTATCTCGAGCGATTGCTGGTGTTATTCAAAATAAAGCGATCTTTTCTACTCCAGGTTCAACAGGGGCAGTAGGGCTTGCGATGAATAAATTAATCTTGCCAGAGCTCGGCCATATAGTGAGAGAACTAAAAAAAGATTTGTGAAAAAGTGAGACGTTAGTTCTCACTTTTTTTGGTTAAATGAAGGGTAGTTTGGGAAGAGTAATAAATCAATCACTTCTTACAGTAGAAGGTGGGTAGATGAGAAATTTATTCTTTTTCGTTATTATTGCCTTTCTTATTGCATCACCTGCTGAGCAAGTGATCGCAATAGAAGAGCCAGTTCCTCCGTCAATCGATCTACGTATTCTGGAGACGACAGATCTACATAGTTATATGATGGATTATGATTATCGAAACAATCAAGAAACAGTGGAATTCGGATTTGCGAGGACGGCAAGTTTGATTAAAGAAGCAAGAAAGGAAGCAAAAAATGTACTTCTATTTGATAATGGTGATTTAATTCAAGGAAGTGCATTAGGTGAGCTTGCTTCTAAAACGTATCAATTTGACCAAAGCTTTATCCATCCAGCATTTAAGGCATTAAATCGTCTCCGATATGACGGGGCAACACTTGGAAATCATGAGTTTAATTTCGGATTAAACTTCTTGCAAACGAGCTTACGGGGAGCTGATTTTCCATATGTGAATGCTAATATTTATGTGGAAGACCATAATTTACACTCATTTGATGATATCAACTATTTTAATCCGTACCTCATATTAGATAAAAGGTTTACAGATACAATGGGGGTTGAGCAAAATATCAAGGTCGGTGTACTTGGGTTAATTACTCCTATTGCAGCAAAGTGGGATGAGGAGCATTTTAAGGGGAAAATAAAAATAAAAAGCATGGTGTCATCAGCTAAGCATTTCATACCGATTATGAAGGGAAAAGGTGCTGATATCATTATTGTTCTAGCCCATGCTGGTCTGGCTGCTGATGAGGGTGTAGTAAACAAAAGTGAGAATAGTGTAATGGCATTATCAGAAGTGGAAGGAATTGATGCCATTCTATATGGTCATAGCCACTCTCTATTTCCTAACGATGATTATTTTTTACAGCAACAATTTATCAATATTGAAAAAGGCACCATCCATAATACTCCATTAGTTCAAGCTGGATATTGGGGGAATCATTTAGGGATTATTGATTTGTCAATCAGGAAGGTAAATGATGTGTGGAAGGTAGTAGACTCTCGATCTGAGGTGAGATCGATTTATAAAAAATCAGGAAAAGAAAAGGTGCCTCTAGTCCAGCCTGATGAGGAAATTATTGATGCATTGAGAAACGATCATTCAAACACGCTAGAATATATAATAAATAATAAAGAATAAAAGAGCCTTCAGGAGTCTGAAGGTTCTTTTTAATGGTGAGCTTTCCCACCGATATCCTGGTTTGTTCGATACCATAGCCATAAATCATTAATTATGGAAGCGAGTTCAGCGATTTCGGTATTTAATTGGCATGATTTCTGAAAATCACTTTCATCTGATAAAGAGGCTTGCTTCTTATTAATATGTTCTTCTAGTTCTGCTATTCGATCAGGAATATGTCCCCTTATTTTCTCCCACTCCAACAGAATGCTTTGCTGTGTATGAAAGGTATAATCCTCCCAGTTTTTATGCAAAGTAGGGAGCTTGATTCCTAATCTCTCATTTAATTCAAAGTGTTTTTCCATTGAAAGCTCCTCCATTTCATCTAATAATCATTCTACTACAGTCCATTCATGCCTTCCAGAAGGAAGCTCTATAAATATTTTAATAAATTTTTATACATTTTTAAGAATAAGTATTGAAAATAAGAAGAAAACTTGTTACATTTGTATACATATTATTAAAGTATAAAAATATAAATCATTTGAATATTTATTCGATATTAGGAGGATTACCATGTCAGTTCAAAAAGTTGTTCTTGCTTATTCAGGAGGATTAGATACATCAGTAGCAGTAAAGTGGCTTCAAGATCAAGGGTACGCAGTAGTTGCGTGTTGTTTGGATGTAGGAGAAGGTAAAGATTTAGATTTTATTAAAGAGAAAGCATTGCAGGTGGGTGCGGTATCCTCGTACGTGATTGATGCAAAAGAAGAATTCGCGCATGAATATGCATTAATTGCACTGCAAGCACAAGCGATGTACGAAGATAAGTATCCTCTTGTATCAGCACTATCTCGTCCACTAATTGCGAAAAAATTAGTAGAAGTTGCTGAGCAAGAAGGAGCAGTTGCGGTAGCGCATGGTTGTACAGGAAAAGGAAACGACCAAGTTCGTTTTGAAGTATCGATTTCTGCGTTAAACCCTGATTTAAAGGTTCTTGCTCCAGTACGTGAGTGGAGCTGGTCTCGTGAAGAAGAAATTGAGTATGCAAAGAACAACGGAATTCCAATTCCTATTAACTTAGATAGCCCATATTCAATTGACCAAAATCTTTGGGGTAGAGCAGCTGAATGTGGAGTATTAGAAGATCCTTGGGCAGCACCACCTGAAGGTGCATACGATATTACATTGCCACTTGAGCAAACACCAGATCAAGCGGATGTCGTTGAAATTGAGTTTGTTAGTGGAGTTCCTGTTAGCCTAAACGGAAAAAGCTACCCACTTTCTGAACTTATATTAGAGTTAAATGGATTGGCTGGTAAGCATGGTGTTGGTCGTATCGACCATGTGGAAAACAGACTTGTGGGTATTAAATCACGTGAAGTGTATGAGTGCCCAGGAGCAATGACATTATTAAAAGCGCACAAAGAGCTTGAAGACTTAACACTTGTGAAGGAAGTAGCTCATTTTAAGCCTATTATTAGCAAAAAGATTGCTGAAGTGATTTATGATGGACTTTGGTTCTCTCCACTAACAACGGCTTTAAAAGCATTCCTTAAGGAAACGCAAAAGTATGTAACAGGTACCGTTCGTGTGAAGCTATTTAAAGGTCATGCGATTGTTGAAGGAAGAAAGTCAGAGTACTCCTTGTATGATGAAAAATTAGCAACGTATACAGCAGAAGATCAGTTTGATCATCAATCTGCGGTTGGTTTTATTCAGCTATGGGGTCTGCCAACTAAGGTGCAATCTCAAGTGCAACAAAAGAAGGTGACTGTGTGAAAAAGCTTTGGGGAGGACGCTTTACTAAAACAGCAGAGGAATGGGTAGACGAATTTGGAGCCTCTATTTCCTTTGATAAAGAGCTAGTCCTAGAAGATATTCAAGGTAGTTTAGCACATGTAAGTATGCTCTCTTCGTGCGGTATTATATCGCACGAGGAAGCAGCTCAAATTACAGATGGGCTAAAGGTTTTACAAGAAAAGGCAATCAATGATGAGCTTGAATTCTCCGTAGAATTAGAGGATATTCACTTGAATCTTGAGAGTCAGCTTATCCAATTAATTGGTCCTGTTGGTGGAAAGCTCCACACAGGAAGAAGTAGAAATGACCAAGTGGCAACAGATATGCATTTGTACTTACGAAGAGAAACTTTGCATGTTGTTGAACTGATTGAAGGACTGCAACAAAGTCTGTTAGTACAGGCTGAAAAACATGTGGAAACGGTCATGCCAGGCTATACACACTTACAAAGAGCGCAGCCTATCTCATTTGCTCATCATTTGCTTGCCTATTTTTGGATGCTTGAGCGTGACAAAGAGAGATTCCAAGAAAGTCTTAAGAGAATTAATAAATCTCCACTAGGTGCAGGTGCTTTAGCCGGAACTACATTTCCTATTGACCGTGAACTTACAGCTAGCTTACTAGAGTTTTCTAGTATTTATGAGAATAGTTTAGATGCTGTGAGTGATCGAGATTTTATATTGGAATTTATGTCTGGAAGCTCAATCTTGATGATGCATTTATCAAGACTTGCTGAGGAGTTTATTTTATGGTCAAGTCAAGAGTTTCGCTTTATTGAGCTTGATGATAGCTTTACGACTGGATCTAGCATTATGCCGCAAAAGAAAAATCCTGATATGGCTGAGTTAATCCGTGGGAAGACAGGAAGAGTATATGGCAATCTTTTTGGTTTGTTAACGGTTTTAAAGGGTCTGCCGCTTGCTTACAACAAGGATATGCAGGAAGATAAAGAAGGCATGTTCGATACGGTAAAGACAATTTCTGGCTCATTGAAGATTTTTGCTGGAATGGTTGAAACCATGAAAGTGAATGCGGACGAAATGGAAGTTGCTACAAAGCAGGACTTCTCTAATGCGACAGAGCTTGCTGATTATTTATCAGGGAAAGGAATTCCGTTCCGTGAAGCTCATGAAATCGTAGGAAAGCTAGTGCTTACATGCGTTCAAAGTCAATGTTATTTGGCTGACTTACCACTCGAACAATATAAGGAAGCAAATCCATTATTCGAGAATGATATATATGAGGTGTTAAACCCAGTCACTGCAGTAAAACGAAGAAACTCAGCAGGTGGAACAGGGTTTGCTCAGGTCGAAGAGGCCATCGTTAAAGCAAAATCAAAGATAAAGCAAGAAAAGCACGCTAATGACTAATAGCGTGCTTTTCTGCGTTATTTATTCTTTTTCTGTACGTACAACCAAAACATCACAGCGTGCATAACGGGTAATATGTTCGGAAACGCTTCCGATTAAAAATCGTTCTACCGCATTCAATCCTGTTGCTCCACAGATAATTAAATCCACTTCATGCTTTTTAGCTAAGTCTTTAGGAATTTTCACCTTTGGAGAACCATAATCGATCTCGTAGGTTACATGTTGAACGCCTGCATTCAATGCCTGCTCTTTGTAGCTTTCCATAAGCTCCGTAGCAAACTTGTCTGCTCGTTCCGCAATCGTACGGTCATATGCTTCAACGGTTGCAAAAGTTCGAGTGTCGATGATGTGAGCTAATAAAATAGTTGCATTGTTCCGTTTGGCCACTTCGATTGATTTTTTAAAAGCCCATTCTGCTTCTTTAGAACCGTCCACAGCAACTAATATCTTCTTATACGTAAGACTCATGTTCATCTCCTCCTTTACTTTTATTATACAATACCCAATTCATGTATATCTGTAGCAAATTTTCGAAAAATAATATAGGCGGGAAAATACACTTTAAAGGAGCTCATAATCAATGAAAAAGGAAGAGATTAAAGGGCAATCGCATTATATTTACGACCAGCAAGGCGAGAGCAGCGTTAGTGCACAAATTATGGATGCCTATAATAGTGGTGTCATTGATCAGCCTAACGGTCAGTTTGACAATGAAAAATATGATAGCATGATTGGGAATGAGTCGGAGTAGTAATGAAAAAAGGAAGCCCTTTGGCTTCCTTTTTTAATCAAAACTATTGCTTTAGTTCATGTAGTCTTTCTTTTAACAATTGTCCGGCTGTTTTTAAATCTTCTTTCATTTTATCTATCACATGGCTCCATTTTGAGCTCTCTTCTTTAATTACTTGCTCAATCTTTTCAGCTTTTTCCTTAATCGCTTCTTGAGTTTCTTCCGCATCTTGTTCGCCTTGCATTCTAGCATTAACAGACTTCACGGTAAAGGAGGTTTGATCCGTATATGGAATGGCCGCCTCCATAATCTTCTTAAAAATTGGAACGACTGTTTCTGAACTTGAACCGGATAAATAATGGTCTTGGTCGGTCTGATCATAACCAATCCAGATGGCACCCACTAGGTCAGGAGTATACCCGACAAACCATTGATCCTTTGTTCCATCAACGCCTGAAAAGCTTAGCTGGGTGGAACCTGTTTTCCCAGCAATAGGTGAGCCATTAATCTGTGCAGCGGTACCTGTTCCTGATTCCACAACATTTAAAAGCATGGAGGTCATTTCATTCGCGACTTTTTTGGTTGTCACTTGTACGACCTTTTTTTTATGTTCGGCGATAATATTCCCTGTTGGACCTTCTATTTTTGTTATAAGATGATCATCAGCGCGTTTTCCCTTATTGGCAAAGGCGGAATAAGCGGCCGCTAATCGGAGTGGAGAGGTACCTTCGTTCATTCCTCCGAGTGCAATTGCCAAATGTTCATCCTCTTCTTGGAGAGGAATGCCAAATTTATTTAACGATTCTATTCCTTTTTTCAATCCAATTTGATCTAAAAGCCAAACGGCTGGGAGATTCAGAGATTCCTGTATCGCAACATACATAGGGACTTCACCTGCATATGTTTTATTATAGTTTTCGGGTTGATAGTCACCAAATGCTTGCTGCTTATCTTCTAACACGGAGGATAAGGCGTATCCTTCTTCTAGTGCAGGGGTATAAACAGCTAATGGCTTTAATGTCGATCCTGGCTGTGCCTTTAAATGGGTCGCCCGATTAAATCCACGGAAAACGGATTCTCCACGTCCTCCAACTAGGGCTCTTACACCACCAGTCGAGGGATCTAGAAGTACAGAACCACTTTGAACAATTGCATCGTTCTTTCCTCTTGGAAAATTGTTGTTATTTGAATAGATGGTTTCAAGAGAGGATTGAAGGTTTTGATCCATTTCCGTATAAATTTTGTACCCTCTAGTTAAGATTTCTTCTTGTGTTAAACCATATTTTGATATCGCTTCGTCAAGAACCGCATCCGTATAGGAAGGATATTTTCGATCTAGAAAGCTGCCGCCACCTTCTTCAAGAACAATCTTTTCTCCTATCGCTTCTTTATACTCCTGCTCTGTGATAAATGTATTTTCCTTCATTTCTGCGAGTACAACATCTCTGCGTTCAATAGCTGTATCGTAATTTTGAAATGGATTACGTGCAGAAGGTGCCTGAAGAAGTCCGGCAAGCAATGCGGCTTCGCTAATAGTTAATTCACTAGCACTTTTATTAAAATACTTGGCAGCTGCTTGATCAATCCCCCATGCCCCATGTCCAAAGTATACTTGATTCATATACATCTGAAGGATTTCATCTTTTTCGTATTTTTTTTCGATTTCAAGGGCTAGGAATAATTCTTCAATTTTTCTTTTATACGTTCTCTCAGGGGAGAGTAGTGCATTTTTGGTTAATTGCTGGGTTAACGTACTACCGCCTCCCGTAATACGACCAGCCAGTAAATTTTTAAAGAATGCTCTAGTAATACCTTTCAGGTCAAATCCATTATGCTTATAGAAACGGTGATCCTCTATAGCAACAACTGCGTTGCCAACATAATCAGGGAGATCTGAAATCTCCACGCCTTTGTTACGATTAGTGCTAATCTCTGTAGCCACGTCTCCGTCCTTGTCGTAAATAACTGTTGATTGTTTTAACCCTTCCTTTAAGGTTTGTACATTTGCTTGGCTTGCGATGAAAGCAAAATAAAGAATCGCAAATAATACAAAAACTAGAAGAAGTAATAATAAAAATTGGGTAATATGTGTGTTTCTCCAAAACCGAATGATTGCATTACGAAATATTTCGAATCGTTCCATTGATTACCTATCCTTTAAAAATGAAATTATCACCATTATAACAGGAAATTATGTCAAAGGATGACAGAAATCTCTTTATTCCTATAATAAAAAAGTGGTATATTTATTATCGGCTTCATGATCACTGATTACATATTTTGGAGGGTAAGGCATGCATATTGGAGTTCCTAAAGAAATAAAGAACAACGAAAATCGAGTCGCTATGACTCCTGCTGGTGTTATTAATTTAGTGAAGTTTGGGCATGTAGTACATATTGAAACAGGGGCTGGTCTTGGATCAGGTTTTAGTGACGCTGATTATGTGGATGCAGGTGCTATCATTGTTGAAAGCGCTTTAGAAACGTGGTCGATGGATATGGTAATGAAAGTTAAAGAACCACTTCCAGAGGAATATCAGTATTTCCGAGAAGGATTGATTTTATTTACATATTTACATTTAGCTCCAGAGCCAGAATTAACAAAGGCATTAATCGAAAACAAAGTAGTTGGAATTGCCTATGAAACGGTCCAACTATCCAATGGAAGCCTTCCGCTATTAACTCCAATGAGTGAAGTAGCTGGACGAATGGCTACACAGATTGGTGCTCAATTCCTAGAAAAGGTACATGGCGGGAAAGGAATTCTTCTTGCTGGTGTGCCAGGTGTGAATAGAGGGAAAGTAACCATCATTGGTGGTGGAGTTGCAGGAACAAATGCAGCAAAAATGGCAATTGGGCTAGGTGCAAGTGTAACGATTATCGATCTTAGTCCTGATAGACTTCGTCAGCTTGATGACATTTTCGGCAGTGATGTGACGACTCTTATGTCTAACCACTACAATATCGCTGAAGAAGTAAAAAGCTCCGACTTAGTCATTGGTGCGGTGTTAATACCAGGAGCGAAAGCGCCTAAGCTTGTGACAGAAGAAATGATTCAGTCGATGTCACCAGGCTCGGTTGTAGTGGATATTGCCATTGACCAAGGTGGTATTTTTGAAACGACTGACCGTATTACCACACATGATAAGCCAACATATGAAAAGCATGGCGTTGTGCATTATGCTGTAGCAAACATGCCAGGCGCAGTACCACGTACTTCAACGATGGCTTTAACAAATGTAACGGTACCTTATGCACTTCAAATTGCAAACAAGGGCTATAAAAAAGCTTGTCTTGAAAATGAAGCATTATTAAAAGGAATCAATACCCTTGAAGGGTATGTTACATACGAAGCTGTGGCGGAAGCTCATGGATTAGAATATGCAGCTTCTCGTGAACTATTAGAAAAATAGAATACAAGAAAAGCTCCTTGAAAAATATTCAAGGAGCTTTTCTTTATCTTATTATTTGTAATTCTTTTGGAAACTTTGTTAATATCTCAACCCCATTGGAGGTAACAAGAACGTCATCTTCAATTCTGACACCCGCTACTCCAGGAACGTAGATTCCTGGTTCAATCGTAAAGACCATGCCTTCTTCAAGCAGAAGCGAATTCGTTTCAGTGAGAGATGGATATTCATGAACACTTATTCCTAGCCCGTGACCGAGTCGGTGAGGAAAATATTCACCGTAACCGGCATTTGAAATAATATTTCTTGCAGTAAGGTCGACCGATTTACAAGTGACACCAGGCTTACTAGCTTCGATAGCTGCGGCTTGAGCTTTTAATACGGTATCATAAATGTCTTTTTGCTTGTTACTAATATCACCTAGAGCAACGGTACGAGTAATATCTGAGCAGTATCCGTCAACAATGACTCCTAAATCAAAAAGAACAAGATCGCCTTTTTTCATTTTAGTCAATCCAGGGTTTCCATGAGGAGAAGCTCCATTTTCCCCCGTCAAAACCATGGTAGAAAAAGACATCTCTGAAACACCTTTTTTCTTTAATTCATATTCAATGGCTGCTAATACTTCAAGTTCTGTTTTCCCTTCCGCAATTTCAGAACAACCTACTTCAATTGCGTAATCAGCTAGGGCACATGCCTCGCGAATCGCAGCAATTTCGCTTTCGCTTTTTACCATCCGTAATTTGCGGAGCTTTTCCTCTGCAGGAAGAAAGGTGGCTTGTGGAAATAGGGAACGAATAAGCTCGTAGCGCTCCACATTCATATGTTCTTTTTCAATTGCAATTTTTTCTACTGAATTCGTTCGATCGTTACAAAGCTTATGTATCAATGTCCATGGATTTTCAATATCCGTATATCCGATAATATCATAGCCCCAGCCTGCCTTCTTCGCATCTTCCTTCTCCATAGAAGGACAAACAAGGAATGGGTCTCCACTTTGGAAAATACCTACACCTAGTAGTCTTTCATGGGGATCGCTTAAAAATCCACTTACATAAAACACACTGTCAGGGTTAGTTAAAAAGCAAAAGTCAATTTGTTCTTGTTTAAGCCATTCAGCTATTGTGTTCAGTTTACTAGTCACAATTATTCCCCCTTTACTATAAATTTAGAGTAACAACATTACTTTTGAAAGTAAACTTATATTGATAGTACAATATGGGTATAAGGAAATTGAAAAGTCAAAAGGAGTGTGGAGAAATGAAGATTAGCTTTCATGGACATTCAGTTATTTTAGTTGAGGCAAACGGAACGAGAATTCTTTTTGATCCTTTTATTAATGGAAACCCAGCAACCGATTTAAAAGTAGGGGAAGTAAAAGCAGATGTGATAATTGTAACTCATGGACATAATGATCATCTTGGGGATACCGTTGAACTGGCAAAAAAGAATAATGCGCTAGTAATCGGAACAGCAGAAATGGCAGATTATTTAAGTTCAAAAGGGGTAAGAACGCACGGATTGCATATCGGAGGAGGATTTAATTTCGAGTTTGGTAGGGTAAAGCTAACCCAAGCATTTCACGGGTCAGGGTACATAAACGAGAAAAATGAAATCGTTTACCTTGGCATGCCTGCCGGTGTCCTTTTAACGATTGACGGAAAGACGATTTACCATGCTGGGGATACAGGACTATTTTCAGATATGAAACTAATTGGAGACCGAAATCAAATTGATGTAGCTTTCCTGCCGATCGGGGACAATTTTACGATGGGACCTGACGATGCTGCTTATGCGGCAGAACTTCTCCAAGCGAAGAAGGTTGTACCCATTCACTTTGATACCTTCCCATTGCTTAAGCAAGATCCACAAGCATTTGTTAACATGCTTCCAACAGGAGTTGGAGTTGTGCTTGAAGTAGGTCAGTCAATAGAATTATAGAAAAAGTAGTCGGTGAATCGTCATAGTTGAATTCATCGACTACTTTTTATTTTTTTGCATACATTTTTACTAATTGGACAAGAAAGGAGATCTAACTATGAAAAAAAATCGATATTTATTTTGTTTGCTATCATGTGGTGTGATGCTCTATTACGGAGTACCACAATTATCAGCGTATAACGCAGGCTTGTCAGGTGTGTTCTCCATGGCATGGTTACTATTAGCCATCTTCGTAATCGCTGGAAATTTGTCGGCCATCATGTATGCGCCTAAGAAGAAAGCCAGTACTCATGCCCAATTATCAAAAAAACAGGTTCGAAAAAAAGTGCGAGCCTACTAATTACCCATCTGCAAAGAGAAATCAAATTGTAATCAAGCCCCTTCACGCTTTATAATAAAAGGATAAATACCAAACTAATAGAAAATACAGAATTTATAAAGGGTGAAGGTCTTGGCTACAAAACATGAACAAATTCTTCAATATATTGATGAACTACCGATAGGTGAAAAAATTTCAGTAAGGCAAATTGCCAAGGCGCTTAATGTGAGTGAAGGAACAGCGTATCGTGCTATAAAAGATGCAGAGAATAAAGGGTATGTGAGTACCATTGAACGTGTCGGAACGATTCGAATTGAAAGAAAGAAAAAAGAGAATATTGAAAAACTGACATTTGCTGAAGTAGTAAATATTGTTGATGGACAAGTTCTCGGTGGACGTGCAGGTTTACATAAAACGTTAAATAAGTTTGTCATTGGTGCGATGAAGCTTGAACAAATGATGCGTTACACAGGTGCAGGTAATCTACTCATTGTAGGGAACCGAACAAAAGCTCACGAGTATGCATTGAATGCTGGAGCTGCCGTGCTTATCACTGGTGGATTTGATACGGAGGATGAAGTGAAAAGGTTGGCCGATGATCTCCAGTTGCCAATTATTTCAACTAGCTATGATACCTTCACGGTTGCTGCAATGATTAACCGTGCAATTTACGATCAGTTAATAAAGAAAGAAATTGTACTTGTTGAAGATATTTTAACTTCAATTAACGAGACCATCTATTTAAAAACAACGGATACGATTGAAGATTGGCATGAAAAAAATCGTGAAACAAAGCATAGTCGTTTTCCAGTAGTCGACCACCAAATGAAGGTGCAAGGGATGGTTACTTCAAAGGACGTTATGGGAATTGCAGATACTACAAGCATTGAAAAAATCATGACAAAAAATCCGATGACTGTTACTGGAAAAACGAGTGTTGCCTCCTGTGCCCACTCGATGGTATGGGAAGGAATAGAGGTCCTTCCAGTTGTTGATGACAATAATCGCTTAGAGGGAATCATTAGCAGACAGGATGTACTAAAGGCTCTACAAATGATTCAACGACAGCCTCAAGTCGGAGAAACGATTGATGACATCGTTACAAATCAGCTTGTAGTCACGAAAGGAAAAACAAAGAACGAGGACGTTCTCCGCTGTGAAGTAAGCCCTCAAATGACAAACTCGATTGGGACGATTTCTTATGGTGTGTTCACTACTATTGTGACAGAGGCAGCTAATGGTGTTCTAAGAGGATATAAAAAAGGTGATCTAGTCGTTGAAAATATGACGATATATTTTCTAAAACCAGTTCAAATGGATAGTGTATTAGAAATTTATCCGAAAGTGCTAGAGGTTGGGCGTAAATTCGGGAAGGTCGATGTGGAAGTATATAACGAAAATGTATTAGTTGGTAAGGCGATGATGATGTGTCAGCTGATTGATCGACACTAGGAAAAAGGAGTTGTTCTATAAATGAACAACTCCCCTTCTTACATATGCTTTTTTAATTCAGTAGCTTCCTTTGCTGCAAGAGGAAGGAAATACCTATAAGCTTTTACTCCACCCCAAATATTGTATGCTCCAAGAGCGATAAAAATAGCTCCTATGATATACACTACAGTGGATTGAGAAATCATGATACGATTCATTCCAAAGGATGCAATAAATAGTCCTAGAGCAATATTGCTTTTTGCGGAAATCCATTTCTTTTCTGCCGGGCGGTTGGAACGAAAGAATTGGATTTTATAAAAGATATAAAACATAATAGATACTACAATGATAATGACAAAAATAGGCATATCATTCCTCCAAGCTTCGACATTCTTCCATTATTCTACCTTGTATATAAAATAATTTCTACTTTTTCTCTTTTTGTGTTAAAAAGAGAGTATTAGGAAAAAAAGGAGATTAGCAATGAAAGATCAAATAATTGAAACGATTAAACAGTACGATACCATTATTATTCATCGACATGTTCGTCCAGATCCGGATGCATATGGGTCCCAAGGGGGACTGGCAGAAGTTTTAAAGGCTTCTTTCCCGGACAAAACGATTTACACAGTTGGACAAGAGGAACGGTCTTTACAATATTTGAGAAGGCTTGATGAAATAAGTGATGATACATATAATGGGGCTCTAGTTATTGTGACAGATACCGCTAATCAAGAGCGTATTTGTGACCAAAGATACCTCTCTGGAGACAAATTGATTAAAATAGACCATCATCCAAACGAGGATCCATACGGAGATATTGTCTGGGTTGATACGACTTCTAGCTCAACAAGTGAGATGATTTATGAACTTTATTTGTATGGTCAAGAAAAGGGCTTACAAATGTCAGATCAAGCAGCTAGATTATTATATGCAGGAATTGTTGGAGATACGGGGAGATTTCTTTACCCAAGTACGAATGATCGAACATTCCAATATGCTGGCGAGTTGATAAAATATAATTTCTCTCGTACAGAAGTTTATGACGGAATGTACGAACTACCAATGAATGTTGTTAAGTTGAATGGCTATGTCCTTCAAAATTTTGAAATGAACGAAAATGGTGTTGCATCCATGATCCTTCCAAAGGAACTGCTTGCTAAATACGATGTAAGAGCAGCAGATGCCTCTCTTCTTGTAAGTGCTCTAGGAAGTGTACAAGGAATTAAAGCATGGGCTTTCTTTATTGAGGAAAATGATCAAATTCGGGTTCGCCTTCGTTCAAAAGGTCCGGTTATTAATGGCATTGCAAAGAAATATAAAGGTGGAGGCCATCCTCTCGCAGCTGGAGCCTCCATCTATTCATGGGATGAAGTACCACATGTCATGAAGGATATTGAAGAAGTTTGTAAGTAAAAGAAGGGGTAGGAACTCGTATTGTTCCTACCTTAATTATTGGCTAATTGCATCTCAAGTTGAATGGATAATGTAGTATAAAACACAATTTCCTTTACTTTTAATTGGTATCTTTTATCATTTATCTTGTGTGTCCGATTTTCAATGACCTTTTTAACCCAATCACTACTTTTGTAAGCAGTATCTATATCCATCTTTAATAATGGATTGATATCCTCTTTAATGGCTTCTTCCACCTCATAAATGCTAAAGGAATCTAATTCGTATTTTTGATTCACTATAATTTTAATTTTAATATCTTGGACGATGAGAAGTTCTTCGTTTTTCTTATTTAGTTCACGGTAATCATTTTGCCAAATATTCTTTTCTTTTTCTAAATCCTTTATACGTTCTTCTTGTTGTTTCAGCTCTTTTGAGTAGGTTTCTTGCCAATCTCCGTAAATATAAAGAAATACACACCAACTGATTACTCCACCTAACGCCATTCCTGCAATAAACTGCTGGATAGCACGAAGTCGGTAGAAAGGCGGGATTCTCATATTAAATATGCTCCTGAGTTAACCAGTTAATGATAGTTGCTCCCGTTTGTGCACCACCCATAGCAGTAAGAATGAGCAGGAATTGTTTAAAGATATCCTTCGTACCTCCATCTAAGAAACCTTTTTCAAAGCTATAAACCGTATCAAATGTTCCGCCTATCGCAGCAATAATTGCCCAAATCCGTATCGAAGTTGATATTCGGTAAATTTCCGTTAGCATTGGTTTTCCGGTCAAGAATGCAGATAGCCCACCGATGAGTGCCCCGCCTAATAAAACACCTAGAGCTATAAAATAGGCATCTATTAAAATCGATATATACGGTTGTTCGCTCACAACAATCATCCTCACAATATATAAGTATTGATACATCATATGGACAAACTTAAAAAAATATGAGCTATCATGAAGCGAACATATTTTCTTTTTTTCGTCTATGCCCATATAATAAAAGAAGAATGAAGCAGTTAGGGTGTGATATATATGTCTTTTGTTCACCTTCAAGTGCAAAGTGCGTTTAGTTTATTATCAAGCACAGCTTCCGTTGAACAATTGGTAAAGGGAGCAAAAGAAAAGGGATTTACGATGCTCGCATTAACTGATTATAATGTCATGCATGGTGCAGTTACCTTTTATAAGCAATGCTTAAAGCATGAGATGAAACCGATCATTGGGCTTACAGTGGATGTTCAAAGTGAAATAACTTCCAATAGGGCGTACCCGCTTGTACTTTTAGCAAAAAATCAAGTGGGTTTCCAAAACTTAATGAAAATTTCTAGTGTTGTACAAACGAAGTCAAAGGAAGGTATTCCATTAAAATGGCTTAGACATTACGCAACGGGATTATTTGCGATTTCTCCTGGCCGTGCGGGAGAAATCGAATCGTATTTAATAGAGAATAACGAAGAACAAGCAGAAAAATGTGTGGAGTTATATAAACATATATTTGGAGAAGATAGCTTTTATCTGTCCTTACAAATTCATAACGTTCCTGCTGAAACAAGTCTTTTAAACAAAGTCGTTGCTCTAGGGAACTTTCATTCGGTACCAACAGTCGTTACAAATAATGTTAGATATTTACAACAATCTGATTCATTTGCCCATGAGTGTTTGTTAGCTATAAAGAATGGGGAGAAGTTACAGGATGATGACAGGGAACGTTTGGAGACAGACCAATATTATTTAAAAACGAGCTCAGAGATGGTTGAACTTTTTACAGATTTCCCTGAAGCGTTAGAAAATACTTGGCGAATTGCTGAAGAATGTAATGTTATGGTTGAGCTACATAAGCAAAAGCTTCCTAAGTACCCAACACCAGAGGGGGAAACGGCAGAAGGATTGTTAGAAAAGCTTTGCATGAAAGGACTTACTGAAAGGTACAGCCATGTAACCGATTCACACACAGATCGGTTACGATACGAATTAAGCGTAATAAAGAAAATGAAATTTGCTGATTACTTTTTAATTGTTTGGGATTTTATGAGGTTTTCACGTGATCAGGATATATTAACGGGTCCAGGTAGAGGTTCGGCAGCAGGATCATTGGTGTCATATGTGTTGTACATTACGGATGTAGACCCGTTAAAATACGATTTGTTATTTGAAAGGTTTTTAAATCCAGAACGTATCACAATGCCTGATATCGATATCGATTTTCCAGATCATCGCCGCGATGAGGTGATAGAGTATGTTGCTAACAAGTACGGAGAAGCACATGTGGCTCAAATCGTTACTTTTGGTACGTTGGCAGCGAAAGCGGCCCTTCGTGATGTTGGAAGAGCCTTTGGATTGAATACAAAGGAGCTCGAAGGTCTGTCAAGAACGGTACCTTCGCAACTGGGAATTTCATTAAAAGACGCCTACGCTCAGTCGGAAAGGCTCCGTGCATTTGTCAATGAATCTTCTACAAACCAAAGACTGTTTGAGACAGCAGTAAAGTTAGAGGGGCTTCCAAGGCACACTTCTACCCATGCAGCTGGGGTAGTCATTTCTGAAGAACCTCTTGTTAACACGGTCCCCATAAGTGATGGCAGTCAATCTGTATATCTCACTCAGTATGCGATGGATGATCTGGAAGAGGTTGGACTATTAAAAATGGATTTTCTGGGCTTAAGGAATTTATCTCTCATAGAATCTATTATTGATGTGATAAAAAAGAGAGCAAGGATCAATCTCGATATAAAAACGATCCCTTTGGATGATCAGGATACGTATTCCATGTTAAGTCGTGGAGAAACGACGGGTGTGTTTCAATTAGAGTCTGAAGGGATGAGAAATGTATTAAAACGGTTAAAGCCAACAAATTTTGAAGATATTGTTGCGGTAAATGCTTTATACCGTCCCGGACCTATGGAAAATATTCCGATGTTTATTGATAGGAAGCATGGGAAAGAACATATCTCGTATTTGCATGAAGATTTGAAGCCAATTCTTGAAAATACGTATGGAATCATCGTGTATCAAGAACAAATCATGCAAATTGCTTCAACGATGGCGGGCTTTAGCTTAGGTGAGGCTGACTTATTGAGGAGAGCTGTTGGAAAAAAGAAAAAAGAAATTCTTGATAAAGAAAGACAACATTTCGTTGAAGGAGCAATCACAAAAGGGTATGAGACAAGCATTGCCAATGAGGTATATGATCTTATCGTAAAATTTGCAAACTATGGATTTAACAGGAGCCATGCGGTTGCATATAGTGTAATTGCGTATCAACTTGCTTACCTAAAGGCGAAATATCCTGTGTATTTTATGGCGGCGTTATTATCCTCAAGTATAGGGAATGAATCAAAAATTGCTCAATATATAAAAGAATGTCGAGAAATGGGTATTCAAATTTTGCCGCCATCCATTAACAAAAGCGGCTATACCTTCTTAGTGGAAAACCATGCGATTCGATATAGTCTTACAGCCATAAAGGGGATAGGTGTTGCTGCTTTAAAAGGCTTGTTCACTGCTAGAAAGAGTAAGAAATTTACGGACCTCTTTGATTTTTGTATTCGAGTGTCAGCTAAATCGGTGAACCGCAAGGCATTAGAATCGCTCATCCATTCCGGTAGCTTTGATGAATTCGGAGAAGACCGTGCCGTACTGTTGGCTAGCCTTGACGTTGCTTTAGATCATGCACAGTTGGTAAATCCGGATGACGCTCAGCAAGGGGATTTATTTTCAGATGATGAATTTTTCCTAAAACCAAAGTATGTAAACGTTGATCCGATAAGGGCTGAAGATAAACTAAGACAGGAAAAAGAGGCACTAGGCTTATATCTTTCGGACCATCCCGTTTCGATCTATGAGAGAGAAGCAAAGTTGGAACAAGCAATGGCGATTTCCACCATTTCGAACGAAGGAAGAAATGTAAGGGTTTTGGTCTATATTACTGAAATGAAGAAAATCCGTACAAAAAAGGGAGAAACCATGGCTTTCTTGACTGTATCGGATCAAAGTGGTGATATGGAGGCGGTTGTGTTTCCTACTGTTCTTAAAAGATATACGATTCTCTTACAACAAGGAAATATTGTGATTTTTGACGGGAAGATCGAAGAACGAAATGGAGGAAAGCAACTCGTTATATCATCGGCTAAGGAAGTAGTTAAAAACGAAGAAGCGGTGGAAGGTAAAAACGTACTATACCTAAAAATACAAAAGCATCAAGAACAAGGTGAATTCTTGCACACATTAAAGAAATTGTTAAACAGATATAGTGGAGGAACACCTGTTATTCTTTACTACGAAGAAACTAGGAAAAGTATCAGGCTTGGTAAAGAGGATTATGTACAACCCACAACGGTACTCTTAAGTGAAATCCAATCGCTGCTAGGTTCAGATAATGTCATTTTGAAATAATTAGCCTTTACATCCTTTTGTATTATGTTATATTGTTGTATTGTTGTAAGTATACGTGGTCTGACCACTAAATGGGGATGGAGAAAAGAAAGTTATTTTAACTAAGGGGTGGAATGCATTTTGACTTTACGTGAAGAAGCATTACATATGCACAGAGTAAACAAGGGTAAGCTCGAGTCAAAATCAAAAGTTCAAGTTAGGAATGCAAATGATCTAAGCCTTGCCTATTCGCCAGGAGTGGCCGAGCCTTGTAAAGAAATTTATGACAAGCCTGAAACGGTCTATGATTATACGATGAAAGGGAATATGGTTGCTGTTGTTTCTGATGGAACAGCTGTCCTTGGACTAGGAAACATCGGTCCAGAAGCGGCACTTCCGGTAATGGAAGGAAAGGCTGTTTTGTTCAAAAGCTTTGCAGGAGTTGATGCATTTCCAATCTGCTTAGGTACAACCGACGTCGAAAAAATTATTGAGACCGTCAAGTTATTAGAACCAACATTCGGGGGAATAAACCTTGAAGACATTGCTGCTCCTAATTGCTTTGTAATTGAGGAGAGGCTAAAAAAGGAAACAAATATACCTGTATTTCATGATGATCAACACGGTACAGCAATCGTTACAGTTGCTGGCTTAGTGAATGCGTTAAAGCTAGTTGGCAAATCGATGAATGAAATCAAAGTTGTAGCTAACGGAGCTGGTGCAGCAGGGATTGCTATTATGAAACTTCTATATACCTATGGTGTACGGGATATTATTATGTGTGACACTAAAGGGGCTATATATGAAGGTAGACCGTTTGGAATGAACGACATTAAAAATGAAATAGCTAAATATACAAATCGTAATCAAGAAACAGGTAGTCTTGCAGACGCATTAAAAGGTGCAGATGTGTTTATTGGAGTATCCGTTGCTGGTGCTTTAACGGGTGAAATGATTCAAACAATGAATGAGGATCCAATTATTTTCGCTATGGCGAATCCAACACCGGAAATCATGCCTGAAGAAGCAAAAAAAGCTGGGGCGAAGGTTATCGGAACAGGACGTTCTGACTTCCCGAACCAAGTAAATAATGTACTAGCTTTCCCTGGAATCTTCAGAGGTGCTTTAGACGTAAGAGCCACTCATATAAATGAAAAAATGAAGGTGGCAGCGGTTGAAGCAATTGCTAGTCTTGTTACAGAAGATGAGCTAAGCGCTGATTACGTTATTCCGGCACCATTTGATTCGAGAGTAGCGCCTGAGGTAGCAGCAGCAGTTGCGAAGGCAGCTATGGAAACAGGTGTAGCCAGAATGAAGGTTGACCCGCTGGAGATTAAGGCAAGAACTAGCCAGCTTTCCGTAATTGGAAAGAGCGAGTGATCTTAAAGTGAGTATTGAACCAGTGGAACGAGGCTCAAAGGTTTATCTAGAAATTGTCAAACAGCTTCGCAATATGATTGAACAAGATGGCTTAACACCGGGTGATAAAATTCCATCAGAGCGAGAACTTTGTGAGCGTCTTAATGTAGGACGCTCCTCTGTTCGTGAGGCTTTAAGAGCTTTAGAGCTTTTAGGACTTATTGAGACCCGTCGAGGAGAAGGTACCTTTATAAGAGATTTTCGCAGTAACCAGCTTGTGCAACTTCTTGGTACATTTGTGCTTCAAGATACAAAAGCAAAACAAGATGTGATTGAAACGAAATATTTAATCGAATTAGATTGTTTAAGACTTATTCTCCGAAGAAATAATGAAAAGCAACTAGAAAATTTAAAAGATTGGATCGAAACTTGTGAGTTTACAGATGATCAATTTTTTATAAAAATTGTTGAGCTAGCAGATAATCATCTATTCTATCGTATTTGGTCGATATTAAATGATTATTACGATGCACTAAAGCTTCCGAAGATGGAGAGAAAGGATCCGTTCTACTCCGCAATCGTTCAAGCCTTACTAGGTGGAAATGAGGCGGATGTTCTTCGGGCCTACTATTCACTACGAAAACTGTCGAATGACTAACGACAAATATCTGCAGAATTTTCTGTGACATTATACTAACATGATAAAAAGAACTAGACGAGCCTTCTAATAATAAGGCATTATTTTTCGTTATAGTGGTCTGACCACTGAAATTATTAGAAATATATGGGGAGGTTTAAGCTTGCCGATTAAAGACCTATTTACAAAATCAAAGAAGAAAAAATATGCAACAATTCCAACCGAAGCTGCAAAGCAAGATGTCCCAGAAGGGATAATGACCAAGTGTCCAAGCTGTAAGAAAATCATGTATTCCAAGGAGCTAATGAAGAATCTTAAGGTTTGTGCTCACTGTGGATACCATCACCCGATGAATTCAAAAGAGAGGCTGAATAGCTTCGTTGACGAAGGAAGCTTCGTTGAGCTTGATCGATATATGATTTCTGAGAACCCGCTTGGATTCCCCGATTATATAGAAAAGCTTGAAAAAGATCGTCAGAAAACAAATTTAAATGAAGCTGTTGTTACAGGTGTGTGTAAGGTGGAAGGAAATGACGCGGTTGTTGCCGTGATGGATTCTACTTTTAGAATGGGAAGCATGGGCTCTGTAGTTGGTGAGAAGATTACGAGAGCGATTGAAAAAGCAGGTGAGCTATCGATTCCATTCATCATCTTTACTGCATCAGGTGGAGCAAGGATGCAAGAGGGAGTATTGAGCTTAATGCAGATGGCCAAAACGAGTGTTGCGCTTAAAAAGTTTAGCGACGAAGGGAATCTCATCATATCGATCATGACACACCCAACTACAGGTGGAGTTTCTGCTAGCTTTGCGTCTCTTGGTGACTATAATTTCGCTGAACCAGGTGCTTTAATTGGATTTGCGGGAAGAAGAATTATTGAACAAACCATCAGAGAAGAGCTTCCTGAGGATTTTCAAACAGCAGAATTTCTTTTAAAGCATGGTCAGCTAGATGCGGTTATTTCCAGAGGTGACTTGAGGGAGAAAATTTCAACATTGCTTGATATTCATACGCCTGGAGGTGAAATAGAATGGTTGGAGAACTAGAATTCGAAAAACCAGTCGTTGAGCTGAAAAAGAAAATTGCAGAATTAAAAGAATTTACTGCGAGTGCTGACGTGGATTTGTCAGATGAAATTGAAAAGCTTGAGGCAAGACTTCAAAAGCTTGAAAAAGATATTTATAACAATATGAAGCCATGGGATAGAGTGCAAATTGCGAGACATCCTGCAAGGCCAACCACTCTTGACTATTTATCCATTATTTTTTCTGATTTCATTGAATGTCATGGGGACCGCTTTTTCGGAGATGACGAAGCCATTGTAGCAGGAGTAGCAAAATTCCAAGGGTTGCCTGTTACTATTATTGGTCATCAGCGAGGGAAAGATACGAAGGAAAATATCCGCAGAAATTTTGGCATGCCACATCCTGAAGGGTACCGTAAAGCATTGAGACTTATGAAGCAAGCGGAGAAATTCAATCGTCCAATCATTTGCTTTATAGATACAAAGGGGGCGTATCCTGGGAAAGCTGCAGAAGAAAGAGGTCAGAGCGAAGCGATTGCGAGAAACCTTTTTGAAATGGCAAGCTTAACCGTACCTATTGTTTGTATTGTCATTGGAGAAGGTGGAAGTGGTGGAGCTCTAGCTCTTGGTGTGGGTGATCATATCCATATGCTTGAAAACTCAACGTATTCAGTGATTTCCCCTGAAGGAGCTGCAGCTATTCTGTGGAAGGATGCCTCTCTTGCGAAACAAGCAGCGGAAACGATGAAAATCACTGCACCAGACTTAAAGGAACTTGGAGTAATTGATGAAATTATTTCTGAGGTTCGAGGTGGAGCACATAAAGACGTAAATGCTCAAGCAGAAAGCATTAGGGAGACGATCCAAAAGTCTTTAAAGAGTTTGTTACAATTAAAAGAAAATGAACTGCTTGCATTAAGATATGAAAAATACAAGAACATGGGTAAATATACATTTTTGCACGAATATATAGGTGTAAATGGATGAGTGTGTTTCGACACACTCTTTCTTATTTTTTAAGGGAGAATTCCAATTAAATGACAGTAAAAATAGAATTATGAACTTTTTTAGAAAAAAATGAGCGTATTAAGCGCTTTCAATAAAAAAACTATTTCGTCTATTGATTTTATGTTTATGATAGAGTTGAGAACATTGTTTCTTCATGGTATTTTAGAAATATTCCCGGGTATTCTGTAAATAATAGTAGTGCATCACATGTCGTATTATTCATCTTCTAACTATACATAATACTTCAACAATCCAATACAGAGGTGATTTGCATTGAAAAGAATCGGTGTGTTAACAAGTGGTGGAGATTCACCAGGTATGAACGCAGCTGTACGTGCGGTCGTTCGTAAGGCAATTTTTCATGATATGGAAGTCTATGGAGTATATAATGGCTACTCAGGCTTAATTAACGGAAATATCAAGAAATTAGAACTAGGCTCTGTTGGTGATATTATTCATCGTGGAGGAACCATGCTTTATTCTGCTCGTTGTGAGGAGTTTAAAACAAAAGAAGGTCAGCAAAAAGGAATTGAGCAATTAAAGAAATTTGGTATTGAAGGCTTAGTTGTCGTTGGTGGCGATGGTTCCTACAGAGGTGCAAAAGCATTAACAGAGCAAGGTTTCCCTTGTATTGGTGTGCCAGGAACAATTGATAATGATATACCAGGTACAGATTATACAATTGGATTTGATACTGCTCTAAATACAGTTATTGATGCAGTTGACAAAATTCGTGATACGGCGACTTCGCATGATAGAGCTTTTATTATTGAAGTTATGGGTCGAGATGCAGGCGATATTGCTCTTTGGGCTGGTTTAGCAGGAGGAGCAGAAACCATAATTATTCCTGAAGTTGGGTATGACATGGATGAGATTGCAGCTCGTTTAAGAAGTGGTCATGAGCGTGGCAAAAAACACAGTATCATCATTGTTGCAGAAGGTGTTTGCAGCGGAAATGAATTCAGTAAGAAAATCAAGGATGCAACCGACCTTGACACTCGTGTGTCTGTATTAGGACATATTCAACGTGGTGGGTCTCCTACTGCAGCAGATAGAGTACTTGCTAGTCGTCTAGGGGCATTTGCAGTTGAGTTATTGTTACAAGGCAAGGGTGGAAGAGCAGTAGGTATTGAAAAGAATGAGCTCGTTGACCACGATATCATTGAAATTCTAACTAGAAAGCATACGGTAAATCAAAGTATGTTCAACTTGTCAAAAGAGCTATCCATTTAACGTTTTTAAAATATTAGGAGGTCCACAAGTGTATGCGTAAAACGAAAATTGTTTGTACTATAGGCCCAGCAAGTGAAAGCGTAGAAAAATTAACACAGTTGATTGAGGCTGGGATGAATGTTGCTCGTCTAAACTTCTCTCACGGTGATCATGAAGAACACGGTGTTCGTATTAGAAATATCCGTGAAGCTGCGAAGCAAACAGGAAAAACGGTTGCTATCCTTTTAGATACAAAAGGTCCAGAAATTCGTACAAATAATATGGTAGATGGTGCAATTGAGTTAGTTGCAGGAAACCATGTGATTGTTTCTATGACTGAGGTAGAAGGAACGGTCGATAAATTCTCGATTACATATCCTGGATTAATTGATGATGTACACGAAGGATCAAAAATTTTACTAGATGACGGTTTAATTGGCTTGGAAGTAACTAAGATTGACCGTAATGCTGGAGAAATTTATACGAAAATTTTAAATACGGGAACACTTAAAAATAAAAAAGGTGTAAACGTACCAGGTGTTTCTGTAAATCTGCCAGGTATAACAGAAAAGGATGCAAACGATATTATTTTTGGTATCGAGCAAGGAATTGATTTTATTGCTGCTTCCTTTGTACGTCGTGCATCAGATGTATTAGAAATTCGCCGTTTATTAGAGGAACATAATGCAACACATATCCACATTATTCCTAAAATTGAAAATCAAGAAGGTGTTGATAAAATCGACGAAATTCTTGAAATCTCTGACGGGTTAATGGTTGCACGTGGTGACCTTGGAGTAGAAATTCCTGCAGAAGAGGTACCTCTTGTTCAAAAAAGCTTAATTAAAAAATGTAACGCACAAGGGAAACCAGTTATTACGGCTACTCAAATGCTTGATTCTATGCAACGTAACCCTCGTCCAACAAGAGCGGAAGCAAGTGACGTAGCAAATGCTATCTTTGATGGAACAGACGCTATTATGCTTTCAGGGGAAACAGCTGCGGGTGTGTATCCTGTAGAAGCGGTTCAAACAATGCATAATATTGCATCTCGTGCAGAATCTGCATTAGATCATAAAGAAATCTTATCTAACCGTAGCAAAGACAATGAACATAATATTACAGATGCAATTGGACAATCTGTTGCACACACAGCGTTAAATCTGGGTGCTAATGCGATCATTGCTCCTACGGAAAGTGGTCATACGGCTAGAATGATCTCCAAATACCGTCCAAAAGCTCCAATCGTGGCTGTTACATCTGATGACGGTGTATCTCGTCGCTTATCACTAGCTTGGGGTGTGTATCCTCAAATCGGAAAACAAGCCACTACTACTGATGAAATGCTTGATACAGCAGTAGAGGAAAGCTTAAACAGTGGTATCGTTTCTCGCGGAGATTTAGTAGTAATTACTGCTGGAGCGGTAAATGTTAAAGGTACAACAAACTTAATGAAAATCCATGTTGTTGGCGACGTAGTATTAAAAGCTCAAGGAATTGGAAGAAAAACAGCTTTTGGTAAAGTTGTGATCGCTAACTCAGCGAAAGAAGCATTAGAAAAAGTAACAGAAGGTTCTATCCTTGTTACGATTGGCTCAGATGCTGATATGGTTCCAGCAATTGAGAAATGCCGTGCGTTAGTTACGGAAGAAGGTGGCTTAACAAGCCATGCTGCAGTAGTAGGACTTAGCCTTGGAATTCCAGTAATTGTAGGCGCTGAAGGTGCAACGGCTAGCTTAAAGGATGGACAAGAAATTACAATTGACGCTTCACATGGTGTCATTTATAACGGTCACGCAAGCGTTCTGTAAAAGAAAAGAAGAGAAGAAGTAGCCTAATGGCTGCTTCTTTTTTGCTGTTTGTAAGGAATACACATATAATTAAAGGACAACTAGGAGGCGATTATTTTGCGTTATATCGTTTTACTTTTAATTATTATACCGGCAGCAGAAATCGGTCTTTTGCTATTATCAGGTAAAACCATTGGTATCTGGACCACCATAACCCTTATCATTCTAACCGGCTTGCTTGGTGCCTACCTAGCAAAGCAACAAGGACTTGACACGATTAGAAAGGCTCAACAGCTCCTACAATCAGGTCAAATGCCTGGCGATGTACTATTGGACGGAGTTTGTATTATTATAGGAGGTACGCTCCTATTAACTCCAGGTTTTATAACGGATGCAACAGGTTTCCTATTACTAGCACCTCCAACAAGAAAATTCTTCAAAATCATACTCAGCAAAGCATTCCAAAATTGGATGAATAAAGGAAGAATTAAGATTATTAAATAAAAAAAGTCCATTCTCAGGAGAATGGACTTTTATGCTTCTTTCCCCTTAATAAAGGACCAAACATCTTTAAATACATTTGCACGGTGCAAGGTTGTGATGATGACGAGGGTCACAGGTCCTGCAATTAGCCCTAAAAAGCCAATTAATTTAAACCCAACAAATAACGCAATTAATGTTGCAAGAGGATCAAGACCTATGTTGGAAGATAATACTTTTGGCTCCATGACCTGTCGTTGGACAAGCACAATGATATATAAAACTCCTAAACCAATTGCTATACTCATCTCTCCAGCAATTGCCTCATAAATAATCCACGGAACAAACACAGCACCTGTTCCTAAGTAAGGAATAATATCGACTAATCCTGTTACAAGTGCGATGGTAATCGCATAATCTACACGTAATATCAAAAGCCCAATAAGGATGATCACAGTTGTAATAGAAATTAAAGTTAGTTGAGCTTTTATAAAGCCGAATAGCGCTTTTTTTAAGTCTTCAAGTACCCTCTTTGTGCTACTTTTTGCACGGTTTGGAATGATCTTATTGCTAAACCGTGACAGGCGATACCAATCTTTACTAATGAAAAAAGTTGCCAACAAGGAAAATATGACTACGGTTGCAGCATTTGGAAACCAAGATAGGATATTAGGAATATTTCCAAAGAAGCTTTGTACAAAATCTCCAATCGTAGATCCAATTGTTCTTCCTACATTTTGTATATTGGTTAAGATAGTGTCCTGCTGACCAGTATCTAATGAATTAAATAAGCTTGTTAATTGATTATAGAGAGGAATAATCTGACCAGCGATAAAGTCCTCAATAAAATTAATAAGAGTATCTAAATGCCTTGGAACGACATCAGCTAAATAGTCTGCACCAGACACAATTTCTGCAATTAATAGAGTAATGAATCCTGCAAATAAAGCAAAAATAAAGATAATCCCTATTAAAACAGCAAGTGCTCTAGGTAACCGACCTTTGCTTTCTAAAAAATTTACAAATGGATTTAGCATAAAAGCAATTAAAAGGCCGATGATAAAAGGGTATGTAACCTTTGAAATTTGGAATAGGATAAAAACGGATAAAAGTACACTAACAATTACGATCATAAAGCGCATAGTTCTAAATAAATAGGTGAGATTCAGATTAATCGTCCTCCTAATAGTAGAATGAATGGTAGACTTGCTTACTCTTTATTTTACCTACGTATGAAGATTATGGAAAGTTTTGTTTATGGAGAATAATGTTTTACTTATTTTTCGACAAATCTAGTGACTTTTCAGCAAGGAGGTTCGATTGTTTATTTGCTGAGTTTTCCTATGGTAAAATAACGTCTATATGAAGGAGGCCTTGAGATTGCTAACACAAGCTAGCTTATTTTTGCTCATTTTATTACTAATTGGTTTTATCGCAAAAAACCAATCTTTAATAATTGCAGTTGGGGTACTATTGTTACTTAAAATAATTGGTGTGGATTCAAAAATATTTTCTTATATTCAATCAAAAGGAATTAACTGGGGAGTAACGGTAATCACTTTCGCCGTATTAGCTCCTATTGCAAGTGGTGAAATAGGTTTTAAAGACCTAACGGCTGCCTTTAAATCGCCATATGCATGGATTGCTTTAATATCTGGGATGGCGGTAGCGTTAATAGCCAAAGGCGGCATAACACTTTTAGCAAAGGATCCCCATATTACCACCGCTCTTGTGCTGGGAACGATCTTAGCTGTTTCTCTTTTTAAGGGTGTAGCTGTAGGACCTTTAATTGGTGCGGGTATCGCGTATTTAGCAATGAAATTTTTTGAACTCTTCTAAAAGGTGATAAGTATTATGAATTACTAGGCTTAAGTTTTTCTAATAAAATATTAATTTTTTCACATTTTAGGCGGTTTTCGTTCACAAATGTCAGATAATTGTTTATAATAGGACTTGTAAGCGCATCCTTTTTATGGGTGTGAAAAAATTTATAGTCTTATAGTTATCTATAATGTTAATATTTTAATAACTCAGAGAGTTTAGAAGGGTTAGCGAATCACTTTGTAAAGGAGAGGGTCAATATGACAGCAACACGTGGTCTTGAAGGGGTAGTAGCTACGACTTCCTCTGTAAGTTCAATCATTGATGATACACTAACATACGTAGGGTACGATATTGATGATTTAGCAGAGAATGCAAGCTTTGAAGAAGTAATCTATCTTCTTTGGCATAGAAGACTTCCTACACAGCAAGAACTAGCAGAGTTAAAAAGCCAATTGTCGGTAAATGCAGAGCTACCAAAACAAGTGCTTGAGCATTTTAAGTTATATCCAATTAATGAAGTACACCCAATGGCTGCACTTCGAACGGCTGTTTCGCTATTAGGCTTGTATGACGAAGAAAGCGATGTAATGGAAGAGCAAGCAAACTATCGCAAGGCAGTTCGTCTTCAAGCTAAGATGCCTGCAATTGTGACAGCATTTGCGCGTATTCGAAAAGGGTTGGAGCCAATTCCACCTAGAACAGACTTAAGCTTTGCAGCTAATTTCCTTTACATGCTTTCAGGAAAAGAGCCAGAGCCAATTGCAGTGGAAGCCTTTAACAAGGCACTTGTCCTTCATGCAGATCATGAATTAAATGCATCTACATTCACGGCACGTGTATGTGTAGCCACTTTATCGGATGTATACTCTGGTGTAACATCAGCTATTGGAGCATTAAAAGGTCCTTTACATGGTGGAGCAAATGAAGCTGTAATGAAGATGTTAACTGAGATTGGAACCTTAGAGAATGTTGATACTTATGTTCGTGGCAAATTAGCGAACAAGGAAAAAATCATGGGCTTTGGTCACCGTGTTTACAGAAAAGGAGACCCTCGTGCAAAACACTTAAAGCTTATGGCAGAGAAACTTACTAACTTAACAGGCGAACCACATTGGTTTGAAATGTCTACAAAAATTGAAAACATTGTAACCGGTGAAAAGAATCTTCCACCAAATGTAGACTTCTACTCTGCTTCTGTATATCATAGCTTAGGAATTGACCACGATTTATTTACTCCAATCTTTGCAGTAAGCCGCGTTTCGGGTTGGTTAGCTCATATTCTTGAACAATATGAAAATAATCGATTGATTCGTCCAAGAGCAGATTATACTGGTCCTGGAATGCAAAAATATGTAGCGGTTGAGCAAAGAGGATAAAATTAAATAGAATACAGCATTTTACTTTTAGCTAAAATATTGCTGTAATAGAGAGGAGAGGTTAGAGGCATTTGGCTCTAACCTTTGATTCTGATGATGCCCGCTATGGATAGAAATCTTTTATACATATTGATTGACCTTAAGTGGAGCACATCTTGTTAGACAAAATGGAGGGAGAATTATACTATGCAAGGTGAAAAAATTACTGTAACAAATGGAGTTTTAAATGTACCAAATCATCCAGTAGTACCTTTTATTGAAGGAGACGGCACGGGCCCTGATATTTGGGCTGCAGCTTCTAGAGTGCTAGATGCTGCTGTTGAAAAAGCTTATAACGGTGAAAAGAAGATTGTATGGAAAGAAGTACTTGCAGGTGAAAAAGCGTTCAATCAAACTGGAGAATGGCTGCCAAACGAAACGTTAGAGTTAATTAACGAATATTTGATCGCTATTAAAGGGCCTTTAACAACACCAATTGGTGGCGGAATTCGTTCACTGAATGTTGCTCTTCGCCAAGAGCTTGATTTATATGTATGTTTACGTCCAGTTCGCTGGTTTGAAGGAGTTCCTTCTCCAGTTAAACGTCCACAAGATACGGATATGGTAATCTTCCGTGAAAATACGGAAGATATTTACGCTGGTATTGAGTATGCAAAAGGTTCGGATGACGTGAAAAAGCTTATTTCTTTCCTTCAGAATGAAATGGGAGTAAATAAAATCCGCTTCCCAGAAACATCAGGACTTGGGATCAAGCCAGTGTCTGAAGAAGGAACTGCTCGTCTAGTTCGTGCTGCAATTGAGTATGCGATCAAAGAGGGACGTAAATCTCTAACTCTTGTTCATAAAGGTAACATCATGAAATTCACTGAAGGTGCGTTTAAGAACTGGGGTTATGAGCTTGTTGAGAGAGAATTCGGCGATAAAGTGTTCACATGGGCACAGTATGACCGTATTAAAGATGAACAAGGCACAGAGGCAGCAAATCAAGCTCAAGCAGATGCAGAAGCTCAAGGGAAAATCATCGTGAAGGATGCAATTGCAGATATTTTCCTTCAACAAATTCTAACTCGCCCACGTGAGTTTGATGTAGTTGCTACAATGAACCTTAATGGAGACTATATTTCTGATGCACTTGCTGCACAGGTAGGTGGAATTGGAATTGCTCCTGGCGCAAACATCAACTATGTAACAGGTCATGCTATTTTTGAAGCTACACACGGTACAGCACCAAAGTATGCTGGATTAGATAAAGTAAATCCTTCATCTGTTATTCTTTCTGGTGTATTAATGCTTGAACACCTAGGCTGGAATGAAGCAGCGAAGTTAATCATCGATTCAATGGAGAAGTCAATCGCTTCTAAAGTGGTTACTTACGACTTTGCTCGTTTGATGGACGGAGCAACAGAAGTGAAGTGCTCAGAATTTGGAGATGTGCTTATTAAGAACATGGGATAATTTTGTTCTAGAGGCTGTTCTTTCTAGAACAGCCTTTTTATAATTGTTTACCTTTATGAAAAGTGACTTAGAACAATGACTTTTAAAATGTAGGGGGAAAAGGTTATGTCAATGAAGCGTAAAAAGATCTCGGTAATTGGTGGGGGTTTTACTGGAGCTACAACAGCTTTTCTACTTGCACAAAAAGAACTTGGAGATGTCGTTTTGCTGGATATACCTCAAATGGAAAATCCAACAAAGGGAAAGGCTCTAGATATGCTTGAAGCAAGTCCGGTTCAAGGGTTTGATGCAAATATTACAGGTACAGCAGATTATGCAGATACAAAGGATTCAGATATTGTTGTTATCACTGCTGGAATTGCGAGAAAACCAGGAATGAGTCGCGATGATCTCGTTCAAACCAATCAAAAGGTTATGAAAGCGGTTGCTTCTGAAGTAGCTAAGTACTCACCAAACTGTACGATTATCGTATTGACAAATCCAGTGGATGCGATGACATATACTGTTTTCCAAGAAACTGGTTTCCCGAAAAATCGTGTCATTGGTCAATCAGGCGTTCTAGATACTGCACGCTTCCGTACATTTGTGGCCCAAGAGTTAAACTTATCTGTTAAAGACATAACTGGCTTTGTACTAGGTGGCCACGGTGACGATATGGTCCCTCTTGTTCGATACTCATATGCTGGTGGCATTCCACTTGAGACATTACTTCCGAAGGAACGCTTAGAGGCTATTGTTGAACGTACGAGAAAAGGTGGAGGAGAGATTGTTAATCTATTAGGAAATGGAAGTGCTTACTATGCACCTGCTGCTTCTCTAGTAGAAATGTGTGAAGCAATTTTAAAAGATCAGCGTCGTGTTCTCCCATCTATTGCTTACCTTGAGGGTGAATATGGATATAAAGGTATTTACCTTGGGGTACCAACGATCCTCGGAGCTAACGGAATAGAACAAGTAATTGAGCTTGAGTTAACTGATGAAGAAAAGAGTGCTTTAGATAAATCAGCAGCTGCTGTACGAAATGTTATGGACGTTTTAGTATAATAAAATCGAAAATTCGGGGGGGTTCCCCCGAATTTTTTGTTCTTCTATGCTTTTGCTATAATAAATGTATAAGATTCGATATGAGAACGATTTCATTTATTGGAGGTATCGTCACCATGTTGTTAGGTAAAAAGAGAAAAATGGGCCGGAAAATTAATGAGATTTCTAGAGGAGAAAAACTTTCCCTGACAGAAAAGATTGAAGATAAGGACTTACTACTATATCTTGGTCTAACGAATGATTCGAACCCGTTGTATATTCAGCATGATTATGCTTCACAAACTCCTTTTAAGAAGCCGCTGGTACCAAGCATTATGCTCACCGGAATCGTTACTTCTGCTGTATCAAAATATTTGCCAGGACCAGGTAGTCATATCCTAAAACAGGAAATTGAATATATGAAACCCGTTTATCATTATGAAATGATTGATTTCATGTTTGAAGTGTCCGAAGTAAGTATAAGCAATCATACAATTGAAATTACAGTTGAAGGAAAAAATGAAGAGGGAGAACAAGTGCTAAAAGGACTCCTTTTAGTTTGTCCTCCTCATCAACTTGAGGCATTAGATGGTAATGTTTTGGAAAATTTTTAACAGGAAATAGACGTGCTTTTTTAGAGTACGTCTATTTTTTATGAATTTTTTGTTATCTTTATTAAATGAATATGTATTATAATGGATGTGGATGATGGGGTAATAAGTGAATTTGGAGGCTTTTATGGAAAAAAGAGTGCTTGTAGTCGATGATGAGCAGTCAATTGTAACGCTCCTGCAGTACAATTTACAACAGGCTGGTTATGAAGTGTTAACTGCTGCGGATGGGGAAGAAGGACGAAATATTGCTTTGGAACAGGAGCTAGACTTAATTATTTTGGACTTAATGCTTCCGAAGCTTGATGGAATTGAAGTTTGTAAGCATCTTCGTCAACAAAAAATCTTGACGCCTATTCTTATGTTGACTGCAAAAGACGATGAGTTTGACAAAGTTCTCGGACTTGAACTAGGTGCAGATGATTACATGACAAAACCGTTTAGTCCAAGAGAAGTCGTAGCGAGAGTCAAAGCAATTCTTAGAAGAACCCAAGTACAACCAGAACCAGTTGTGGTACAAGAAGAGGAAAAAGATGTGCTTCAGGTGGCAGAACTGAAAATTTATCCTGAACAGTACGAGGCGTATTCTGGAGATATATTACTGGAGCTCACTCCCAAGGAATTCGAATTATTACTCTATTTAGCAAGACATAAAGGAAGAGTTCTAACACGAGATCAGCTTCTAAGTGCGGTATGGAACTATGATTTTGCAGGAGACACGCGAATTGTTGATGTTCATATTAGCCACTTAAGAGAGAAAATTGAACAAAATACGAAAAAACCAGTTTATATAAAAACGATTCGAGGCTTAGGCTATAAGATGGAGGAGCCTAAGGGAGAATGATAAAATTTCGAACGAGACTTTTGTTTGCCCTAATTATGCTTATTTTCATTGTTCTTATTGGGTTAGGCCTATTGTTAGGACAATTGTTCAAAGGATACTATATTGATTCCTTTGATGGGAGGATGAAGCAGGAAACAAAGTTAGTCTCTACGTATATTCAAGATACTGGTGGCATAGGTCATATTTCTAAAGATAGAATAAACGATTTTAGTGATACGCTAAGTTCTCGAATTACTATATTAGATAAAAACGGAAATCTCGTTTATGATAGTGGTGCCCTTGAAAATACAAGTAATAAGAGGCATGAAAGTGTCCTTAAGTCCATCTTTGAAAATCAATTAGAAAAAGAAGATGAAATCATTGAAGTAGGTGGAGGATATAATCTTCACTACTATTGGGACAATGTAGATTTTGATGGTGAGACTGAGGGAATCATTGTATTAAGCACGAAACTAACAGAAATAAAAAATGCATACGAACAGATCTGGTGGATATTAACGATTTCACTCGGGATCGCGTTATTTGTCATTATTTTATTGGGTTATAAAATAACAACCATGTACACAAAGCCGATTGAGTCAGCTACCAATGTAGCTATTGAGCTTGCGAAAGGAAATTATCGTGCTAGAACGTACGAGGATCATGCTGATGAAACAGGTATGCTTAGCAGTTCAATTAATGTTTTAGCACGAAACCTACAGGAACTCATGAAGTCAAAGGAAATTCAACAAGATCGCTTAGGGACCTTGATTGAAAATATGGGAAGCGGACTTATATTAATCGATAGCCGTGGCTATATTAATTTGGTCAATCGGACGTATAAAGAAATTTTTCAAGTAGAATCAAATGAATATTTAGAAAAACTTTACTACGAAGTGATTGACCAAAAAGACATTTGTGATTTAATCGAAGAAATTTTTATGACTGAGCACAAAATTAGAAAACAACTAATTGTACCTGTAGGGATTGAGAGAAGACACTTTGAAGTTTATGGTGTCCCAATTATCGGCTTAAACGATGTTTGGAAAGGGATTTTATTAGTTTTCCATGATATCACCGAGATTAAAAAGCTTGAACAAATGCGTAAAGATTTTGTTGCAAATGTATCACATGAGCTAAAGACACCTATTACTTCTATAAAGGGATTTTCTGAGACCCTGTTAGATGGAGCCATGGAGGACAAGCAGACTTTAGAGGCTTTCCTAACGATTATCTTGAAAGAAAGCGATCGTTTACAAACATTAATACAAGACTTATTAGATCTTTCGAAGATGGAGAAGCAAGGCTTTCAATTGTCCATTCAAAAAATAAATATTGTTGATGTGTTACACGAAGTTCTTCCAATATTAGCAGGTAAGGCACTTGAAAAGAAAATTGACCTTCAATTTGAAGCCGAGGAAGAAGTGATCTTTGTTGAAGGTGATGTATATAGATTAAAACAAGTGTTTATTAATCTAATAACCAATGCCATTTCCTACACTCCAGAAGGAGGTTCGGTAAAGGTCGAAGTTCGTGAGAGGACAAGCAAGATAAGAATAAAGGTAATAGACACGGGGATTGGAATTGAGCGAAAGGAAATTCCAAGAATCTTCGAACGTTTTTATCGAGTGGATCGGGCAAGAAGTAGAAACTCCGGTGGTACTGGTCTAGGCTTAGCTATAGTGAAGCATTTGATTGAGGCTCATAGAGGGAATATCCGAGTGGAAAGTAAGGTTGGAAGAGGGACCACTTTCATTATTGAACTACTAAAAGAGATTCCTAAGTAATACAGGTGACTTGGATACAAATTTTACAGTACATTTACATTTATTATAATATTCCTTAATAATTGTTCTGTAATATCGTAAGGGAAAACCCCTTCATCCAAGGACCTAAAGAAAAGGTGAAAGCTAACCCCGCTTTCACCTTTTCTTTTTTATTGAAACCTTTTTCACGTACATTTCGTATATCAATTAACTGTTCATATTAAAGGGAAAGAGGTGAAGGTTGTTGCTTAGCTTAAAAAGAATTTATTCACTGGTAGGTCTAATATTTTTAATCATAGTATTAAGTTTTGTTGTTTTTACGACGTGGTATACCGTTGATGAATCTGAACAGGCTGTAATATTAACCTTTGGGAAGGTAGAAGAAGGTATAACAGAACCTGGGTTACATTTTAAAATGCCTTGGCCTATTCAAAATGTAGAGAAGCTTTCGAAGGAAACGTTTAGCTTACAATTTGGTTATGAAGAAAAAGATGGAGAAATTGTTGAATTCGATAATGAAACAAAGATGATTACTGGAGATGAAAATATCGTTCTAGCAGATCTTGTTGTTCAATGGAAGATTACGACGCCTTCAAAATATCTATATAATGCGGATAATCCAGAAGAGATATTACGTGATGCCACTTCAGCTTCTCTTCGTAGTATTATAGGAAGCTCCAAAATTGATGATGCATTAACCTCTGGGAAAGCAGAAATAGAAGCAAGTGTCAGAGAGCTACTGTCGACGTTAATGGATAAATATGATATAGGGATTACCATTATGGCGGTGAAGCTGCAAGATGTGGAGCTTCCAAACGAAGAGGTTCGGAAAGCATTTACCAATGTTACAGATGCTCGTGAAACCATGAATACAAAAATTAATGAAGCAAAGAAGTACCAAAATCAAAAAATTAATGAAGCAGAAGGGGAAAAGACAGCCCTTATCTCAAGAGCTGAGGGGGACCAATCAGCAAGGATCGAGATTGCTAGAGGGGATGTAGCGGTTTTTAATAAGCTTTACGATGAGTATAAAAACAATCCTGAAGTAACTAGACAACGGCTTGTGTTAGAAACATTAGAGGAAGTATTACCAGGAACAGAAATTTATATCATGAATGATGATGGTGATACATTGAAGTATTTCCCGATTAGACCTCTAGAAAAAGAAGAAGCAAAACCACAGGCAGAGGGGAGTGGAAACAATGAGTGATGGAAATGTAATCGATATGAAAGAGCGTTCTGGAGATGGTTTTAAGTGGCGGAATTATACCAAATTTGGACTGATTGCTCTTTTAATCCTTCTATTGATTGGGATCACTCTCACCAATTTATTTATCGTTAAGGAAGGAGAATATCGAGTAATTCGCCAATTCGGTGAAGTGGTTCGAATTGAGAGTACTCCTGGTCTAAGCTATAAAATTCCATTTGTTCAAAGTGTTTCAACTCTACCAAAATATCAAATGACCTATGATGTAAATGAAGCTGAAATTAATACGAAAGATAAAAAACGAATGTTAATTGACAACTATGCTGTTTGGAAAATTGAGGATCCTAAAAAAATGATTTCGAATGCGAGAACGCTTGAAAATGCTGAAGGTAGAATGGAGGAGTTTATTTACTCAGTTGTTCGATCTGAGCTTGGAAAGTTAAACTACGAAGAAATCATTAATGATGAGGCGTCTACTAGAGGTTCTTTAAATGATAAAATTACAGAGAAGGTTAATGAGCTTCTCTCACAAGATAATTACGGAATTGTTGTAACAGATGTGCGTATGAAAAGAACAGATCTCCCGAAGGAAAACGAACAGTCGGTGTTCACTCGGATGATCTCAGAACGTGAATCAAAAGCACAGGAGTATTTATCAATAGGAGATGCACAGAAAAATATTATTATTGCAGATACTGATCGCCAGGTAAAAGAAACGCTAGCGAAAGCGCAAGCAGATGCCGAAACGATTCGTGCGGAGGGAGAAGCACAAGCTGCAAAGGTATATAATGAGGCATTCTCAAAAGACCCGAGCTTCTATCAATTATTTAGAACATTAGAATCGTATAAAAAGACAATTAACGGTGAAACGGTTATTGTTCTGCCATCAGATTCACCTTATGCCCGTTTGCTTATGGGATATACAGAGTAAATATGAAGCCGGCGTTTTCCTTTCCTATCATGGTCATGGTAGAATAAAGAAGGAAAACACTGGCTTTTTTACATATGACATGAGACAAGCTTTAGTTAGAAAGGGAGGCTTCCTTTGAAAAAGAAACTCGTATTAATTGATGGAAATAGCATTGCCTACCGGGCATTTTTTGCTCTGCCATTGCTAAACAATGATAAAGGAATTCATACGAATGCCGTTTATGGATTTACGATGATGCTCTTAAGGATATTGGAGGATGAGAAGCCATCACATATAATGGTTGCGTTTGATGCTGGAAAAACAACCTTCCGCCATAAGACATTTAGTGAGTATAAGGGAGGACGTCAAAAAACACCTCCTGAGCTATCCGAACAATTCCCTTTTATTCGAGAAGTATTGGACGCATACCGAATCCAAAGGTATGAACTTGAAAACTATGAAGCAGATGATATTATTGGTACTTTGTCGAAGAAGGCAGAAGAAGATGGCTATGAAGTAAAGGTTATTTCGGGAGATAAAGATTTAACACAGTTGAGTTCTGAAAAAACGACTGTTGCGATCACAAAAAAAGGGATCACGGAAATTGAGGAATATACTCCAGAGCATATCAAAGAAAAATATGGTTTAACACCAAAGCAGATCATTGATATGAAAGGGTTGATGGGGGATACCTCAGACAATATTCCTGGTGTCCCTGGAGTTGGTGAGAAAACCGCTATTAAGCTATTAGCGGAGTTTGAGACACTCGAAAAACTGCTCGAGTCGATTGACCAAGTGAGTGGGAAGAAATTAAAAGAAAAGCTTGAGGAATTCAAAGACCAGGCCATTATGAGTAAAGAGCTTGCGACCATAACGAGAGAAGCTCCAGTTACGGTACAAATCGAGGAATTCGAATATGACGAATTTGACCGTGACAAGGTTGTTCAGTTATTTAAAGAATTAGGATTTAATTCATTGCTGGATAAATTAGGGGATCACACAGGAGCTTCTGTGGAAGAACCTTTAGAGAGTATTGAATTTACAACGGTCCATGAAGTAACGGAAGAACTTTTTGCGGATGAAAATGCTTTATACATTGAAGTGTTAGATGATAATTATCATTATGCTGATATTGTGGGTATATCACTAGTGAATGAAAGGGGGAACTTTTTCATTCCTACCAACGTAGCAATGGAATCATCCGTTTTTAAAACTTGGGCTGAAAATGAAGCTTCTAAAAAAATTGTGTATGACGCGAAAAGGACAGAGGTATCTCTAAGACATCATCATATCCACCTAAAAGGGATTGAGTTTGACTTACTTTTAGCTTCTTATATTATGAATCCAGCCGAGTCAGTTGATGATATTTCAACGACCGCTAAACGCTATGGTTTTACGAGTATTAGTTCTGATGAGGCGTTTTACGGAAAAGGGGCTAAGAGAAAGATCCCTGAACCGGAACAGCTTGGAGAACATCTCGTTCGAAAAGGACTAGTGTTACAAGATCTGCGCGATAAGCTCGAACAAGAGTTAAAAGCAAATGAACAATTTGAACTTTATTATGATTTAGAGCTTCCTTTATCTTTAATTTTAGCGGATATGGAATCGTGTGGAATTAAGATTGACCTCGACCGACTCCATGCGATGGGAGAAGCAATTACCAAACAACTAACTAATATTGAAGCTCGTATCTACGATCTTGCAGGCGAAAGCTTTAATATTAATTCACCAAAGCAGTTAGGCGTCATTCTCTTTGAAAAGTTACAGCTTCCGGTAGCAAAAAAGACAAAAACTGGCTATTCTACCTCTGCAGATGTACTGGAGAAGCTTGAAGCAGAACACGAAATTATTCGAGAAATATTAAACTACCGTCAGCTTGGTAAGCTTCAGTCCACTTATATTGAAGGATTACTTAAAGTAATTAATCCTTCAACTAATAAAGTTCATACAAGATTTAATCAGGCTTTAACTCAGACAGGGAGATTAAGCTCTACAGATCCGAACTTACAAAATATCCCTATACGTCTAGAAGAAGGTCGTAAAATTCGTCAAGCCTTTATTCCGTCAGAGGAAGGCTGGGTTATTTTTGCAGCCGATTACTCACAAATTGAATTACGGGTGTTGGCGCATATTGCAAATGACGAAAAGCTAATCGAAGCCTTTCAAGAGGGTCTAGACATTCATACAAAAACAGCGATGGATGTGTTTCATGTATCCAAGGAAGAAGTAACATCCAACATGAGACGACATGCAAAAGCGGTTAACTTTGGAATTGTTTACGGCATCAGTGATTATGGGTTGTCACAGAGCTTAAATATTACACGAAAAGAAGCAGGTAGCTTTATTGAAAGATACTTAGAAAGTTATCCAGGTGTGAAAGAATATATGGAAGAAATCGTAAAAGATGCAAAGCAAAAGGGATTCGTGTCAACCCTTCTGCATCGCCGAAGATATATCCCGGAAATAACAAGCAGGAACTTCAACCTTCGTAGCTTTGCGGAACGGACGGCAATGAATACGCCGATTCAAGGAAGTGCAGCGGATATTATTAAAAAAGCGATGATAGATATGGCGGACAGGCTCGAAAAGGAGAAACTAAAATCACGATTGTTGCTATCTGTACATGATGAATTAATATTCGAAGCACCAGAAGAAGAAATCGAGCGATTGAAGGAAATCGTCCCTGACGTTATGGAACATACAGTGGAGTTGAAAGTGCCACTTAAGGTTGATTATTCCTACGGTCCGACTTGGTTTGACGCGAAATAAAGGCAGTAGGGAGGAAGAATATTGCCAGAACTTCCAGAGGTCGAAACGGTTCGACGTACATTAGAAATGCTTATTTTGGATAAAGAAATCAAAAAGGTAACTGTTCTTTGGCCAAAAATCATTAAACATCCTGATGTAGATCAGTTTTGTGACGCTTTGATTGGCGAGAGATTTGTTCAGTTAGGGAGAAGAGGAAAATTTCTTATCTTATATACTGAAAAATTTGCGTTAATTTCCCATTTGCGTATGGAAGGTAGATATGCACATTTTGAGGCTGAGGAACCAGTAGCTCTCCACACGCATGTGATTTTTACTTTTACCGACGGGACAGAGCTCCGCTACAAAGATGTACGTAAATTTGGAACGATGCACTTATTTGAAAAAGGAAAAGAGTTTAGCCAGCCACCTTTATCTACTCTCGGACCTGAACCATTTGATCCAGATTTTACGTCATCCTATTTGCAAAAAAGGTTATCGAAAACACAAAGATCAATCAAAACAGCCTTGCTTGACCAAACAGTGGTCGTTGGACTAGGCAATATTTACGTAGATGAAGCCCTTTTTCGATCGAAAATTCATCCTGAGAGAATTGCAAGCTCATTGAAGAAAAAAGAGTGGATCATCCTTTATGAACAAATAAAGGAAACACTAGGTGAAGCGGTTGAAAAGGGTGGAAGTACGGTACGATCTTATGTGAATTCTCAAGGGCAAATGGGGATGTTTCAGCTTGAATTATTTGTTTACGGTCGGAAAGGTGAAAATTGTAAAATATGTAATACTCCTCTAGAAAAAATTGTCGTCGGTGGGCGAGGAACCGTGTTTTGTCCAAAATGTCAAAAAAAGAAGTAGGTTGAACCTTGGATGGGCTCCTATCATATACTATCCTAGCTTTTTGTTAGGAAGGAGTCTTTCCAATGGTACTATCTGTTCCATTATTACTACTTGCGTTAGCAGTTAGCATTGACAGTTTTAGTGTAGGTTTCACATACGGTCTGAGGAAAATGCGAATTCCTTTTAAGTCAATCGCGGTCATCTCTTTATGCTCTGCAGGAACACTCACTGTAGGGATGATTATTGGTCATTTCATTGAGTCCGTCTTATCGCCTGATATCGCTGAGAGTATTGGGGGAATCATACTCATTTTATTAGGGGCATGGGTTTTAGCTCAATTTTTTCGATCAGAGAAATCCGCCTCATCAATGCTTCCCCATCCAAAAACGATCATTGATTTTGAGATTAAATCTCTTGGGATTGTTATTCAAATATTACGAAAGCCGATGTCAGCAGACTTTGATCAATCGGGTACAATCAATGGCATTGAAGCCTATATGCTTGGATTAGCGTTATCTTTAGATGCATTTGGGGCCGGAATAGGTGCTGCGATGCTAGACTTTTCTCCAAGTATTTTAGGGACTGCTGTTGCATTAATGTGCTTTCTCTTTATTTATGCGGGATTACAGCTTGGGAAACATTTTTCAGAGAATAGCTGGCTTCAGCGCTTCGCCTTTTTACCTGGGGTATTGTTAATTATTATTGGAATATGGAAAATTTGAGAAAAGCCTCCTTTTGTGGAGGCTTTTACGTTAAACGGAGGGCTTAAATATGACTTTAGTCGTTGGATTAACGGGTGGCATTGCTAGTGGGAAAAGCACTGTGGCAAATATGTTTAAAGAAATGGGAATAGAGGTCATTGACGCTGATATAGAAGCAAGAAAGGCAGTTGAGATAGGAGAAGCAGCATACGAACAAATCGTTACATATTTTGGTGAAGGTATTCTGAGTGATGATCATACGATTAATCGCTCTAAATTAGCTGAAATCATTTTTAATGACAGTGTGAAGAGACAAAAGTTAAATGAAATTGTTCATCCAGATGTAAGAAGAAGGATGAATGAGAAGAAGGAAACAGCTATTTTGCGAGGAGACCAAGTAGTTGTGTTGGATATTCCTCTTTTATTTGAAAGCGGATTAAAGCATATGGTTGATGTAGTTCTGCTTGTGTATGTAAAGAAAGATGTTCAGCTTCAGAGATTGATGGATAGAAATCTGTTAACAAAGGAGGAAGCACTTGCTCGAATACAATCCCAAATGCCAATTGAAGATAAACGTAAGCTTGCTGATAAAGTGATTAATAATAATGGAACGATAGACGATACGAAAAAACAACTGATAGAGCTTCTTACGGATTGGAAAACCATCACAAATTAATGTGATGGTTTTTTTATTGAAAATAGGTTTTTTTATCACCACAATTCGCAACCAATATGTTATACTAATTGTAAATTACGGAAATAAAGTATAACACTTTTTTTGAAGGGAGCCGTAACATGAAGGCTAGAGTAGCGATTAATGGGTTTGGAAGAATAGGAAGAATGGTTTTCAGAAAGGCAATTTGTGATGATACATTAGAAATAGTAGCCATTAATGCTAGTTATCCTGCGGAAACATTAGCACATTTAATAAAGTATGACACAAATCACGGAAAGTTTGATGGTGAGGTAGTAGCTGAACAAGATTCCTTATTGGTCAATGGAAAAAGAGTGAAGTTAATTAACCATCGTAATCCAGAGGAGCTTCCATGGAGTTCACTTAATATTGATATCGTAATCGAGGCGACAGGGAAATTTAACGCTAGAGAGAAAGCTAGTCTCCACTTAGAAGCGGGTGCAAAGAAAGTTATATTAACAGCACCGGGTAAAGGAGAAGATATTACGATCGTCATGGGTGTGAATGAACACCAGTTAAATATATATGAGCATGATATCATTTCAAATGCGTCTTGTACGACAAATTGTTTAGCTCCTGTTGTAAAAGTACTTGAAGATAAGTTTGGTATAATTAATGGGTTAATGACGACAGTGCATGCCTATACAAATGATCAAAAAAATATTGATAATCCGCATAAAGATCTTCGAAGAGCAAGAGCTTGTGGTCAATCAATCATTCCGACAAGCACGGGTGCTGCTAAAGCTCTTTCACTAGTGCTACCTAAAATGAAAGGGAAGCTGCATGGAATGTCATTAAGAGTTCCTACAACCAATGTCTCATTAGTTGATTTAGTTGTTGATTTAAAGCGAGAAGTAACAATAGATGAGATAAATGATGTATTCGAAACAGCCTCCAAGGATGAACTAAAGGGGATACTCGCCATTACAGAAGAGCCACTAGTATCAGTTGACTTTAATACCAATGAACACTCTGCGATTGTTGATGGGTTGTCTACAATGGTTATAGGTGCGAACAAGGTAAAGGTTCTCGCATGGTACGATAATGAGTGGGGCTATTCTTGTCGTGTCGTTGATCTAACGAAGCATGTGGCTAATCAACTTTCTTTAGCTTCAGAAAATAATATAAAACGAGTAAGCTCGTTGTAAGAAATCAGTCTTCTGGGATACCCTCAGAAGACTGATTTTTTGTATGAAATAGAAGAAAGGGACTTTACTTTTCCTCTTTTTTGTAAAGATTTTTTAAATAGATTATTGCAAAAAAAAAACAAACAAAGTATACTAGTCATCGTGAACTTCTTGAAATTTGGAATCTATATCTACTTAAAGGGTTAGGACCTCTTTGGACTAACTTTCCCCCGTGGTAGTTATAATCCAAAAAATTAGGGAAATTCAGTTACTGTAGTAAAAATGGTTAAAGGGGGAAATTTGAATATGGAAACTATGGGTCGTCACGTTATTTCTGAGTTATGGGGTTGTGATTTTGAAAAGTTAAATGATATGGAGCAAATTGAGCAAATTTTTGCAGATGCGGCATTAAAATCTGGTGCTGAAATTCGCGAGGTTGCTTTTCATAAATTTGCACCACAAGGTGTGAGTGGAGTGGTTATTATCTCTGAATCACATTTAACTATTCACAGCTTTCCTGAACATGGCTATGCTAGTATTGATGTGTATACTTGTGGAGACATGGATCCTAATATCGCAGCAGACCATATCGCTGAAGCATTAGGTGCTCAAACTCGTGAGAACATCGAAATTCCTCGTGGAATGGGTCCTGTTCAAGTTAAACAAGCAAAAGCGAAAGTACTATAATCGTAGCTTACAAAACTTATGAAATTCGAGAGGTGTATATTATACACCTCTTTTTAATTTCTCTTTTATTGAAACATTAACATTGCCGGTCCTTTTAGGTTAAAATATATGTACATACATCTTTCGATTTGGAGGAATAATTATGTCGTTTGTGAAACAGGTGTTTAGACAATTTAATAGGCAATGCGAAACAAAAGAAAATCATGTCGAGGAAGAGCTTAGAACGAGATATTATCGAGTAAATCTCCAATCTTTGTTTCAATCTGTAAAAGAAATCATTGAAAATGATCAGAATGCAAAAGTAGTAAGTGATTCCATTGACCACGGGGAAATTGCAGTTGAAATCAATCGTGGAAAGAAAATGTTTGCCATTATTACGATTATAACGGTTAAGCCTTATGAGACGGCTGTAGATATAAATGTTTCCACTGAACAAACGGTGCTGTTGGGAGCATACCCAAGCTTAAGAGCAGAAATCACTCGTATTTATCAAGAGTTAGATAAGAAGCATCCGTATATTGGTGTTGGAAAACACGCAGGGGAATAGAATTGCTTGTACTACAAATGAAGTTTTAATAAGATAGTGTTAGATTCAGCAGAATCCATTCTGTTTCGGAGTTGATGTTATGAAATGTCCTGCATGTCAAAATAATCATACTCGTGTTCTCGATTCAAGACCTGTCGATGAAAATAGATCGATTCGCAGAAGAAGAGAGTGTGAGAAATGTTCCTTTCGTTTTACAACCTTTGAGAAGGTAGAGGAAATTCCTTTGATTGTCGTAAAAAAGGAAGGAACAAGAGAAGAATTTAGCCGTGATAAGATTCTACGTGGTCTGATTAAAGCTTGTGAAAAAAGACCTGTTGCTTTGCCTGAATTAGAAAAAATAACTTCCGATATAGAAAAAGAACTTCGCAGTCATGGAGTATCGGAAATAAAGAGTGAAGCAGTTGGAGAAATGGTTATGGATCGTTTAGCAAAATTAGATGAGGTCGCGTACGTAAGATTTGCCTCTGTATATAGACAATTTAAAGATATTAACGTCTTTATTGAAGAATTGAAGGAATTGATAAAAAAGGATTAGTAGGGAAGTTTGTTGTTAAGAGAGGAAATGAAGCCTATGGCTCAGCATTGGCAGGAAATGCTACCAGTCGATCGCTATGAGGTGGCCTCAAATGGTTTGTTATTTGAGTATGATCGAAAGGTGCTGACACTTTTATATCAGCCACTGATTGGTCCGATAGCATACAGTCTCTATATGACTCTTTGGTCGCAAATAGACGAGAACCGCTTATCATCGGATGGTAGTTCACATCATGCTCTTATGAACGTGATGGATAGTAATTTAAAACAAATTTACGATGCCCGTCTAAAGTTAGAAGGAATTGGCCTTCTCTCCACGTATGTGCGAACAGAGGAAGGGCTTCGATCATTTGTATATGAAATAAAACCACCTTTATCACCTAGTCAGTTTTTTCTAGATGGCATGCTTAACGTGTATTTGTATCGAAAAGTAGGTAAAAATCAATTTTTAAAACTAAAAAGGTTTTTTAGTGATGAACATTTATTGGGAAAAGAAAATGGCTACGAGAATGTTACAAGGTCGTTTCAAGAAGTATTTGACTCTGCTGTTCCAGGTAACCCTTCATCACATCTGGTAGATGACCTGAAACTTGAAGAGCAACGTGTATACTTCGATCGAGTGAACCCTGAGACAATTAAGGTTGATGAAGCACATTTTGATTTTGACCTGCTATTTGCAGGGCTTTCAGAAGTACTTGTTCCTAAACGTGCCATCAATAAAAAGGTGCGAGAAGCAATTGCGAAATTATCCTTCCTCTATGGGATTGACCCGATCCAAATGAAAAACATTGTAATTAGTGCAGTTGATGAATCAAATGAAATTCAGATTGATGAACTTAGAAAATCCGCTAGAGATTGGTATCAGCTTAACTTTTCTGACCAACTTCCGTTATTAATAGATAAAATACAACCACTTCCACATGTTACAACAACGGTGGAGCCTAAAACTCAAGAAGAGAAATTGGTTCAATACCTTGAGAAAACGTCTCCTCGACAATTGTTAATTGATATATCTGGTGGGGAGAACCATCGAAAAGTGATTTGCAAATTATTGAAGATGTCATGTTCCAACAAAAGCTTCTTCCTGGCGTGGTAAACGTGCTCATTCAGTATGTATTATTGAAAACAGATATGAAGTTGACGAAGGCTTATGTGGATAAAATTGCTTCTCATTGGGCGCGTAAAAGGGTCCAGACGGTGTCTGAGGCAATGGAACTTGCTAAAAAAGAACATCGACAATACTTAGACTGGGCAGAGGGGAAGCAAACAGCAAACCAAACACCAAAGACTAGTACTAGGAAAAAGGCCATACGAACAGAAAGCTTACCGGATTGGTTTGATAAAGAGGCTGAGGAAAAACCTACTCAAACAGCCACAGAAAATAATGCACTCGAAGAGAAAAAGCGTGCGTTACAGGAAAGATTAAAAAAATATACAAAGTAGGAGGTGGTTAAATGGAACGAATTAATGATACTTTAAAAAAACTCTCCGCCAGCTCAAATTTTCAGGAACGGTATGAGCGTCAAAAGCGGCAAGTCATGCAGCACCCGGACATTCGAGAATTTATTATTAAGCATAGTGACATCCTTACGAGCCAAATGATTGAAAGAAATTTGTCCAAGCTTTATGAGTATTCGACTCAATGCACGGAATGTACCGAATGTCCGAGCCTTGAGGGCTGTAAAAATATTATGCAGGGGTATCAGCCTCAATTAGTTCTTGTTCGTGGGTCTATTGAGATTCATTACGACCGCTGTCCTAGAAAGGTAATGACAGACGAGAGAAGAAAAAGTGAGAAGCTCATTCAGAGTATGTATATGCCTAAAGAGATTTTACACGCTCGCTTTGCGGACCTTGACATGTCAGGTGATTACTCAGGTAGAATTGAAGCAATTTCATTAGCAGAGGAGTTTGTAGAAAACTACAATTCAAGTGTAAAGCAAAAGGGTCTTTATTTTTACGGTGAGTTCGGAGTTGGCAAGTCATATTTGCTTGGAGCAATTGCTAATGAACTCGCAAAAAAGAAGGTATCTTCTATGATTGTTTACTTCCCAGAGTTGATTAGGGAGTTAAAAGGATCAATTGGTGACTCGACACTCAATGATAAAATTGAAAAAGTGAAACGAGAACCAGTGCTTATGATTGATGATATTGGTGCTGAAACGGTATCAAGTTGGGCGAGAGATGAAGTGCTAGGAACGATTCTTCAATTCCGTATGCTTGAAAATCTGCCTACCTTCTTTACATCGAACTTTAACTTTAACGAGTTAGAGCATCATTTAACGTATAGTCAACGTGGAGAAGAAGAGAAGATGAAAGCAAGAAGGCTTCTAGAGAGAATTAGATATCTAGCTCACCCTGTCCAAGTGGATGGTCCAAATAGAAGGAAATAGGTAAATATAAGAGCCAGTGGAAAAAGTCCGCTGGCTCTTATTCTATTTTGACCAAGTTCCCCATATACATGAAAGCAGAGACTGTGAAAACGAACATGCAGTTGCATGGACCTTTCAAGCGTTGATTTCACCAAAGGGGGGATTTGGTTGTTTGAGATCATTTTCCAAAATAAAGAGGATGCGAAAAGATTTCACCAATTGCTAAAGAAACACGCACAATCCTCACTCCATTTGAATCATGAGACTCTTCTAATTGAAGATAAACATATAGTAAAATGCGATGGAAAACTGGAAGAAGTGGTTGTGAAAAAAGCATTTGGACAGTTTATTCAGGAAATTAAATTAGTGGATTGGTCTCGAGAAATCTTAAAAGAACATTTTTGTTATGATGACGAGCATGAACAGGAACAAATACTTGATATTATTACTGCTATTGTTGATGGAAACAGAAGGGAACTCTTATCCTTTGTCGATGTAAACACATTAAATAATTTGGTTGAATCAGCTATTAACGAATTATTCTCACAGCGCTTGTCTTTCTCGTTCGACTCCTTCCTGCGCTTTCGACTGCGTTCCATTACGACACTCATAGAGCGGGTGGTTGAGGTTGCGATTGATGAGTATAAACTTGAGCAAGAGTACCAAATCTTTGTTCATACTCTCAGAGAATTTTTAGCTGGAAGAAGTTCAATCAAGAAAGTGATTCATTTAATTGTTTCTGATTCGATAACGTTTTTTGATGAGAAATTCTTTGAATTAAGAAGAAAAGAAATCTTACAGCTGATCGATCGGAAACTACTTTCCAATCATCCAGTCTATATTGATAGTGTCACTATTGCACCGTTGCTTTCGATGGCTCCCCAAAAGATTTATTTATACACCGATGAACCAGAGCAGCCTTTGGTTCGAACGATCTGTAATCTTTTTGAGGAAAGAGTAGTGGTAGCAGCCATGAACTTATTTCATGATCGAAAAAGGAAATTCGCCTTTGCTGCTGATGAGAATTTCTAGATAGATACTTGCTTTTCCCTCATGAACAAACTATAATACGTACATAATAAGATACAACTTCATGATATAAATGTTATGATGAGGATATGAGCGTTTTATATACGGTTATCAGAGAGGGAAGGCTTTGGCTGGAAACTTCCTAACACGATTGAACAGCTTACCACCTCTAAACATCAGCCTTGAACAATTGATTAAGTATGGGCTGACGGATAAAGTCCGTTATCTATTTTTCTAAAGTCATTTTGATGATTTATCAAGGTGAAAATTAGGGTGGAACCACGTGTTGTTTATAAACTCGTCCCTTTCCGAGGGACGAGTTTTTTTATTTTTATTTTATATTTAGGAGGAAAATGGTTATGTCAAATGTTGTAAAGTTAACGTTCCCAGACGGTGCAGTAAAGGAGTTTCCGTTTGGAACAACAACAGAAGATGTTGCTGCCTCCATTAGCCCAGGGCTTAAAAAGAAGGCATTGGCTGGAAAAGTAGATGGCCAGTTGTATGATCTTAAACGTCCGATTGAGCAAGATGGAGCAATTGAAATTGTCACTCAGGATAGTGCAGATGCACTTGAAATCCTTAGACATAGTAGTGCCCACTTAATGGCACAAGCGATTAAGCGCCTATACAAAAACGTAAAGCTTGGTGTTGGTCCAGTTATTGAAGGTGGATTTTACTACGATGTAGATATTGAGGAATCATTAACACCAGAAGATCTGCCTTTAATTGAAAAAGAAATGAAAAAAATTATTAACGAAAACATTGAGATTGTTCGAAAAGAAGTTAGTCGTGATGAGGCTGTTCAGCTGTTCAAGGAGATTGGCGATGAATACAAGCTTGAGCTGATTGAAGCCATTCCTGCAGGAGAAACAGTAACTATTTATGAACAAGGGGATTTCTTCGACTTATGTCGTGGAGTTCATGTTCCATCGACAGGGAAATTGAAGGAATTAAAACTTCTGAGTATTGCGGGTGCTTATTGGAGAGGCAATAGCGATAACAAAATGCTTCAACGTATATACGGAACAGCTTTCTTCAAGAAAGAAGACTTGGCTGAACATCTTCGTCTACTGGAAGAAGCAAAAGAACGTGATCATAGAAAAATAGGAAAAGAATTAAATTTATTCATGAACTCACAAAAAGTGGGACAAGGCCTTCCAATGTGGCTACCAAAGGGTGCGACGATTCGCCGTATTATCGAGAGATATATCGTGGATAAGGAGTCACGACTTGGTTACGACCACGTGTACACACCTGTGATGGGAAGCGTTGATTTATATAAAACATCAGGGCACTGGGATCATTATCAAGAAGACATGTTCCCGGTTATGGAAATGGACAATGAGCAGCTCGTTTTACGCCCGATGAACTGTCCGCATCATATGATGATCTATAAGCACGGTATTCATAGTTATCGTGAGCTTCCTATTCGTATTGCCGAGCTTGGAACGATGCACCGCTATGAAATGTCTGGAGCACTTTCTGGTCTTCAACGTGTACGTGGAATGACGTTAAACGATGCGCATATTTTCGTTCGTCCAGATCAAATCAAGGATGAATTTAAGCGAGTGGTAGGATTGGTATTGGAAGTGTACAAAGATTTTAATATCAATGATTACTCCTTCCGCCTATCGTACCGTGATCCTGAAGATAAAGAAAAGTATTTTGATGATGATCAAATGTGGGAAAAGGCTCAAAGCATGTTAAAAGAAGCGATGGATGACTTAGGGCTAAATTATTTTGAGGCAGAGGGTGAAGCGGCTTTTTATGGTCCAAAGCTTGATGTTCAAGTGAAGACAGCTCTTGGGAAGGAAGAAACCCTTTCTACTGTCCAGTTAGACTTCTTATTACCAGAACGCTTTGATTTGAGCTATGTGGGTGAGGATGGGAAACAACATCGTCCTGTAGTTATCCACCGTGGTGTCGTATCAACGATGGAGCGTTTTGTTGCGTTCTTGATTGAAGAATACAAAGGAGCTTTCCCTACTTGGTTAGCGCCTGTACAGGTTCAAGTGATTCCAGTTTCTCCTGACGTTCATTTTGACTACGCAAAGCAAGTGCAAGAACTTCTTCAGGCAGAAGGCATTCGTGTCGAAATGGATGATCGTAATGAGAAAATCGGTTACAAGATTCGTGAAGCGCAAATGCAAAAAACTCCTTATATGCTAGTCGTTGGTGACAATGAAGTAGCAGAAAAGGCAGTGAATGTACGAAAATATGGGGAGCAAAAATCAGAGGTTGTTTCCTTTGAAACGTTTGTTGAAAATTTAAAGATGGAAGTTAAGCGCTAAGGTTTTTCACAGAAGGGGATGAATGATCATCCTCTTTATGTTTATTTTTTGAAAAGGTATTGCCACATACGTATATTTTTGATACAATTCATTTCGTTGTGATAAAAAAAGTGTTTCGTTGACATGTGTTATTTATTGTGATATAGTTGCTAAGGTAAATTGAATACGAGTTTGAGATAAAGAAGAAGCACCCGCTTCTCACCTGATTGACGCCAAAGTGCAGTTGGCAGGTTTTACGAAAAGGCTTATTACCGTATGGGTATCGTAAAGTGTGGGTGCATTCATCCGCACTTTTTTATTTTTCTTATGAAAATGAAATCTTCTTAACCCAAACGTTGTATTCGCATTAAACCTTGGAGGTGTCCAGCTATTAGCAAAGACATGTTGTTGAACGAGGGTATTCGTGCCCGCGAAGTACGTCTAATTGATCAAAATGGCGAACAACTAGGCATTAAATCAAAAATCGAAGCACTTGAGATTGCTACGCGTGTAAATCTTGACGTTGTTCTTGTTGCACCAAACGCGAAACCACCAGTAGCACGTATTATGGACTACGGTAAGTTTAAGTTTGAGCAGCAGAAGAAAGAAAAAGAAGCACGTAAAAATCAAAAAATCATAACCACTAAAGAAGTTCGACTTAGCCCAACCATTGATGAGCATGACTTTAACACAAAGTTACGTAATGCGATTAAATTCTTGGAAAAAGGCGATAAGGTAAAAGCATCGATTCGATTTAAAGGTCGTGCAATTACACATAAAGAGATCGGACAACGTGTTTTAGTCCGCTTTGCAGAAGCTTGTAAAGAAGTTGCAACAGTGGAATCTCATCCAAAAATGGATGGCAGAAGCATGTTTATGACATTAGCACCTAAAAACGACAAGTAATGAGGAGGAATCCCTAATGCCAAAAATGAAAACTCACCGCGGCGCAGCAAAGCGTTTCAAGAGAACAGGATCTGGTAAACTGAAGCGTTCACACGCATACAGAAGCCATTTATTCGCTAACAAATCTACAAAGGCAAAGCGTAAGCTTCGCAAAGGAACTCTAGTTTCTTCAGGCGATTACAAGCGCATCCGTAACTTACTAGTAAATCTTAAGTAATTGCAAATTAGGAGGGAAAACATATGCCACGTGTTAAAGGCGGTACAGTAACTCGCAGACGTCGTAAAAAAGTTATTAAATTAGCAAAAGGTTATTATGGTTCAAAACATACATTATACAAAGTAGCTAACCAACAGGTTATGAAATCTCTAATGTATGCATTCCGTGATCGTCGCCAAAAGAAGCGTGACTTCCGTAAGCTTTGGATCACTCGTATCAATGCAGCAGCTCGTATGAACGGTCTTTCTTATAGCCGTTTAATGCACGGTTTAAGCGTTGCAGGTATCGAAGTAAACCGTAAAATGCTTGCTGAACTTGCAGTAAGCGACGAAAAAGCATTTGCAGAATTAGCTGCAGCTGCTAAGCAAAGCCTAGCAAAATAATTGACTTATTAGTCTATAGAAGCCATTCTCTTACTAGAGGGTGGCTTTTTTAAGTCCTTCAAGGAGGTATTGTATGCTTACATATATTTGGATTTATTTATTGGTAATAAATATTGTCAGTTGTACGTTGATGTATGCTGATAAACAGAAGGCTAAGAAAAATGAATATAGAATTAGAGAAGCAACACTTTGGCAATTCGCCTTTTTTGGAGGAGCATTTGGAGCATTTATCGGAATGAAGTCCTTTCGGCATAAAACGAAGCATCCTAGCTTTAAATGGGGATTGCCGTTTTTGACTGTTCTTCAAATCGGTCTATTGCTTTACTATGTATGGAATTAAGGGAATAGTTGTCATAGAAATGGTCCATCCTCGATAAGCTGTAATAGACATCAAGAAACTGCTTAAGGGGTGGTCATATGGATGAGGAGTTAGCGTTACTGCTTGTCATGTTTCAGGCTGGTGGAGTTTTCACCCCGATAATATTCGTCTTGTTCCATTCATTACGACAGTTTTTATTTATTCCTGTAGTCATCATCTGTATTGCGGGTGGAATTCTTTTTGGAACAGTAGCAGGTACGATATACTCGCTTATTGGGTTAATGATTAGTAGCATCCTGTTTTTTGCTCTCGTTTCAAAATTTCCAAGAACACAAGAAAAACTGTCTTCGATTCGGAAAAAGTGGTTTGGAGAGTATCGTAATTTAACAGTTAGTCAGATTTCGATTTTACGACTTGTTCCTTTTGTCCACTATCAACTATTAAACTTTTGTTTAATGGAAAGACACCGTGGCTTTAAAGAGTATTCAAAGGCAGCTTTTATTACGAATCTTCCGTTAGCTTTCTTTTACACTGTCTTTGGTCAATTTATTAGTCAATTTACTCCAACGATGATTGTTATAATTTTGTTTTCTTTATCTATTCTTGTTTATGTACTGAGGGAGAAGATGACAATTATTAAGTGGAAAGATTTTTTTAAGGAATCAAAGCTAGAGAAGCAGGGCTAATAAAAACGTTCAAGGGATGTTCCCTTGAACGTTTATTTTTTCATAAATTCATGAATGGGACTTTTCCAGTCAATTTTTGCATTCGGATAAAAAACAGCTACTTCCATTTCAATATAACGGAAATCTTCCTTTGACAAACCATTTAGCGTAGAGGTACTATGTGGCCAAATGAATATAGAAACAACCTCGAAGGTGTTCTCGGTTGTGCCTAAGTATTTTTCCCCTTCGAATAGAACCCCTTTATAGGTTAAGAGGAAATTCTTTCGAACATTTTTTATATCATCGAGTAAAAAGAATTGTTTTTGCTCGTGAGCTAACTCCAATTTTCGCTTTGGGTTTAACACAAATTTGAAGGCGCTGTATATTAAAAATAAGATAAATGCTATTAGGAGCATGCGTAGTAGCCACATCATACTTAAGCCCTCCACTCTTCATTTTTCCTTATATACGTTTTTATTTGAAAAAGGTTTCATAAAGTGTTGCTTTTAAGTGAATTTTTTTCTTAATTTCATTATGATTAAAGTAATATACATAGAAAAGAGTGAAATGATGGATTTACGAGAGTTATTTGAGATGCAAAAAGGTTTGGATGAACATATCGCAGAAAAACACGAATTAAAAGCAGATAGCCTAATAAGTAGAAAGGTTCTGGCTTTGTTGGTTGAACTAGGTGAACTAGCAAATGAGACACGTTGTTTTAAGTTTTGGAGTGTAAAAGGGGCTTCCCCAAAAGAAGTGATTTTAGAGGAATTTGTAGATGGAGTTCATTTTATTTTATCATTAGGACTTGATTGTGGATTGGAGCGTGATGTTCAGGTAGAAGAACTAGCATTAGTAGAGGAAAATGTGACAAATCAGTTTTTATCCATGTATGAAACGGTTCATCGCTTTTCTGCAGAAAGGAGTACTGATGCGTATCGTAGCATGTTAGAAAGTTATTTTGTTTTAGGTAAGATGCTTGGATTTACGTCAGAAGAGATAAAAGAAGCATATATCTCTAAAAATGAAGTAAATTATAAAAGGCAGAAGGAAGGGTACTGATGTATACTTTGTGCATTTAAGTTGTAGCTAGTATACTATAAACATAATACATATTAAGGGAGTCGAAATAAATGACAAAGCTTGATGATACTTTAGCGATGCTCAAAGAATTAACAGATGCCAAAGGAATTCCAGGGAATGAGCGTGAGCCAAGAGAAGTGATGAACAAGCATATTGCTCCGTATGCGGATGAAGTAACAACTGATGGACTTGGAAGCTTAATTGCTAAAAAAGTGGGAGATGCGAATGGTCCGAAGATAATGGTTGCTGGTCACTTGGATGAAGTAGGTTTTATGATCACGCAAATTGATGATAAAGGGTTCCTGCGCTTCCAAACGGTAGGTGGCTGGTGGTCTCAGGTTATGTTAGCGCAGCGAGTCACGATTGTTACAAGAAAGGGAGACGTGACGGGGGTTATCGGGTCAAAGCCGCCACATATTTTATCTCCTGAAGCTAGAAAAAAACCAGTAGAAATTAAAGATATGTTTATTGATATTGGTGCATCAAGTCGTGAGGAAGCAACAGAGTGGGGAGTCCGTCCTGGTGATATGGTCGTTCCATACTTTGAGTTTACTGTGATGAACAATGAAAAGCTTTTATTAGCGAAAGCTTGGGATAATCGGATTGGTTGTGCGATTGCGATTGATGTGTTAAAGAAATTGAAGAATGAAGAGCATCCAAACATTGTATACGGAGTTGGAAGTGTACAAGAAGAGGTAGGCTTACGTGGAGCTCGTACTTCTGCTGCAGCAATTGAGCCTGATATTGGGTTTGGAGTAGATGTTGGAATCGCTGGTGACACTCCTGGTGTGTCGGAGAAGGAAGCGCAAAGTAAAATGGGCAAAGGCCCACAAATCATTCTGTATGACGCAAGTATGGTGTCTCACAAAGGATTAAGAGATTTAGTAACGGATACAGCGGATGAACTTGGAATTCCATATCAATTCGATGCAATTGCTGGTGGTGGCACGGATGCAGGGTCGATCCATATTTCTCATAAAGGAGTCCCTTCCTTAGCAATTACGATTGCAACTCGATACATCCATTCACATGCAGCTATGCTGCACCGTGATGACTACGAGAACGCAGTTAAGTTAATCGTTGAAGTCATCAAACGTCTAGATCGTGAAACAGTAGACCGCATCACACTTGAATAGAGACCAAACAAAGACAGCATGCTTTGGCATGCTGTCTTTGTTTGATCAAGCGAGGAAATAGTGTCCACCTCAGACGGACAAAACCACCCCAACTGTCCACGGATGGTGTCTGTCACCTTCCGTGGACAAATCAAAGAATTTGTCCACGAGCGGTGACAGACACCCTATTTTAGGCCGTTTTCTAGGGTTTTGAGCATTTCGCTTTTTTCTTGGTCGGATGCATTGTTCCAGATGACTTCAAAAAGTACTCCTAAACCTGGAAGCATTTTTTCTTCGCCGTTTTGAATGGCGTCAACGATTGTGTCTCGTAGCTCATCTTGTGTATTTCCTGATACATTATGAATAACTGCATTTCTTAAGTTAAGATTCATTTTTACCCACTCCTTCTTCATTTTCTTTAATATGTTTTCTATTTTTGTTATTATTATGTACTTAAGTTACGCTATAATAAGAAAACCCGAGAAAAAAAGGAAAGAAGGGGTTTTGCCTTGAAGCATATTCACTCGAGTAGTAACCCAAAGGTGAAGCAATGGAAGAAACTATTAACGAAAAAGGAAAGAGATAAAACAGGCCTATTTTTAGTCGAAGGGTTCCATTTAGTGGAGGAAGCGCTAAAAGCAGGTCGTATAGAAGAAATTATTGTACAAGAAAACATTGATCTTCCTTCAAGCTTTGATTACGGAGCAACTCCGATTGTCTCTGTGCCTGCTGACAGCATTAAACTATTGGCGGAAACAGATACACCACAAGGTATTTTTGCTGTATGTCATCAAGAAAAGCCATCAGGTACAGAAGGAACATCTTATCTTTTAATTGATGCTGTCCAAGACCCTGGAAATTTAGGAACGATGATTCGTACGGCGGATGCTGCAGGTGTGGACGTTGTGGTAATTGGCAATGGAAGCGTGGATATATATAATTCCAAAGTGCTTAGATCTGCCCAAGGAAGTCACTTTCATCTTCCCGTTATTAAAGGCGATATCTCTACTTGGACAAGCGACCTTCTTGGCCGAGGGATCCCCGTTTATGGAACAGCATTAGAGAATGCCGAACCGTTCCATCAAATACAATCAACTGGATCATACGCCTTAATCGTCGGAAATGAAGGGAACGGAGTAAGTAAAGAGCTATTAAGTAAAACGACAGCTAATCTATATATTCCGATTCATGGGAAAAGTGAGTCATTAAATGTTGCAGTAGCAACAGGAATTTTGTTATATTACTTACGTGGATAAAATAGGCATATAGCCTCCTCTAAAATGGGTTTGAAATAAGTAAGAAAGTATACTATAATAAACAGCAAAAATTACATATAAAAAAACGATGACGGAGAAAAGTAGTTTGCTACCATCTATGTTAGGGAGAAAATGCCTTAGACTGAAAGCATTTTTATAGAAAAGGTAAACGAAGTTCACCTCCCGAGTTGGCATCGGGACCATTTCTTAAAGAAGTGTAAAGATGCACCGGTTTAAAGCCGTTATCAACAATGAAGTGAATGTAGGAGAAAGATGTCTACATTAATTAAGGGTGGTACCGCGAATAATGAAACCTCGTCCCTTTCAGGGACGAGGTTTTTTATTTTGTCTAAAAATCATAAGGAGGAAAGAACATGGAGCAACGCTTAGTAGAGCTTCAGCAAGAAGCGCTTGAAGGAATAAAGAAAGCGACTGATTTAAAAGAACTAAATGATATTCGTGTATCTTATCTTGGGAAAAAAGGTCCCATTACTGAGGTATTAAAAGGGATGGGGAAGCTCTCTGCCGAGGAACGTCCTAAAATGGGGGCATTGGCAAACGAGGTAAGAGACGTTATTGCAAAAGCAATTGAAGAAAAACAAGCGGTTATGGAAGAAGAAGAGGTGGCTAAAAAGCTTGCCTCCGAAACAATTGATGTAACACTTCCAGGAAGACCAGTGAAAACAGGAAACCATCATCCATTAACAAGAATCATTGAAGAAATCGAAGACCTCTTTATTGGTATGGGCTACACGATTGCAGAAGGCCCCGAAGTAGAAAGTGACTACTATAACTTTGAGGCTTTAAATTTACCAAAAGGTCATCCAGCTCGTGATATGCAAGATTCCTTTTATATTACGGAAGAAATTCTTCTTCGTACACATACATCACCAATGCAAGCAAGAACGATGGAAAAGAAAGAAGGAAAGGGCCCGATTAAAATTATCTGCCCAGGAAAAGTTTATCGACGTGATAATGACGACGCAACGCATTCCCACCAATTCATGCAGATCGAGGGTCTTGTGGTAGGAGAAAATATTCAGATGAGTGACCTGAAAGGGACGTTAGATGTATTTGCGAAAAAACTCTTTGGTGAAGACCGTGAGATTCGCTTACGTCCTAGCTTCTTCCCATTCACAGAGCCTTCTGTTGAAATGGATATTTCATGTAAAATTTGTAACGGAAAAGGATGTAGCGTTTGTAAAGGAACGGGTTGGATTGAAATTCTTGGAGCTGGAATGGTGCATCCAAATGTACTTGAAATGGCTGGCTATGATTCGAAAAAATATACAGGCTTTGCGTTCGGTATGGGGCCTGAAAGAATTGCGATGCTAAAATATGGCGTGGATGATATTCGTCATTACTATACAAATGATGTACGTTTCTTAAAGCAATTTTCGATACACGAATAGGAGGATAACAAGAATGTTTGTTTCTTATAAATGGCTTCAAGAGTACGTGGACCTTTCTGGTGTCACAGCTTCTGAACTAGCCGATAAAATTACAAAAAGTGGGATTGAAGTGGAAGGCGTTGAGATTCTTAATGAAGGAATGAAAGGACTCGTCGTCGGTCACGTGTTAGAACGTGAGCAGCATCCAAATGCCGATAAGCTAAATAAATGTTTAGTAGATGTTGGAGAAGGAGAGCCAGTTCAAATCATCTGTGGAGCTCCGAATGTAGATAAAGGTCAACATGTTATTGTTGCAAAGGTGGGAGCTGTTCTCCCAGGAAACTTCAAAATTAAAAAAGCAAAGCTTCGCGGCGAAGAGTCAAACGGAATGATTTGTTCCTTGCAGGAGCTAGGGGTTGAAAGCAAGCTTGTTGCTAAGGAATTCTCTGAAGGGATATTCGTATTCCCGAATGAGGTAACAGTTGGGGACGATGCACTTGAGCTGTTAAGTCGTGATGATCAAATTTTAGAACTAGGTTTAACTCCGAACCGAGCAGATTGCTTAAGCATGCTAGGTGTAGCATATGAGGTTGCCGCAATTCTAGGAAAAGAAGTAAAGCTTCCGAAGCCTGAGGTTTCATCAATTAACGAAAAGGCTAGCGATTATATTTCTGTCACTGTAGATGCTCCGGAGGATAATCCACTTTACGTAGCCAAAGTGATTAAAAATGTAAAGGTTGGACCTTCACCATTATGGATGCAAACACGTCTGATGGCTGCAGGGGTACGTCCTCATAATAATGTTGTCGATATTACGAATTACATTTTAATGGAATACGGTCAACCACTTCATGCCTTTGACTATGATCGTCTTGGTTCAAAAGAGATCGTTGTTCGTCGTGCACATCAAGGTGAAACGATTACAACGCTTGATGATGCCAAACGTACATTAACAACAGATCATCTTGTAATTACAAACGGAAAAGAACCAGTTGCATTAGCAGGAGTTATGGGTGGAGCAAACTCTGAGGTAGAAACAACAACGACAACCGTGTTACTAGAGTCTGCATATTTTGTTGGAGCACCCATTCGTAAAGCTTCGAAGGATCATGGTTTACGCAGTGAAGCTAGTGCACGCTATGAAAAAGGTGTGGATCCGAATCGTGTCAGAGCTGCAGCAGAAAGAGCGGCTGAGCTACTAGCACTGTATGCAAATGGAGAAGTATTAGAAGGATCTGTCGAGGCAGATGCGCTTAAGGTGGAGCCTGCGGTTGTTTCCATTACATTAGACAAAATCAATGGTGTGCTTGGTACCGAAATATCCATGGATGAGGTGCAAGATATCTTTGCCCGTCTACAATTTGTTACGAAGGTTGAAGGGAACGAAATTACAGTAACTGTACCTACTCGTCGTGGCGATATTACTATTGAGGAAGATTTAGTTGAAGAGGTTGGAAGGATATACGGTTACGACTATATTCCTAAAACTCTTCCAAAGGGTGCTTCTACTCCAGGGAAATTAAGTGATTACCAGAAAAAGCGCAGAATCGTCCGTCGCTACTTAGAAAGTGCAGGATTATTTCAAGCAGTCACTTATTCTTTGACGAATGAGACAAAAGCCACTCAGTTTGCGCTAGATAAGCGTGAACCTGTTAAACTTGCGATGCCGATGAGTGAAGACCGTAGTGTATTACGTCTGAGCATCTTGCCACAGTTACTAGAAGTCGTAAAATACAATGTTGCTCGTCAAAATGATAGCATTGCATTATATGAAACAGGTGCTGTGTTCCTATCGACTGAACAAGATAAGCTTCCAGAAGAGAAGGAACATCTGGCAGCAGCGGTTACTGGCTTATGGCATCAGCACCCATGGCAAGGGGAAAAGAAAGCTGTTGATTACTATGTTCTTAAAGGAGTGCTAGAAGGGTTACTCGCGCGCTTAGGGTTGACAGGAAGAGTGGAGTTCTCTCAAGCAGCCGTGGATGGAATGCACCCAGGAAGAACAGCTGAAATTCTTTTAGATAATGAGAAAATTGGTTTTGTCGGACAGATTCATCCAAACGTTCAAAGAGAACTAGATTTAAAAGAAACGTATGTATTTGAACTATCTTTAAAGGCTTTACTAGAAGCAGAAATTGCTCCGTTACAATACGAATCAATTCCTCGTTACCCATCTATCACACGCGATATCGCGCTGGTTGTTGACAAGGAAGTGGTTGCGGGTACGCTTTCTGAAATTATTACAAAAGTTGGTGGAAGTTTACTGAAGGAAGTTTCTGTGTTTGATCTTTATGAAGGAGATCGCTTGGAAGAAGGAAAGAAATCCATTGCGTTTTCTTTAAGATATTTTGATCCAGAAAAAACACTAACTGACGAAGAAGTAACAAAGGCCCATGAAAAGGTATTAGATGCTGTGAAGGAGCAGGCTGGAGCAGTACTAAGAGGATAAATAGAAAAGGAGCATCCAAAATTGGAATGCTCCTTTTCTCATTTTTTCGTAATCAGTTTCCATGCTTTTTCTGTATTAGCAAAATGCAGCTTAACAAAATGTGGAAGGCTTTCTTTTCCCTTTGCTCGAATTAATTTAGCTGCTGCTACGTCTACTTGGGCACCTGCTCCTTTAGGAATAACAAATCCAGCTTCCTTTGAAAGATTTTCAAAGTGCTGTACAAATGCATAACGAGCTAGTATGGATGCGGCAGCAACAGCTAAGTGAACACTTTCTGCCTTTGTTGAGAAATACACATTTTCACGGTGGATCACTTTTTGCCCCTTAAGATACTGATAATAAACTTCTTCTTTTGCGAACTGATCGATTAAAATGGCATCCGGTTTTTGCGGAGTTATTTTATTCAGCACATGTCCAATGGCTTGGTTATGCAATAGGGCTTTTAACTTTCCTTGTGACATACCTGACTGCTGAAGCTGATTATATTTTTCATTGTGTAAAGTTAATAGGCTATAAGGAATAACATGCTTGATTTCCTTTGCAATGGCTGAAATTTGCTCATCCTTTAGACCTTTTGAATCCTTTACGCCTAGCTCTCTTAATAGGGGGATATGCTCTTTACTAACATAAGTTGCTACAACAGTTATAGGTCCGAAGTAGTCGCCAGTACCTACCTCATCCGAACCAACTACAGAAAGAGACTCAAAGTGCTCAGGGAGATGGCTTTTATTTGGTGAAGATTTCTGTGTCTTTTGATTCGTAGGTTGTTCCGCATCACCCCATTTTTTTGCTTCCACCTCACAGGAAGGACCTTGAAAAAGGACTTTACCGGATTTATATGCAGTTATGGAGCAACCAGACAGTTTTGCTGCAAACACCCCACCTGGTGGTATTTTAGGTAAAAGGCTTTGTTGGTAGTGCTCCTGCATCTTTTTTATTTGTTCCCCAGACTGTTTTAATACGACTTGACTCATTTTACACTCTCCAATAAAATACATATTTTTCCTTAGTTCGTCTGATTTTGACATTCTTAACTTCCCAGCCAAATAATATTCATGTTATGATATAGTGTAGGATTCTTATGAATGGGGGCAATGCTGTGTCTGAAGCAGAAAAAAAGCGCACAACGGTTGAAATATACGGGCAACAGTATGTAATTGTAGGTAACGAAAGTGTTGAACATGTTCGATTAGTTGCCTCTTTAGTAAATAATAAAATGCGCGAAATTGGTCAGAAGAATCCCTCACTCGATAGTACAAAACTTGCAGTTCTTACAGCAGTGAATGCTGTAAATGATTATCTGAAAATAAAGGATCAACTTGAGCGCTTAGAAAGTGAACTAAAGAAGTAAAGGATTGAATGAATATGCTAAATTTTGCCATTGTCATTATATTATTAATAGGATTACTTGTTGGGCTTCGTAGAGGGTTTATCCTTCAATTTATTCATCTTACTGGCTTCATTATTGCATTTATTGTAGCAAAGGTCTATTATTCCGAACTGGCACCAAAACTAACCCTTTGGATTCCATATCCAAGCTTCGGTGATGCATCAAATTTACAAATTATTTTCTCAGAAGGAAATATGGAGGATGCATATTACCGGGGAATTGCTTTTGTTGCTATTTTCTTTGCAGTAAAGATTGTTCTACAAATAATTGGAAGTATGCTAGATTTTGTTTCCAATCTACCAATTTTAAAGACTTTTAATCGTTGGGCCGGAGGAATACTTGGATTTTTAGAGGTATATTTACTTCTGTTTATTATTTTATACATAGCAGCACTTCTACCAATTGAAGCCGTGCAATCACCTTTAGCTAGCTCATCTCTGGCAAAGGGAATAGTTGAAAATACCCCCTATTTGTCTAATCTTGTGAAAGAGCTTTGGGGATAATATAAAACAGGATGATTATATAACTACTTCTCTTTTTAAAGAGAAGTTTTATTTTGTTTTATTTTCAAAAACTTTTTTGGTTTACAATACGTACATAATACATAGTAGGTTTCAAAACATACTAAATTATTGGTGAAATAGAAGTGAATCATTCATAATGGGATATAGGTGAAAGTAGGTGGATAGTGTGGCAATACAAAAAAAAGAAGTGATTCGTTTACTTGAGACGATCGCTACCTATTTGGAATTAAAAGGTGAAAATACATTTAAAGTGTCTGCTTTTAGGAAAGCAGCAAATAGCCTTGAAATAAATGAACAGGATTTATCACAAATCGATGATTTTACGACCATTTCAGGTATTGGCAAGGGGACTGCTGCTGTTATTATAGAATTTATCCAAGAGGGTCAATCCTCTGTACTAAAAGAGCTTCAGGAAGAAGTACCAAAGGGATTAATTCCCCTTCTACAACTGCCTGGTCTTGGTGGGAAAAAGATTGCCAAGCTATACAAAGAACTTTCGATAACGAATGTACACGAGTTAAAGCAGGCATGCGTGGACAAAAAGGTGAGAGAACTTGCCGGTTTTGGAGGGAAAACAGAGGAGAAAATTCTTCAATCAATCAACGAATTTGGTTCCAAACCAGATCGACTACCTCTTGCCTATATGTTACCAGTTGCACGGAAGATTGAACTTACTCTTTCCGAAATGGATGGAGTGATTCGCTTTTCAAGAGCAGGTAGTATAAGAAGAATGAAGGAAACGATCAAGGATTTAGACTTCATTATCTCAACGGCTGATCCTCAATTGGTGAAAGAGCAGCTGATCTCCATGGAGCAAATAAAAGAAGTTGTCTCAAAAGGAGATACAAAGGTTTCTATAATCTTGGAATTGGAGTTTGACGTTTCGATTGATTTTCGCCTTGTAAAGGATGAGGAATTTACCACAACTTTACACCATTTCACTGGCTCAAAGGACCATAATGTAAGAATGCGTCAACTAGCGAAGGAACGTGGTGAAAAAATAAGCGAATATGGTGTGGAACATATCGAAACCGGGGAAATTGTAACGTTTCATAGTGAAGAGGAGTTTTTTGCTCACTTTGGTTTGCCTTTTATTCCACCCGAAATGCGTGAGGATGGCACAGAAGTGGAACATTATACAGAAGAGCTTGAGATTATTGCTCTTGACCATATAAAAGGTGATCTACACATGCACTCGACATGGAGCGATGGTTCGCATTCTATTGAGGAAATGGTAGAAGCTTGTCGTGCAAAAGGGTATGAATATATGGCCATTACTGATCACTCACAATATTTAAAAGTGGCAAATGGACTAACGGTCGAGCGTTTGCGGAAACAACGTCAAGAAATTGATGAATTGAATCGGAAATATGATGATATTACGATCTTAGCAGGTGTTGAAATGGATATTTTACCTGACGGCTCCCTTGATTATGAAGATGAAGTTCTAGAACAAATGGATTTTGTCATTGCATCTATTCACTCCTCTTTTTCACAGCCACAGGATAAGATTATGGGACGTCTTAAAACAGCTTTGAAAAATAAACATGTACATATGATTGCACATCCGACGGGTAGAAAGATTGGAAAGCGTGACGGGTATTCAGTAGATATCGAGCAATTGATTGAACTAGCAAAAGAAACAAATACTTGGTTAGAATTGAATGCGAATCCAAATCGACTTGACCTTTCCTCAGAGCACGTACGTATGGCCCAAGAAGCAGGTGTAAAACTTGTAATTAATACTGATGCTCATATGGTTGAAACATTAGCTCATATGGACACGGGAATATCTGCAGCGAAAAAAGGATGGGTTCAAAAACAATCAGTTATCAATTCTTTGGCTAAGGAAGAATTTCTTGAGCTATTAAAAAGGCGAAAAGAAGACAGAAGATAGAAGAAAGACCTTATTTTGAAATAGGAGGCACACTCCATGCAAGAAAGAGTTTTAAAGGTATTGGAATTTACAAAAGTGAAAGAGCAGTTAATAGAACATGCTTCTTCAAGCTTAGGAAAAGACAAAGTAAATGCACTTGTTCCTTCGACTGATTTCGAGGAGGTGGTACGTAGCCAGGAAGAAACGGATGAAGCAGCAAAGGTTCTTCGATTAAAAGGCAATGTTCCTCTCACAGGAATTTATGATATTAGAATGCAAATAAGACGCTCCGCAATCGGTGGAGTACTAAGTCCACTTGAACTTGTACAAGTAGCTAGTACGATTCATGCAAGCAGGATGATGCGTCGATTTATAGAAGATATGGTAGAACAAGGAATAGAGATTCCTATTTTAGATGAATATGCAAGTAACATCATTGTGCTCGCAGAACTAGAAGAGCCCATTCGAATGGCAATCGATGAGAGTGGAGAAGTACTCGATACGGCTAGTGATACCCTACGCTCGCTTAGAAGTCAGCTACGAACAAAAGAAGCAAGAGTTCGCGAAAAACTTGAATCAATGATTCGGTCTTCCAATGCGGCTAAAATGCTTTCAGACGCAATTATCACGATTCGAAATGACCGGTTTGTTATACCTGTTAAACAAGAATATCGAGGACATTATGGAGGAATTATTCACGATCAAAGTTCCTCAGGTCAAACCCTGTTCATCGAACCGCAAACAATCGTGCAGTTAAACAACGATGTGCAAGCGATTCGTGTCAAGGAGAAGCAGGAAATAGAACGTATTTTAGTTGAATTATCCGGAAAAGTTGGAATGTATGAGAGCGAGTTAAGTACAATTATTGAGGTATTAACAGACCTTGACTTTATGTTTGCGAAGGCAAGGTATAGTAAAAGAATAAAGGGATCTAAACCAAAAATGAATAACGAAGGAATCATCTCCTTGTTTAAAGCAAGACATCCCTTGATTGCCATGGATGAAGTGGTTCCAAATGATATTTTACTCGGTAAGACTTATTCCACAATCGTAATAACTGGACCTAATACAGGAGGAAAGACGGTTACACTAAAGACCGTCGGTTTATGTACATTAATGGCTCAGGCCGGGTTACAAATACCTGCCCTTGATGGATCAGAAATGGCTGTCTTTGGTCAAGTGTTTGCCGATATTGGTGATGAACAGTCGATTGAGCAAAGTCTAAGTACTTTTTCTTCTCATATGGTAAATATCGTAGACATTTTAAATGATGTAAGCTTTGATAGTCTTGTTCTATTTGACGAGCTAGGTGCAGGTACAGACCCACAGGAAGGAGCTGCACTTGCTATTTCGATATTAGACTCTGTCTATAAAACAGGGGCAAGAGTAGTTGCCACAACCCATTATCCGGAATTAAAGGCATATGGCTATAACCGGGAAGGGGTAATAAACGCAAGTGTTGAGTTTGATGTTGAAACATTAAGTCCAACCTATAAGCTTCTAATTGGGGTTCCTGGTCGAAGCAATGCGTTTGAAATTTCCAAACGCCTTGGGTTAAAGGAAAAAGTCATTGATATGGCACGATCACATGTTAGCTCGGAGAGTAACGAAGTCGATCAAATGATTGCAGCGCTTGAGGCAAGTAAAAAACAAGCCGAAAATGAGTTAGAAGAGGCACATGACACATTAAGGCAGGCTGAAAAGCTTCATAAGGATCTTCAAGAAGAGATTGTCTCCTATTATAGAGAAAAAGACATATTACGTGAAAAAGCCGAGCGTGAGGCGCAAGCAATTATTGAAAAGGCGAAACAAGAAGCGGAAGAAGTCATTCGAGAGCTCCGTCGAATGCGAATCGAGAAAAAAGCTGATATCAAAGAACATGAATTAATTGATGCCAAAAAGAGACTAAATGAAGCAGTACCTGTTTCGGAAAAATCATTGAATAATGAGGCACGAAAACAGAAACATAAATTCCATGTTGGTGATGAAGTAAAGGTATTAACATTTGACCAAAAGGGACATTTAGTTGAAAAGGTATCTGATGAGGAGTGGCAGGTTCAAATAGGTATTCTAAAAATGAAGGTCCAAGAAAAGGATTTGGAGTTTATCCAATCGGAAAAACCTAAGGTACAAAAGCATGTGACAACGATACAGGGAAGAGATTCAAATGTTTCCATAGAGCTAGATCTCAGAGGGGAACGCTATGAGGATGCTCTGTTTAGAGTAGAAAAATACATCGATGATGCTTTATTATCTAATTATCCAAGAGTGTCGATCATTCATGGAAAAGGCACTGGAGCATTAAGGCAGGGTGTACAAGAGTACTTGAAAAATCATCGGTCTGTGAAAAAGATTCGCTTTGGTGAGGCTGGAGAAGGCGGTTCTGGTGTAACAATCGTTGAGTTCAAGTAAGTAGGAGGAAGAGGAAGTTGAACGGTTTCTGGGAGAATGAATATGTTCATATAGCCGCATATTGCAGTGTTGTTATTTTATGTATGATCGTATTTCTTGCCATTTTTGAACTTGTTACGAAATACCGAAATTGGGAAGAAATTCAAAATGGAAATGTTGCCGTTGCAATGGCGACTGGTGGGAAAATTTTTGGAATCGCCAATATTTTTAGGCATTCGATTGAGCAGCATGACTCACTCATAACCATGATTGGATGGGGAGTATTTGGTTTCTTTTTACTACTGGTAGCTTATTTTATTTTTGAGTTTTTAACACCAAAATTTAAAATTGATGAAGAAATTCAGAATGACAACCGAGCTGTGGGGTTAATTTCAATGGTTATATCAGTTGGATTATCGTATGTAATTGGGGCAGGCATATCTTAAAGGAGTACGTAAATGGAAAAGCTAGCAAAAATACTTCTAATCCTTTGTGGAATCTTTGTGTTTATAGGAATTTTTTATTTAGTCTTTTAAAATCGCCTTTTACAGGCGATTTTTTTGTAGTAGGACAACTTTTTACTTCCATACACATATAGGGGGAGAATTTAAATTGTCACATATTATTCACTATATTATAATTAAGATGAGTAATCAGAAATTTCTATACAATTTCTTTGTAGGAGGGATGGAGAATGAGTGAACATAGGCCGTGGCTCGCTAATTACCCAGAGGAAATACCGGCTACCTTAACGTATAAGTCAGAACCTGTTCAAACCTATTTGACGAACGCAGCAAAGGAGTTTCCGAATAAATCGGCTATTCATTTTATGGGCAAGGAAATGAGCTATGAAACATTACATGAACATGCCTGCAAGTTAGCTTCTTATTTACAAAAGCTCGGGTTAGAAAAAGGTGATCGAGTCGCAATGATGCTTCCAAATTGTCCTCAAGCTGTTGTTTCGTACTACGGAATTTTATTAGCCGGAGGAGTTGTGGTTCCGACCAACCCGTTGTACACAGAAAGAGAAATTGAATATCAAATGAAGGATTCTGGTGCAAAAGCCATTATCACACTAGATATTTTATTTCCGCGTGTTAGCAAAGTATTCACACAAACCAATTTGGAACATATAATTGTAACCGCTATCAAGGATTATCTACCCTTCCCAAAAAATCTCATTTATCCATTTATCCAAAAGAAACAATATGGAATTACCGTGTCTGTTAAGCATGAAGGATGTCATCACTTATTAACAGAAATTATTAAGCAGTCAAATAAAGAGATAAAAAGCTTTTCAGTCGATTTTGAAGAGGATCTTGCTATTATTCAATACACCGGTGGAACGACTGGAGCTCCTAAGGGGGTCATGCTTACCCATAGGAACCTTGTTTCGAATGCAGCGATGAGTAACGCCTGGTTATATAAATGTAAACGAGGGGAAGAAATCATTTTAGCCATTATTCCATTTTTCCACGTATATGGCATGACAGCAGTCATGATTCTTTCTGTAATGCAAGGACAAAAGATGGTATTGCTTCCGAAGTTTGATCCAGAACAAACATTAAAGACGATAGAGAAACAACGGCCAACTTTATTTCCAGGAGCTCCAACCATCTATATCGGTTTGTTAAATCACCCAGACCTTTCTAAATATGATCTTTCTTCCATCGATTCGTGTATCTCAGGCTCCGCTCCTCTTCCAGTGGAGGTACAGGAGAAATTTGAGGAAATAACGGGAGGGAAGTTAGTGGAAGGCTATGGGCTGACAGAATCCTCTCCAGTAACTCATTCAAATTTTTTATGGGATCGTCCAAGAATAAAAGGAAGTATTGGGGTGCCTTGGCCAGATACAGATGCGGTGATATTATCCTTTGAAACCGGAGAGCCATTACCACCTGGTGAAATTGGTGAGATTGCTGTAAAGGGACCACAAGTCATGAAGGGATACTGGAACAAGCCTGAAGAAACCGACCAGGTGTTAAGAGATGGCTGGCTTCTTACGGGGGATTTAGGCTATATGAATGAAGAAGGCTATTTCTTTGTTGTTGACCGTAAAAAGGATATGATTATCGCTGGCGGATTTAATATTTATCCAAGAGAAATTGAAGAAGTCATGTATGAGCATCCTAGTGTGCAAGAGGTTGTTGTTGCTGGAGTTCCCGACCCATATCGAGGGGAGACGGTAAAGGCATATATTGTGTTGAAAGAAAGTGCTACTACTACGGAAGAAGAGTTGAATTCTTTTGCGAGAAAACATCTTGCCTCCTATAAGGTTCCTAGAATGTATGAATTTCGATCTGAACTTCCAAAAACGGCAGTGGGGAAAATTTTGAGGAGAGCATTAGTTGAAGAAGAAAAAATGAAAAGAGATGACAATCAACAGAAACAGGCTTAACTCTTCATAGCCGATTCGTCGGCTGTTTATTTTTGCGAAAGCAGGCTTGTACAGTCCATGTAGTTATGGCATGATAGTAGTGCAAATAATACGTGTAATTCTTGACAGAATTACGTTTACAAACTATTATAAATTTATGAATGATGATTCATTCATAAGTGCAATGACCTTCTTGAAAGGAGGGGAATGATTTTGAAGAAAGACAAACCAAAGTATCGACAGATTATTGATGCGGCTGTCATTGTGATAGCAGAAAATGGGTATCACCAAGCTCAAGTTTCTAAAATTGCAAAACAAGCAGGCGTTGCTGATGGCACCATCTATTTGTATTTTAAAAACAAAGAAGATATCCTCATTTCTCTTTTCCAAGAAAAAATGGGGGCTTTTATAGAAAAGATTGAGGAGAAGATAGAGGGAAAGAAAAGCGCAGCAGAGAAATTATTACTTATGATTGATATGCATTTTCAAATGTTATCAAAGGATCGTCATTTAGCTATCGTCACACAGCTAGAATTGCGACAATCAAATAAAGACCTTCGCTTAAAAATTAATGAAGTATTAAAAGGTTATTTACATGTTGTTGACAATATACTTATTGAAGGAAGAGATTCCGGTGAATTTTCACAAGATCTCGATATTCGCCTAGCAAGGCAGATGATCTTTGGAACAATGGATGAAACAGTTACAACTTGGGTCATGAATGAGCAAAAATATGATTTAACAGCACTTGCAGAACCGGTCCAGAAACTTTTAATTAATGGGTGTGGAAAGAGATAATCTTTATTATACGAATAAGGGGGAGAACTTATGGGCTTTTTGCATTGGTCTCATGAAGAGTTCATTGCAACAATTAAAATTGAACGTCCTCCAGCAAATGCGTTATCATCTCAGGTGTTAAAAGAACTATCGGATATTCTTGATGAAATCGAATTTCATCAAGATATCCGAGTCATCGTGTTGCGTGGTGAGGGGAGATTTTTCTCAGCAGGGGCAGATATTAAAGAGTTTACAACGATTTCAACAGGAGAAGATTTTGGTAGTCTTTCCACTCTTGGTCAAGATTTGTTTGAACGAATGGAGCGTTACCCAAAACCAATTATTGCTGTGATCCATGGGGCCGCTTTAGGCGGGGGACTTGAGCTGGCGATGGCCTGTCACTTCCGATTAGTTACAGAGAATGCAAAGCTTGGCTTACCGGAGCTTCAACTCGGATTAGTACCTGGTTTTGCGGGATCGCAACGATTACCAAAATATGTTGGAACAGCTAAAGCAGCAGAAATGTTATTTACAAGTGATCCTATCACGGGAGTGGAAGCGGTTCAATGCGGGCTAGCCAATCATGCCTTCCTTGAGGAAGAGCTGCTAGAGAAATCCTATAAAATCGCAAAAAAGATTGCTAAGAAAAGTCCTATAGCACTTAGCGCAGCGATTGAACTCCTTAATTATGGAAAAACAAATGAGTTTTATTCAGGGGTTAAAAAAGAAGTTGAGCTATTTGAAAAAGTATTTCTGTCTAAAGACGGACAGGAAGGAATATCGGCGTTTCTCGAAAAAAGAGAGCCAAAGTTTACAGGGGAATGACAAACACTCACAGCAGTTGCTAAGTGGGTTTCCTTTTTCAGATAAATTTTCTTAATCTTTAGAACCAAATAAATGTTTAGATATATAGGAGGGGAACTTATGAATATCTATGTTTTGTTAAAGAGAACGTTTGATACGGAAGAGAAAATAACGATTGCTGGCGGGAAAATTAATGAGGACGGTGCTGAATTTATCATCAACCCTTATGATGAATATGCAGTTGAAGAAGCAATTCAAGTTCGTGATGCACATGGTGGTGAAGTAACAGTTATATCTGTTGGTAGTGAAGAATCAGAGAAACAGCTTCGCACAGCTTTAGCAATGGGAGCAGATAAAGCGGTACTTGTAAATATTGAAGATGATGTGGAAGCTTCTGACCAGTATACAACAGCCAAAATCATTGCCCAATACTTAAAAGATCAAGAAGTTGATTTAATTATCGCTGGAAATGTAGCTATTGATGGTGGTTCAGGTCAGGTCGGCCCGCGTGTGGCAGAATTACTTGAAATCCCTTATGTAACGACCATTACTAAGCTAGAAATACAGGGTACAAAAGCAACAGTTGTTCGCGATGTTGAAGGTGATTCAGAAGTCATTGAGACCTGTCTTCCACTACTAGTAACGGCACAACAAGGATTAAATGAACCAAGATATCCTTCTTTACCTGGAATTATGAAGGCAAAGAAAAAACCGCTAGAACAGTTAGAATTAGACGATCTTGACCTAGAGGAAGACGATGTTGAGGCTAAGACGAAGACAATTGAAATTTATCTACCACCTAAAAAAGAAGCTGGTAAAGTGTTAGCAGGTGACTTGAACGATCAAGTTAAAGAGCTTGTAACTCTTCTTCATACAGAAGCAAAGGTAGTGTAATTATTCTTTTCATACGAGCGGAATTAAATTTTGCAGGAGGGGAACTTGATGGCTAGAAAAGTGTTAGTTTTAGGGGAAGTTAGAGACGGAGCATTACGTAATGTGTCTTTTGAAGCATTGTCAGCGGGGAAGACAATTGCTGAAGGTGGAGAAGTGGTTGGTGTTTTAGTTGGCGAAAGTGTAAGCGCTTTAGGACAGGAGTTAATACAGCATGGAGCTAGCCGTGTGGTTGTGGTTGAACATGCTGAGCTTGCTCAATATACATCTGATGGTTATTCGCAAGCATTATTGGCTGTGATTGAAGAAGAAAAGCCAGAGGGACTTGTGTTTGGACACACGGCACTAGGGAAGGATCTTTCTCCAAGAATTGCCGGGAAACTGAATTCTGGATTAATCTCCGATGCTACAGCGATTGAAGTAGCTGGTGGAAATGTTGTATTTACTAGACCAATCTACTCTGGTAAAGCTTTTGAAAAGAAAATAGTGACGGATGGAATTATTTTTGCGACAATCCGACCGAATAACATTCCTGCACTTCAAAAGGATGAATCACTTTCAGGGGAAGTCAATTCTTTAACTGTCGACATAAAAGATCTACGTACAATTATTAAAGAGGTTGTGCGAAAAGCTAGTGAGGGTGTAGACCTATCTGAAGCAAAAGTTGTGATAGCCGGTGGACGTGGTGTAAAGAGCGAAGAAGGCTTTGAGCCTTTAAAAGAACTGGCTACCGTACTTGGAGGAGCAGTAGGAGCTTCAAGGGGTGCATGTGATGCGGAGTACTGTGATTATTCCTTACAAATTGGTCAAACAGGAAAAGTTGTGACACCGGACCTTTATATCGCTTGTGGAATTTCTGGAGCTATTCAGCATTTAGCTGGAATGTCTAACTCAAAGGTCATTGTGGCTATAAATAAAGACCCAGAAGCAAATATTTTTAAAGTGGCTGACTATGGAATTGTCGGAGATTTGTTTGAAGTAATTCCACTATTAACAGATGAATTTAAAAAAATAAAAATCAATGCGTAACGGGCAAAGAGCGGTTTAAAAGAGCCGCTCTTTCCTTTTTTATGCTGTTTTAACGAAAGAATATCGTTTCATAAAAAGGGCAAATTACATAAGAAAACAATAGCGAGACATATTATTAGCATCGACTGAAAAACGGTGATATACTGACGTTAGTATTTTACTACTAAAAGCAATCGAGACTTATTTCTCGGAAGCAATACTTAAGGAGGCATGAAAATGGCTATTTCAAATGCTACAGATCAAAACTTTTCAACAGAAACTGGTACAGGCCTAGTGCTTGCAGATTTTTGGGCTCCATGGTGCGGTCCATGTAAGATGATTGCTCCAGTTCTTCAAGAGCTTGATTCAGAAATGGGAGACAAAGTCAAAATCGTTAAAATCGATGTTGACGAAAACCAAGAAACTGCAGCAAAGTTTGGAGTTATGAGCATTCCAACACTTCTTATCATGAAAGATGGAGAAGTAATTGATAAAGTTGTAGGTTTCCAACCGAAAGAAGCTTTAGAAGAGCGCTTAAACTCTCATCTATAAAATGCGTAAACCACTCATCCCGAGTGGTTTTTTCTTTTCCAGTTGGCTCCTACTATATATCCCCTCAAAAAAACTTTATAATACAATCAGAGTGTTTTGTAGTTGGAGGTGTACCTTTTGAATGAGATGATAAAAAATAAACTTGCCTTATTACCTGATCAACCTGGATGTTATTTGATGAAGGATCGGCAAGGGACAATTATATATGTTGGTAAAGCGAAAGTATTAAAAAATCGTGTCAGGTCGTACTTTACTGGGTCTCACGATGGAAAAACGCAAAGGCTTGTTTCTGAAATAGAGGATTTCGAATATATCGTTACATCATCCAATATTGAAGCACTAATTCTAGAGTTAAATTTAATAAAGAAACATGATCCTAAGTACAATGTGATGTTAAAGGACGATAAAACGTATCCTTTTATTAAGTTAACTGCAGAAAGGCATCCACGCCTGATTACAACCCGTAAGGTGAAAAAGGACAAAGGGAAATATTTTGGTCCATACCCGAATGTGTCTGCTGCCAACGAAACCAAAAAGCTTTTGGATCGAATTTATCCTTTAAGAAAATGCTCAACATTGCCTGATAGAGTATGCTTATATTATCATCTTGGCCAATGTCTGGCTCCTTGTGTGAAGGAAGTAAAAGAATCGACCTACAAAGAACTTGTAGAAGAAATTACAAAGTTTTTAAATGGTGGTTACAAGGACATTAAAAAAGACCTTACACAAAAGATGCAAGCTGCTGCAGAAGAGCTTGATTTCGAAAGAGCAAAGGATTTCCGTGATAAAATCGCCCATATAGAAGCAACGATGGAAAAACAAAAAATGACAACGACTGATTTTACTGACCGAGATGTGTTCGGCTATTCGGTTGATAAAGGGTGGATGTGTGTTCAAGTATTTTTTGTTCGCCAAGGCAAGCTCATTGAGAGAGACATCTCCATGTTCCCTATTTACGGAGAAGCGGAAGAAGAATTTTTAACGTTCTTAGGTCAATTTTACGATCAATCCAGTCATTTTAAACCAAAAGAGATTTTGTTACGTGATGAAGTAGACCTAGAATTAGCGGAACAACTTCTACAAACAAAGGTTTTGCAGCCAAAACGTGGACAGAAAAAGGACCTAGTAGAGTTAGCTACAAAAAATGCAAGCATTGCTCTTAAAGAAAAATTCTCACTCGTGGAGAGAGATGAAGAGAGAACGATTAAAGCAGTCGAGCAACTAGGAGAGCAGCTGGGCATCTACACCCCACATCGAATTGAAGCATTTGATAATTCAAATATCCAAGGAACAGATCCAGTTTCGGCAATGGTTGTATTTATTGATGGAAAGGCAGCAAAAAGAGAGTATCGAAAATACAAGATTAAGTCTGTTAAGGGTCCTGATGATTATGAATCGATGAGGGAAGTAACAAGGAGACGATATTCTCGTGTGCTTAAAGAAAATCTTCCACTTCCAGATCTGATTATGATAGACGGTGGAAAGGGTCATGTAGAAGCGGTAAGAGATATTTTGGAAAATGAACTTGGTCTAGACATTCCGATAACTGGACTCGTGAAAGATGATAAACATAGAACCTCACAGCTATTGTATGGGAAGCCATTAGCGGTCGTTCCGCTTGAACGGAATAGCCAGGAATTTTATTTGCTCCAAAGAATTCAAGACGAAGTACATCGATTTGCTATCACGTTTCACAGGCAACTTCGAGGAAAAAACGTGTTTCAGTCGATTTTGGATGATGTTCCGGGAATCGGTGAGAAAAGGAAGAAACAATTATTAAAAGCCTTTGGGTCGGTAAAAAAAATGAAGGAAGCAAACAAAGAGGACTTTTTATCTATTGGACTTCCACAAAACACAGTAGATCTGTTAATGAAAAAATTACAAGAATAGCATTGTAGACACCAGAAGGCTGTGCTATAATTAGGAAAATTTTATATTAATCACTTAATTGTTAAGTGAAGGTAGAGGTGCGAGCACCAATAGTACCAGCTTTGAGAATGCTGAGATTCAATGAGAAGCTGTGAAAGGGGATGTTCGCCGAAGTGGATAGGTCTCTGAATTGCCATATCTGCTGGTCCTGTATTGAATAAATACTGGATTGTCAAGACTGTATGTCTTGGAGAGCTATCTCACTGTGTATAAGTCCGTATTTATGTACGTTCATTCACGCAGCCATGAGATATCTCTCATGGCTTTTTTGTATTTTCAAAAAAAGCCCATGAAAGAGATGAAAAGAAAGTAGGGGTAAATATGGGATTGGTTGTCCAAAAGTTTGGTGGTACATCGGTAGGAAATGTAGATCGTATTAAGCATGTGGCCGATCGAGTAATTGAAGAAAAGATGCGAGGGAACGACGTAGTGGTCGTTGTGTCTGCAATGGGGAAAACAACTGACGAATTAGTGGGACTAGCAAATCAAATCTCAAGCCGTCCAAATAAACGTGAAATGGATATGCTTCTTACGACAGGTGAGCAAGTGACCATCGCATTATTGTCGATGGTGTTAATAGAAAAAGGCTATGAAGCAATATCCTTTACTGGTTGGCAAGCAGGAATTGAAACGGAGGCAGTTCATGGAAATGCTAGGATTTTACACATTAATACAACTAAAATCCAAACAGAGCTACATAAAGGGAAAATAGTTGTCGTAGCCGGCTTTCAAGGAATTGCCATTGATGGAGCGGTGTCAACTCTTGGTAGAGGTGGGTCTGATACAACAGCAGTGGCATTAGCGGCCGCATTGAAAGCTGATAAATGTGATATTTATACCGATGTAACAGGTGTATTTACAACAGATCCACGTTATGTGAAAGAGGCAAGAAAGCTTAAGTCTGTTTCTTACGATGAAATGTTAGAGTTAGCTAACTTAGGTGCGGGAGTGTTGCATCCAAGGGCCGTTGAATATGCAAAAAATTATGCAGTCCCACTTGAAGTACGGTCAAGTATGGAGCGAGAAAATGGAACGATAATCGAGGAGGAAGTATCAATGGAACAAAGTTTAGTTGTACGAGGTGTTGCCTTTGAAGATGAAATTACGAGAGTGAGTGTTTTAGGCCTTCCAAATGGATTGACGAATCTGTCAACGATTTTCACCATCTTAGCAAAAAATCATTTAAACGTTGATATTATTATTCAAAGTATGACGAATGAATCAACGACAAATTTATCTTTTTCAATTAAAAGCACAGATTTGGAAGAAACCATGGCTGTTCTTCAGGCTAATAAAGATTCCTTGAAATATGAAAGTATAGAAGCAGAGCCAAACCTTGCAAAAGTGTCGATTGTAGGTTCAGGGATGATTTCTAATCCTGGGGTTGCAGCAGAAATGTTTGAAGTGCTAGCCGTAGGGGGGATTCAGGTAAAGATGGTAAGTACCTCTGAAATTAAGGTTTCTACAGTAATAGAGGAAGCACAAATGCTGAAAGCAGTTGAAGCGCTTCACGAAGCATTTGAGTTGTCCGGAAAATCTGTTAAGGCATAAAACAATGACTTGAAGAAAAAAAGATAAAACTAAAAAGCTTTCATAAAAAATATGAAAGCTTTTTACGTACTATTCAATAGAATCTTTTCTATCCCAACGTACAGTGAAGGAAACCGTAGCGAGCTTTTTCTTCGGGTGTTCATACGTTTCAGTAATTACCTGTTGTTGTTCTTCCATTTGTTGAGCCAAGAATCCTGCTTCCAATTGGAAGTGACATTCTGGAAACTCTTTAAAGCGATTTTTGATTAAGTCACTCGATAATTCAAACTCAAGCTCATTCTTTTTTTCAGATTTAATTTGTAGTGTGCCCCAACCTGCCTGTTGGAAAAAAGTAATAATTTCTTCGACCGACTGCAAAGGGTACTTTCTGGCTAAAGCCTTACCTGCCCAGTATAAAATAGAAGCTGTTTCTCTTCCAAGAATGTCTGGAAGAAGCACTTCTCTTAGTAATTCATATCCAAAGGCTGGAACAAGTGCAGGATCTGTGGCCGAAATAGGTTGTTCTAATTTCAATTCACTCAAAACATGTCCCCCACTTTCTATTATTCTATTATATACATTTTCCGGGGAAATACGCATGAAAACAAAAAAAACTGATTTAAAAAATTTTTACATTAATTGTTATATCAGTATAAAAGGAAGTGCTATAAAATGTTTATACATAAGTGTTAATAGCGATATCAATATATTAAAAATATTTTGTATATATAGAGCATTTTATGTATCCGTTTTCTTGACGCTCTTTCATGTTGGGAGTAAAATGAACATGTCACATAATTGTAAAAATTATTGTAAAAAAAAACGGATATTATTTTAGTCATTCCGTTTAATTTTTAAGGGGGGTAAAGTTCATGGCAGGAAACCGAGAGTTTTTTTATCGAAGATTACACTCGCTGCTTGGAGTCATTCCAGTTGGTCTATTTCTTGTGCAGCACCTTGTAGTCAATCATTTTGCAACTGGGGGGGAAGAATCATTTAACAAAGCGTCTCATTTTATGGAGAGTTTGCCGTTTCGATATGTATTAGAAACGTTCGTGATTTTTTTACCTTTATTATTCCACGCAATTTACGGGCTTTATATTGCGTTTACAGCAAAAAATAATACGAGTAATTATGGTTTTTTCCGCAATTGGATGTTCATGCTTCAGCGTATATCCGGAGTAGTAACACTAGTATTCGTAACATGGCATGTGTGGGAAACAAGAATTGCAGCAGCATTCGGTGCAGAGGTTAACTTCAATATGATGGAAAGCATTCTTTCGAATCCATTTATGCTCTGGTTCTATATCATCGGTGTGATTTCAACCACCTTCCACTTTGCAAATGGACTATGGTCTTTCTTTGTAAGTTGGGGAATTACAGTTACACCACGTTCTCAACTTATTTCTACTTATGTTACATTAGGAGTTTTTATCGCCCTATCCATAGTTGGTGTGCGCGCTATTATTGCATTCATTTAATTTAATAGGTTCTAATTTTTATAGAAACGAACGGGATATACTTTGATATTAGTTAGGGAGTGACTCACGATGGGTAAAGGAAAGGTGATCGTAGTCGGCGGCGGTCTAGCTGGCTTAATGGCAACAATTAAAGTTGCGGAAGCAGGAAGTCCGGTCGAATTATTTTCATTAGTTCCAGTAAAACGTTCGCACTCTGTTTGTGCCCAAGGTGGTATTAATGGAGCGGTAAATACAAAAGGTGAAGGTGACTCTCCATGGGAGCACTTTGATGATACAGTATACGGCGGTGACTTTTTAGCGAACCAACCACCAGTTAAAGCGATGACAGAAGCTGCACCAGGAATTATCCATTTGCTTGATCGTATGGGCGTTATGTTCAACCGTACACCTGAAGGGCTTTTGGACTTCCGTCGTTTTGGTGGAACACAGCATCACCGTACCGCTTTTGCTGGTGCGACAACAGGGCAACAACTTTTATATGCACTAGATGAGCAAGTACGTCGCCACGAAGTAGCTGGTTTAGTTACTAAATATGAAGGATGGGAATTTCTCGGGTCTGTTATTGATGATGAAGGGGTTTGCCGAGGGATTGTTGCTCAGAATCTCACATCAATGGAAATTAAGTCATTTGCAGCAGACGCTGTAATTTTGGCTACGGGTGGTCCTGGGATTATCTTTGGTAAGTCAACAAACTCAGTAATTAACACGGGCTCAGCAGCGTCCATTGCATACCAACAAGGTGTGTATTATGCGAATGGAGAGTTTATTCAAATTCATCCAACTGCGATTCCTGGAGACGATAAATTGAGACTTATGAGTGAATCCGCTCGTGGGGAAGGTGGACGAGTTTGGACGTACAAGGATGGAAAGCCATGGTATTTCTTGGAAGAGAAGTATCCAGCTTACGGAAATCTTGTCCCACGTGATATTGCCACTCGTGAAATCTTTCACGTCTGTGTTGACTTGAAGCTTGGTATTAATGGAGAAAACATGGTTTATCTGGATCTTTCTCATAAAGATCCAAAGGAACTGGACATTAAGCTCGGTGGTATTATCGAAATCTATGAAAAATTTATGGGTGACGACCCACGAAAAGTTCCTATGAAGATTTTCCCTGCTGTCCACTATTCAATGGGTGGTCTTTGGGTAGATTATGATCAAATGACAAATATTCCTGGGTTATTTGCTGCTGGAGAGTGTGATTATTCTCAGCATGGAGCAAATCGCCTCGGTGCGAACTCCTTATTATCAGCTATTTATGGAGGAATGGTAGCTGGTCCGAAGGCGTTAGATTATATTAGCGGGTTAAGCAAGAACGTTGATTCTATTTCTTCTTCTGTCTTTGATCGTTATGTAAAAGAAGAAGAACAAAAGTGGAATAAGATCATGACATTAGATGGTAATGAAAATGCTTATGTTCTTCATAAAGAGCTTGGTGAGTGGATGACAGACAATGTAACAGTTGTTCGCCACAACGATAAACTATTAAAAACAGACGAAAAAATCGTAGAGCTACTAGAGCGTTATGAAAAAATTAATATTAACGATACAGCTAAGTGGAGCAACCAAGGTGCTATTTTTACTCGTCAGCTTCAAAATATGCTTCAGCTTGCAAGGGTCATTACAATTGGTGCATACAACCGTAACGAAAGCCGCGGTGCCCACTATAAACCGGAATTCCCAGAGCGTAACGATGAGGAGTTTTTAAAGACAACCATGGCTCGATTTGTGGATGCGAAATCAGCACCACACTTCCATTATGAAGAGGTTGACACAGGGTTAATAGCTCCACGAAAGAGAGACTACTCTAAGAAGAAAGGGGATAACTAAACATGTCTGAAAAAAGAACAGTCGTTTTTAAAATTACAAGACAGGATAGTCCTGACACGGCCCCTTACGAAGAAGAATTCGAGTTAGACTATCGTCCAAATATGAATGTAATTTCTGCTTTAATGGAAATTCGTAGAAACCCAGTGAATAAGCAAGGGAAACATACTACTCCAATCACTTGGGATATGAACTGTTTAGAGGAAGTTTGTGGTGCTTGTTCAATGGTGATTAATGGAAAGCCTAGACAATCTTGTACAGCACTAATCGATCAGTTAGAACAACCGATTCGTTTAGAGCCAATGAGAACTTTCCCTGTTGTTCGTGATCTTCAGGTTGACCGCAGTCGTATGTTTGACTCTTTAAAGAAAGTGAAAGCTTGGATTCCGATTGATGGCACTTATGATCTTGGACCTGGTCCGCGTATGCCAGAAAGAAAACGTCAATGGGCATATGAGTTATCCAAATGTATGACATGTGGTGTTTGCTTAGAGGCTTGTCCGAATGTAAACAGTAAGTCAAACTTCATCGGTCCTGCTCCTCTTTCTCAAGTTCGATTATTTAATGCTCATCCTACGGGTGAGATGAATAAAGCAGAGCGTTTGGATGCAATAATGGGTGATGGTGGACTCGCGAATTGTGGAAATTCACAAAACTGTGTCCAGTCTTGTCCAAAGGGCATTCCTTTAACAACATCTATTGCTGCATTAAATAGAGATACTACGTTCCAAGCATTTAAAAACTTCTTTGGAAGCGATCAAGTATAAGAAAAGTTTTTATTAACCCCTTTGTATGTCAAAGGGGTTTTTCATTTGTCAAAAGAGAGGGCCCCTTGTATAATTAAAGAATGAATATTCATTCATTTTGGTTATATAAGGAGGATTTTATGAAAAAGGTGAGCTATATCCACGATTTTGCTACTTGGGAACAAGGTTTCTCCTACTCTAACAAAATAAAAGTTCGCTTTTCAGAGACTGATATGTTTGGACATATGAACAATACGGTTCCATTTGCATATTTTGAAGAATCGCGAATCGAATTTTTTAAACATATTGGTCTTATGCAGGATTGGGTGCAAAAAGAAAGTACAACGATTCCGATTGTTGCTGATCTTCAGTGTGATTTTCTTAATCAGGTTTTTTTTGACGATATTCTTGATATTTTTGTGAAAATCGAATCAGTTGGGAACACATCTATTGACCTTCATTACTTAGGGAAAAAGAAAAACGGGGATGTATGTTTTGTAGGTAGAGGAACGATGGTGCAAATGTGTAAGCGTACCGGAAAGGGTGTTCCTTGGACTGAAGAAACGAGGGGTCGATTTAGACAATCAAACAAAATTCTATCATAGTATTTTCTTAAAAATAAAAATGCTTTCTTTCAAGAATTATAGTCACTACAACCACCTGATGCACATAAGATATGGTGACTAAATATATACCCATCCCGCTGTTCATAGCTGGCGAAGGCAAGGAGGGTTACAATACTTGAAGGAGAATGAATATACTCACAAGCCGTTACTCACCAAACGTGAAAGAGAAGTGTTCGAACTGTTGGTACAAGACAAAACAACAAAAGAGATCGCGGGAGAACTTTTCATAAGTGAAAAAACGGTTCGTAACCACATTTCGAATGCCATGCAAAAGCTTGGTGTTAAGGGGCGATCACAAGCTGTTGTAGAGCTCCTTCGAATGGGAGAGCTAGAACTATAATTCTAGACCGGCTTTCATAATGGAAGCCGGTTTACAATTGTATCCAAATACATTCATAAAATACATTTCTATACTTCCTTCTTGAATTTTAGTGAGAAAAAGGTGAAAATAGTTTAAAAGGCTAGATGTGATTATAATATAGTCATGATCTGAACTCTCAAATAGGGGTTGTGTATTTATGAAAGTAGAAGAAACAAAAGAGATAGAGATTTTTGCTGATATCGAAAAAGATTTGCGTTATATTGCTGGTATTATCAAGCAAAAGGGTAGAGAAATTTTAAGTAACTATACTATTACTCCACCTCAGTTTGTTGCTCTTCAGTGGTTATTTGAAGAAGGCGATATGACAATTGGTGAACTTTCAAATAAAATGTTTCTTGCGTGTAGCACGACAACAGACCTTGTTGACAGAATGGAAAAAAACAAACTGGTAATGCGTGTGAAGGATCCAAATGATCGCCGTGTGGTCCGCATTCACCTTTTAGAAGAAGGGGAACGAATTATTGACGAAGTGATTAAGAAAAGACAGGTATACTTACAGGAGGTTTTAGTTAACTTTTCTAGCGAAGAAGTAATTCTCCTGAAAAACAATTTAATGAAATTACATCAAGAAATGAAAGAAGAATGAGGCGAGATGTTTGAATCAACCGATCGGAGTTATTGACTCTGGAGTTGGCGGATTAACTGTTGCGAAGGAAATTATGCGCCAACTGCCATATGAGCAGATCCTCTATGTAGGAGACACTGCAAGATGCCCGTACGGCCCGAGGAGCGGTGAAGAGGTAAAGAAATTCACATGGCAAATGACGAATTTCTTAGTAAATAAGGGAATTAAGATGTTAGTAATTGCATGTAACACAGCGACAGCCGTTGCCTTAGAGGAAATTCAAAATGAACTTTCCATCCCTGTTATAGGTGTTATTTATCCAGGTGCTAGAACGGCCATTAAGGTAACAAAAAACCACAAAATTGGGGTCATTGGGACTGTCGGAACAATAAAGAGTAATGCATATGAGAATGCTTTGAAATCCATTAATAAGAAATCTAAGGTTACTAGTCTTGCTTGTCCGAAGTTTGTTCCTCTTGTTGAAAGTGGAGAAGTGGATGGACCAATTGTGAAAAAAGTGGTAGCCGAAACGCTAGCGCCAATTAAAAATAAAGGTCTCGATACGTTGATTTTAGGCTGCACACACTATCCGTTGCTTGAAAAGATCATAAAGAAAACGATGGGCCCTACTGTGTCTGTAATTAGCTCTGGTGAAGAAACTGCACGTGAGGTAAGTACCATTCTTTTTTATAATGGGTGGCTAACGCCGAATAGGGACGAGCCCCAGCATCAGTTTTATACGACCGGATCAAAGTCTATTTTTCAACGAATCGCTACTAGCTGGCTACATGCAGGTGAATTGTCTGTGGAAACCATTAAACTATATTGAAGGAAGTCTCCATTTTGGAGGCTTTTTTTATTTTTTTCTAGTAATCGGTCTATTTTTTTAAAAGGCTCGTATATATGTAGTACAAACTGTCTTGGAGGGATTATGGATGTCAAAGCATAAAAGTACGACAATTGTATCAGCAGTCATTGTTTCGTCCGTTTTATTATCTGGATGTGGTTTATTAGGAGGAGAAAAAAAGGAACAAATCGATCCTCCAAAAACAGTCACATACACAGAAGATAATGGAACAGCAAAAGTAGTTGAAACGGCAGCTTCAGAAAAGAATAGCGAAGAAGTTGCAGAAAAAGGCGTTATGACCGAATTATATTTAGTAGATAAAAATGGCTATGTTGTACCGCAAACAATCGATCTTCCGAAAACAGAGTCAGTGGCCAAGCAGGCTGTAGAGTACCTAGTGCAGAATGGTCCAGTTACAGAAATGCTACCTAATGGGTTTGCAGCTGTTATCCCAGCTGACACTGCAGTATCTGTGGATATAAAGGATAAAGTAGCAACAGTTAACTTCTCAAAAGAATTTAAGAATTATAAGCCAGAAGACGAAATGAAAATCGTTCAATCTATCACCTGGACGTTAACTCAATTCGAATCTATTGATAAAGTGAAACTTAAAATGAATGGTCATGAATTAACCGAGATGCCAGTGAATGGTCTGGCTCTATCTAAGAGTGGTTTGACAAGAGATAGTGGGATCAACATGGATACTTCAGAAGTTGTCGATATTACCAACACGAGAGCATTAACTGTGTATTATTTAGGTGGTGAAGAGGGTTCATACTACTATGTACCAGTTACAAAGCGTATTAGTAATGACAATAGCGATAATATTACAGCAGTAGTAGAAGAACTTGCCAAAGGACCAACTTATTCTTCTAATTTGTTAAGCGAGTTTGTTTCTGATGTTTCGCTTTTAGATAAGCCGGTTGTAGAGGACGGCAAGGTAACATTAAACTTTAATGAGTCTATTTTAAATAGTTCAGAAGAGAAAATTGTTTCTGATCATATTTTAAATTCACTCGTCCTTTCGTTAACAGAACAAAAGGGAATTGAGAGTGTTGCTGTAACGGTGAATGGAAAGGCTGAACTGGTAAATGATAAGGGTGAAAAGCTTTCCGAGCCTGTGACGCGCCCAGAAAATGTGAATACAGGTAGTTTTTAATAAATTGTTTTTTGATATACTATATAGTGACCAAGTTGAGGAGGCCGGTTATCCGCCTCTTCTTTATTTGGATTTCATCATTTTAAAAGTAGTCTTTCAAAGGAGGAAATATTGTGAGGACTGATGGTCGTCAGGCATCTGAGATACGCCCTATACATATTGATACTGAATATCTTATCCATCCAGAAGGGTCCGTACTAATTACTGTTGGTGATACTAAGGTAATATGTACGGCTAGTATAGAGGAGCGCGTCCCTCCTTTTATGAGAGGAGAAGGGAAAGGATGGATTACGGCAGAGTATTCCATGCTGCCAAGGGCAACACAAACAAGAAATATACGTGAGTCATCAAAAGGCAAGGTTTCAGGAAGAACAATGGAAATCCAGAGGCTGATTGGAAGAGCACTAAGAGCAGTCGTTGATCTTGAAGCAATTGGTGAAAGAACAGTATGGATCGACTGTGATGTTATCCAAGCAGACGGTGGTACTAGGACTGCTTCCATAACAGGAGCGTTTGTTGCAATGGCCCACGCTCTGAATAAATTGCATAAAGATAGAAAGCTTTCAAAGTATCCAGTGGTTGATTTCCTCGCAGCTACAAGTGTTGGAATACTTGAAAACAAGGAAATTGTACTTGATCTCAACTATATCGAAGACTCTGCGGCGCAAGTTGATATGAATGTGGTAATGACAGGGAATGGTGAATTTGTTGAGCTCCAAGGAACGGGTGAAGAATCAACATTCTCTTACAATGAACTTCAGGATTTGTTGAAAATTGCTCAAAGTGGAATTATGGAGCTTTTCGAAGCACAAAAGAGCGTGTTAGGTGAAGCGGTTGTTGAGAAAATTGAGGAAGCAAGGGTTAAAAAAGGTGCGAAGAAATGAACGAAGTAATCATAGCAACAAAGAATAGTGGAAAGGCCAAAGAATTCGTAAGGATGTTTGAGCCTCTCGGGTTTCAAGTGAAAACTCTCCTTGATTATGAGGAGATTGAGGATATAGAAGAGAACGGAACGACCTTTGAGGAAAATGCCATTATAAAGGCAGAAACGGTTTCAAAGCAATTGAATCGAGCTGTTATTGCTGATGATTCAGGACTTGTTATTGATGCACTAGACGGGAGACCAGGTGTTTACTCTGCTCGTTATGCAGGGGAACAAAAGAGCGATGAAGACAATATGACGAAAGTGTTAAGCGAGTTAAATGGAGTTGAGCCCTCAAAGCGCACGGCGCGTTTTTATTGCGCCTTAGCACTTGCTGTCCCGGGTCAAGAAACGGTCACAGTACATGGTACTTGTGAGGGTGTGATTTTAGATGAGAAGCGAGGGACTCATGGCTTTGGGTATGACCCTATATTTTTTGTAAAAGAGAGAAATAGAGCGATGGCAGAGCTTTTACCTGAGGAAAAAAGTAAGATAAGCCATCGTGCTGTAGCCTTGAGTAATTTAGCAAAGCTACTACCAGAAGTGTTTAAGGGAGAGTAGTCCGATGTCAAAGGTGCTTATTGTAAGTGATAGTCACGGGTTAACGGAAGAATTGAATGAATTAAAGAAGCGGCATAAGGATGTCGAAAAATTTATTCATTGTGGTGATTCTGAGCTTTCAAAAAATGATGAGGCCATTGACCAATTCGTTGTAGTAAGGGGAAATTGTGATTACGAGTCATTGTTTCATCATGATGAGATTATTGATTTTAAGGGAACGAAATTTCTAGTGACACATGGCCATTTATATAATGTGAAATCTACCTTAATGAATTTAAAATATAAAGCAGAAGAAGTGGATGCTAATATCGTTTGCTTTGGCCATTCTCATCTATTAGGAATTGAAAAGATCGGTAATTGTTTGTTTTTAAATCCTGGCAGCTTGCGGCTTCCAAGAGGGCGCAATGAGAGGACGTATGTGGTTTTAAACTTAACAGAACAAGAAGTCGATTTTCATGTGTATGATTTTGACCAAGGAGAAATAGTACAACTTCGACAAAGCTTTCAACTTCACAAATAATCACTTTCATCATATACTATTCGAAGGAGAGAAATCTCCTTTGAATAGTGAAATAATATTTTTGATTTAAAGTGTTGACTTTTTATAATAAGCCGAATATAATAAAAAATGTCCTAAAGAAAACATGTCCCAGTAGCTCAGCCGGATAGAGCATACGCCTTCTAAGCGTACGGTCGGGAGTTCGAATCTCTCCTGGGACGCCATTTACACACCAATAAATACATATTACGCTATAGAAAGTGACGATGTCATTTCTATAGCGTTTTTTTCTATTTCTATATAATTTTAATTGCCAATAATTTTTGTTCATTAGACAGTTCCTTTGTAAGGAAATGTCTTTTTTTATGTAAAGCATTGATGTACTGAAGTGAATCTTTTGTCAGAAAATATCACAATATTTCTAACAATTGCAACTAATTTTAACATTCTATATATTGAAAAAATTTATACATAATAGTATACTTTCTTTCAAGAAGGACGGATACTCAGTCTATTTTTTCTAAGGTAATCGGGAGGTGTGTTGATGTCAGATGTGAAATTGTTGGAGGTTAGTGGATTAAAAACTTATTTTTACTTAGAAAATAAAGCAGTAGCAAAAGCCGTTGATGGAGTGGATTTTTATATCAGGCCTGGGGAAACCGTTGCTCTCGTTGGGGAATCAGGGAGTGGAAAGAGTATTACTTCCCTCTCCATTATGAAGTTAATTAATAAGCCAGGTAAAATTGAAGATGGTCGAATTTTTTTCGGTGGTAAGGATCTGGTCGGGCTTAACGATAAGCAAATGACGAATGTTCGTGGAAAGGAAATCGGTATGATCTTTCAGGAACCGATGACCGCCTTAAATCCTGTTTTTACTATTGGAAATCAAATTATAGAGACTTTAATTCGCCATAAAAAAATGACCAAAAATGAAGCGAGATTACGAGCAATTGAGCTCCTAAAGGTCGTTGGTTTTCCGCGTGCTGAGGAAACGATGAAGGAATATCCACACCAACTTTCGGGTGGAATGCGTCAGCGTGCTATGATTGCTATCGCTATTTCTTGTGATCCGAAGCTATTAATAGCTGATGAGCCGACAACTGCTCTTGATGTTACCATTCAAGCTCAAATTTTAGACTTGATGGATGAAATGAAAAAGAAATTTAACATGGCTGTATTGTTAATCACGCATGATTTAGGTGTAGTGGCTGAATATGCGGACCGAATCATGGTGATGTATGGCGGCCAAATAGTTGAAGAAACAACGATTGAAAAACTATTTCTGTCACCAAAACATCCGTATACTATGGGATTGCTTGACAGTTTGCCAAGTCTAGAGAAAGAAGTTGATCGACTTGGCGCGATTAAAGGCACTGTTCCTCCTGCGCATCGCTTTCCAGTTGGTTGCAGGTTCTCAGATCGCTGTCCAAAGGTGATGAGCAAATGCCGGGATAAAAACCCGTCACTGTATGAAACGGATGCAGAAGAAAGTCATCGAGTCCGATGTTACCTGTATGAATAAGGGGGAGTGTGAAATTGTCAGTCATCGAAACAGTAACAAGGATACATACAGATCAAGATTACATACTTCAGGCGAAAAATATTAAGAAGTACTTTCCCATCAAGGGTGGAATCCTTAAGCATACAATTGGACATGTCAAAGCAGTTGACGACGTTAGTCTTAGTGTATTAAGGGGAGAAACACTAGGGATCGTTGGTGAGTCAGGCTCTGGAAAATCAACACTTGGTAGAGTTTTGCTTCGCTTAATGGATCCGACTGATGGACAAATCGTCTTTGAGGACCAAGATATAACAAAAATGAGATACCGGAAGCTTCGACCCATTCGGAGAGATATGCAAATTGTTTTCCAAGATCCATTCGCCTCGTTAAATCCCAAAATGAGTGTGTCCGAATTAATTGAAGAACCATTAATCGTTCAAACGAACTTAACTAAGGAAGAACGAAAAGAGAAGACGATCAGTCTTTTAGAAAAGGTTGGTCTTCGATCAGAAGATCGATTTAAGTACCCACATGAATTTTCTGGTGGACAAAGGCAGCGTATAAGTATTGCAAGAGCACTAACCTTGAATCCGAAATTTGTTATTTGTGACGAGCCAGTCTCTGCATTGGACGTTTCGATACAAGCCCAGGTACTAAACTTGATGGCCGACTTACAGGACGAATTTAACTTAACTTATTTATTTATCGCCCATGACTTAAGCGTTGTAAAACACATTAGCGACAGAGTGGCAGTAATGTACTTAGGTCGCATTGCGGAAATAGCGCCGAAGAAGAACCTCTACGAAACTCCATTACATCCATACACACAAGCACTTCTATCAGCAGTTCCATCCACAGACATACTACACAAAAAAGAAAAAATCATATTAAAAGGTGACTTACCAAGTCCATCAAATCCACCGTCAGGCTGTACGTTTCGTACTCGTTGTCCGATGGTTCATGAGAAATGCTCTGAGGTGCGTCCCGAGCTTACAGAGGTGGGGAATGGCCATCTAGTAGCCTGCCACCTTTATACAGGCAAATAAGTGCATTTGCTTATGCACTTAAGGAGGTGGTGTGCGCTTTTTAACTGGTTTATTTAGACAAAAATGTTAAAGATTATAAGAGGGGTGAATGGAATGAAGGCAAAGAAAAGTTGGTTGATCATGCTAATGCTTATACTAGTTTTTGGTGTACTGGCAGCATGCTCAGGAAACAAAGAACCTGCTTCATCAGAGAATGAAGGATCGAGTGAAAAGGACCCGGTAAGTGGAGGTACGGTAGTTGGGGCAATGGATACAGCTCCAACAGGTTTATTTAACCCTATTTTTTACACAGAGGCCTATGAATCTAATATTTTATCATTTACACATGAAGGGCTACTTACGCAAGATAAGAACCTTGATTTTATTCCGAACCTAGCGAAAGAGTGGACATTCAATGATGATCAAACTGAAGTCACCTTTAAATTAGATGAAAATGCAAAATGGCATGATGGGGAACCATTTACTGCTAACGACGTGGTATTTACTTATAAAACCATTGCGAGCCCAGGTTATGTAGAAGCGGGTGGAGTTCGTACGCAATATGTTGAAAGATTGGTAGGGTATGAGGAGTTTTCAACAGGAAAGACAACTGATTTCCAAGGGGTTGTTGCTGTTGATGATCATACAGTTACGTTTAAGTTTGCTCAACCAAACGTGTTGGCGCTATCTGATGCTAGCTTTATGATTATTCCTGAACATATCTTCAAAGATATTCCTGTTGCGGAAATTCCGGAAGCTGGTGCTTCACGTAATCCTGGTGAAGTAATTGGTACTGGGCCATTCCAATTTAGTGAAATGGTGCAAGGAGAGCAATATGTACTTAAGAAATTTGCTGATTATTGGCAAGGAGAGCCTAAGCTTGATAGCGTCATCTGGAAGGTCGTTGACCAAGCTGTTATCTTAGGTTTACTTGAAAACGGTGAAATTGATTTTGTTGCCGATCCCAACGGTTTCCAAGCTGCTGACTATGAAACAGTTGATGCCCTTGAAAATGTTGAAATTGTTGAGCAACCTGACTTTGGATACCAGACGATGGGATTGATGCATAATCATCGTTCTAAGGAAGATTCAGAAGCTGGCACAATTAATCCAGCTAACTGGACAGTTAATGAAAAGCTTAAAGACCAAAAAGTCCGTCAAGCGATTGCGTATGCAATTAACCGTCAAGGTTTAGTAGATGGTTTATTGTATGGACGCGGAATTGTTCAAAATTCACCAATTGCAACTCAATTCTGGGCTTATGACGATACAACACCAAATCAATATGAGTTTGACCCTGAAAAGGCAGAAGCTCTACTTGATGAGGCTGGTTACAAGGATGTAAACGGAGATGGTTTCCGCGAAGATCCTAACGGCAAGGAATGGGTACTTAACTTGAATTATCCACTAGGAAATCAAATTCGTGAGCGTTCTGCTCCGATTATTGAAGAGTTCCTAGAAGAGGTAGGAATCAGCATCGACCTTCGCCAGCCGAAGGAAGCAGCAGCCTACTTTGAAGATTTAGAAAAGAACAGCCAAGACTGGGATTTATACTTAATTGGTTGGAGCTTAGATAGTACAGATCCGGATCCAAGTGGATTATGGTCATCTATGGCAGGTTATAACTATTCTCGCTGGAATAATCCTGAAGCAGATCAATTGTTAAAGGATGCATTCACTCCTCCAGATGCATTTGAACAAGATTACCGTAAACAAAAGTATAGTGAGTGGCAAGTTGAGTTCGGTGAAGATCTACCAAGCGTGATCCTATATGCTGCAAATAGCTTATGGGCTCATAACAAACGTCTTCAAGGAATCGATGTACTTCCATACTCGTTCTTAAACGATACTCATCTCTGGTACGTAACGGAATAACAATTGTTGAATAGAGAAAAGAGTGATCGGTAATTATGCCGCGCTCTTTTCTTATTCTGTAAGAATGGAGGGGGAACGGTGTATAAATACTTAATAAGAAGGGTACTCATATTCATTCCGATGCTTTTAGCTTTAACAATTATTGTTTTTGCTTTGATACAGGCGGCTCCAGGTGATCCAATCTCGGGAAAGATTTTTGATCCAAATATTGATCCGGAAGTATTTGAGAAGCAAAAAGAAGCTCTTGGCCTAAATGATCCTATTCATGTTCAATATTGGAATTGGTTGAAAGATGTATTGCAGGGGGACTTTGGAAAATCATTTATTTTTAAGGGTAGAGATGTATCTGATCTTATTGCTGAAAGAATAGGAAACACGTTTTATTTAGGAATTTTTACACTTTTTATTACGATCATTGTTTCGATTCCAATTGGAATATACTCTGCAAGAAAACCATATTCGATTCTGGATTATGGTGCAACAACGTTCGGTTTTTTCGGATTAGCTGTACCGAATTTCTTTTTCGGCTTAGTAGCTATCTATATTTTTTCTATTCAACTAGGGTGGTTGCCTTCACAGGGATCTGTATCGAGCCCTGGGCTTACAGGGATTGAGCTATTTTTTAATAAACTTCAACATTTAATTTTGCCAGGTTTAACTCTCGGATTAGCTGGTACAGCCTCCTACATGAGATTCATGCGTTCTGAAGTATTGGACGTGCTTGGAAGTGATTATATACGGACGGCACGAGCAAAAGGAATGACAGATCGTAATGTCTTGTACAAACATACCTTGCGCAATGCATTAATTCCAATTATTACACTGTTAGGGTTTGAAATTGGGGCATTATTGAGTGGTGCAGTTATAACTGAAGGGGTATTTCAATATCCGGGAATAGGAACATTGTTCTTAAGTTCTATTGGGAATCGTGATTATCCTGTCATCATGGCCATTAATCTAATGTTAGGATTTTTCATTCTCCTCGGGAATTTATTAGCTGATATTTTCTACAGTATTGTTGACCCACGAATCCGCTACGATTGAGGTGAGTAATATGGAACTAAAACAGCAAGAAGCGATGGATACGAACCTAGAGGTGCCTGTTAAACCAGATAAAGGAAATAGTCCTTTTCGAATCGCATTAAAACGATTTTTGAAAAATAAGCTCGCTGTCATGGGAGTCTTTGTGTTACTAGCGATCATTTTAGCTGTCACCTTTGCCCCATTGTTAACAGAGCACAGTCCTACTAAGTCAAATCTCTTATTAATCGAACGTCCGCCGAGTGAAGATCATCCATTAGGAAACGATAGTTCAGGGCGTGATAATCTATCAAGACTCCTGTATGGAGGAAGAATTTCACTTATTGTTGGTTTTAGTGCGATGATATTTACTCTCATCATTGGAGTAACACTTGGTTCTATTGCTGGGTATTATGGTGGTAAGATTGATGCGATCATCATGCGTGCAGCAGATATGATGCTTGTATTACCTTTCCTTGTTCTTTGTTTAACCATTGTAGCCATACTGGAAAGAGTGAACGTTGGAATATTTGTAGGTATCATTGCGATTACTTCATGGCCAAACTTAACAAGAATTATTAGAGGTACATATTTATCACTTCGAGAACAGGAATTTGTTCTTGGTGCGAAAGCGATTGGTGCAAGTGATTTTAGAATAATATTTAAGCATTTTATTCCGAATGCAATTGGTCCAATCGTGGTTAATGCGACATTAATGATGGCCACGTATATCATTATTGAATCGGGTCTTAGCTTTATTGGATTTGGAATCCCTCAGCCTACGCCAACTTGGGGAAATATGATTTCAGAGGCCCAAAGTTTACGTATTTTACGAAATAGTCCGGAAGCGTGGATACCGCCAGGGCTAGCAATCTTAACGACAGTTTTATGTATTAACTTTATAGGAGATGGTTTAAGAGACGCATTTGATCCTAAAAGTAATAGAAGATGAAATAAAGAGCCTACTGAATCATTCAGTAGGCTTCTTTCATTTTTTACTAGAGATGGAAAAGAAATATGAAGTATTTTTAAAAATTTTTTTAAAATTAGAAATTGTTATTATATCAACATTGTAAGCGGATACAACTAAATTGACTAATCTAAATTATCAAACAATTCGAAAAAATGGGGTTGACGAGTAAATAAAATGGGCGTAAGATAGTCCTCAAATATACAAATCATTTGTAATATTCAAAAGAAAAACAAAGGGTAAAAAGAGTTATTTTTCGAAAAAATTTTTTTGTAATTATTTTATTCATTTAAAGCGGTTTAACTTAAATGCAAAGAGGTGTATTTCGTGTCTGAACAATGGATTTTTTTAAATGGCGAATATGTAACTAAAGAGAACGCCAAGATTTCAGTATACGATCATGGATTTTTATACGGAGACGGTATTTTTGAAGGAATTCGAGTCTACAGCGGTAACGTATTCCGAATGAAGGAACATATGGACCGACTGTACCGTTCAGCAAAGTCAATTATGCTGAATGTACCATACTCACAAGATGAATTCACAGATATTATCGTCGCTACTGTTGAGAAAAATAAAATTGAAGATGCTTATATTCGCGTGGTAGTGTCTAGAGGTGTTGGTGACCTCGGACTAGATCCAAATAAATGTGCTAAAGCGAATGTAGTTGTTATAGTAGAGCCACTTTCTATTTTCCCGAAAGAATTGTATGAAACAGGATTAGAAATTGTGACTGTTGCAACAAGAAGAAACAGACCTGATGTACTTAGTCCAAAAGTAAAATCACTGAATTATTTAAATAACGTGTTAGTTAGAATTGAAGCACATCTTGCTGGTGTTAGTGAAGCACTAATGCTTAATGACCAAGGGTATGTTGCTGAAGGATCTGCTGATAATGTGTTTATTATTCGCGATGGTTGTTTCTATACACCTCCAGGATATATTGGAGCACTTGAGGGAATTACAAGAAACGCCGTTATCGATATTGTAAAAGAGTTAGGCTATGAACTTAAAGAAGAACCATTTACAAGACATGATGTTTACACAGCTGATGAAGTGTTTCTAACAGGAACAGCTGCAGAAGTCATTGCGGTAATTAAGGTAGATGGCAGAGTAATTGGCGATGGTACTCCAGGTGCACTTACGAAGGAGTTATTAGTGAAATTTAGAGAACGTGTTGTTTCTGAAGGTGTGAAAGTGTACTCCAAGGAAGCAACGCCACATGTAAGCTAAGTAAATAGGAAAAAGCGTTGATAAGGAAAAGTAGTTTCATGAAACATTCCTACAGAGAGCCGGGGTAGCTGGAAGCCGGTGGAAATGACATGAAGTGAACTCACCTTTGAGCACTGTCTTGAAAATCTATAGTAAAGGCAGTCGAGTGTCAGACACTCGTTATCAAAACGATCCAATTGTGATCATGAGCGCACGCATTTGCGTGAACAAGGGTGGTACCGTGGATAGGTTTCTCAAGCCTTTCCATCCCTTTAGCCTAGGGTGTAGTAGGCAAAGTAGGGGATGGGGAGGCTTTTTATAATGTTAATTTGTTAGATTATCTAACAAGATTTGAAATAGGGAGGGTCAACAAATGTTGCAAGAAACTGCCTTTACGAAAATGAAGGCTGAAAACGAACCGATTAGTGGTGCAGAATTAATGCTTGAAGCACTAAAGAAGGAGCAAGTAGAGGTAATATTTGGATATCCTGGAGGGGCAGTTCTCCCAATTTACGATAAGCTCTATGATTCTAAGATTCTACACATACTCCCTCGCCATGAACAAGGTGGAATTCATGCAGCAGAAGGTTATTCTCGAGTAACAGGAAAACCGGGTGTTGTAATCGCAACATCAGGACCAGGTGCAACTAACATTATTACTGGGTTAGCTGATGCGATGATGGACTCCTTACCGTTAGTTGTCTTTACAGGTCAGGTGGCAACAGGAGTGATTGGTACAGATGCATTCCAAGAGGCGGATATACTGGGAATTACGACTCCCATAACTAAATATAATTATCAGGTTCGTAGTATTGAAGATATTCCTAGAATTGTGAAAGAAGCATTCTACGTAGCCACAAGCGGTCGCCCAGGACCAGTATTAATTGATATTCCTAAAGATATTGCTGCTGGTATAGCAAATGTTCCTGAGGAGCAAGAAATTGTTCTACCAGGTTATCAACCAACTGTTCAACCAAATTATCTTCAGATTAGAAAGTTAACAGAAGCTGTCAGTAGAGCGAAGAAGCCAGTTATTTTAGCTGGAGCAGGAATTCTCTTTGCAGAAGGATACGAAGAGTTGAAGCAATACGCTGAGCAACAAAATCTTCCGGTCGTGCACACGCTGTTAGGACTTGGTGGCTTTCCTGCTGAACATCCTTTATTCGCTGGACTCGCTGGTATGCATGGGTGCTATACCGCAAATATGGCACTGTATGAATGTGATTTACTCATCAATATTGGAGCTAGATTTGATGACCGCTTAACAGGAAACCTGCAACATTTTGCTCCAAACGCCACCGTTGCACATATCGATATTGATCCTGCTGAAATTGGGAAAAATGTTCAAACGCAAATCCCGGTTGTAGCGGATGCAAAAGAAGCATTAAAGCAGCTAATCGCTCAAGAAGGGAAGCCTCCGGTTCACCAAGAATGGTTGGACACGCTAAATGCTTGGAAGAAAGAGTATCCTTATTTTTATAAGGAAGATGGTCACTTAAAGCCACAAAAAGTGATGGAAATGCTTTATGAAAAAACAAAAGGTGAAGCGATTGTCGTAACAGACGTTGGTCAGCACCAGATGTGGGCTGCTCAATACTATAAGTTTTCAAAGGCAAACCGTTGGGTAACTTCAGGTGGACTTGGAACAATGGGCTTTGGATTACCTGCTAGTATCGGTGCACAATTGGCCTCACCAGATTCGATTGTGTTATCAATCTCAGGTGATGGTGGATTCCAAATGTGTACGCAAGAATTGGCTGTTATAAGAGAACAAAATCTTCCTATTAAGATTATCATTCTTAATAATTCTTCGTTGGGAATGGTAAGACAGTGGCAAGAGATTTTCTATGAATCTCGTTTCTCACACAGCAAATTCTCTAGCCAACCTGATTTCGTAAAGTTGGCTGATGCCTATGGAATTAAAGGGTATGTCATTGAAGATGTGGCACAAGCTGAAACGATTTTTAATGAAGTACTAACAAACAATGAGCCAGTATTACTAGATATTCGCATTGATCCAGACGAAAATGTCTATCCAATGATAGCTCCTGGTAAAGGACATCATGAAATGGTAGGTGTGAAACCATGAAAAGAATTATAACTTTAACTGTAATGAATCGCCCAGGTGTGTTAAATCGTATTACGAATCTCTTTTCAAAAAGAAATTATAATATCGAAAGCATTTCTGTAGGTTATTCTGAGCAGGAAGGAATATCTCGCATCACTTGTGTTGTTCATGTTGATAATGATGGTGTGCTTGAACAAATAACGAAACAGTTAAATAAGCAAATCGACGTAATCAAGGTTATGGATATCACAGAGCAATCCATTGTCGCAAGAGAGCTAGCATTAATTAAAGTGGTATCTAACTCTTCGACGAGAAATGAGATTTATTCCTTAATACAGCCGTTTCGAGCATCAGTCATTGACGTAAGCAAGGATAGCTTGGTTATTCAGCTTACTGGTGAATCAGATAAAGTCGAAGCGTTTATTGAATTAATTAAGCCATACGGGATTAAAGAATTGGCAAGAACAGGGACAACCGCTTTCCTAAGAGGGACACAAAAACCTTCTCAAGCGATAAAACCATATTCAATCGTCTAACTAAAAAAAACTTACTAATGAGAGGAAGAAATAAAATGGCAAAAATGTACTATAACGGAGACGCAAATCAATCATATCTAAACGGGAAAAAGGTAGCAGTTATCGGATACGGTTCACAAGGTCATGCTCATGCACAAAACATGAGAGAGAGCGGTGTTGATGTTGTTATTGGATTAAGACAAGGAAAATCATGGGAAAAGGCTGAAAAAGATGGTTTCAATGTATATCCAGTAGGCGAAGCAACAGCACAAGCAGATGTAGTTATGATTCTATTACCAGATGAAATGCAACCAAAAGTATATAAAGAAGAAATCGAACCTAACCTATCAAACCAAGCGTTAATGTTTGCTCACGGTTTCAATGTTCACTTTAGCCAAATCGTACCACCAGCTACAAACGATGTACTATTAGTAGCTCCTAAAGGTCCAGGACACCTAGTAAGAAGAACATACGAGCAAGAAGCTGGAGTTCCTGCATTATTTGCTATCTATCAAGATGTAACAGGTAAAGCGAAAGAGCTTGCTTTAGCATATGCATGGGCGATTGGATCACTAAGAGCTGGAGCTTTAGAAACAACATTCAAAGAAGAAACTGAAACAGATCTATTCGGAGAACAAGCGGTTCTTTGTGGAGGTTTAACTTCATTAGTTAAGGCTGGATTTGAAACATTAGTTGAAGCAGGTTACCAACCTGAACTAGCATACTTTGAGTGCTTACACGAATTGAAGCTAATCGTTGATTTAATGTATGAAGGTGGAATGGAGAACATGCGTTATTCCATCTCTGATACAGCTCAATGGGGTGACTTCGTAAGTGGACCAAGAGTAGTTGACGCTCGCGTAAAAGAATCAATGAAGGAAGTTCTAAAAGACATTCAAGAAGGTAGATTTGCTAAAGGTTGGATCCTAGAAAACCAAGCAAATCGTCCAGAATTCAACGCAATCGTTCAAAAAGAAAATAGCCATTTAATCGAACAAGTTGGTCGCGAGTTACGTGCTATGATGCCTTTTGTCAATAAGGACAAAAAGAAAGAAGTGGTCGTTAGTGCGACGAATTAAAATATTTGATACAACATTAAGGGATGGGGAGCAATCTGCGGGAGTAAATTTAAACCAAACAGAAAAGCTCGAAATTGCAAGACAGCTGGAAAAACTTCAAGTCGATATTATCGAAGCAGGTTTTCCAGCTGCTTCTAAAGGTGATTTTACTTCAGTACAACAAATTGCAAATACGATTAAAGACTGTTCTGTGACGGGGTTAGCAAGAGCAGTTACTTCAGATATTGATGCAGCTTGGGAGGCATTGAAGAACGGTGTAGAACCAAGATTACACGTCTTCATTGCAACATCTCCTATTCACAGACAATATAAACTGAAGTTAAGTCAAGATGAAGTTGTTGAGAGAGCTGTCCAGATGGTGAAATACGCTGCACAGAAGTTTCCTATTATTCAGTGGTCAGCGGAGGATGCTTGTCGTACTGAGTTACCTTTCTTAGCTCGAATTATTGAAGAAGTGATCCAAGCAGGTGCGAATGTCATTAACATTCCTGATACGGTTGGTTACATCACTCCTAAAGAGTATGGTGAAATTTTTCAATATTTGCACAACAATGTTCCTTCTATTCATAAAGTCTCGTTATCGGCTCACTGTCATGATGATTTAGGAATGGCCATTGCTAATTCATTAGCTGCAGTTGAAAACGGGGCGACACAAGTCGAGGGAACGATCAATGGAATAGGTGAAAGAGCTGGGAATGCAGCACTAGAAGAATTAGCAGTAGCTCTTCATATACGCAAGGATTATTATGATGCTGACACAAGACTACAATTGAAAGAAATTAGCCGTACAAGTAGTTTAATCAGCAAGCTAACCGGTATGGTTGTACCTGCTAATAAAGCAGTTGTTGGTAGAAATGCCTATGCTCATGAATCTGGAATTCATCAGGATGGCGTTCTAAAGGAAAAGTCAACGTATGAGATTATTTCTCCAGAACTTGTTGGTTTCCAATCTAACACATTAGTTCTTGGAAAGCACTCAGGAAGACACGCTTTTAGAAATCGATTAGATGAACTTGGGTTAACAGTTGCAGATGAGGATGTCACTCAATTATTTACTGTCTTTAAAGAATTAGCTGATAGAAAGAAAGAGATGACAGACGAAGACCTTGCAGCGATTGTACTCGAGCAAAAATTATCTAAGGATGAGCGTTTTTACGAACTACTGGCGATCCAAGTACAATATGGAACGAATCAAATACCTACAGCTACTGTTACGCTGTCAGGCAATCAAAATGAGATCATTCAAGAGGCTTGCACGGGAAGTGGCAGCATTGAAGCGTTATATAATACGTTGGAAAAATGCGTGAATGGCAGTGTTCATTTACTAGACTACCGAATCCAGTCTGTTGGAGCGGGTAGAGATGCTTTGGCCCAAGTGTTTGTAAAGCTCAAGTTTAATGGAGAAGAAACAAGCGGTCGAGGATTGGCTCAAGATGTTCTTGAAGCATCAGCCAAGGCATACTTAAATGCGGTGAATCGTGTGATATACATGGCTGCAGTGACCGTTTAATAAATGTACATTTTAATGGAGGGGAAACAAGATGAAGAAGCAGATTGCAGTGCTACCCGGAGACGGAATTGGCAAAGAAGTAACTAAAGGTGCGGTGGATGTACTGCAGGCTATTGGTGATAGATTTGATCATCAATTTGAATTTACGTATGGACATATTGGTGGAGTAGCTTATGAAGTAACAGGGAGTCCACTTCCAGATGAGACAGTTGAACTGTGTAAGCAAAGTGATGCTGTACTTTTAGGTGCGGTCGGGGGCCAAAGTACGATACTTTACCTGTACATCTCCGTCCAGAGAGAGGATTACTTAAGATTCGTAAAGACCTTGACCTTTATGCAAACTTGCGCCCAACTACTTTTTATGCGAGTCTAGCTGATTCATCACCCCTTCGCAAAGAGATTATTCAAGATGTGGATATGTTAATGGTTCGTGAATTAACAGGTGGATTATATTTTGGTAAGCCGAGTGAGCGTCGAACAGTGGATGAGAAAGAGGCAGTGGTTGATACTCTTTTTTATAAACGTGAAGAAATGGTTAGGGTTATTGAATTAGCCTTCCAACTAGCAGACAAACGAGGGAAGAAGGTTACATCTGTTGATAAAGCGAATGTATTAGAATCAAGCAGAATGTGGAGAGAAGTAGCTGAGGAAGTGGCAAAACGCTATCCATCGGTAAAACTTGAGCATATGCTTGTAGATAATGCAGCGATGCAATTAATTAAAAATCCAAAGAGTTTTGATGTTGTTGTTACTGAGAATTTATTTGGGGACATTTTAAGCGATGAAGCTTCTGTATTAACGGGATCTTTAGGGATGCTTCCATCAGCTAGTTTATCTGAAAATGGTCCGTACTTATATGAACCAATTCATGGGTCTGCTCCTGATATTGAAGGGAAAAATATTGCTAATCCTTTAGCGGCTATTCTTTCAGCCGCAATGATGCTTAGAGTATCGTTTGGTCTAGAAGAAGAAGCAGCTGCTGTTGAAAAAGCGGTTGATGAAGTATTAAATGCTGGATTGCGTACAAAAGATATTTTATCAGAAGGAAAAAGAGCGGTGTCTACGTCAGAAATGGTAGCTGAAGTAAAGGCATGTATTTTAGGACATGAAACAATTTCAAGTATTATGGGTGCATACGCATAAATTCTGGCTAACAATTAATATCTAAACGACACGGCCTAGCGCGCCGTGTCTCTTTTAAAAAGGAGGTAAAACGATGGGGAAATCAATAATTGAAAAGATTTGGGATTACCATGTTGTACAAAAAGAAGAAGGGAAACCAGACTTACTCTACATTGATTTACATTTAGTTCATGAAGTTACTTCTCCGCAAGCATTTTCAGGACTAAGAATGAAAAATAGAAAGGTTCGTCGTCCAGATCGAACTTTTGCTACGATGGATCACAATGTGCCAACTGTAAATAGAAAGCAAATTAACGATGTGGTGGCAAAGAATCAAATGACGACACTTGAAAAAAATTGTCATGAGTTTGGTGTTCCTTTAGCTGATTTAGATAGCCCTGACCAAGGGATCGTCCATGTTATCGGTCCAGAGCTAGGGTTAACTCAGCCTGGGATGACAATTGTTTGTGGAGATAGTCATACTTCCACACATGGTGCGTTTGGTGCATTAGCATTCGGAATTGGTACAAGCGAAGTGGAGCATGTTCTTGCCACACAAACTCTTTGGCAATCAAAGCCGAAAACTTTAAGGCTAGAAATTAACGGAAAACTTTCAAGCGGAGTTACAGCTAAGGATGTTATTCTTTATGTCCTTTCAAAATATGGAGTTCAGTTTGGAACAGGATACGTTATTGAGTATTGTGGAGAAGTAATTGAAAGCCTCTCAATGGAAGAAAGAATGACCATTTGTAATATGTCAATTGAAGGTGGTGCTAGAGCAGGGTTAGTAGCTCCGGATGAAACGACATTCTCTTATCTAAAAGGTAGAAAATTTGCTCCGTCAAAAGAAGAGTTTGATAGATACGTAGAACATTGGAGTGCTTTTACATCTGATAAGGATGCAAAGTATGATCGAGAAATTGTAATAGATGGTTTTGATATTTCACCAATGGTTAGCTGGGGGACCAATCCAGCAATGACAGCTAAAATAGAAGACTCTATTCCAACAGTTGCAGATTACGAGACAGAAATTGAGAAGAGCTCACTTGAAAGAGCATTACAGTATATGGGCCTAAAACAAGGGCAAAAAATTGAAGATATTAAAATTCAGCATGTCTTTATTGGGTCTTGTACAAACTCAAGAATTGAAGATATCCGTAAAGCAGCAGAAGTAGTAAAGGGACAGAAGGTACATCCTAGTGTACGTGCATTATTGGTTCCTGGATCTCAAGGGGTCAAGCAACGAGCTGAAGAGGAAGGTTTACATCAAATCTTTATTGAGGCTGGGTTTGAGTGGAGAGAATCAGGTTGTAGTATGTGCTTGAGCATGAACGATGACGTCGTTCCTCCTGGAGAGCACTGTGCATCTACTTCTAATCGTAACTTTGAAGGTAGACAAGGGGCAGGAGCTCGAACTCACCTAGTTAGTCCAGCAATGGCTGCAGCAGCAGCACTTTACGGTCATTTTGTTGATATCAGAAAATTAACTCCTGCAGAAGTACGATAAGGAGGGAGGAAAAATAATGTTTACTATTTTTGAAGGCGAAGCAGTTGCACTAGATCGTGCACATGTAGATACGGATCAAATTATCCCAAAGCAATTTTTAAAAAGAATTGAGAAAACAGGATTTGGAAAATATTTATTTTTCGACTGGAGATATAACAGTGATGGCTCCGATAATCCTGAGTTTGAATTAAATCACCCTTCAAAGAAAAATGCTTCCATTCTAATTGCGAATGAGAACTTTGGATGTGGGTCATCAAGGGAGCATGCTCCATGGGCCCTACTAGATTATGGCTTTAAGGTAGTTATCGCACCATCATTTGCCGATATCTTCCACCAAAACTGCTTGAAAAACGGTATGCTTCCAATTGCATTAGAGGAAGAAAAAGTGAGGGTGTTATTAGAAAAAGGAAAAAACCCAAGCTATAAATTAAAAATTGATTTAGAAAACCAAACAATAAGTGATGCTGAAGGTCTATCAGAGTCTTTCGAGATTTCATCTTATTGGAAAAAGATGTTGATCAATGGCTGGGATGAGATTGAAATTACCCTTCAATTAGACGAGCAAATTAATACCTATGAAAACAACCGAGCATTGTTAACAAAGTAAATAAATGGCCACAGCACTAGCTGTGGCCATTTATTATTTTGTTTTTATAAAAGATTCTGCTAAACTTACCTCAGGTTAAGAATAAGGGGTATGGTAGATGAAAAAAAGGGAACGGGCTCGTAAGGACGGAAACGTAGTGTTTTTTCCCAATTTAGAAAAGAGGCTTTTCGAAAAAGGGTTAGACTTTATTCAAAAAAAGCAATTTAGAGAAGCATTACCTTATTTTGAAGAAGCAAAAGAACATGATCCGGAAAACAGTGATATTTGGTTTGCCTTAGTTCTAGCTTATTACGAATCCGGTGCTTATGAAAAAGCAAAAGAATATACAGAAGAAATGCTAAGGGTAGGAATTGGAGAGTATTTTCAAACGGTTGATATGCTTATTATGGTTCTTGTTCAGCTACAAGAATACAACCGTGTCGTACATACCATAGAGGTGCTGTTAGAGGAGCATGAAGTTCCAGTTGAGAAATACGAGCACTTTAAAAGACTGCTGGATTTTAGTAGAAGAATGATTGATGCAGTAGAGGAAGAACAGCCGATAGAACCTGAATATGAAAAGGAAATCAGGCAAGTCGCTCCCCAATCGTTAAATTTATTCGATCCAAAGGACGAGAAGGAGCTATTGTTACAAGTGGCTAACCTTGCTCATCAAAATATTCAACCTGTCTTAGAGGAAATACGTAGCTACCTGCAGTCTAGTGAAGGCCAACCTTTTATTAAAACGATGCTCTTACATGTACTTAAAGAACATCAATATCATGAGCAAGTAACGGTGACTAAGCTAAGTTCTTCAATGGAGGTAACCCCTAAGGAGCTTTACGATTTGAGGGATCATCAACAAAAAAAAGATGCCTCAAAGATTTTAGCAGAACAACTTGAACAAGAGAATCCCACATTACTAGAACAAGCCATTAGTTTAATAGATCGTCATCTCTTTATATTGTATCCATTTCATTACCCTACGAGTGATATGAGAACACTTGCTGCCGCTTATCATATATTAGTTTTGATGTTTTTCGCACAGGACTATTCGATTGAGGAAATGAGTGTTGTTTATCAATCATCTGAACAAGAGATTGAAACATTATTACGTTATATACAAGAAATTGAAGAATTTTCTTATCCTATTATTTAGTCTAGGATGTTGAAACGAATGCAACCTATGTTATAATGTAGTGGTTGTAATAACTGTATATTAAAAACAAGCTTACATATTCATCTAAATTAGTAACGAATGAAAATGTAAATAGATTTTGGAGGGAAAGTTCGTATGTCTGTGAAGTTTGAAAAACTAGAAGGGAACCAAGGGGTTCTTACAGTTGAAGTAGATGCAGCAAAAGTTAATGAAGGATTAGACGCTGCATTCAAAAAAGTAGTAACAAAGGTAAATGTACCTGGTTTCCGTAAAGGAAAAATGCCTCGTGCAATGTTTGAAAAGCGTTTTGGAGTTGAGTCTTTATATCAAGATGCAATTGATATTCTTCTTCCAGAAGCTTATGCAAACGCAATTGAAGAATCTGGTATTGATCCAGTTGATCGTCCTGAAATCGATGTAGAGCAAATTGAAAAAGGCAAAAGTTTTATCTTTAAGGCAACTGTTACAGTTAAGCCTGAAGTAAAGCTTGGTGAGTACAAAGGACTTGAAGTAGAAAAAGTTGAAACAGAAGTTACTGACGAGGACGTTGCTAACGAGTTAAAAACTCTTCAAGAGCGTCAAGCTGAGCTTGTAGTAAAAGAAGAAGGCAAAGCTGAAAATGGAGATACAGTAGTAATGGACTTTGAAGGTTTCGTTGATGGTGAAGCTTTTGAAGGTGGAAAAGCTGAGAACTACTCACTTGAGTTAGGTTCAGGTCAATTTATTCCTGGTTTCGAAGAACAATTAGTTGGTCTAGCTGCTGGAGAAGAAAAAGATGTAGAAGTTTCTTTCCCAGAAGAATACCATGCTACTGAACTAGCTGGTAAGCCTGCAGTATTCAAAGTGAAAATTCATGAAGTAAAAGGAAAAGAACTTCCTGAGCTTGATGACGAGTTCGCAAAAGATGTGGATGAAGAAGTTGAAACACTTGATGCGTTAAAAGAAAAGATTAAGAATCGTTTAGTAGATTCTAAAAAGCATGAAGCAGAGCATCACGTACGTGATACGGTTGTTGACAAGGCAGCTGCAAATGCTGAGATTGACCTTCCAGCTGTAATGATCGATACGGAAGTAGATCGCATGATGCAAGAATTCGAACAACGTTTACAAATGCAAGGTATGAACCTTGAATTATACTTCCAGTTCTCAGGCCAAGATGAAAATGCTCTACGTGAGCAAATGAAAGAAGAAGGCGAAAAGCGTGTACGTGTTAGCCTAACTCTTGAGAAAATCGCGGCTGCAGAAAATCTTGAAGTTTCTGAAGAAGATGTTGATGCAGAATTAAATAAAATGGCTGAAATGTATAATATGACTGTTGATAACATTAAAGCTGCTTTAGGAAATGTAGATGGAATTAAGGGTGACCTTAAAGTAAGAAAAGCTGTTGAATTCTTAGTTGAAAACAGCAAAACGGTTTAAAATATATCATAAAAAATGAACAAGGCGCGATTGAATCGTGCCTTGTTTTATACAATTTACATACTTATAAAATCAATTAGAATGACATATACATAACTAATACAGAAAAAGAAGTTTTTAAAGATTTAGTAAAAACTTCCGATTTAACTTTAGAATTTATGGTTAAGATTAACTAGTACATATTTATTTACTTTTGCAGATATGAAAATGTTTTCCTTTTCAAGAGTTATCATTTCCTGTCCACCTAGTAAATGTGATACAATGCAATACATAACTATTGATAACAATTGAATAAAGAATATTGTACGTAAAGATAAAAACAATTATATCTGCAGCAATTTATGTGTTTTAGACGCTTTTCAAGGGGTGAAGAAATTGTTTAAATTTAATGATGAAAAAGGACAATTAAAGTGTTCCTTCTGTGGTAAAACACAAGACCAAGTTCGAAAACTAGTTGCAGGTCCAGGTGTGTATATATGTGACGAGTGTATCGAGTTATGTACTGAAATTGTGGAAGAAGAACTTGGAACCGAAGAAGAAGTAGAATTTAAGGATGTTCCGAAGCCAAAGGAAATCCGCGATATTTTAGATGAGTACGTAATTGGTCAGGATCAAGCAAAGAAGAACCTATCGGTTGCTGTTTATAATCATTATAAGCGTATCAATTCAAACAGCAAAATTGATGAAGTTGAGCTTTCAAAAAGTAATATTGCAATGATCGGACCTACAGGTAGTGGAAAAACGCTTCTTGCACAAACATTAGCAAGAATTTTAAATGTTCCTTTCGCTATTGCTGATGCAACATCACTTACTGAAGCTGGTTACGTAGGTGAAGATGTTGAAAATATCCTACTAAAGCTTATTCAATCAGCTGACTATGATGTTGAAAAGGCTGAAAAAGGAATTATCTATATTGATGAAATTGATAAAATTGCTCGCAAATCTGAAAATCCATCAATTACTAGAGATGTATCTGGTGAAGGAGTTCAGCAAGCTCTACTAAAAATCCTTGAAGGAACGGTAGCAAGTGTACCACCTCAAGGCGGTAGAAAGCATCCGCATCAAGAGTTCATACAAATTGATACTACTAACATTTTATTTATTTGTGGTGGAGCATTTGATGGTATCGAACCAATTATTAAAAGACGTTTGGGTCAAAAGGTAATCGGTTTTGGATCAGATGTGAAAAAGAAAGAAGTAGAAGATAAAGATCTACTTTCTAAGGTATTACCAGAAGACCTTTTACGCTTCGGATTAATTCCAGAATTTATTGGTCGTCTTCCAGTTATTGCGAGTCTATCACCGTTAGATGAAGACGCATTAATCGAAATCTTAACAAAGCCGAAAAATGCTCTCGTGAAACAATACCAAAAAATGCTTGAACTAGACGATGTAGAGCTAGACTTTGAAGAAGATGCTCTTAAGGAAATCGCGAAAAAAGCAATAGAGCGTAAAACGGGTGCTCGTGGACTTCGTTCTATCATTGAAGGAATTATGCTTGACGTAATGTTTGATCTTCCTTCAAGAGAAGATATTACCAAGTGTATCATTACGAAAGAAACCGTAGTTGATAACGGTGTACCAAAATTAATCCTTAAAGATGGTAGTATTCTTGAAGAAGAACGCAAAACATCTGCATAAAATATATTAGAACCGTAGCTAATGACTACGGTTCTTTTTTTGCTCTCAAAAGTAAAATCCATCAATCTTTGTTTATTCCCCTCTGCAGACGGAGATACTAGCTTATAACTACTACGAAAAGTGCAGGAGGGAATGCAATGAGTTGGACGGGTATTGCCTTATTTATTCAGTTGTTTTTTGGCATCGTTATTGGACTCTATTTTTGGAACTTATTAAGAAGTCAACGGACACAAAAGGTGTCCATTGATAGGGAATCAAAAAAAGAAATGGACCAATTAAGAAAAATGAGATCCATTTCATTAACCGAGCCACTTTCAGAGCGTGTGAGACCGAGTACTTTTGATGATATTGTTGGTCAAGAAGACGGAATCAAATCGTTAAAAGCTGCACTATGTGGTCCGAATCCTCAACATGTGATCATTTATGGACCACCTGGAGTAGGAAAAACGGCAGCTGCTCGACTTGTTTTAGAGGAAGCAAAGAAAAATGCCAAATCTCCATTCCAATCTTCTTCTGTGTTTATTGAGTTAGATGCAACAACAGCTAGGTTTGATGAGAGAGGGATTGCAGATCCTCTTATCGGATCTGTCCATGACCCTATTTATCAAGGTGCAGGAGCAATGGGGCAAGCTGGAATTCCGCAACCAAAGCAAGGTGCAGTAACAAATGCACATGGTGGTGTATTATTCATTGATGAAATCGGAGAACTTCATTCGATTCAAATGAACAAGCTTTTAAAAGTACTAGAGGATCGTAAAGTATTCTTAGAGAGTGCTTATTATAGCGAGGAGAATACCCAAATACCAACGCATATTCATGATATATTTAAAAATGGATTACCAGCAGATTTTCGTTTAATTGGTGCTACAACGAGAACACCAAGTGAAATTCCTCCAGCAATTCGCTCTAGATGTATGGAGGTGTTTTTCAGGGAGCTAAGTAGGGAAGAAATCTCTTCCATTGCAGAAAAGGCTGCTGAAAAAGTAAAGTTGAAAATTGGTGAAAAAGGTATAGAAACACTAGCATCTTATGCTAGAAATGGTCGAGAGGCAGTAAATATGATCCAAATATCTGCTGGTCTTGCGATTACTGAGGACAGAGATTTTATAAAGGATGAAGACATTGAGTGGGTGATTCAATCCAGTCAGTTAACACCAAGAATGGAACAAAAAATTATGTCCTCTTCTACCATTGGACTTGTAAATGGTTTAGCAGTGTATGGACCAAACTCTGGAGCCTTGCTTGAAATTGAAGTAACGGTTATTCCTACAAAAGAAAAAGGTTCCATAAACATAACAGGCATAGTTGAGGAAGAAAGCATAGGTGGGCAAGGAAAGTCGATAAGAAGAAAAAGTATGGCAAAAGGTTCGATAGAGAATGTTATAACTGTACTTCGTTCGATGGGAGTCCCAGCTGATGAATTTGATATTCACGTCAACTTTCCAGGTGGTGTTCCGATTGATGGACCATCTGCAGGGATTGCGATGGCAACAGGTATTTATTCAGCTATATACAAACACCCAATTGACCATACGGTTGCTATGACGGGTGAAATTAGTATTCATGGAAATGTAAAGCCAATTGGCGGAGTATATCCAAAGGTAAAAGCTGCGAAAAAGGCTGGAGCTAGTAAAGTAATTATTCCTAAAGAGAATATCCAATCGATGCTTTACGAGATTAAGGATATTGAGATCATCCCAGTGAGCCATTTGTCTGAGGTGTTCGAACATGCACTATTAAAGGAATATGCAAATGAAGAAGTAATCACAGCATCCATGCAAATATCGAAAAAAGAAAGTATTTAGTGGAATGAAAAATAGAACTTCGGTTTGCAGTTTTGAGGAGCCGGAGTTTTTTGTTGGAAGCCAACGCTTTCACTATGGGATTATATTGCTTGTAATTAGACACTACAGGTTAAATACGATAGAATTGTACAAAGAATTCCTTTATTAAAGAGGGAAAGTTGCATATGGAGGTGCAAGGTAATGGCGAAAAAGACAGAAATCATTGTCCCCCTCCTGCCACTTCGAGGTTTACTTGTTTATCCGACAATGGTTTTACACTTGGATGTCGGAAGAGAAAAATCAGTTCAAGCTCTCGAGAAGGCAATGGTAGATGACAGTTTAATCTTTTTAACTACACAGAAGGAGGTTTCGATTGACGAACCTCTTGAAGATGACTTGTATAAGATGGGAACACTTACGAAAGTCAAGCAAATGCTCAAGCTTCCAAACGGTACGATACGTGTACTTGTTGAAGGCTTAAAGCGAGCAGAGATTGTTACTTTTTTTGAAGAAGACGATCACTATTCTGTTGAAATAAAAACATACGAAGACCCAGTTGAAAAAGATGCGGAATCACAAGCATTAATGCGAACGATGCTTGATTATTTTGAGCAGTACATAAAGATGTCTAAGAAAATCTCGGCAGAAACCTTCTCAACTGTTACGGATATTGAGGAACCTGGTAGAATGGCTGACATCATTTCTTCACATCTTCCTTTAAAACTAAAGGAAAAGCAGGAGATTCTAGAAACACTCGATGTGAAGGAAAGAATTCAGAAGATCGTAGACATCATTCACAATGAAAAAGAAGTATTGAACCTAGAGAAAAAAATTGGCCAAAGAGTAAAAAAATCTATGGAGCGTACACAAAAGGAATATTACTTGCGCGAACAGATGAAGGCCATTCAAAAAGAGCTAGGTGATAAAGAAGGTAAGACGGGAGAAGTGAGTGATCTTACTGAAAAAATCGAACAAGCTGGGATGCCCGAGCATGTAAAAGCAACAGCTATGAAGGAGCTAGAAAGATATGAAAAAGTTCCCTCGAGCTCTGCAGAAAGTGCCGTTATCCGTAACTATATTGAATGGCTTTTGGCGATTCCTTGGTCAAAGGCAACGGAAGATGACCTAGATATTCATAAGGCGGAAAAAGTATTAAATAATGACCACTATGGCCTCGAGAAAGTGAAGGAAAGGGTTCTAGAGTACTTAGCTGTTCAGCAAATGACTAACTCATTGAAAGGGCCCATTCTTTGTTTGGCTGGCCCTCCAGGCGTTGGTAAAACAAGCTTAGCCCGTTCGATTGCGACATCATTAAATAGAAATTTTGTGAGAATTTCTCTTGGTGGAGTAAGAGATGAGTCTGAAATTAGAGGTCACAGACGTACGTATGTAGGGGCAATGCCTGGTAGAATCATCCAGGGTATGAAAAAAGCAGGAACGATCAACCCTGTCTTCCTACTCGATGAAATCGATAAGATGTCAAGTGATTTCCGTGGTGATCCATCAGCCGCCATGCTTGAGGTACTTGATCCAGAACAGAATCATAACTTCAGTGATCACTATATCGAGGAAACATATGACTTGTCCAAAGTAATGTTTATTGCTACTGCGAATAATTTGGCAACCATTCCTGGTCCGCTTAGAGATCGGATGGAAATTATTACGATTGCTGGGTATACAGAGCTTGAGAAGATTCATATCGCAAAGGATCACTTGCTACCCAAACAAACAAAGGAGCATGGTTTAACGAAAGCTCAGTTACAAATTCGGGAAGATGGCATTCAAAAAATCGTTCGTTATTACACAAGAGAAGCTGGTGTAAGAAGTCTAGAACGACAGTTAGCGACCATTTGTAGAAAAACAGCTAAGATTATCGTTTCTGGTGAAAAGAAAAAAGTCATCGTTTCTGAAAAAAATGTAGACGAATTTTTAGGAAAGCCAACCTTCCGCTATGGACAAGCAGAACTTGAGGATCAAGTAGGCGTGGCAACTGGTCTTGCTTATACTACAGTGGGTGGAGATACCCTTCAAATTGAAGTGTCGTTGTCTCCGGGAAAAGGTAAGCTCATACTAACAGGGAAGCTTGGCGATGTGATGAAGGAGTCTGCCCAAGCAGCATTTAGTTATATTCGTTCAAAAGCAGAAGAACTTGGTATTGATCCAGACTTTCATGAGAAAAATGATATCCATATCCATGTTCCAGAAGGAGCGGTTCCGAAGGATGGACCTTCTGCAGGAATTACAATGGCAACGGCATTGGTCTCAGCTCTCACAGGGCGTGCCATCCGTAAAGAAGTGGGTATGACAGGTGAAATTACATTGCGTGGTCGAGTACTACCAATTGGGGGCTTAAAGGAGAAATCTTTAAGTGCTCATCGAGCGGGATTAACTAAAATCATTTGTCCAAAAGATAATGAAAGAGATATTGATGATATTCCTGAAAGTGTTCGTGAAGAATTACAGTTTGTTCTCGTGTCACATCTTGACCAAGTGTTAGAGCATGCTTTGACTGGCGGTGCCAATAGATGAAAGTAACAAGTTCTGAAATCGTCATTAGTGCAGTTAAGCCAGATCAGTACCCAGTTGAACCAATTCCTGAATTTGCCTTAGCTGGTCGCTCAAATGTAGGGAAATCATCATTTATTAACAAAATGCTCAATCGAAAAGGATTAGCAAGAATATCTTCAAAGCCTGGTAAAACACAAACACTGAACTTTTATATCGTTAATGAAGTCCTTCATTTTGTAGATGTACCAGGATATGGCTATGCAAAGGTTTCAAAAAAGGAACGGGAAGCATGGGGGAAAATGCTTGAAACGTATTTAACGATGAGAGAGCAGCTTAAGGCCGTGTTATTAATCGTTGATTTACGTCACCCTCCAACGGCAGATGATATCATGATGTATGATTTCTTAAAGCATTACGAAATCCCATGTATCGTAATTGCCACAAAGGCTGATAAAATTTCTAAAACAAAAAGAGCACAGCATTTGAAAATCACAAAAGAAAAGCTCGAATTACACCCGCATGATACGATTATTCAGTTTTCTTCTGAAACAGGAGAAGGAAAAGATAAAGCGTGGGCAACCATTGAAAGTTATATGTAGAGTAAAACCGTCAGAACAAAGTGTCTGACGGTTTTTTATGGTAGTTATTTTTTTCGGATAAAGAGTAAGTAAAAGCCAATTATCACCAACACTACCGGCCAAGACTTCCAAGCAATCGATACCGTGTTTTCGAGGATACCAAGCCATGCGGTGATTTTATCGTAAAATAAAAGCAATAACGCGAGTACAAGGAATAATATCCCTTGAAAGAGTCCAGATCGGACCTTCTGGTAACGTAGTAAGAATCCAAGGGCAATAATGAGGATAAACGTTCCAATATGATTGGGCCATAATTGTAAATGGTTGATGATATGGAAATGAAAACCAAAGCCTGTAAGAATGACACCTGGCAGGATGGCTTCGTAATCCTTTCCCCCATACCCTTGGGAGAGAAAGGAGATTCCAACGATTACTAGCAATGTTGGCCATGTGTAAAACTGTTGGAATAGAGCGATGTTCGCCTGTTGTAAAAAGAAATAAACACCAAAACCAATAAGGATGATTCCAGGAAAGATTCGTTGATTTTTCATTAGCACCACTTCCAGTAAGGATTACTTGATAATCATTCTAATTTTTGTTACTGTACATATGGAGGCTTGTCGTAATATGACGAGCAAGCAAGGTTTACCAATTAATTATAATAGCATATTTGCATCACAGTTGATTAGTTTTTGTTCACATTTTATTCAAATATGGTCATATTTCATTTTAATCTACAAAAATGGAACATGGTATAATTACTACTATCAAACATGTAAATATTCTGGGGGTGTATTTTCTATATGCATATATTAGTGATAGGTCTTAATTATAAAACTGCCCCTGTTGAAATTCGTGAGCGTTTGACATTTAACCCTACGCAGTTAGGGGAAGCAATGAACGCTCTTAAAGAAAAAAAGAGTGTGTTAGAGAATGTAATTGTCTCTACTTGTAACCGAACAGAAATCTATGCGGTTGTTGATCAACTACACACTGGTAGATATTATATAAAAGAATTTCTTTCAGAATGGTTTTCGATTGAGCAAAGCGAATTTTCACCATATTTATTTATATACGAACATGACGGTGCTATGGAACACTTATTTAGTGTAACATGCGGTTTGAACTCAATGGTATTAGGCGAGACACAAATTCTTGGTCAAGTTCGTACAAGCTTTTTATTAGCTCAGGAAAATGCAGCAGTTGGTACGGTGTTTAACCAGCTTTTCAAGCAAGCAGTAACTTTAGCTAAAAAAGCACATTCAGAGACAGATATTGGTGCGAATGCGGTATCGGTAAGTTATGCAGCGGTCGAACTAGCGAAGAAAATCTTTGGTACCTTAAATAAAAAGAATGTGTTAATTCTTGGTGCGGGTAAGATGGGGGAACTTGCCATACAGCATCTACATGCAAATGGAGCTAGCAAGGTAACTGTTATTAATCGCACGTATGAAAAGGCTCAGAATTTAGCTGAACGTTTCGAAGGTGAAGCTAAAACACTCGAAGAGCTTCAGTGTTCTTTAATTGATGCAGATATTTTAATAAGTTCAACAGGTGCAAAAGAATTTGTTATTACAAAGGGTATGATGACTCAAGTTGAAAAGATGCGTAAAGGAAAGCCTTTATTCATGGTTGATATTGCGGTTCCACGTGACTTGGACCCAGCATTAGCTGAGCTTGAGAGTGTCTTCTTATATGATATAGATGATTTGGAGGGAATCGTTGAAGCGAACCTTCAAGAACGAAAACGTGCAGCTGCACAAATTATGATGATGATTGAAGAAGAAATCGTTGACTTTAAACAATGGCTAAATTTACTGGGGGTTGTCCCTATTATTTCTGCTTTACGTGAAAAAGCGCTTACGATTCAGTCCGGGACAATGGAAAGCTTAGAACGAAAGCTTCCTCATTTGTCTGAACGTGATTTTAAAGTATTAAATAAACATACGAAAAGTATTATAAATCAAATACTAAAGGACCCAATCCTTCAAGCAAAGGAATTAGCCGCTCGAAAAGATTCAGAACAAGCGTTAGATTTGTTTGTGAAAATCTTTAACATTGATGAACTTGTAAAAGAGCAACAAGTTCTGAGAGAAGCGGAGTCAAATCGAGTGGTTGTAACAAACCCACAGCCTTCCTTTCAATCATAAAAGAGGAGAAGCGAATGTTTGACTACTATATGACGAGGCTACATGAGCTAACCGTTGTCCTGTATGCTTTCTGCGTGCTCTTATATTTTATTGATTTCTTACACCATAACCGGAAGGCAAATCGTGTTGCCTTCTGGTTACTTGCATTTGTATGGTTACTGCAAACGATGTTTTTATTTTTGTATATGTTAAAAACCGGCCGTTTCCCGGTACTTACCATATTTGAAGGGCTCTATTTTTATGCATGGGTGTTAATTACTTTATCATTAGGAATCAATCGGTTACTTCGTGTTGATTTCATTGTGTTTTTTACAAATGTTTTAGGGTTTATTATTCTAGCTATCCATACGTTTGCACCAGTACAATTTGAATCTCATGTGATGGCCGAGCAGCTCATCTCAGAGCTTTTGTTGATTCATATAACACTTGCGATTCTTTCTTATGGAGCTTTTTCCCTTTCTTTTGTTTTCTCTTTTCTTTATTTGATTCAGTACAACTTACTAAAGAAAAAAAAGTGGGGAGCTAGGCTGTTAAGAATTACGGATTTATCTAAACTTGAGCATATGTCATATGTTTTAAATGTCATTGGTGTGCCTATGCTAATGCTAGCAGTCATATTAGGAATTCAATGGGCATACTTAAAAATTCCTGAGATGTTTTGGTTAGATGCAAAGGTCATTGGCTCTTTCGGTGTACTGATTGCATATAGCATTTATTTGTACTTACGTGTTAGTAAGGAGCTGTACGGAAGGTCATTGGCTCTTTGGAATATTGCTTCATTCTTAATTGTTTTGATCAATTTCTTTTTAATAGGCAACTTATCATCCTTCCACTTTTGGTACACTTAAGGATACATACATAGGAGGTTTACATGCGGAAAATTATAGTTGGCTCCAGACGAAGTAAGCTTGCACTTACACAAACCAACTGGGTCATTGACCAGTTGAAGAAATTAGACCCATCCTTTGAATTTGAGGTAAAAGAGATTGTTACGAAGGGGGATAAAATCCTTGATGTAACTTTATCTAAAGTTGGTGGAAAAGGGTTATTTGTTAAGGAAATTGAGCAGGCAATGCTTGATGAGGAAATAGATATGGCGGTACATAGTATGAAAGACATGCCAGCTGTCCTGCCTGAAGGCTTAGTGATTGGTTGTATTCCATTTCGTGAGGATCATCGAGATGCACTAATCTCTAAAAATCACACGCCTATTAATGAATTAAAGCCTGGTTCTGTTGTTGGCACAAGCAGTCTTCGTCGCAGTGCACAGTTGCTTGCGATTAGACCAGACCTTGAAATAAAGTGGATACGAGGAAATATTGATACACGATTAGCCAAATTAGAAACGGGAGAATATGACGCAATCATACTAGCTGCTGCTGGCCTTTCCAGAATGGGGTGGGCAAGTGAGGTAGTATCAGAGTTTATTGATGATGAAGTATGTATCCCAGCAGTTGGTCAAGGTGCATTATCGATAGAATGCCGAGAAAGTGATGAACAGCTACTTAACTTATTATCTCGTTTTACTTGTGTGAAAACCAAACAAGCAGTGACAGCCGAGAGAACGTTCCTTCAAAAGATGGAAGGCGGCTGTCAGGTTCCGATTGCAGGATATGCAAAAGTTGAAGAGAACGGTGATATCTCTCTTACAGGGCTTGTCGCAACTCCAGATGGAAAAACTATCTTAAAGGAATCAGCAAGTGGACAAGATCCTGAAAAGCTAGGGGAGCAAGTGGCAGATGCCCTGATTTCTAACGGAGGAAAAGCATTAATTGACGCGGTGAAAGTGGAGCTTGATAGTGAATGAGTGATGACTACTCTCTCAATGGAATGAAGGTTCTTGTTCCTCGAGGAAAAAAGCATGCAAAACCATTTTCAGATCTAGTCAAGAAATATGGGGGGATTCCAGTGGAAATCCCTCTTATTTCCTTTCGACCAGTTGCTTCACCCAATCTGGCTATCTTCCTGCATAAAAAACTACATAAATATGATTGGATTATTTTTACTAGTAATGTGACTGTAGAAACATTCTTTTCTTTTGACATCAATTCGACCGTACTCGATCACATACAGATTGCTGCTATTGGTGAAAAAACGGAGGAAGCCTTAGTAAGAAAAGGGGTAACAGTTGACTTTAAGCCAAAAGAATATGTAGCTGAAGCATTTGTAGAAGAATTCTCACCGTATATTAGCGAAGGGACGAATGTTCTAATTCCTAAAGGAAACTTAGCTAGAGAACTTATTTCTACTACCCTTGAAAAAAAGGGAGCCCATGTGGATGAACTAGTCATTTATGAAACGTTTTTTCCTGACAGCAGTTGGGACGCATTAGTGAAGGCGCTAACAGAAAAGCAGCTAGATATCATAAGTTTTACTAGTCCTTCGACAGTTGATCATTTTATGGCTGTTGTGAAAGAAATGAATTTATTATCGACTATTGATCATTGCCTGTTCATGTGTATCGGGCCTGTTACTCTTCAACGGGCTAATGCTCTAGGTTTACATGTGGACGCCATGCCAGATACATACACAATTGATCATATGCTACAAAGTATTATGAAAATAATAGGAAAGAGGGAGAACAAATGAATCAATCATTTTCTCGTCACCGTCGTTTACGATCTTCAGCAACATTACGCACAATGGTTCGTGAAAACCACTTACACCTTGAAGATTTGGTATATCCAATTTTTGTAGTAGAAGGTGAAAATATAAAAAATGCTATCCAATCGATGCCAGGGGTTTTTCAACTGTCATTGGATCAATTAAAAATTGAAATGGATGAAGTAGTAGCGCTTGGGATTACATCCGTCCTTTTATTTGGAATCCCAAATGAAAAAGATGAGTGCGGTACGGGTGCTTTCCATGATCATGGAATTGTACAGGAAGCGACTCGAGTCATAAAAGAACAGTATCCTGATATCGTTGTTATTGCGGACACATGCTTATGTGAATACACTAGTCATGGTCACTGTGGAGTGATCGAAGGTGGTAAAGTATTAAATGATCCATCACTGAAATTATTAGCGGATACAGCAGTTAGCCAAGCAAAAGCAGGAGCCGATATTATAGCTCCTTCAAATATGATGGACGGATTTGTTGCGGCAATAAGAGCAGGCTTAGATGAGGCAGGCTTTGAGGATATCCCTATTATGTCTTACGCTGTGAAATATGCTTCTTCTTTTTATGGACCATTTCGTGAAGCGGCTGAGAGCACACCTCAATTTGGAGACCGTAAAACTTATCAAATGGATCCAGCCAATCGTATGGAAGGCTTAAGGGAAGCAAATTCAGATGTTCAGGAAGGAGCAGACTTCCTTATTGTGAAGCCTGGAATGCCATATTTGGATATTGTACGTGATATAAAAAATAATTTTCACCTGCCTGTTGTTGTCTATAATGTGAGTGGGGAGTATTCAATGGTTAAAGCTGCGGCTCAAAACGGGTGGATTGATGAAAAAAATATTGTAATGGAAATGCTAACCGGTATGAAAAGAGCAGGTGCTGACCTTATTATCACTTATCATGCCAAAGATGCTGCAAGATGGTTAAAAGAAAACTAATACTTGATGAAACGAGGGATACTTATGCGCTCTTATTCTAAATCTATTGAAGCTTTTGCTGAAGCAAAAACACTTATGCCTGGTGGAGTAAACAGTCCTGTTCGTGCGTTTAAATCGGTTAAAATGGATCCGATTTTTATGGAGAGAGGAAAAGGCTCGAAAATTTATGATATAGATGGAAACGAATATATTGACTATGTATTGTCATGGGGACCTTTAATCTTGGGGCATGCAAATGATCGGGTCGTTGAAGCGATTAAAAAGGTGGCCGAACTTGGTACAAGCTTTGGTGCTCCTAGTTTGATTGAAACGAAATTAGCTAAATTAGTAAAAGAAAGAGTGCCGTCTATTGAAATCGTTCGTATGGTTTCTTCTGGAACGGAAGCTACCATGAGTGCTTTGCGCTTAGCTCGTGGATATACAGGGAGAAATAAAATCTTAAAATTTGAAGGTTGTTACCATGGTCACGGTGATTCTCTGTTAATCAAAGCAGGATCTGGGGTGGCAACTTTAGGTCTTCCTGATAGCCCTGGTGTTCCAGAAGGGGTCGCAAAAAATACGATTACGGTTCCGTATAATGATTTGGAAAGTGTTCGCTATGCATTTGAGCAATTCGGCGATGATATTGCTGGAATCATAGTAGAGCCTGTTGCAGGAAATATGGGAGTTGTTTTACCTCAACCAGGATTTTTAGAGGGGCTTAGAGATATTACTACCCAATATGGGGCACTTTTAATATTTGATGAAGTAATGACAGGGTTTAGGGTTGGATACAACTGTGCACAAGGATATTTTGGGATTACTCCAGATTTAACATGTCTTGGAAAAGTTATTGGTGGTGGGCTACCTGTTGGAGCCTACGGAGGAAGAGCGGAAATCATGGAGCAAATCGCACCAAGTGGTCCAATATACCAGGCTGGTACGCTTTCAGGTAATCCTCTTGCTATGACAGCAGGATTAGAGACACTAAGCCAGTTAACACCAGATCATTATGAGGAGTTTGCGCGTAAAGCAGAATTGCTTGAAGAGGGAATAAGAGCAGCAGCAGAAAAACACGATATTCCTCACACCATCAACCGTGTGGGATCGATGGTCGGATTTTTCTTTACAAACGAAGCTGTTACAAATTACGAAAAAGCAAAAACTTCAAATCTTGATTATTTCGCTACTTATTATCAAGAAATGGCGAATCAGGGTGTATTCTTACCTCCTTCTCAATTTGAAGGAATGTTCCTTTCAACAGCTCATAGTAACGAAGATATCGAAAAAACAATCGAAGCCATTGAAATTGCCTTTTCAAAGCTAAGATAATTACAAGGAAAGAGACTCTAAAGGGTCTCTTTTTTTATGTAAACACGCTCTTAGCGATTACTTTTATTCATAAAAATAATCACTAGTTCATAGAGTGATAATGACATAGTGATTAAACGTATAGGATATGAAGGGAGGAGTCGCTTTGTCTCAGGGTAACGAGTCGTGCTTGCGATTTTCATTAGAAGAATCGGTGTGGTTTCAAAAGGGACAGGAAGTAGAGGAGTTAGTTTCTATTTCACTTGACCCAAATATTACGATTCATGAAAACGAACAATATGTCACCATTCAAGGTGCATTAGAATTAACAGGGGAATATCAGCGTTACAATGATGGTTCTAACGAGGAGGAGGATTTGTTTACTGCTCCGAAGTTCGTTCATCATGTGGAGGAGAGGGAAGAGGGACTCTATGAGTTTTCACACCGTTTTCCGGTAGATATAACCATTCCTAATAACCGTATCCAAAGCATTGATGACATTCATGTTGAAGTGGAAAGCTTTGATTATCTTTTTCAAGAAAGAAGCTGTATGAAGCTAACTGCCGATTTAACGATTACGGGTCTTTATGGAGATCAGCAGCATAAACCGGCACATGAAGAAGCAGAAGTGGAAGAAGTTCAACTTGAGGTTGCTTACCGAGAAGCAGCCGTTGATGAGATAGAAGAAAATGTTGAAGGGTCTCATGAGCTTCGTACAGTGGAACAAGAGGAACCAACGATTTTGGAACATGAGTATGAACCATTCGCTGTGGAAGCGAGAAAATCAGCAGATGATAAAGAGGAAAAAGTGGTTTCAATAAATAAAACGGTTGAACTTTTTGAAGCACCACAACTTTCTGTAAACGAAGCAAAGGAGCCTGAAATTACTTTTTCAGTAGCTCGAAGTGAAGGACCCCAAGAGGTTGCAGAAGAAGTCGTTGAGGAGGCAACAGAGGTTGAGCTTCAGCCTGTACCAGAAGCCGAACTTCAGCCACAATCAGTGACAGAACTCCAACCACAAGCAGAAACCCAACCAGAAGCGGAAGTAGAATCTTCTTCTTCACCTCCTCAGCCTAAGATTAAGAAAAAGAAATCTTCAAAAAAGGGGATGTCTTTAACCGAGTTTTTTGCTCGAAAAGAGGAGACGGAAGACTTAACAAAACTTCGTGTAGCCATCGTTCAAAGCGGGGAAACGGTCGAGCAATTAGCGGCACGTTACGAAGTACCTGTACAACAATTACTTAAGGTAAACCATCTTGAGTTAAATCAAGATATATACGAAGGGCAAGTTCTTTATATACCTATTCCTATTGCCCATAAATAGAAGAACAACCATTGGGCAGGTGAAAACTCCTGCCCTTGTTGTTTTTAATGGAAGGGTTGAGCCTCCTTGTCGAATATTAATTATTTGCAGCAAATGGAGCCGGTGTTAAAAAATTACGGAGTTAAGCCACACTTTATTGAGAAATTCGGGAAAATCTTTCGTATTTATAGTGATAAAGGAGTATTTGCTCTAAAAAAGATAGCTCCTAAACATGGAACGGATTTTATTAGACATATCCAATATCTATATCAGAAAGGATACAATCGTATTGTCCCTGTTTATCCAACGGTGGATGGACGCTATGCGGTTTTGCATAATCAAGCGTTATATTACTTGATGCCATGGTTACCAAATGAGGAAAAAGAAAACAGGAATGAAAGAAATCAACAGCTTTTCCGGGAGCTTGCAAGGCTTCATACATTGTCACTTCATGAAGTGACCATTGATCCTCAAGAAAAAGAAGAACATTATACTTCTCTTTCATCACTTTGGGAAAAAGAGACGGAATTTATTGAAGGCTATATTGAAGCGTGTGAAGGAAAACAATATATGTCTCCTACCGAACTTTTGTTTTGCTTGTATTACAATGACATTCGTCAAGCACTAACGTATTCCAAAAACAAGCTAAAAGAATGGTTCGAGCTAACAAAGGAAGAAACGAAGGCCAGGGCGGTCGTGGTTCATGGTAAGATCTCTTCTGAGCATTTTCTCTATGATGATAGAGGTTATGGATATTTTATTAATCTTGAAGGTAGCAGAGAAGGAGCTGCCATTCATGATATTTTACCTTTTTTATCAAGACTGTTAAATACCTTTCCAAAGCGTTGCGATGACTGCATAGACTGGTTATATGTGTATTTAAAGTACTTTCCATTAAAAGATGACGAAATGCTCTTATTATTAGCTTATTTTGCTCATCCCGGCCCTGTGTTAAGGGTGGTGGAAGAGTATTATAAATCAAAAGAAAGAAATGAAAGAAAGTTTGTTCAAAGCTTACAAAAACAATTTTGGTTATTAAAAAATTCTGAGTACGTCGTCATGCGTATAGAGGAAATTGAAAGACAAAAAAAACAAGCTGCAGCGGCAGCAGCAGCTCAAAGTAACGAGGGAGCCCAAAGTTAGTGGGCTCCCTAAATAAATTCAAAGTGAAATGCAATAGCTAGAGCAATGAGTATGGCTAGAAACAATACATCAAATGTTGTTGGAAGAAAGATGGTTCGAATTCCTTGAAAGATACAAAAAGGGAGAATGAATTGTCTGCATACTCCTCTCACAGTCCTTAACCATGGTGGCAATGTATAAGGATTATACCTTCTTTTCACACCAATCCCTCCTAAGTTCATATTGTAATACCATAGACGCTAGTAAAAAAATGCTTCTTCCATTACTCTATGTATGGTTATAAAAAAATATGGGTATCCTTATTGACGTTAACGTACTTTTTTATGTAGTATATGGAGTATAAATTGAAGGTTCATATTTTTATCTTACATAATTGAATACAGAAATCTGCTTTGAAAGGGAAGAGTAGGTTGGTTACTCGCTTTAAGAGAGGAAAACTCGTGTCTGAAAGGTTTTCTAAGCGTTCCAATTGAAGGTCGCCCTTGAGCATCTTTTACGAACAGCTATGCTTTGTAGTGAAAGACGGGAAGTCCGTTATCTATTTTAAGAGCCAATCATGGTTTATTTATTGATTGGAAAAAAGGTGGTACCGCGAAGCAAACTCCATTCGTCCTTTTTAGACGATTGGAGTTTTTTTGTATTTAGCTTAGGAGGGAACAAAATGGAAACAAATGAATTAACAATGCCAACCAAATACGACCCAAATACGATTGAACGTGGTCGATACGAATGGTGGCTAAAGGGAAAATACTTTCAAGCACTTAATGACCAAGAGAAAGAGCCATATACAATCGTTATTCCACCACCAAACGTAACAGGAAAGCTGCACTTAGGGCATGCTTGGGATACCACCTTGCAGGATATTCTTACGAGAATGAAACGTATGCAAGGGTATGATGTATTGTGGTTGCCAGGAATGGACCATGCTGGTATTGCAACACAAGCAAAGGTGGAAGAAAAGCTCCGTGCCGAAGGAAAAAGCCGATATGATCTTGGTCGTGAGGCATTTGTGGAAGAAACTTGGAAATGGAAAGAAGAGTATGCGAGTCATATTCGTCAGCAGTGGTCAAAGTTAGGTCTAGGTCTTGACTACAGTAGAGAGCGTTTTACGCTGGATGAAGGATTGTCGAAAGCTGTAAGAGAGGTTTTCGTTTCATTATATAAAAAGGGGCTTATCTATCGAGGAGAGTATATAATCAACTGGGATCCAGCAACAAAAACAGCCCTTTCTGATATTGAAGTTATTTATAAGGATGTTCAAGGTGCTTTCTATCATATGAAGTATCCTTTAAGTGATGGCTCAGGATTCATTGAAGTGGCAACCACAAGACCAGAAACCATGCTTGGAGACACGGCAGTTGCTGTTCACCCTGAGGATGATAGATATAAGGACTTAATTGGGAAGACAGTTATTTTGCCAATTGTTGGTCGTGAGATCCCAATCGTCGGTGACGACTACGTAGATATGGAATTTGGTTCAGGCGCAGTGAAAATAACTCCGGCACATGACCCGAATGACTTTGAAATTGGAAATAGACATAATCTTGAACGGGTACTTGTAATGAACGAAGATGGCACGATGAATGCGAATGCCGGTAAGTACCAAGGGCTGGACCGATTCGAGTGTCGTAAGCAAATCGTTAAGGATCTTCAAGCAGATGACGTATTATTTAAAATTGAAGAGCATATGCACTCAGTTGGGCACTCAGAAAGAAGTGGTGCAGTAGTTGAGCCATATTTATCAACACAGTGGTTCGTTAAAATGCAACCTTTAGCAGATGAAGCAATCGCCTTACAAAAGAAAGAAGAAAAAGTGAATTTTGTTCCTGACCGATTTGAGAACACGTACCTGCGCTGGATGGAAAACATTCGTGACTGGTGTATTTCTCGTCAGCTTTGGTGGGGCCACCGTATTCCAGCGTGGTATCACAAACAAACAGGAGAGGTACACGTTGATCATGAGCCTCCTGCAGATATTGAAAACTGGGAACAGGATAAAGACGTATTAGATACATGGTTCAGTTCCGCTCTTTGGCCGTTTTCGACGATGGGCTGGCCAGATATCGAATCAAGTGATTACAAGCGTTACTATCCAACCGATTGTCTTGTAACTGGTTACGATATCATCTTTTTCTGGGTATCAAGAATGATCTTCCAAGGCTTGGAATTCACAGGAGAACGTCCATTTAAGGATGTCCTTATTCACGGACTTGTTCGAGATGCTGAAGGGCGTAAAATGAGTAAGTCACTTGGAAACGGTGTTGATCCGATGGAAGTTATTGACAAGTATGGTGCAGACTCTTTACGTTATTTCTTATCAACAGGAAGCTCTCCAGGGCAAGATTTACGTTATAGCACGGAAAAGGTAGAAGCAACTTGGAACTTTGCTAATAAAATTTGGAATGCCTCACGCTTTGCATTAATGAATATGGACGGATTAACGTATGAACAAATTGACTTAAGTGGTGAAAAGTCTGTAGCGGATAAGTGGATTTTGACTAGACTTAATGAAACCATTGAAACGGTAACAAGACTTTCAGATCGATATGAATTTGGTGAGGTTGGTCGTGTTCTATACAATTTCATTTGGGATGACTTCTGTGATTGGTATATCGAAATGGCGAAGCTTCCACTTTATGGTGAGGATGAAGCGGCAAAGTTAACAACAAGATCTATATTAGCTTATGTACTTGATCAAACGATGAGACTTCTACACCCATTCATGCCGTTTATCACAGAGGAAATTTGGCAGAACCTTCCTCATAATGGAGAGTCAATTACGGTTGCACCATGGCCAGTAGTAAATGAGGAGTTAACTGATCATCAAGCTGCTTCCGATATGAAGCTATTGGTTGAGATTATCCGTTCTGTTCGAAATATCCGTGCAGAAGTAAATACTCCGCTAAGCAAAAAGATCAATATGATTGTAAAGGGAAAAGACGACAATATCTCTGCTGTGTTGGAAAAGAACCGTGCGTATATTGAGCGTTTCTGTAATCCTGAAGAATTAGTCATTGGAACGGTAGTTGATGAGCCAGAGAAGGCGATGACAGCTGTTGTAACAGGAGCAGAAATTATTCTTCCACTAGCTGGACTGCTAAATATAGAGGAAGAAATTGCTCGACTAGGAAAGGAATACGCAAAGCTTACCCAAGAGGTAGAACGTGTTCAAAAGAAACTCAGCAATGAAGGCTTTGTGAAGAAGGCGCCTGAGAAAGTAATTAATGAAGAGCGTGCAAAAGAGAAAGACTATATGGAAAAACGAGCACTGGTTGAAACGCGTTTAAATGAATTAAAAGGACTATAATATTTAGTAGGACGAATCTAAATTAGATTCGTCCTCACTATATTATGAAAGGTGAACCATCATGTTTTTGACTTATGAAGAAGCAGTGGCATGGATTCATGCTAGGTTAAGGCTCGGAATTAAGCCGGGTCTTACAAGAATGGAATGGATGATGGACAGGCTTGGTCATCCAGAGAAACATTTTCACTCCGTACATATCGGGGGGACGAACGGAAAAGGTTCGACTGTTACCTTTTTAAGATCCATTTTAGAAGAGCAGGGATATACGGTGGGCACCTTTACTTCCCCGTATTTTGAGCAATTTAACGAACGAATTAGTGTGAATGGTAAGCCTATATCTAATGATGATATTGTGCGTTTAGTCAATATAATAAAACCTTTAAGTGATGAACTTGAGCAAACGGAATTAGGGGGACCTACGGAGTTTGAGGTCATAACAGCTATGTCACTCTACTATTTTGGTCAGTTGAGCTCGGTTGATATGGTACTATATGAGGTCGGCCTAGGTGGACGGTTTGACTCAACAAATATTATAAATCCTCTTCTGTCGATTATTACAAGTATTGGTCTTGACCATACTGCCATCTTAGGTGATACCCATGAGAAAATCGCATTTGAAAAAGCTGGAATTATTAAGCCGCGTGTACCTATTATTACAGCTGTTCACCAAACAGAAGCGTTACAAGTAATAAAAAAGAAAGCATCGAAAGAGAATGCAGATTGTTTTGTATTAGGGGAAGACTTTCATCTTATGAACCATCAATCATTAGCAACTGGGGAAGAGTTTGATTGGAAGATGGCTGATAAAAACTGGTCTTCTATTCAAACGACAATGATAGGTAAACATCAAATCGAAAATGCTTCCTTAGCGATTATGGCCGCTCAGTTATTAAATGATACGAAGCAATTTGTAATTGATTCCACTTCTATTAGAAAGGGCATAAAAAAAGCCTATTGGCCAGGGAGATTTGAAGTGGTAAGTAACGACCCGACGGTTGTTATTGATGGAGCTCATAACGAAGAGGGAATTCACACATTGGTTCGTGAAGCGAAAAAACGCTACCATGATAAGGAAATCCACATCGTTTTTGCGGCGTTAAGAGATAAAAAGCTAGATGGAATGATTCAAGAGCTAGATGAACTCGCCTCTCAAATCACCTTCGTATCCTTTGATTTTCCACGCGCAGCATCCAGCAAGGAACTTTATTCGATTAGTTTGTCTGAAAATAAAAAAGAAAACATGGATTGGGAGGCAAGTATTGAAGAGAAACTATTCGATCTAAAGGAAAATCAAGTGCTTGTTATTACGGGGTCGCTATATTTTTTAGCAGAGGTAAAACCAAAATTACTAAAGTTACTAGAATCAATGTAAAATAAAACTATGACAAATATCTGAATCTTTGATAAACTTAATGTAAAGTAAGTCTTTTCACCCATTAATAAAGGAGGGGAAGGAAATGGATCCAAAAGCAAAAAAAATCATTTGGATATCTTGGCTATCAATTGTCCCAATTGGACTCTATTTAACATATACCTTTTTCCCACCATTAATTAGTGGGGTGGATTTTGATCTATTTGCCTTTCTTTTGCTAATCTCTTTTGTTGCATCCGTCCCAATGGTTGTAAATAATACTCCTATTTTTCTTATTCAATGGGTATCATTGGCGGTGTTTTTAACATTTGGTTTATTTTATGAAATGATTCTTGTGCAATTGGGGATCATTGTCCTTTTAATTAAACTTCGTGTCACCAAACAACAATTATATCGTTTTCCCCTTAATTCACTTATGTTTTTTGTTTGCTCGCTTCTCAGTGGAGTGATTTATTATGCATTAGGCGGCGTTCACGGCCTTACTTTGGTAGAGAATCCGAAGCTGCTACTGATTGCGATAACTTACGCAGTCGTAAATTATGCTCTCAATCAGTTGATTCTATCAGGTATTAGATATGCTTTGTTTAAGCAAAAACAGCAGTATTTTGGTAAGGATTTTATTTGGGAGACTATTACATCTATCCTTACTTTGCCTATAGGGCTAGTTCTATACACGTTATATATTGAGGTAGGGGTTGTGGCACTATTATTTGTTGGAGTACCGTTTGCTAGTCTTTCGATCATATTAAACCTTTACTACTCCACTGAAAAGGTGAATAGTTATCTCCAAAAAGCGGCTGAAATTGGACACGAGCTTGCTGAAAGACTTGATGTGGACGGGGTGCTTGGACTCTTTTTACAAAAATTAAAAACCCTTCTTCCAGTAGATGAAGCGTATGTGTTAGATAAAGAGAATGGTCAATTGCACATTATTCGGATGGAGAGTAATCACGGAGAGTTTCGAACCTTCGAAACCATGAGACCTTTAAAAAAAGGAGAAGGAATTGGTGGGAAGGTTTGGGCAGATAAGAATGCCCTGATTTTCTCGAGCAGCAAAGAGTGGAAACCTATAACAAAGGAGCCGCTTTCCCCAGATATGGAGAGTGTGCTTTGCGTTCCAATTGTTAAAAGCAACGAAGTAGTTGGAATCTTATTGCTAGCTTCTTCTGAAAAAAGGGCGTATGAAAAATCACAGCTTATGATTCTTGAAATTTTATGCTCTTACTTAGCTGTAGCTGTGGAGAATGCGAGACATTATGAGAAGACAAAAGAAATAAGTGAGCGATGCGCACTTACCAATCTGTATAATTATCGGTACTTAGATAATGAGCTGCAAGCAGAGTACGGGAAGTTGATGGCCTCTGAAAGAAAGAAAATTTCTCTCATTTTGTTAGATATCGACCATTTTAAGTCTGTAAACGACACATATGGACACCAAAGTGGGAATGAAATTCTAAGAGAATTAGCTGGTCGATTAGAAAACTTGGTCGGAAAAAAGGGAACTGTTGCGAGATATGGTGGAGAGGAATTTACGATTCTATTACCAGATGTTGATAAGCAAGAGGCACTCAAACTAGCTGAGCTTGTACGATTAACGATTGCTAATTGGCCATTTACCCTTGAACAACATATTTCGGAGAAAAATAAAAAGGTGCTAGTAAACATTACAGCTTCAATTGGAGTAGCCACATCACCCGACGATGCGGACGATCCTCAATCATTAATACGACACGCGGACCGTGCATTATATGTAGGAGCAAAGCGTGCGGGAAGAAATAGAGTAGCTCAATACGTAAAATAAAATAGAAATTACAAAAATAACCAAGAAATTTGGCGAAATCATTCCATGACAAGACGACAAAAGTCTTGTTATTTTTTTTGTACTCTATGATAGGATGAAACAAGCACTCATCTTCGAAGGAGGCAAATGTAGTGGAAAACCAGAAAAAAAATACTATCACGATAAAAATTGATGGTAAATCAAGAACGTATCAAGAGAATAAGCAAAAATTAAAACCAGAAAAAATGACTTCTAGTAAAACCTTTGTCGAAGGTGATGGTCGAAAACTAGAATTCGATAAACGGCCAGTAGAAAAGGCAAGTATAAAGGAACCGAATTATGAGGAGGTTGCAGCGGCTTCTGCTGAAAAGAATGAAGAAGACTTTGACTGGATTCTTCCAGAAACTAGTGAGGAACCAGAACTAGAGGAGTACAAGATTGCTAGCTATACAAGTAAACCAAATAAGGGAAAGAGCGTGATCAAAGCCCTTAAGAAAAATAAAAATAATCTATCTCCTTCCATTTTCTTTGCCCTCTTTTTTGCCGTAATCATTGGGATGAGCTTTGGATTTATCCTCTTAAGACTTGTCATTAGTGACCAGACGCTTGGAGGACAAGAAGTAGTTACGACGGTTCCCCCTACTGAACAACAAAGCGAACAGGCGAATGTAGTAAGTTATACATTACCGGTTGTTTCAACTTTTGTTGTCCAAGAAAGTGCTTATTCTTCGGTTGAAGCAGCAAATGAAGGCAAGAAAGTTCTTGATCAAAAAGAAATTCCCTCATCAGTCGTTACAACTGATAGAAGTTATTTGCTTGTTGGCATTGGTTTAACGAAAGAAAGTGGTAAAGCTATTGGTGAACGTTTAACGGAAAAAGGCATCGATATCTATGCAAAAGAAATACAAGTGGGTGGCATTCAACTAAACGAAATCACCAGTACGGAACAAAAGCTACTAGAGCTGGCATCACAATTATATGCACCACTAGTGACAATTAGTACAAATCTCACACTGGAACAAACGATTCCTGAAGAAGCTTCAAATAATGTCACACAAATGAAAGCCGAGTGGGATAAAATTAATAGTAAAGAAATTAAAAGTGAAAGATTTATTCAGCTCAGAGAGGAAATAGACAAAGCAATTACTGTTGCGATAAATCCATCAAAAGAGAAGAGCACAGAGCTACAGCAACATTTATTAAGCTTTTTGTCCTTATACCAATCAGAAAAATAAAAATATCGACATTTTCGGATATTTTCCGGGAAATGGCGAGAAAATAGCAGAGTCTTGTCAATCCATTGACAAGCTCTGTTTTTTTATGTTTTATAAGAAAAAAAGTTCAGTTAAAAAATGACTCTCATCCTATTTTTTGTTACGATAAAAAGGTATCTCCCCTATGATCCAAATATAAAGGTAAGGTGATCTTATGCAAAACCTCATTTTAGCCTCTTCCTCTCCTCGACGAAAGGAACTGTTATCCATTCTTCAAATCCCGTTTGAGGTAAAAGCAAGTGATGTAGATGAAACCTTTCATTCTGAACTTGCACCACATGAAGTAGTTATCAATTTAGCAGAGCGTAAGGCAAAGCATGTGTCAAGAAATGATTCTTCATCTATCGTCATTGGTGCGGACACGATTGTTGTTGCTGCTGGTGGTGAAATACTAGGAAAACCTAATAACCCAACCGAAGCTATTGAGATGTTAAGGAAATTATCTGGTTCAACACATTCTGTTTACACAGGAGTAGCGATTGTATCGGCTGCTCGTACAACGACTTTTTATGAAAAGACGGATGTAACATTCTGGGAGTTAACTGACGAAGAAATTCACTCCTATATAAGTACCGGTGAACCGTACGATAAGGCGGGAAGCTACGGTATACAGGGGTTCGGTAGCACATTAGTGAAACGAATTGCAGGTGATTATTTTACGGTCGTTGGATTACCGATATCCCGCCTTGTCCGCGAATTAAAACCTTTTAGGTGTTGAAGGTTCAACGTCGGCCTCCCAAAAAATTAGGAGGTACGAAATGCGAACAGAAGCACTGATGATTAAGGATTATCCCCATGAAGACCGTCCCCGGGAGCGCTTTGTTCAAAGTGGTCCAGAAAGCCTTTCAAACCATGAACTACTTGCTCTTCTTTTGAGAACGGGAACAAAAGAAGAGTCCGTTCTTCAATTGGCGAATCGACTATTAAATCATTTTGAAGGACTTAGGCTTCTTAAAGAAGCGACCTTAGATGAAATGACCCAGATTAAGGGGATTGGTATGGCTAAAGCTGTTCAAGTACTTGCTGCCGTAGAAATAGGAAGGCGAATTACAAACTTGAATTATGATGATCGTTATGTTATTCGTTCACCTGAGGATGGTGCTAAGTATGTGATGCAAGATATGAGATTCCTTAGTCAAGAACATTTTGTATGTCTATATCTTAATACAAAAAATCAAGTCCTCCATAAAAAAACAGTCTTTATTGGGAGCTTAAATGCTTCCATCGTTCATCCTCGTGAAGTGTATAAGGAAGCATTAAAACGTTCTGCAGCTTCTGTTATTTGTGCACACAATCACCCATCAGGAGTGCGCCTGTAAGGTGCTGCATAATAGCATTCTAAAAGAATTAGAACTCCTTACATGGTTCTATGGTCAGCATCTTACCTAAAAGGGAAACCTGTAAAGGGAAAAAAGCATGATGTGAAAAGGGAAAGAGACGATTTGCTATCATATCGAGTCAGTTTCTCAGACCAAGTGATGTATGGTAAAGGCTAGACTGCTTGAATCCTAGACGAAGGAGCGAAGGGTACGCCGTTACTTATGATAGCTAACAGGTAACGAGGACAATATCGGAGAAGTTCTCCTGACTTTTTTCGATTGTAAGGAATGTCCTTCTATACTCTATAAAGAGTAAACCGTCAAAAGGGGTACCTAACCATCACGTTCTATTTTGTTGCATAATTCAGGGATTGCCTAAGTACAACAAAGAGGTTGTATAAGGTAACGGAGTCATCATAGTACTCAACGTTTGCCTGTAATGGGTTTAGCAAGGGGAAGGGTGACAGGCTACTATTCGTCCATTTGAAAGGTGTCATGAACATGGCAATTAATCCATTTCAACAATTAGACGTTTTGAAAAAGGCTTCACAAAAAGGGAAACAAATTACTGATTGCTATCGTCTTATGTATAGGAAGGATTTATGGATAAGGGCACATAAACAATTATATTATCTCAAAAATTCAAATGAATTTCCTATGCTAGAAATGGATGAGATCATTTTGAAACTAAAAAAGGGAACGTTCCGATTCGATAATCAAAGGGATAGGTTACAGTATTCTATTTCTCCATCTTCTAGAGAGTTATTGGTCCTTGAGGTAATCAAAGAAATTCTCACATCCATATTTAGAGAAAATCACTTAAATAGGGAGGATCATAATCAATCTCTCAAAGAGGTAAAAAGAAATTGGAGTGACCAAACCTGGTTGATTTACGGGAAAATAAATCATAAAGAGTCTCCTGTTTGGTACCATCAACTCCTGGAGAATATTGAAAAAAAGGTGAGTGATCGACGTTTCTTACTCCTCCTTCATAATGCCATATTCTCAGGAATAATCGATAAAGAAACTCCAAGCAAAGGTGCAACTCTTAAATCAGTACTTTTCTCTATTTATTTTCAAGAAGTTGATATATTTTTGAAGATGAAATTGAATAAGGGAAAAAAGGCAAATACTAGCTTAGGAGCGTTCAAGTATTTTCAAGAGTTTGACCATTACTTATTGACATTTAATGGTTCAAAAGACGAAGCGGCCCAGGTTTTTAGTGAGGTGCAACTATTTTTCAGCTCAAAACTTTTATATACAAACAAAGAATATTCCCTGTGCTTTTCCAATCTTAAGAAACCTGCATTACTATGTGGATATGAGATGAAAAGGTGTAGACTGACTAACACTCTTCTTTTCAAGATACCTTACGATTCACTAAAGAGACTCTCAAAAAAATACGGAGAAATTGAAGATTTTCTACCTATGCCTCGACCGGAATTAATCAACTTCTCTGAAAGAAAAATCATGCGGGTGTATCATTCTGAATTAAGAAAGGTAGTTTTGGATTATAGAGGAGCAAATAATTGGCATGACTTTTCAAAACTCTTCTCCTTAGCTAGAGGCAGTTTTATCAGAACGATAGCAATGAAAAGAAAGTGCTCAGTTAACAAAGTTAGTCTAGAAATGAAATCATATCAACAAGGTGATCTTTGTATAAGAGTGAAAGTGGAAGGAAATATTGAAAGTTTATATTCATTTATTAAATTATCTGAGTTTTCCTTTTTGAGATACTAAGCCTTGAAGCTGGCGAGCCGTATACGCTGAAAGGTGTACGTACGGTTCTGTGGGAGGAGAGAAGAAACCAGTAACTAGTTAGATGGCGCTTTTCTCCTACCCGACGATCCTACTCCTAGCAAGGAGGATATTGAGGTTACGAAAAGACTAGTGGAATGTGGGAAAATATTAGGCATCGAAATTCTTGACCATTTGATTATTGGGGAAAATAAATTTGTCAGTTTAAAGGAAAAAGGCTATTTATGACACTATGAATTTATTTGACGATGCGATATAATAAGCTTTATGATTTTTTTGCAATAAAACACTGAGATGAATTCATAATAAATAGCTTTATCTAGAAAAAGTGAATTTCCATATTGGACAAACCATTAGACGGATGACTTTATTCGTACGATTTGGATGAGAAAGGGAGATACTTCATGTTTGGAATAGGAACAAGAGATCTTGGAATTGATTTAGGAACAGCAAATACGCTTGTGTATGTGAAAGGAAAAGGGATTGTTGTAAGAGAGCCTTCTGTTGTTGCCCTGCAAACAGATACAAAACATATTGTAGCAGTAGGGAACGATGCAAAAAATATGATTGGCCGTACACCTGGTAATGTGGTAGCTCTTAGACCAATGAAAGATGGTGTTATTGCTGACTATGAAACAACTGCAACGATGATGAAATATTACATAAATCAAGCAAACAAAAGCAAGGGTCTCTTCTCAGGCAAGCCTTATGTAATGGTATGCGTACCATCAGGGATAACGGCTGTAGAACAAAGAGCAGTGATTGATGCAACTCGTCAAGCTGGTGCTAGGGATGCATATCCGATTGAAGAGCCGTTTGCTGCTGCAATCGGAGCAAATCTTCCTGTATGGGAGCCTACTGGAAGCATGGTTGTTGATATCGGAGGAGGGACAACTGAGGTTGCCATTATCTCATTAGGAGGTATCGTGACAAGCCAGTCCATTCGCATTGCTGGAGATGAAATGGATGAAGCAATAATTAATTATATTCGAAAAACGTACAACCTTCTGATCGGTGATCGTACAGCAGAAACGATTAAAGTTGAAATTGGAAGTGCGGGTGACCCAGAAGGTATTGAAAATATGGAAATACGTGGACGTGATTTGTTAACAGGACTACCGAAAACGATTGAAATTAGAGCAGAGGAAATCTCGAAAGCTCTACATGATACGGTATATGCAATCGTAGATGCTGTTAAGGTTACATTGGAAAAAACTCCACCAGAGCTTGCCGCAGATATTATGGATCGTGGGATTGTCCTTACAGGCGGAGGTGCGCTTCTTCGTAATTTAGACCGAGTAATTAGCGAAGAAACAAATATGCCAGTACTCATTGCTGAAAATCCACTTGATTGTGTGGCAATAGGTACAGGAAAAGCACTTGATCATATTCATCTTTTTAAAAATAAAGCTTCAGAAACACGATAAGCAAACTATCTTTCCCTCTCTCCTTAAGGAGTGAGGGAATACCCCTGTGTGGGAAAATTTTTCACTTGAGGTGTAAGAAATGCCACAATTTTTATCAAATAAACGCCTTATCATTTTACTAGTTAGCATCATTATTCTCGTGGCATTAATCGGTTTTTCAATAAGAGAGCGAGAGAAGTTAACATGGCCTGAACAATTTATTAAAGATACGACAGGATGGGTACAATCAGCCTTTTCACGTCCTGCCAATTATGTAGCAGGTTTCTTTGAGAATGTAAGAGATTTGCAAAATACATATGAAGAGAACAAGGAATTAAAAGCTCGATTAGATGAGTTAGTTCAGCTTGAGGTAGATGTTCAAACACTAGCAAAAGAGAATAAAGAGCTACGAGAGATTCTAGATAATAAGGAAGATTTAAGCGAATTTGAGCCTGTACAGGCAATCGTTGTAGGTAGAAACCCTGAAAGATGGCATGAACTACTTGTTATTAATAAGGGGAAACAAGACGGTATCCAACAAAATATGGCGGTTATCACTGCAAATGGGCTAATCGGTAAGGTAAAAAGCACAAGTCAATTCACCTCGACCATTCAGCTATTAAGTGCAAATGACCCAACAAATCGAATTTCTGCAAAAATAATAGGTGAAACGGAAACTTACGGGACCATTGAAGGATATGATGAGGAAAGGAAACTCCTTAAACTAAAGAGGCTTCCGTATGATGCGAAAATAGAGAAAGACCAGATTGTTACAACTTCTGGACTAGGTGGAGTATTTCCGAAGGATTTACCTGTTGGTAAAGTGGTCGAAGTCGTTCCAGATGAATTTGGATTAAATCAAACTGCGTATATAGAGCCGGGCGCCGATTTTTATGATATTCGTCACGTTATGGTTGTTACTGTTAAGACGAATACGCCTGATTTAAGTGATATTTCTAGTGAAGAGGAGGAGGAATTGTGAAAAAACTCCTTCTTCCTATTTTTGTGTTGTTTTTTTTTCATACTAGAGAGTTTGTTTGTCGAGCTTTTTTCTCCACAGCTTTTTAATAGTGATCGCATCATCGTGCCCCATTTTCTTTTAGTAGTTCTTTTGTTTTTAACCGTTTACGGAGGAAAGAAACAAGGGATCCTGTATGCGGCTATTTTTGGGCTGCTCTTTGATATTGTTTATACTGAAGTGATTGGGATATATTTCTTTTTGTATCCACTGGTCGCTTATTTTGTTTCAAAAACGATGCAGCTTATACATAATCATCTCGTTGTAGTTTCATTAACCTCCATGGTCGGAATCATCCTACTAGAGCTTGGTGTGTATGAGTTAAACTATTTATTAAAAGTTACTGAAATGAATTTTCAAACTTTCTTACAGGAGAGGCTTTATCCAACCTTGATATTAAATTTGGCTTTTACGATTTTGGTTTCCTTTCCCCTTAAACGGCAGTTTGATAAATATGCAGAGGAACTTAGAAATGAATAAAAAATCGATTCTATTTAAAAAGGATTTCTGGGGCTTAAGGTCGAAATAATATAAAGATATATGTTAGCTTGTTTCGTATTGAGCTTATTCTTAGTTTGCTTAACATCGAGGGATGCTTTTCTATTGAGGTGACCAACTTAACATGAAGAAGACACAAAATGTGCTAATAAAAGGAACAAAGGATGGTTTAACGTTACACTTAGATGATCTTTGCTCCTATGAAGAATTAAAGAGGGAATTAGATTCTAAATTAACCGAAAATTCGTTAGCTAATAAGGATCGACCTTTAATCTCTGTTCGAGTTCAAGTAGGTAACCGATACTTGACAGAAGATCAGCAAGAAGAAATTAAAAATTTAATACGTCAAAAAAAGAATTTAGTCGTTGAATTAATTCAATCAAATGTAATGACAAGGGAAGAAGCCGAGTTAGCAATAGCAGCAAATGAGATCATCCCAGTAGCTAAAGTCATCCGTTCAGGTCAAGTACTTGAAACACCTGGTGATTTGCTCTTAGTGGGAGATGTGAATCCTGGTGGGACAGTTCGAGCAGGCGGAAATATCTTTATTATGGGAGCGCTAAAGGGAATTGCTCACGCAGGATGCTTTGGTAACTCAAATGCAGTGGTTGTTGCCTCAGTGATGAATCCTTCACAAATCAGAATTAGTCATTGCATTAACCGTGCTCCAGATAATGGAACAGACAAAGAGAAACGGGAAATGGAATGTGCCTATATTGATGAAAACGATCACATTATTATTGATAGATTGCAAGTATTATCTCAGCTAAGACCAAACTTAACGAAGCTGGAAGGGGGACGCTAAAATGGGACAAGCCATTGTTGTAACTTCAGGAAAAGGTGGAGTAGGGAAAACGACTACTTCTGCAAATATTGGAACAGCACTAGCCTTACAAGGGAAGCGTGTCTGCCTTGTTGATACAGATATCGGATTGAGAAACTTAGACGTCGTTATGGGACTTGAAAACCGAATCATTTATGATTTAGTTGACGTCGTGGAAGGTCGCTGTAAGATTCATCAAGCGTTAGTTAAAGATAAGAGATTTGATGACCTACTATACTTGCTTCCAGCAGCACAAACGAGTGATAAAACGGCAGTTCAGCCTGAACAAATGAAAACGTTGATTAACAATTTGAAACAGGACTATGATTATATCATTATTGACTGTCCGGCAGGAATTGAACAAGGTTATAAAAATGCAGTTGCAGGTGCGGATAAAGCTATTGTTGTAACCACACCAGAGGTTTCAGCTGTAAGGGATGCGGACAGAATCATCGGACTTCTAGAAAAGGAAGAAAATGTGGAGGCACCAAAGCTAGTGATTAATCGTATCCGCAGTCATATGATGAAAAATGGAGATATGCTTGATGTAGACGAAATCACAGCACACCTATCTATTGATTTAATTGGAATAGTGGCAGATGATGATGAAGTCATTAAAGCATCTAATCATGGTGAACCAATCGCTCTTAATCCTAATTCAAAAGCGTCGATCGCCTATCGAAATATTGCACGCCGAATATTAGGAGAATCAATACCACTCCAACAGCTTGATGATAGTGATAAAGGTGTATTTACAAAAATTAAAAAGTTTTTTGGAGTTAAGTAAAACCGAGATTTTTCTCGGTTTTTTTATTTGGTTTCTTTGTCTAGTAATTGAATTGTATTGTCATAGGTTTGTCCTTTTGCACATAAACTTGTACAAAACGCAAAAGGAATGGTGGGGAAACCATGGGGTCAAGACCGGATGAAATTCGTAAACGTATTGCAAAGCGAAAGAGGGAAAGGGACAGGCTTACACAGACCGTTGCTCATTCAAGGCTATTGCTGCCAGAACCGGAAGAAACGCACGGATATGATCGGATTCCCACATATGAAAGTGGGAAAGAAGAAGGGATTCATCCTCTTTTTCGAAAGGAAGTCTTTATTTTTAAAATACTAGCCTCTACAATTTTGGTGTTCTTAGTAGCGATTATTTTTAGAAATAATGACGCTAGATTTGAGAGTGTTAGAGAATTTGTTTCGATAAACATGGAAAAGGACTTTCAATTTACGACAGTAGCAAACTGGTATGAAGATCAGTTTGGAAAGCCTCTTGCACTTTTGCCGTTTACAAATAATGAATCAGAAGAAGTGAATGAGGAGTCGCAGCCATATGCCTTACCAGCGTCAGGGAAAATTCTAGAGGAATTTGGTGAAGACGGACAAAAGGTAACAATAGAAACACCTAAAGGTGCGGCCGTTACCGCGATGAGTGGTGGTATGATTGAATTTGCTGGTGTAAAAGAGGGATTTGGTAAGACGGTTATTGTCCAGCACGGTGATAAGAGTGAGACTTGGTATGGGAATCTTGATGATATCTCGGTTAATCTTTATGAATACATCGAAAAAGGGAAAGAAATTGGAACGGCAATGGATAGTGATGATGGGGAAAAAGGTTCCTTTTACTTTGCCTTAAAAGAAGGAAATGAATTTATAGATCCTTTCCAGGTGATTCAGGTTGAATAAAATGATTGAGCTTTTTTCAAAAATTCATATTCATCCACTGTTGTGGGTAGTTGTGGCTTTGTCTGTTGTGACAGGGCACTTTTATGAACTCCTTCTCCTCTTAATCATTATCTTTATACATGAGCTAGGTCATGGGGTAGCCGCTTCCTATTTTTCATGGAGAATTAAAAAAATCACGTTGCTTCCTTTTGGTGGGGTTGCAGAGATGGATGAACACGGAAACAGGCCGCTACGAGAAGAAGCAATCGTGGTATTGTCTGGACCTGTACAACACATATGGCTTGTTGCCGTTGCCTATCTACTTCATCAAGTTGGACTTTTGAATGACCATTTGTTTTCCATGTTTCTACAGTATAATGTGATGATATTTTTATTTAATTTGCTTCCTATTTGGCCATTAGACGGTGGGAAATTCATTTTTTTATGGCTTTCTATCAATAAGTCATTTCCAAAAGCATTCAAACAGACACTTCTCCTCTCTTTCTATGTTTTATTATTATTTAGTTCTGTCATTATGGTGACAGAACCTTTAAATCTTAATGTTTGGATTATCATCTCGTTTCTTTTGTTTTCTTTGTATTATGAATGGAAGCAAAGAAGATATGTGTTTGTTCGATTTTTACTGGAACGCTATTACGGGAAAAAGGATACGTTTGGAACACTCATTCCTTTAAAGGTGGAAGAGGATGAGTTAATTATTCATGTACTTGAAAAATTTCAAAGAGGCTGTAAGCATCCAATAATCATTGAGAATGATGGACAGGAGAAAAGATTGCTTGATGAAAACGAATTGTTACATGCTTATTTTGCTGATAAACTTTTGATGGCAAGAATGAAGGATTTGCTTTATCAATATTGAACTATGATAATAAAGGTGACGTATTGATAAAGTGAGGAATAGATGTTGGATAAGATCATTGTGAATTATATAGGTAGAGAAAAACGCTATGCGATACTCAAGGATCAAAAAGTTGAGAAGCTGTATATTGAACAACCAAAGCAGCAGTCGCTCGTTGGTAATATATATATAGGGACAGTAACGAAAGTTATGCCAGGGTTACATGCTGCTTTTGTTGATATTGGAGAAGAAAAACAAGGGTTCTTACATAGAGATAAGCTCGTTTCATTTTTATCAGCAAGAGATGAAAAGACTGTAAAAGAGACCAAAGGGATTGGATCATTTGTCCATCAAGGGGAGAGGCTCCTTGTTCAGGTGGAAAAAGACGCAAGCGGTGATAAAGGACCACGTTTAACAGGGATTGTTGAGATTAATGGAAAGAACATTGTGTATTTGCCGAATGGCTATTATGTGGCTGTCTCAAGAAAAATAGAAGATTCACAGCAAAGAGAAAGCTGGCGTCAAATAGGGCATGAGCTGAAAGAGGAGCATGAAGGGCTCATTTTTCGTACATCATGTACGGATGCAAATAGAGAGGAAATTGAAACAGAGCTTCATCATTTACGAACTCAGTATCATGAACTCACAAAATCTCTAAAAATGGTAAAGAAACCGATGATTGTTCATGAAAGTGAACACTTTATAAAGGAACTTAGGGAAGAATGTAAAAAAATGGAGTCTGCTACCATTGTGATTGATGACATTAGCCTAAGGGATAAACTATTAGCAGGTGGTTCTGATGATCTAGTAAGTGAGATTATTTATTATCATGAGAAACAAAATATATTCTCCGCATACGGGGTTGAAGACTCAGTTGAAAAAGCATTAAAACGTGTCGTTTGGCTTTCAAACGGTGCGTATATAGTCATTGATGAAACGGAAGCTCTCACCATTGTTGATGTGAATACGGGAAAGTATTCAGGGAAAAATCATCTTCAAGATACCGTTGTGAAGACAAATGAGCTTGCTGCAGAAGAGATTGCACGTCAATTAAGATTAAGAGACATTGGTGGAATTATTCTTATTGATTTTATTGATATGAAGGATATGAGTGACCAAGAAATGGTCCGAAAGAAATTGGAAAGAGCTTTGCAAAAGGATCATAAACGAACAAATATTGTTGGATTTACTCAGCTAGGTATCATGCAGCTTACTAGAAAAAAAACAAAAGTAGCACTTTCTGAAGGTTTAACGGAAAAATGTAAAGTCTGCGAGGGGACAGGAAGCGTGTTAAGTGCAGAATCGGTTGCCTTCAAGCTAGAACGAGAACTTTGGGAGCTAAGGGGGACCGATTATGAGTCTGTTACCATTGAAACGACCGAAGCAGTAAAAGATGTGTTTTCCGGCTTGGAAGGTAAACATCTGAAGAGAATGGAAGAATTAATCCATGCAACCCTTCGTTTTATTATCATATCGAACAATAAACCTTTCTATAAAATTACGAAGCTCATCTAACAGTGAGCTTTTTTGTATTGACAATAAGAGAGGAAATATGATAATATCGTTTATGTTATGTTTGTAGCACCCGTGCTACAACCGCGCAGATCAGGTTATAAGTCTTTCATTAGAAAAGCGCCTGTGATGGCGAGTCTTAGTTTATAAGGAGGTGCAGTTCATGTACGCAATTATTGAAACAGGCGGAAAGCAAGTAAAGGTAGAAGAAGGACAAACTATCTACATTGAAAAGCTAAACGCTGAAACAGGCGAAACTGTTACATTTGACAAGGTTTTATTCGTTGGTGGAGAAAGCGTAAAGGTAGGAAGCCCAGTTGTTGAGGGTGCTACTGTTACAGCTAAAGTTGAAAAGCAAGGTCGCGCTAAGAAGATCATTGTTTTCAAGTACAAGGCGAAGAAGAACCAACGCAAAAAGCAAGGTCATCGTCAACCATATACAAAAGTTGTCATTGAAAAAATCAACGCGTAAGGCGGTCTAAGATGATTCAAACGACGATTTATCGTACTGAATCTGGACAAATAAAGTCGTTTACATTGAGCGGTCATGCTCTCTTTGCTAACCGAGGGGACGATATCGTCTGTGCCGGTGTCTCTGCCGTTTCATTCGGTGCTATTAACTCAGTTATTGCGTTAACAGGTGTTGAACCCGAAATTGAGCAAGGAGATGGTGGCTTTCTCCGCTGTGTGATTCCGACTAATCTCTCTACGGACATACAGGAGAAGGTACAGCTATTGCTTGAAGGCATGGTCGTGTCACTACAAACGATTGAGAGAGACTACGGGAAATATGTAAAAATTACCTTCAAAAAGTAGGAGGTGGAACAATAATGTTAAGATTAGATCTTCAGTTTTTTGCTTCTAAAAAGGGAGTAGGTTCTACAAAGAACGGTCGTGATTCACATGCTAAGCGCCTTGGTGCTAAGCGTGCAGATGGTCAATTCGTATCTGGTGGTTCAATCCTTTACCGTCAACGTGGCACAAAGATTTATCCAGGTGTTAACGTTGGTAAGGGTGGAGATGACACTCTATACGCGAAAGTGGACGGAGTAGTTAAATTCGAACGCCTAGGACGTGACCGTAAGCAAGTGAGCGTATACCCTGTAGCTCAAGAAGCTTAATTCTTTTAGAAAAAACTCTAACCTTTAGGTTAGAGTTTTTTTAATCATAAAGCTATTACCAAGGTTTTCTTTTTTGCTATACTAAAAACAAGCAGTTTTCTGACTGATAACGAATTGGTACAGGAGTGCATGACATGAATAAGGATTGGACGACGGTTGAGTTGCTGAGTCACTCGCGTCACGATTGGTTAAATAAAGTACAGCTCATAAAAGGTAACTTATCTTTACATAAATACGACAGGGTAAACGAAATCATTCAGGAAATTGTTATTGAGGCACAAAATGAGGCTCGTCTCTCTCAATTACATACACCACAGCTTGCTGCCCTCTTTCTTACCTGCAACTGGAACAACTTCTCTTTTCAGGTAGATTATGAAGTGCTCGAGGCATCTACCGACAACCAAAACATAATTAATGACATGATTGCATTGAACTGGATAACCTCATTTTTTGAGTGTTTACAGCAAACGGTTAAGGAGTTTGCTGAGAATCATCTATCAATAACGATCGACAGACAACAAAAGGCAGCCTGTTTCTTTTTTGATTTTAGAGGAATAATAAAAAATAGGACAGGTCTTGTAGAATTTTTCGAAAGAAAAGAAACATTAATAGAAGTAATCGTTCATGAATGTTCGGAACAGGAATTTTCGTTACAGGTATTCTTACCATATGAGGAATAATTGGATCATTCGATTCTCGTCATGTGATGACAACTTCTATCAGACTCATTACTATAGAGCAACAACATAGGACAGACGGGAGGATTTACGATGTTTGTAGATCAGGTAAAGATTTACGTAAAAGGTGGAGACGGTGGAAACGGGATGGTAGCATTCCGCCGTGAAAAATATGTACCAAAGGGTGGACCTGCTGGAGGTGACGGCGGGAAAGGTGCAGATGTGGTTTTTGTGGTAGAAGAAGGATTACGAACGTTAATGGATTTTAGATACCAAAGGCATTTTAAAGCTCCCCGTGGTGAGCATGGGATGTCTAAAAATCAGCATGGTAAAAACTCTAAAGATATGATTGTTAAAGTTCCACCAGGGACTGTCGTAAAAGATGCAGAAACAAATGAAATTATTGGCGATTTAGTTGAACATGGACAACGTGCAATTATTGCTAGAGGTGGTCGAGGCGGTCGAGGAAATTCGCGATTCGCTACACCTGCTAATCCAGCACCTGAATTATCTGAACATGGTGAGCCAGGACAGGAAAGGGATGTAATTCTCGAGCTCAAGCTTCTAGCTGATGTTGGATTGGTGGGCTTCCCTAGCGTTGGAAAGTCAACATTACTGTCTGTCGTTTCTTCTGCAAAACCGAAAATTGCTGAGTATCATTTTACAACGATTGTTCCGAATCTTGGAATGGTCGAGACAGAAGATGGAAGAAGCTTTGTAATGGCTGATCTGCCTGGACTAATTGAAGGCGCTCACTCCGGTGTAGGACTTGGTCATCAGTTTTTACGACATATTGAAAGAACAAGGGTCATCGTTCATGTAATTGATATGGCTGCAACAGAAGGAAGAGATCCTTATGAGGATTACGTAACGATCAATAAGGAGTTGCAGGAATATAATTTACGTTTAACTGAAAGACCACAAATCATCGTAGCCAATAAGATGGATATGCCAGATGCTGAGGAAAATTTAAAATCCTTTAAAGAAAAATTAACAGATGAATATCCTATCTTCCCTATATCAGCGATTACGCGCCAGGGACTTAGAGATTTACTATTTGCGGTTGCTGATAAAATTGAACAAACTCCTGAATTTCCACTTCATGAGGAAGAGCTTGAGAGTACAGGAATTCACCGCGTACTTTACAAACATGAAGCGGAGCAGACAGAGTTCGTTATTACGAGAGATCCGGATGGAAGCTTTGTTGTTTCAGGACATGCAGTGGAACGATTGTTTAAGATGACTGACTTCTCTAGAGACGAGTCGATCAAACGATTTGCTCGCCAGCTTCGCGGTATGGGAGTCGATGAAGCGTTAAGAGAAAGAGGAGCAAAAAATGGTGATACAGTAAGACTTATGGATTATGAATTCGAATTTTTAGATTAGTATTTCGTAGCGCTTTACCTGGGGGTGGGGAAAATGAAAGAAGAAGATATATTAGACAAGAAGTTTTACTTAGTGCGTGAAGATGTGCTGCCTGAAGCGATGAAAAAAACTCTTGATGCAAAGGAAATGCTTGAACGTGGGAAGGTTGAGTCTGTGTGGGATGCGGTTCAAAAGGTCGATTTAAGCCGCAGTGCCTTTTACAAATATAGAGACACAGTCTTTCCTTTCCACACGATTGTCAAAGAACGGCTAATTACCTTGTTTTTTCATCTAGAAGATCGTTCAGGTACGCTTTCACAGTTGCTTGGTGTGGTAGCATCATCTGGTTGTAACGTATTGACTATTCATCAGACAATCCCACTTCAAGGTAGGGCCAACGTAACGCTATCTTTAAATACTACGGATATGGCTATTGAAATTGAAGAACTGCTAGCACGATTACGCAGGATGGAATTTGTAGAGAAGGTTGAAGTACTAGGGTCAGGAGCATAATTGCTTCCGCCCTGTTTTTCATTTGTATACATATTTTGTTTAAAGTGATAAAGTGATAAAAAGAGAGATATGGATTGTGGTAACAAAGGAGAGAGAATATTGAAAGTAGCATTTTTAGGACCAAGAGCCACGTTTACTGATTTAGTGACAAGAGAAATGTTTCCTCATGAGGAGCGAATTCCTTATGCCACAATTCCGGATTGCTTAGATGCAGTAATGGAGGAAGAGGTTGACGTTACGGTTGTTCCGCTTGAAAATACGTTAGAAGGATCGGTAAATATTACATTGGATTATTTAATTCATGAAATTAACTTACCGATTATTGCTGAGGTTACAACTCCTGTAAAGCAGCATTTACTTGTACATCCATCTGTGAAAGAGAGATGGCAGGAGGTAACAAAAGTATTAAGCCATCCACATGCCATTGCTCAATGTCATAAGTTCCTTCACGGATCATTAAAAGGCGTACCTTGTGAGAATGCAACGAGCACAGCTGCTGCAGCGAAGTATATTATCGAACATCCGGATGAAAACGTAGCCGCTATTGCGAATCAACTAGCTGCTATAGAATATGGACTAGCTGTTGCAAAAGATAATATTCACGACTACGACTTTAACCATACAAGATTTATCGTGTTATCAAAGAAAAACATCCCACTTCAGCCAAAAACCATTGATATCAAAGGTTATAAAACGACAGTAATGGTCACATTACCTACGGACCGGTCAGGTGCTTTACATCAAGTGCTATCTGCTTTTGCATGGAGAAAATTAAATTTATCAAAAATCGAGTCACGTCCAATGAAGACGGGACTTGGGAATTACTTTTTTATCATTGATATTGAGGAAAAGATGGACGATGTTCTGATCCCAGGTGCAATTGCCGAACTAGAAGCGCTCGGTTGTAGTGTATCGGTGCTTGGCAGCTATCCATATTATCATGAAATTGGGTAAAAAGAAAAGCGGAAGCGCAAAAAAACCTAGTTGCTTTAACGAGCAACTAGGTTTTTTTATTTTCGATCAATGAGAAATCCAGCTTTATCCAGTGCTTCTTCGACTTGATCAAGGATTTGTTCAGACGGTGCTGAAATGGTGTGAATATGAATCCCTCCTGTTAACTCTGAGAGGTAGGAAGATTTGGTTGATTGCATCTTTTCTAAGAATTGCTTTACTTCTCTACGATTTGACACCATGATTGATGCTGTCAAATCGCCGTATATTGGATGTTCAATTCTTACGTCTTTGACAGTAACTCCATGATCAACGAGCAAATTTAATTCTTCTTCTGTCTGCTCAGGGGGATGTGAACAGGCGATGGTTCGGTAAATAGGAGCATCGTTCGCTTGATTGGAAAGATATAAATAGCCCTGGCTCGTTGCCATAATTGGCTCACCCTTCGCCTTTAAAAGCGTAATGTCCCCAACAACTACTTGTCTGCTAACATTCGTTCTTGTTGAGAGTTCTCCTCCAGTAATCGGTGTACCACTTGATTTTAGCCATTCAAGAATGAGCTCACGACGGTTTTCTCCTAATATCTTTTTCTCATTCATTTTAAACGTCTCCCTTATTGTCAACACTACAATTATTTTACCATAATTGTTATTTGATTATCACGCTGTGGTGCTTCTTGGATGATAGCAATAATGGTTTGAGCCAACCCTTTCACATCTTCTTCAGTTGTATGAATCCCGAATGATATACGGATGAACTCTTTTGCTGACTTATCATCTATCCCTAGTGCGATCATCGTTTTGGAGGGGGTACTCAGTCCCACTTGGCAGGCACTTCCAGTAGAGATTGCGTATCCTTTACGGTTAGCCTCTAGCATCACCCATTGGCCTTCAAGTCCTTTTATTCGAAGACCTAGGATGGATGGTAGCTGTTCATCTTCATTACCATGAATACTGATTTCATCTCTTATGTCCATTAGATGAGAGAGAAACTGTTCACGTAAAGATTTCATATGTTCATAATTATGGGGCAAGTTTCTTACTTGTTTACTGGCAGCTGTAACCATGCTAACAATGGCAGGAATATTCACTGTTCCTGGTCTCATTCCACGCTCATGTGACGTATTTGGGTAATACGAATCAAATGGAATGGATGGTGAAACATATAGCGCACCAATCCCTTTAGGCCCATATATTTTATGACCCGAGATGGCAATGCTATCTACGAATGGAGTAATCGTTTTTACATCCAATTTCCCAAAGGATTGTACACAGTCACTGTGTAGGAGAATCCCATTTTCCTTACAAAGCGCACCAATTTCATTTAGTGGCTGTATCGTCCCAATTTCAGAATTAACATGTTGTATACAAGCAAGTACGGTATCATCACGAATCGCGGATTGAAACTGCTGTACATCAATCATTCCATTTTCCATTAAGGGCAATTCAGTTATCTCATAGCCTTTTAACATTTTTAAGGATGAATGGATAGAGGAATGTTCAGCAATATTTGTGATAATATGCTTTCCTTTTTTTGATAATTGAGATAAAAGAGATTGAATCGCAAGAAAATTCCCTTCAGAACCTCCGCTTGTAAAATAAACTCCTTCCTTCTTTACACCTAGTAATCTTGCAATCTCCTCCCTGCACCCTTCAAGTAAGGTGGATGCACGACTCCCTATATCATGTAGGCTTTGAGAATTTCCATAATACTCAGTTGATGCTTTAACAAATGCTGAGGCAGCTTCGGGGTCCAGTGGACAAGTAGCAGCATAATCAAAATATTTCATTGTCGTCCTCCAAACTACTAGATTTCCTTCATAAAACACTTGTCATAATTGTAATTGTATGTAAATATAAGTGTCAAGACACCTGTAAAATACGGATGGTGATAAAATGATACACTCCGATGTTTTAATTATTGGAAGTGGAGTGGCTGCTTTGCAATTAGCAAAGAAGCTTAGCTGTGATATAAATGTGATTGTTCTCACAAAGTCAAAAGCGACAGATGGAAATTCTAATCTTGCTCAGGGCGGCATAGCGGCGGCAATAGCTATGGAAGACCATCCAGACAAACATTATCTTGATACGTTGGAGGCAGGAAGGTACACGAATGATCGTGAGCTAGTGAAAGAAATGACAACAATGGCTCCAGACCTAATTAAAGAAATGGTTTGTGATGGATGTACGTTTGACCGAGCGAAAGATGGCGGCTTACTGCTTGGATTGGAAGGTGCACATAGTCATAACCGAATCGTTCATAGCGGTGGGGATGCAACAGGGAAAAATGTGATGAATTTTTTATTAAAGGAAACCATGCACGTACAAATAATCGAAGAAATGGTTGTTTATGAGTTGTTGGTTATAGATGGAAAGTGTATCGGGGTAAAAGCTAAAAATAAACATGGAGAGACAAATGTTTTTCTTGCAAACCATGTTGTTTTAGCAACAGGAGGACTTGGTCAACTTTATAGTTTTACTTCTAATGCAGAAACGGTGGTCGGGGATGGAATTGCATTAGCATACCGTGCAGGTGCGGAAGTGGCAGATTTAGAATTTATTCAATTCCACCCAACTCTTTTGTTTGTTGAAGGGAAGTGTCAAGGACTAGTTTCGGAAGCAGTTCGCGGAGAAGGGGGATTTCTAACTTTACAGGATGGAACAAGAATTATGAAAAATGTACATCCCATGGAAGACCTAGCACCAAGACATATTGTGTCACAAACAATATTTGATTATTTGCAATCAGGTGAACAAGTATTTTTAGATATTCGTAATATAAGAGAATTTACCAAAAAGTTTCCAACCATAACAAAAATGTGTGAGGAGAATCGAATTAACCTTTCAAAAGGTCTTATACCAGTTGTGCCTGGCTGCCATTTTTTAATGGGTGGAGTGAAAATCGATCATTATGGACGTACAAGTGTCCAGAACCTATATGCAATTGGCGAGGTAGCTTACACAGGAATACACGGTGCCAACCGATTAGCTAGTAACTCCTTATTAGAAGGTCTTTTTTTCGGGAAGAGGCTTGCCGGTTTATTCAACCAAACAGTCAAGCAGGATTCATCTTTATTTTCCATCATTGAAACAAGTGCAAGGAAGATGGGAACAGTATCACTCCCAGATAAGGCAGTCATACAGGCAAATATGATGAAACATGCAGGGATTGTAAGAAACAAGAAAGATCTACAAGAGCATTTATCTTGGCTAGAGAGCTTCCAAATACAAGAGCTGATTAGTTATTCAATCGATGAAATATCAAAGGAAGATATCCAAGTGATTTTTATGTTAATTACCGCTTGGTTAGTTACGAAATCAGCACTTCTTCGAGATGAGAGCCGAGGTGGGCATTTCCGCGAGGATTTTCCAATTGAAGATAACGCCTGGGTAGAGAAAAAAATCATTTTAAAACATAGACAGGAGCAGGGAGATTCCTATGAACAAATTAAAGCTGCGTTTGCAACTTGAACAATTTTTCCTTGAGGATATTGGAGAGAGAGATACAACAAGTGAATTGATTTTTGGCGATGATGAGCAAGGGGAACTTGTATTTATTGCAAAAGAGAATGGCATATTCTGTGGGGAAGAGATTATCCGGACAGGATTCAGCCTTCTAGACAATGACATGGTTATTGATCTGGAAGTAAGAGATGGAGAAGGGTTTAAAAATGGCCAGAAGTTAGTAACCATAACTGGTCAAGTAACCACGTTATTGAAGGGAGAAAGAGTGGTACTTAACCTCGTTCAGCGAATGAGTGGAATTGCTACTCGAACAAAAGAAGCTGTAAATATAGTAGATTCTACTTCTACTAGGATTGTAGATACACGTAAAACGACACCAGGTCTTCGAATGCTTGAAAAATATGCGGTTCGGTGTGGTGGAGGTTTTAACCACCGCTTTGGTTTATACGATGGAGTAATGATTAAAGACAATCATATCTCTTTTGCAGGCTCCATTTCAAAAGCCGTGGAAAAAGTAAAATCCAATTTAGGGCATATGGTTAAAATCGAAGTGGAAATTGAATCGAAGGAGCAGTTGTTAGAGGCGATTGAAGCTGGTGCTGATGTGATTATGTTTGATAATCGTACACCTGATGAAATCAAAGAATGGATCACTTTAGTTCCAGAAGGAATCGTAACGGAAGCTTCTGGTGGCATTACGTTAGAGAACTTGTATAAGTACAAGCACACGGGAGTCGATGTTATTTCATTAGGATTTTTAACACATACGATTCAATCAATAGATATTAGTGCGAAAGTTCATGTGAAGTAAGAGAGGATGAATGGGATGAATTTATTTGAAGTGGTTGAAAAAAATAAGCTTCTGCCTGATTTATACAAAGAACTAACGAAGGATGAAATGGAAAACAGAGTACGAGCCATTAAAGAAAGATTGGGAAACAAACTATATATCCCGGGGCATCATTATCAAAAAGATGAAGTAATACAATTTGCAGATGATACGGGAGATTCATTAAAGCTTGCCCAGCTTTCTGCAGAGAATCACGAAGCGGAATATATTGTGTTTTGTGGCGTTCACTTTATGGCTGAAACGGCGGATATTTTAACCAATGATTCACAAAAAGTGATACTGCCTGATATGAGAGCAGGGTGCTCAATGGCAGATATGGCCGATATTTATCAAACAGAAAGAGCATGGGCAGAGTTGCAGGATGTATTTGGTGATACCATTCTTCCCTTAACCTATGTGAATTCCACTGCGGCCATTAAGTCTTTTGTTGGGAAACATGGTGGGGCAACAGTCACTTCGTCCAATGCTGAACATATGGTCACATGGGCGTTTACTCAAAAGGATCGAATTTTATTTCTTCCTGATCAGCATTTAGGGAGAAATACCGCTTTTAATTTAGGAGTACCGTTAGTCAAAATGGCGGTTTGGGATCCTATCTCCAATACTTTACAATACAAAGGAGATCTAGAAGAAGTAAAGGTGATTTTATGGAAGGGGCATTGCTCTGTTCATGAGAACTTTACTGTTCAAAACATTGCAGATATACGTGTCAATCACCCTGATATGAAAATTATTGTTCACCCAGAGTGTAGACGCGAGGTAGTGGAGCTATCTGATTTAGCTGGTTCAACGAATTATATTATTCAGCAAATTGAGGCATCACCGGCTGGTTCCGCTTGGGCCATTGGAACGGAGATGAATTTAGTGAATCGAATTATTCAGGACCACCCAGATAAACAAATTGTATCTTTAAACCCGCATATGTGTCCGTGTCTCACCATGAATCGTATTAATTTACCCCATTTATTATGGGCGTTGGAAAGTATAGAGCAAGGTGAACTTCATAATGTCATTAAGGTCGAGGCTGAAATTGCGGAGTATGCAAAGCTCGCTCTAATAAGAATGCTCGACCAATCCTAAAATGCTAAAATCCTCCAATCATTTGGAGGTTTTTTTATGAGAAAAAAGTGGACAATTCATATTCTTTTTGAAAATTTCATAAGTTTTTATGTAGATTGTTAGCAATTTGCCCACTCCGACATACAATATATGGACTTACGCATAGGAGGGAAATCAGAGTGAAAATCCATATCGTACAGAAAGGGGATACTCTTTGGAAAATCGCCAAGAAGTACGGCGTGAATTTTGAAGAGCTGAAAAAAATGAATACGCAGCTCAGTAACCCTGATATGATCATGCCCGGTATGAAAATTAAAGTACCAACCGGTGGTGGAATGATAAAGAAAGAAGCACCTATCACTGGAAAGCCGGAAGCGAAAATAAATATGGGTACAAAAAAAGAGATGCCTAAAGAACAGCCAATTGCTCTTGCACCAAAAGAAGCGCCTAAAAAAGAAATGCCGATTGAACAACCGCCAAAGATGGAGGAGCAAATCGAACCAATTGCTGAGGCTCCAAAGAAGCCGTTCAAGCCTAAAATGCCACAGCCAATGATACCTGAAATTGATATTAACAACTATTATATGATGAATATGGCGAATTTATCTGTACAACCGCAACAACCTGCAAAGCCAGTACCGAAGCCGCCGAAACCAGTTAAAGAAGAGGTAAAGCCAAAACAATTGGCACCTGCCGAATTAAAATCTCAACCAGCACCACAATTTCCAATGCAACCCAAACAGCTTCCTGCGGAAATGAAGCCTTTACCAGAGGTAAAACCATTGCCGGAAGTGAAGCCAATTAAAGGTGTGAAACCACTGCCAGAGGCCAATACTGCCGTTCCAAACTTTACTCAAGGAGGGGGTTACGAACCCATGAATCCAATGTACCCACAAAATTTCTATCCGTATCCACAAGCTACTCCAGGATTTGGTCAGCCAACAGGTTTTGCTCCTCAAGCACCATATCCTCAGGTTCAGGGTGCAATGACAGGTGCTCCTGCAATGCCAACTATGCCGTATGGAATGATGCCTGGAGTTCCAGGAATGGGCATGCAACCGTTTGATGATGAATCATCATCGTTTATGCCGCAGATGCCAATGATGCCAGGTCAAGTAATGGGCGTACAAGATGCACAAATGCCAATGATGCCAGGTCAAGTGATGGGTGCACAGAATGCGCAAATGCCGATGATGCCAGGTCAAGTGATGGGTGCGCAGGATGCACAAATGCCAATGATGCCAAGTCAAGTGATGGGTGCACAGGATGCACAAATGCCATTAATGCCTACAGAAGTAGCTGGAGTTCAAGATACTCCAATGTATCAAGCTCCAATGTATCAAGCTCCAATGTATCCTTATCCGCCATATCCTGCACCATTATTTCATTGTGGACCAGTGATGCCTGGACCAGGATACTACCCACCAGGTTATCCATCTATGGGTATGCCACAACAAATGCCATATAGCCCAATGCCACAAGTGCAAGGGGTAATGGATCAAATGGAATCACCGAGTATGGGTAATCACCAAATGCCTTTAACACCAAATTATCAAGCTCCAGCCGTACAAGGCGTACAGGATGATTGTGGATGTGGCGGTCCTGCGATGACACCATACGGAATGGGATCCGGCTTTGCTCCAGGTATGCCACCAGTGTATGCTCCATCCTACGGGCAACCTATGGCGCAGCCGCCTTATATGAATCCTTATGGATACGGACCATCAGCATATGGAATGCCAAGAGGTCAAAATACGAACGATGGAAATGATGAATAATATTAGTGGAGACGATTTAACTCTAAATCGTCTCTTCTCCTATTTACAGGAAGAGCTCGTCACTCCAATTGAATCCATTCAACCAATTAGGAAGAACGTATATCTGTTAGAAACGAGTAATCAACTTGTTGTGCTAAAGGGGTTTAGTCATTTAAGAAAACTGCAGATCCAAAAGGCTTTTACTTCGTCTTTAAGACATGAAGGGTTTCAGCACTCATACATTTTTCAAAACCTCGAAAAGGAATCACCACTTTACTTAGACGGTACGTATTACGGATGTCTTGAGCACATACCACTATCCTCCAACAGTCCTTTTTCTTATGAGTGGGAAGAAGAAAGAAAAGATGGGCTTCGTCTCCTTGAAGAATTTCACCAGACTACAGGTAAGCTTTCAAGAAGGTATCAAACAGTACTAAAAGAATACAATCTTATGTTGAAATGGAGAGAACGTGCAGCTCGTTTTATTAATAATTTATCCATTATTAAATTTTTTGTGCAGCAAGAAATACTAAATGAAGTGATGGAGTGGGCCGATTTTTCCTTAAAGGGGCTCGAGTTAGAGTATTCATTTTTAAATAATCATGATCAAGTGATTCTTCATGGCGATTTAGCCCACCATAACTTTATTCGTGGTATTGACTCAGAACTATATATAATTGATTTCGACTTAGTTTCAATCGGTAGTCCAGCATGTGATTATTTACAATATTGCAATCGAATTCTGCCGAGTCTCGATTGGTCTTTACAAGATCTTACTGAATACGAGCAAATACGCCCGTTTTTAAATAATCGTGGATTTTTATATGCTTTATTATTTCCAACAGATATCTTTCGAGAATGGAATCGACTTATTAAAGATCGTCAATATTCAAGCACATTTCAAGTAAGGCAGGTTCTTGATTTAACTGTACGGCAATTTTTTAATCGACAAAGCTTTGTAGAGCAAGTAAAACTTTTAATTGAAAATTAATTGGTCGTAAATGTCAGGATTAAAAAGCCTTAACCCTCACACCCTATAAATGAGCATGATCATGCTCTCAAATAAGCGGAGGGGGTTATTCGCTTGAGTAAAAAGCTTGTATTACTTCCGATAACTGCTGCCTTAACCTTTAGTTTAGCTGGTTGTAACCAGGATGAAGCAACCAATAATAGTAAAGAAATAAGCCAACCGTTTGGATACTATTCGAATGAAAATCATGGCGGTGGTGGAAATGCAAGGATTTACAACGAAAATGATGGTCCATTGGTAGAAATAATGGATCATTCTCTAGGTGAGGAAGGACAGAAAAGCAGAGATAATCGAAGACAGCATTTAATGCAAAAAGATGAATCAGGAAACCCTGCTAATCCAACAGTCCCTCGTGCTAAACAGGATAAAAACTTTTTTGAGAAAGATAACCGTTATAGTCATGCTGATGCCAATTATCATGGCCATTTAGATGACCAAACCCGAAAAGCAAGAAGCTCCTATTACACAGCGTATGAAGGGGATTTAGCCGAAAAAATAGGTGATGTTACAGCGAAGGTTCCCAATGTGGAAGATGTTCGTTCCGTAGTATATGGAAGCAATGTATTAATTGCAGTAGATTTAACCAACTACGATCGCGATGTAGAAACAAAGGCAGATATCACTAGAGCGGTTCAACCCTACCTTCGAGGAAGATCGGTACAGGTAGTGACGGATGAAGGAACATTTAGCAGAATCAGAAATATTGATAATGACTTACGTGATGGTGGTCCACGTGAGACTGTTGATGCAGATCTAAAAGGGATGTTTCGAACATTAAAGTCCCGAATTCAAGGGAAAGAATAGGATCCGAAAGAGTTGATCGAAATGATCAACTCTTTCGTGTGTTAATGGGCATAAATTTGAAAAAAATGGTCATTATATAAATGGAATCATGAAATTAGCACTTTATTGTAACTTTCAAACGAGGTGATCATTATGAGAACCAAATGGCTCGGATGTTTAGGGATATTGCTTCTCGTATTCGTTTTTCATACAAACTATGTCCTAGCGGAAGATTCAAAAACCACACAAAGGTTAGAACCCATTGAAGTAAAGGTGATTCTTGAACGAGTATATCTAGACGGAGAAGTTAGTGAGGAGCAAATGGAGGAGAAGATTTGGTCAATGGAACAGTTTTGGTCAAAATATGATCAATGGCAGGTCGTGGATATGGATGATAAATCTGTCGTGTTCCGTAAGCATGTAGACGATATTTCTCCACTGTTAAAAGCTAATGGTTACTTCGGAATTACGGACGATGGTGTGCTAACGATCTATTATGGAAAACCGCAAAAATATAATATTATTCAATCCTTTTTTCAATTAGATATTGGAAAATTAGAAAGTACGAGACATGAAGAACTAAAGGAAGGAATACCGATTAGGAATAAAGATCGGTATGTCGAAGTGCTTGAAACGTTTAAAAATTATACTGTTCAGGAAAAACAAGCGAACTAAAGGAGCCGGTATCGGTTCCTTTTTGTATTTTCAACCTACATTTAGCGGCATGTACTAACATATTGTGATACAATGAGTTACAGCAAAATTAGAGGAGTTTTAGCTACATGTATGATTATATTAAAGGAACGGTCGAATTTATTGGACCCGAATATATTGTTGTAGAGGCAGGAGGCATTGGATATCAAGTATCTACGCCGAACCCTTTTAGCTTTTCAAAGAATATTCACCAAGCGATGCAAATTTTTACTTATCATTATGTAAGAGAAGATTTGATCGCTTTATACGGTTTTTCTTCAAGGGAAGAAAAAATTCTCTTTACAAAGCTCCTGAATGTATCGGGAATTGGACCAAAAGGAGCGTTAGCAATATTAGCATCTGGCGTACCAGAACAAGTGGTTCAAGCAATCGAAGAAGAGGATGAAGCTTTTTTAGTGAAATTCCCAGGGGTAGGAAAGAAAACAGCTAGACAAATGATCTTAGATTTGAAAGGGAAACTTCAACAAGCACTTCCAGATTATTTTCCTAATTTATTCAATGAGGAAGTACATGTGGAACAACCGAAGAATTCAAATCTTGCACTTGAAGAAGCGATGTTAGCATTACTATCGCTTGGATATTCTGAAAAAGAAATAAAGAAAATTACTCCGAAGCTTGAAGTGGAAACACTAGAAACAGAGCAATATATTAAAAAAGCTCTACAGCTTCTTTTAAAATAGAGTTGGAAAAAGGGTGAGTGAGTATTGGACGATCGGATTATTTCTGGTGAAGCAGATGTTCAAGATTTATCATTCGAACAAAGCTTACGCCCGTTAACATTAAAACAATATATTGGTCAAACAAAGGTAAAAGAGAATTTAGAAATATTTATTGAGGCAGCTAAAATACGGCAGGAAACACTTGATCATGTTCTCTTGTATGGACCCCCAGGATTAGGAAAAACGACATTAGCAACCATTATCGCTAATGAAATGGGAGTTAATATCCGTACAACAGCAGGCCCAGCAATTGAAAGGCCAGGAGATTTAGCGGCCATTTTAACAGCACTTGAACCTGGTGATATATTATTTATCGATGAAATTCACCGACTTCCAAGAGCTATAGAAGAAGTATTATATCCAGCCATGGAGGATTTTTGCCTTGACATCGTGATTGGAAAAGGGGCAACAGCTAGGTCTGTAAGACTTGATTTACCACCATTTACACTTGTTGGTGCCACAACTAGAGCAGGTTCTCTTTCAGCTCCACTTCGGGATCGATTTGGAGTTTTAAGCAGATTAGAATATTATAAAGAAGATCAGCTGATGGATATCGTATTACGAACTGCCGAAGTGTTCCAGGTAGACATTACAAAAGACGCAGCTTTAGAAATTGCCAAGCGTTCAAGAGGGACACCACGTATTGCGAATCGCCTGCTTAGACGAGTTAGAGATTTTGCTCAAGTTAAAGGCAATGGAATGATTGACTATTCATTAGCCGTTTACTCCTTACAACTTCTTCAGGTAGACCCATTAGGTTTGGATCATATTGATCATAAACTATTAAAGGGTATCATCGAGAAGTTTAGAGGAGGACCTGTTGGACTAGATACAATTGCAGCAACAATTGGAGAAGAATCACATACGATTGAGGATGTATATGAACCGTATTTACTTCAAATAGGATTTCTTCAAAGAACTCCAAGAGGCAGAATTGTTACGAATCTGGTTTATAAGCATTTTCAAATGGAGGTACCTTCAGAATGACTGGTCTTCCAAAGATTCTTATGACATTAGGGGCAATCATTTTTGTCGTTGGATTTCTCATGCAGTTTATACATATCGGGAGACTTCCAGGCGATATTATTGTGAAAAAGGGAAACACGACAGTGTATTTCCCCATTGTTACCTCCATTCTTGTTAGTATTATTTTATCTGCAATTTTTTATTTTTTAGGGAAATTTCGTTAATATTTGTAGTGTTTAAGAAGGGTGAAACAGCATGAAAGTAGACTTATTTGATTTTCATTTACCAGAGGAACTCATTGCGCAAACTCCTTTAGAGGAGCGAACAAACAGTAGACTAATGGTATTAGACAAGGAAAATGGAAAGTTAGAGCATACTATATTTAAAAATATAGTAGAGTATATTAGACCAGGAGATTGCCTGGTTTTAAATGACACGAGAGTGTTGCCTGCGAGATTATTCGGTGAAAAAAAAGAAACCGGTGCCAAGATTGAAGTATTACTTCTCAAGCAGTTGGATGGAGATCGTTGGGAAACTTTAGTAAAGCCAGCGAAAAGGGTTAAGGAAGGAACAGTCATTTCATTTGGAGATGGACTCTTGACGGCCGTGTGTGTCGGGGAAACCGAGCACGGAGGAAGAACTCTTGAATTTAATTATGAAGGAATTTTTTATGAGGTATTAGAGCAGTTAGGAGAAATGCCACTCCCCCCCTACATAAAAGAACAATTAGAGGATCGAGAACGATATCAAACGGTATTCGCTAAAGAACGTGGTTCAGCTGCAGCACCGACTGCGGGTCTTCATTTCACAGAAGAGCTTTTAGAAGAAATTCGCTCACGTGGGGTTCATATCGCCTTTATTACACTTCATGTTGGACTCGGGACATTTCGACCTGTAAGTGTAGATGACATTTTAGAACATGATATGCATGCCGAGTTCTATCAGATGACAGAAGGAACCGCTCGATTACTAAATGATGTAAAAAAACAAGGTGGACGAATCATTTCTGTTGGAACTACCTCCACGAGAACATTAGAGACGATCGCGTCGAAGCATAACGGGGAGTTTGTCGCAGAAAGTGGATGGACCGATATTTTTATTTTTCCCGGATATACATTTCAAGGAATTGACGGGATGATTACAAATTTCCATCTTCCAAAATCCACATTAATCATGCTTGTAAGTGCACTTGCAGGTAGAGAAAATGTCATTCATGCATATGAAACAGCAGTAACTGAGAAGTATCGTTTCTTTAGTTTTGGCGATGCGATGCTTATTGTTTAATTACTTACTAGGAGTTGACTATTTTTGACGGCTATTCGTTACGAATTAATAAAGACATGTAAACAGACAGGAGCAAGGCTAGGGCGCGTACATACACCACACGGTTCATTTGACACACCTGTCTTTATGCCGGTTGGAACACTTGCAACGGTAAAAACGATGTCACCAGAAGAACTTGTGCAAATGGGAGCAGGAATTATTTTAAGTAATACCTATCATCTCTGGCTTCGACCTGGACACGAGATTATTAAAGAGGCTGGTGGGCTTCACAAGTTTATGAACTGGGATCGGGCCATTTTAACTGACTCAGGTGGATTCCAAGTATTTTCTCTAAGCAAGTTTCGCCAGATTGAGGAAGAGGGAGTTCATTTCAGAAATCATTTAAACGGGGACAAACTCTTCTTATCACCGGAAAAAGCGATGGAAATTCAAAATGCATTAGGCTCGGATATCATGATGGCCTTTGATGAATGTCCACCATTTCCTGCTACGTATGAGTATATGCAGAAATCGGTCGAACGTACATCACGTTGGGCAGAAAGATGCTTAAGTGCTCATCAACGTCCGGATGATCAAGGATTATTCGGTATTGTACAAGGTGGAGAATATGAAGAACTTCGGAAACAAAGTGCACGTGATCTAGTTTCTCTCGATTTCCCTGGATATGCAGTAGGAGGCTTATCGGTTGGTGAACCGAAGGATATTATGAATCGAGTTCTAGAATTCACAACCCCTCTATTACCATCGAATAAACCAAGATATTTAATGGGAGTTGGTTCTCCAGATTCTCTAATCGATGGGGCTATTCGAGGAATTGATATGTTTGATTGTGTTCTGCCAACTAGAATAGCTAGAAACGGAACATTGATGACGAGTGAAGGTAGATTGGTTGTGAAAAATGCGAAGTATGCAAGAGATTTTGGACCACTTGATCCAAATTGCGATTGCTACACTTGCAAAAATTATTCTCGTGCGTATATTCGCCACTTGATTCGTTGTGATGAGACGTTCGGAATAAGACTTACAACTTACCATAACTTATATTTTCTGTTAAAATTAATGGAGAATGTCAGACAAGCAATCAGAGAAGATCGCTTAGGGGACTTCAGAGAAGAATTTTTTGAGCAATATGGCTTTAATCAGCCGAATGCAAAAAACTTCTAAATTGATAAGACATTGAAAGGAGGTTAGACAATGGAAGGACTATTAGGTACATTAGGTCCATTAATCCTAATGTTTGCATTATTTTACTTCTTGTTAATTCGTCCACAGCAAAAGCGTCAAAAGGCGGTTTCGCAAATGCAAAGCGACCTGAAAAAAGGGGATAAAATCGTGACGATTGGTGGCCTACACGGAACAGTCGATGCATTAGACGAAGGCAAGGTAGTTATTAAATGTGGTGATGGAAGTCGTCTTACATACGACCGCGCTGCTATTAGGGAAGTACTTGAATCTAGCTCTGTAGCAAATGCATAACACATAAAAAGAGGCAGACCTTAACGGGTTTGCCTCTTTTATTTCCTATTCTATTATGCGGCTCTTTTAGAAGAAGTAGTACTTATATTTACACCTAAAATTCCACCCATCATGGCAGTTAGAATATAGCAAACATGATAAACGATTTCTTCAAACGAAAATAAACTATCCATTCCTAAAAATTGGAATAAAAAAATGATTGTGGTGTAAACAATGCCAGTGAGGCCTCCAACTAACCAGCCTTTTTGTTTCCCTTTTCCCCCTGATACGAACCCACCTAAAAACAATGTGATAAATGAAACACCAGTAATAACAAATTGTAATGAAGATTCGCTAGTTGGTGTAAATCGGAGAATTAAGGAAAATATAACCGAACTAACAATTGCAAACAAAAATACAGTTATGACCCCGTATAGTACGGCGTTGCCAAAATTTTTCGATTCTTCGATTGGACCCCTCTCCCTTCTAACTTTTCTCAGTAGTTGCTTAGTACAAGCATATTCATGAGCTTTTCTAAATAGAATCACATTTTGTTCATGTTTTCTGCAGATTTGCAGACAATAAAATGAATGAACATAAAGGGAGCGTTTCTTTTGGATCAATATTTTTTAATTGTTATTCGAACAATTATTTTATACGGTGTCATTTCTATTATATTTCGACTAATGGGGAAGAGAGAGCTTGGAGAGTTAAACGTATTAGATTTGGTTGTCTATATTATGATCGCAGAGATAGCGGTCGTAGGCATCGAAAAGCCAGATGAAACAATAGTGAATAATATTTTACCGATGGCTGTGCTCATGATTATTCAAATCACCTTAGCCTTTTTTTCCTTAAAAAGTAAAAAGGTTAGGGATATGTTAGATGGGAAGCCTTCCATCATAATTAACAATGGAAAAATCGATGAGCATGAAATGAGAAAACAACGCTACAATTTTGATGATCTCCTTTTGCAGTTGAGAGATAAGGATATTCGTAATATTGCTGATGTAGAATTTGCGATACTTGAAACATCAGGAAAGCTATCTGTTTATGAAAAAAGCCCGAATCAAGGGGGATTACGATCCCGTTAATATTGGATGGGGAGGTTCAAGAAAATAATTTACAGCGCTTAGAAAAAAATAAATTTTGGCTTCTACAGGAACTAAAGAAACTGGGATATACTCAAGTAAAAGAAATTTCCTTTTGCAGCTATCAAGATGGGAAATTTTTTGTAGATTTGATAGACATAAAAAAGAGGTGAGCAGTCGGTCACCTCTTTTTTAACGCATAATTAGTTTTGATAATAAATTTCCAATGAAAGGTACTCGTATCATTTCTTCTTTTTTAATTTGTCCTGCAATGATAATAAATAGTGTGTAGCAGATAGTAATGGCCGCACAGCTTACGATCACGTTAAGTGATAATGGCAAGTCCCCTTTGAAGTAATTATAGGAGGATAAACCAGCCCATCCGGAAACGCCCATACCAGCAAAAGTTAGTAAATAATCCCAAATGTAAAAGGTGAATGAAATCTTCTTCAAAACCGTTGCAAAATGAAGAAGAGTCACCACTAAAAAGCCGAAAACGATTCCCAAGGCCGCCCCTTTAATACCAAAGCTTGGCTGACTTGCTAATAAAAATATAACAGCTGTTTTTACAACGGAACCAAAGAGCGAGTTAATCATAGCGGCCCTTGCTAAATCAAGAGCTTGCAGAGTAGCTTGTAATGGACCTTGATAGTAATAGAAAAGGAAGAATGGTGCCATGATTTGAATAAAGTACGCTCCGCTTGAAGATCCATACATGACCTCCATAAGGGGTTCAGCTAAAACATAGAGTATCACAACCGATAGTCCACCCGTTAAAAAAGCAAAGCGTAGTGCTTGTTGTAGTCGATATTCAATCAGCTTTTTATTGTTCTGTGAATTTGCCTCACTGATTGCCGGAACGAGCGACGTGGACAGCGATAAAGTTATAAACGATGGCAATAGTAAAAGCGGCATAGCAAAGCCTGTTAGTGCACCATATTGCTTTGTTGCATCAATGGCCACAACACCAGCAATAGCTAAGCTATGTGAGACGACAATCGGTTCAAAAAACCACGCAATGGAACCAATCATTCGGCTTCCTAACGTTGGTAAAGCAACGCCCATCAGTTCTTGAAATGTTGATTTTCCTTCTTGTACATTCTTGAAAAATTTCTTTCTTATTCGAAATTGTTTCTTGAGCTTAAATGAAGTAATTAAATAAATTAAGGAGATGAGCTCTCCAATTACTGATGCAACCATCGCCCCTGCTGCCGCGTATTCTACCCCATATGGCATAAACATACTTGTTAATACAGCTATCAATGTGATTCTTGCCGCTTGTTCAATCACTTGTGAAATGGCAGAAGGTTTCATATTTTGTCTGCCTTGGAAATAGCCTCTTAGCACAGAAGAAAGTGCAACGATTGGAATGATTGGAGCAATCGCGAGCAATGGTAAATGTGTACGTGGATCTGTAAAAAGAGTTTCTGATAAGTACGGTGCAAGCAAAAATAGAGCAGGAGTAAAGATAAGGGATAATGTAAATGTGGTTGCTAAGGAAACAACAAGTATTTGTTTTATTTTTTTTGTATCACCTTTTGCCTCTGCTTCTGCTATATTTTTTGAAATAGCCACCGGTAGGCCTAGTTGTGTGAGAGTGACAACAAGAATAAGGGTCGGAAAGGCCATCATATATAATCCAACGCCTTCTTCGCCTATAAACCTTGCAATCACAATCCTATTAATAAAACCAAGAACTCTTGTTACAAAGCCGGCAACTAACAAAATTATTGTTCCTTTTAAAAACTTCGACATCTCGCTACCTGCCTTCTCAAAATAGGTATAATCATATACAATTAACTATATGCACCCATGTGGACAAAGCATGACAAGGTATTATAAATTTCTCTATATTTTATACTCTAGTATTAGGAGGCGGCTCGATATGGAAATCGGCCATAATTACGATCGTTTTCGTAAAGAAGTACACCCAGCATTAATTAGTAAGATGGAAGAGTTTTCCCTACTTGGGTATGGGACGATCAGTCAAGATAGTCTTTGGGAGTTCTTGAGTAAGAAGAAGTGGAGAAAGCCGAAGGAGGACGTGAAGATCTATGAGGTGGTCTCAGATATTCTTTCTGTAAATGTAGGAGAATATATGAATTATGCGACTGTTGAAGCATTTAAGTCGGATGAGTTTTCGCTTGCGAATGATGAGGAGAGAAGGGAATTATTGAAATAAGTACATACTCGTCCATAAATTGACACTATTTCCTAACTGTTTCATAATATTAGAATAGAAAATACAAGCAGGTAGCATGCTGTTACCTTGCCTGGGTTACATTTTAAGGAGGATTTATACATAATGGTCAAACGCAGTAGAATTGTGGCCTTTTTGTTATTGCTGCTTCTTTTTGCAAGTACAATTGGGACAACTACGAATAGTATTTTAAAAAATATTAAACTAGGTTTGGACCTTCAAGGAGGATTTGAAGTCCTCTACGAAGTGGAACCTGCTAAAAAAGGCCAAGAAATTGACCAAGAAGTTTTAAATAGTACGGTAGAGGCGTTAGATAATCGAATTAACGTGCTAGGGGTAAGTGAGCCGATCATTCAAATTGAAGGTGATAATCGGATTCGTGTTCAGCTTGCCGGTGTATCTGACCAGGACCAAGCTCGTGAAATTCTCTCCACAGAAGCGAATTTAACGTTTCGAAATGCTAATGATGAAATCATGATGGATGGTTCCGATTTAGTTGAGGGTGGTGCCAAGCAAACCTTTGATGAAAACAACCAACCGAGCATCTCTTTGCAGTTAAAGAGTGCGGATAAATTCCGCGAAGTGACACAAGAAATTGTAGGAATGGCTCCGCAGAATCAGTTGATCATCTGGCTTGATTTTGAAGAGGGGAAGGATTCCTATCAAGCTGAGCTTGCTAAAGAAGAACCAAAATTCCTGTCCAATCCAAATGTGAATCAAGTGTTTAATCAAGATACAGTTTCGATTGTAGGGGATTTTGAATTAGAAGAAGCAAAGACGTTAGCTTCCTTGTTAAATGCGGGAGCATTGCCAGTTAAACTTACCGAAGTGTATTCAACTTCTGTTGGCGCTCAGTTCGGGGAAGAAGCATTAAATGAAACGGTGTTTGCTGGAATCGTAGGAATTAGTATCATCTTCTTGTTCATGCTCGTCTTTTATCGTTTCCCTGGATTTATTGCTGTTATTACACTCTCTCTTTATATTTACCTGATTCTCCTGATCTTCGATTGGATGAATGGGGTGTTAACTTTACCAGGAATAGCAGCTCTAATCCTTGGGGTGGGTATGGCTGTAGATGCCAACATCATTACGTATGAGAGAATTAAGGAAGAACTAAAGGTTGGAAGAACGGTTAAGTCGGCGTATGAAGTGGGAAGTAAAGGTGCGTTTTGGACTATTTTTGACTCGAACATAACGACCATTATTGCCGCTGGAGTATTATTTGCCTATGGGACAAGCTCTGTTAAAGGGTTTGCTACGATGTTAATTATCTCGATTTTAGGAAGCTTCATTACTGCTGTTTTCGCATCACGTCTATTGCTTGGTTTGTGGGTGAAAAGTGGTTTCTTAGATCAACGTCCTACTTGGTTTGGTGTAAGAAAGAAAGATATGAAAGATATTTCTGAAGGTTACGACGCTATCGATTTACCTACAAGATTCGATCGATGGGATTTTGTGAAAAATCATAAAATCATCTTTACCATTTCAGGTGTTTTATTCTCAGTCGGACTGGTTGTTCTTATCTTGTTTAAGCTAAATCTAGGAATTGACTTTGCAAGTGGAACGAGGGTGGAAGTACCGTCAGATAAGCCAATTGAAACCGAACAGTTAAAACAAGAATTTGCGAAATTTGATCTTGAAGCTGAAAATATTGTCATGTCTGGAGACAATAACGACGTTGCTGTGGTTCGCTTTTTAGGCGTATTACCAAAAGAAGAAATTGCTGAGCTTAAAGCGCATTTTAAAGAATTGTACGGTTCAGAACCGAATATCAGCACGGTTTCCCCAGTGGTTGGAAAAGAGTTAGCTAAAAATGCAATGATTGCTGTAGCCATAGCATCCATAGGAATTATTCTTTATGTATCGGTTCGTTTTGAGTGGAGAATGGCGCTTGCTGCAATTGTTGCCCTCTTACATGATGTTTTCTTCATTATTGTTTTGTTTAGTTTTACGAGACTAGAGGTAGATTTGACATTTATTGCAGCCGTCTTAACTATTGTCGGTTACTCAATCAATGACACAATCGTAACATTTGACCGAATGAGAGAAAACTTGGCTAAGAAAAAGAGAATTAAAGCATATGACGAACTTGCTGATGTTGTAAATAGTAGTTTACGTCAAACTTTAGGAAGATCAGTAAATACAGTCTTAACCGTAGTTATTGCCGTTGTTGCTTTACTGATGTTTGGAAGTGCCTCCATTCTTAATTTCTCATTAGCATTGCTCATTGGATTAGTTGTTGGTGTATACTCTTCTATTTTTATCGCTGCTCAACTATGGCTAGTGATGAAAGCAAAAGAACTAAAGCAAAAGGGAGTTCTAATTACTGAAAAAGTAAAAAGAGAAAGAACAGACGAGCCGCAGGTTTAATTCTAGAACCACAGGGAATATTTCTCTGTGGTTTCTCTTTTTGAATAGGATTTTTTGGTTACACTAATTGGTAGTGAATGGGTTGAAGGAGAGTTAAGTATTGGAAAATCAAGAGCGATTTAAAAAAGCGGAATTTGTAGCAATAATAGGGATTATCGGGAATTTAATTTTAGCTGTCTTGAAATGGGTAATTGGTGTGTATGCAAACAGTCGGGCTTTAGTTGCTGACGCTGTTAATTCGGCTTCAGATGTAGCGGGCTCATTAGCCGTTTTTATTGGACTGCGTGCTGCTAAACAACCACCAGATGAAGATCATCCATACGGACATGGCAAGGCGGAGTCGATCGCTGCCATTATTGTGGCTGTTTTATTGGTTTTAGTTGGGTTTGAGATTGGAAAATCCTCCTTTCAAGCGTTTTTTCAACCGATTGAAGCCCCTAAACTAATTGCTCTTGTGGCGGTGATTGTATCAATTGCCATTAAAGAGACTATGTACCGTTATACCTTCTCGATGGGGAAGAAGTTAAACAGTGATGCCTTAATTGTAACTGCTTATGATCACCGGTCAGATGTGTATTCGTCTTTAGCCGCGTTGGTGGGGATTGGCTGCGCGATTTTAGGGGAAAAGCTTGCTATTGGCTGGCTCGTATATGCAGATCCAGTAGCTGGGTTATTCGTATCCATTCTTATATTAAAGTTAGCATGGAAACTGGGGAGTGAATCGATTCACAATGCTCTTGATCATGTTTTACATGAAGAGGATACAATAGAGCTTCGAAAGATTGTTGAAAGCATACCAGAGGTCAAAAAAATTGATGAACTACACGCAAGGGAACACGGTCACTATGTGATTATCGATTTGAAAATATCTGTCGATCCTTATATAACAGTCGAAGAAGGGCATCGGGTAGGGAAAAAGGTAAAGCAAAAGCTAATGGAAGAAAGACATGTTGAAAATGTGTTTGTACATATCAATCCTTACAATCCGGATAATAGTGACATTACTTATGATTAAATGAAGAGTCTGCTTAAAAGCGGGCTTTTTTATTTACTAACTGGGGAAACCATTCCATTGAAACAGTAGACAGCCTCAGGGTATAATAGAAAAGCTAAGGGGTGAAGGAATGTTAAAGCCAAAATCACGCTGGAGTGTTCAACAGCATAAAAGTGAAGACGATGTGAAAGAGCTTTGTAGCGAATTGAAGATATCTCCTCTTGTAGCTTCTTTGCTTGTACGAAGAGGACTAAATACAGCATCTCTAGCTAAAAATTTTTTGTATGAACATGAAGAACAGTGTCATGACCCATATCTATTAACGGGGATGGACATTGCGGTTAATAGAATTCATCAAGCTATTGAAAACCAAGAACCGATTTTAATTTTTGGTGATTACGATGCCGATGGTGTAACGAGTACATCTGTCATGATGCTAACATTAAAGGAACTAGGTGCAATTGTCGATTTTTATATTCCGAATCGTTTTACAGAAGGGTACGGTCCAAACGAACCCGCTTTTCGTCATGCTCACGAAAGTGGAGTGAAACTAATAATCACTGTGGATACCGGTATTTCAGCTGTACATGAGGCAAGTGTCTTAAAAAGTCTTGGTGCCGATTTGATTATTACCGACCATCATGAACCAGGACCGATTCTTCCTGAAGCATTAGCAATTATTCATCCAAAGCTACCCGGAAGTACTTACCCTTTCAAGGAGTTAGCTGGCGTAGGAGTAGCGTTTAAGCTTTCCCAGGCTCTATTAGGACAACTTCCTGAGCATTTACTTGAGTTTGTAGCGATTGGAACGATTGCTGACCTTGTGCCTTTGGTTGATGAAAATCGCTATCTAGTAAAAAGAGGGTTAAAAAAGATAAGAAGCAGCAGTAGAACAGGGATCAAGGCCCTTTGTAAACAAGCTGGTATCGAACAACAAACCATAGATGAGGAAACGATTGGTTTTACGATAGGACCTCGAATTAATGCAGTAGGTCGGTTAGACTCAGCTGATCCAGCTGTACACTTACTTTTATCTGAAGACTTGGATGAAGCGGAAATGCTCGCAGAGGAAATCGATTCGTACAATAAGGAACGACAACGCATTGTATCGAGCATTGCAGATGAAGCGATTCAACAAGTAAATGATTTCTATCCTATTGAAGAGAATTCTGTCATTGTTGTTGGGCAAGAAGGCTGGAATGCAGGAGTAGTTGGGATTGTTGCATCTAGATTAGTAGAAGCATTTTACCGTCCTACGATTGTTTTAAGCTTTGATCGGGAGAAAGGTATTGCTAAAGGCTCGGCTAGAAGCATTGAGGGATTTGATTTATTTAAGAATCTTTCCACATGTAGAGAGATTCTACCTCATTTTGGTGGACATCCTATGGCGGCAGGTATGACGCTAAAACTTGAGGACGTGGATGAATTAAGAACAAGATTAAATGAGCTGGCAGTAAATCAATTATCTGAGGAAGATTTCATCCCACTCACGGTAGTTGATTTAGAAATGTCGATTAAAGATGTACAACTAAATGCTTTAGAAGAGCTACAACTTCTTTCACCGTTCGGGACAAGCAATAAAAAACCAAAGATTTTGTTAAGAGATGCGAATATATCGCAAATTAAGAAAATCGGTGCCAATCAAAGCCATTTAAAACTAACACTAGAACATGAAGGTGCCATCCTTGACGGAATCGGTTTTCATCTAGGTGAAAAGGTAGATCATATATCGCCACAATCGAAGCTCTCAGTCGTAGGTGAATTGTCTATAAATGAATGGAATAATATAAGGAAGCCCCAAATCTTTTTACATGATCTGGCTATAAATGAATGGCAATTATTTGATTATCGTGGAATAAAGCAGGTTGGTAAGCTAAAAGAAATGGTTCCTACTAGTAAGTGGATTAGCTTTAATAACCAGATTTCAGAGAAAATAAAACAGGCACTTTCGGATCGGTTACATCTTATTGAAACGGTTGAGCAAGCTAGAAATATCGACATTGATGAACAGTTTGTAGTATTATATGATCTGCCAACATCGAAGGAATTGTTGACATCATTATTGAATGGAAAGAAACCTGCTAGAATTTATGCCCATTTTTATAAAGAGGCAAGTGACTTTTTCAGTACGATCCCAACACGGGATCATTTCAAATGGTATTATGCGTTTTTATCAAAAAAGGCACCTTTTGATTTGAAAAAATACGGTGATGAGTTAGCTAAATACCGTGGCTGGTCAAGAGAAACAATTGATTTTATGTCACAGGTGTTTTTTGAACTAGATTTTGTTAAAATAAACAATGGATTTATTACACTTAACACTAGCAGTCATAAACGAGATCTAACGAGCTCTAAAACATATCAGAAAAAACAAGAAGATTTAGCGCTTGAACAAGAATTATTATATTCCTCCTATCAGGTACTTCACTCCTGGTTGGATGAGTGTATTCGAGGCTCGGTGGAAATTGAGGAGGAAGTAAAGTAATGGATTTAAAGAAATATGTAACGATTGTAGAAGATTGGCCAAAGCCAGGGATTAAGTTCAAAGATATTACAACATTAATGGATAACGGTGACGCGTATCGTTACGCAACCGATCGTATTGTAGATTATGCAAAAGAAAGAAATATTGATATCGTCGTAGGTCCAGAAGCTCGTGGTTTTATTATCGGATGCCCAGTGGCATATTCTCTAGGAGTAGGATTTGCTCCAGTTAGAAAAGAAGGAAAACTACCAAGAGAAACAGTGAAAGTAAACTACGGTCTTGAGTATGGTAGTGACGTGTTAACAATCCATAAGGATGCAATTAAACCAGGACAACGTGTATTAATCACGGATGATTTGCTGGCAACAGGTGGAACGATTGATGCAACGATTAAACTTGTAGAGCAATTAGGTGGAGTTGTTGCAGGAATTGCCTTTTTAATTGAGTTAACATATTTAGATGGAAGAAACAAATTAGATGGATATGATATTTTAACTTTAATGGAATACTAAAATAGACAAAAAAGCGCAGCAATCGTTGCGCTTTTTTTCATATATTTGGATCAAAAATGACATGATTCGACATTATTTTTAATTCTCCCAGAAAAATAACAGTCTTTCCCTTTACATATTGAGTTTTTTTTTCGATAATAGTAACAATATTAGTTTTATTTTTAATAAAAAAAATAATCCTCACATTCATGGGGTATCATAGAAAGTTAAAGGTGATTATATGGCGAATGATCAAGTGTTGACCGCCGAACAAGTCATCGACCGAACGAAGAAATATTTAAATGATGAAAATGCTGCATATGTGAAAAAGGCATATGAATTCGCAAAGCATGCCCATCGTGAACAATATCGTAAATCCGGTGAACCGTACATTATTCATCCCATTCAAGTTGCAGGAATTTTGGCTGACTTGGAAATGGACCCAGCTACGGTTGCTTCGGGTTTTCTTCATGACGTCGTTGAAGATACAGATGTAACAATTGAAGATCTAGCAAAAGAATTTGGTGAAGAAGTTGCCATGCTTGTCGATGGTGTTACAAAACTTGGGAAGATTAAGTATAAATCTCATGAAGAGCAGCAGGCAGAAAATCATCGAAAAATGTTCGTAGCGATGGCTCAAGACATTCGGGTCATCTTAATTAAATTAGCTGACCGACTCCATAATATGCGTACGTTAAAACATTTGCCAGTCGAAAAGCAAAGACGTATTTCAAATGAAACGTTAGAAATTTTCGCACCATTAGCACATCGTCTAGGTATTTCTAAAATAAAATGGGAACTTGAAGATACAGCACTGCGTTACTTAAATCCACAACAGTATTATCGTATTGTAAATTTGATGAAGAAAAAGCGTGCAGAACGTGAGCAATACTTAGACGATGTGATTAAGGAAATGCGAGTTAGCCTGGATGAAGTTTCGATCAAAGCAGAAATCTCAGGGCGCCCCAAACATATTTATAGCATATATCGAAAAATGGCGATTCAAAACAAGCAGTTTAACGAAATATATGATTTGCTTGCAATAAGAATCGTCGTAAATTCGATAAAAGATTGTTATGCGGTCTTAGGAATTATTCATACTTGCTGGAAGCCAATGCCTGGACGATTCAAAGATTATATAGCCATGCCGAAACCAAATATGTATCAATCTCTTCATACGACCGTTATTGGACCAAAAGGTGATCCATTAGAGGTTCAGATTCGTACATTTGATATGCATGAGATTGCTGAATTTGGGATAGCTGCACACTGGGCATATAAAGAAGGAAAATCAGTTAACGAAGGCTCCTCTCTTGAAGAAAAATTAACATGGTTTAGAGAGATATTAGAATTCCAAGATGATACAGCAAATGCTGAAGAGTTTATGGAATCCTTAAAAATTGATTTATTTTCTGATATGGTGTTTGTGTTTACGCCAAAAGGTGATGTATTTGAGTTACCGTCTGGTTCTGTACCAATTGATTTTGCTTATCGTGTCCATTCTGAAATCGGTAATAAAACAATTGGTGCTAAGGTGAACGGTAAGATGGTTACCCTTGATTACAAGTTAAAAACAGGGGATATCATCGAGATTTTAACTTCAAAACATTCATACGGTCCTAGTCAAGACTGGTTAAAGTTAGCTCAAACGTCACAAGCCAAAAATAAAATTCGTCAATTCTTTAAGAAGCAACGTAAGGATGAAAACGTTGAAAAGGGTCGCGAGCAGGTTGAGAAAGAAATCAGAAGCATGGATTTTGATGTGAAGGAAATCTTAACGCCTGAAAATGTGAAAAGAGTAAGTGAGAAGTTTAACTTTTTCCATGAAGATGATTTGTATGCGGCCGTTGGATACAATGGGATCACTGCTCTTCAAGTAGCCAATCGCTTGACTGAGAAATGGAGAAAGAAGCGAGATCTTGAGCAAGTAAGTACGATTTCAAATGCAGTGTCAGAATTAAAGTCATTCCCTTCGACGAAAAAGAGAGAATCAGGTGTGAGGGTGACGGGAATAGATAATCTTCTCATCCGACTTTCTAGATGCTGCAGTCCTGTTCCAGGAGACGAGATTGTTGGCTTCATTACGAAAGGTCGCGGCGTCTCTGTCCATCGTGCGGACTGTTCAAACATCGATACCGAGGATGCAAAGGCTAGACTGATACCGGTTGAATGGGAAACAGGCTTAAATAATAAAAAGGAATATAACGTGGACATTGAAATCAGTGGGTACGACCGACGCGGATTATTAAATGAAGTCCTACAGGCTGTGAATGAAACGAAAACGAACATATCAGCGGTTTCCGGAAAGTCAGACCGAAACAAGATGGCAACAATCAATATGTCTATTGCTATCAATAATGTAAGTCATTTACAAAAGGTCGTGGAACGTATTAAGCAAATTCCTGATATATATTCTGTTCGCAGAGTAATGAATTAGAAAGTTAAGGAGTTTACTTTTATGAGAGTGGTTGTTCAAAGAAGCAAAGAAGCTAGCGTGACAGTAGACGGTAAAACGATAGGGGAAATTACAAAAGGATTCGTTCTTCTTGTCGGTATTACTCACAGTGACACAACGGAGGATGCAAAGTATGTTGCAGAGAAAATCGTCAATCTTCGTGTGTTTGAGGATCAGGAAGGGAAAATGAATTTATCTTTGTCTCAAGTGGAGGGAGAAATTTTGTCAATCTCTCAGTTCACCTTATACGGTGATTGTCGCAAAGGGAGAAGACCTAACTTCATGGAGGCTGCCCATCCAGATCATGCGAGTGTGATATACGATCAATTTAATCAATTATTACGCGATCAAGGTGTAAAGGTTGAAACAGGTCAATTTGGAGCTATGATGGATGTAGCACTTATTAACGACGGCCCGGTAACACTGATCATTGAGAGCAAGTAAAAAGCGAGTTCAATTGAACTCGCTTTTTTTATTTAAGTCTCTTTTCTTAAGAAAAGAGCTGCTAACTAAAATTCTTTAGCGCAAAATGGCTATTTCCGCGTTAAAATCGGCTTTAAGATTTTAACAACAATATCTTTATTAAAACAGCCTTATTTAAAGTATTTTGCCAAACCTTGATAAATTCCAGTGGCTGCATTTGCTTGATAGCTCTCTGAATTGACTAATGTTTCTTCCGCAGAATTACTTAGATAGCCTAATTCTAGAAGTACAGAAGCACGTTTATTTTCTCTTAACACATGATAATCACCGTAGCGAACACCACGATCTTTCAGCTTTGTAAAACTAGCAACCTCTTTGCCTACAGTTGTAGCTAAACTTTGCTGATAGTTATGATAATAATAAGAGGTCATCCCTCGAACAGAGGAGTCGAGAATGCTATCAAAATGGATCGATACGAACGCATCAGCCGCATGTGTATGTGACATACCAACACGAGAGCTTAACGATAAATACGAATCCGTATTTCGAGTCATAACTACGTTCGCTCCTGCAGTTTTTAGTTTATCGTACAATAGTTGAGCGGTTTTCAACGTCAAGTTCTTTTCATAACTGCCTTTAATACCAGTAGCTCCTGTATCTCGACCACCATGACCAGGGTCAATAACAATAACTTTATTTTTTAAGTATTGTTCTGCACCAGGTCTCTCAATTTGCTGAGAGGCTCCACTTACTGTTACAAGCCATCCCGCTACAAATCCCTTTGATCCATCTTTCATCTGAATTTCGTACCAGTCATTTTTTACGGAAAGAACGGTAAAAGTTTCACCGGCATTTGCTCTACTAATGACTGAACTGTTTGTTGTGGCAGACTTTCGGATGTTTGTTCCGTTATAGAGGATCGTTACGGTACTATTTTGTTCAACATCCACTTTAGAAGTTGTTGATGACTGTTCCTTGGAAAGATACCAACTAGCAACCCAACCTAATTGACCATTTTTTAATTTAATTTTTGCCCAATTATTTTCTTCAGCTAAAATTTCAAATGCTTGTCCTTTTGAAACTGTTCCTACGATTTTGCCACTTAAGGACCCTGTGCTTCGAACATTCAGAGTAGTTGCCGTAATCGTCCCAAGCAACCCACTAGAAGAATTCGTGTTTGTTTGATTTGGAACGGAAGGTTGAGAAGAAGTAGAACTCATTTCTACAAACTCTTTACTAATCCAAGCAGCTTGTCCATTATATTGTATTTTTACCCAATTGCTTTCCACACTTAGGATCGAAACAGTGCTACCCTTTTGAAGCTTTCCAAGGATATTACCTGATGTGGAGGCGGTAGAACGAACATTTAGATTGTTGGCAGTTACTTTTCCAGTCTGTTGACTACTGCTTGATCCTCCTGTATCAGATTTTATATCCTGGATAAATTCTGCTGCTACCCATCCTGTTATACTAGAGGTTTTAATTTGATGCCAGTTTGATTCTGTTTTGATAATTGTGACGGTAGCCCCTTGAGATAAAGTTGTCACTACCTTATAAGAGGTGCTAGGACCTGAACGAACACGGAGTTGATTCGCTGTTACGATTCCACTCTTTGACGACGAAACTTCATTTGCAGAATGTTTTTTAACAAGCCAAGCGGCTACCCATCCCTTTTTTCCGGAGGAATTTAAGGATACTTGAATCCAATCCGATTTTTCCTCTATCACAGAAAAACGGTCCGCTCGTTTCACCACCTCAATGACTTTATAACTAAGTCCTGGTCCTTCTCTTACATTTAACGTGTCAGTTGTAATTTCAACAGTTGATCCTTCAGCAAATGCTGAGTCTGGTTTGATGGGGAACGGACTGCAAAAAAGAAGAAACGTCAGAAAAAACAATATGTATTTATTTTTGTACAAGTGTAAATCTCCCTCCCTGATTAATGGTAAGTAAGGGTATTGATGTATAAGTTTTAAGTACCAACCTCTATAATAAAGGAAGAATTTACATATGTTAATACGATGCGAGTAATTTTTCCCTATAAATTAATGAACAATGTTAATTAGCTGAAACTTTTTCTTAAAAAAGGGACAAACTAAAGGGGATATAATAGACGGGGTGATAACATATGAGATATAGTGATAAGGCGTTTTCTACACATGATGGAGATAACCAAATTTTTGGGGTCGATTTTCATGATTTTATCCAAAAGGAAAAAAACTCAAATATGGTAGAGTTAGCAAGTGAGTTTGGTCTATCGATCCGAGATGTGAAAAAGCTGAAAAAAAGATTAGAGAGATCGTAAGTTTTGTAATATATCTTGACATTCTGAATACTCGAACGTAATATATAAACTAATATTAAATGACGAATAACCGTTTGATGGAGCAAAGTAGTTAAACTCCCACGTGAAAAGAGAGGAAATGTCGATAGGCTGAAAGCATTTCCGCATTGTGGCTTAATGAAAGAACACTCCGTAGGCTTCGCTTCGAACAATCGTATGATTTAGTAGGAGAGGAACGTTGACAGGCGTTAACTGTAAAAGTGGAAGTGGCTTGTTTTTGAGTTGCTTCAATTAGGGTGGCACCACGGGATATTAACTCTCGTCCCTTGTATGTAATAGTACAAGGGACGGGAGTTTTTTGCATTCTTACGATTAGATTCACATAAAAAAGATAGCTAGGAGGGGTTCCAAATGGCGTTAAAGCTACCAAGAGGAACACAAGATATTCTCCCAGGAGAAGTTGAAAAATGGCAATTTATCGAAACGGTTGCTAGAGATTTATGCGAGAGATTTCAATATAAAGAGATTCGTACACCGATCTTTGAACATACAGAAGTTTTTACGAAGGGTGTAGGCGATACAACGGATATTGTTCAAAAGGAAATGTATACGTTTGAGGACCGTGGAGGAAGAAGTTTAACTCTACGCCCAGAGGGAACAGCAGCTGCGGTGCGATCTTTTGTCGAACATAAAATGTTTGGTTACGCTAACCAACCAGTGAAACTTTTTTACATGGGGCCGATGTTCCGTTATGAAAGACCACAGGCGGGGAGATACCGTCAATTTGTCCAGTTTGGTGTGGAAGCGCTAGGAAGTGCAGATCCCGCTATTGATGCAGAGGTAATTGCTCTTGCTATGAGTATTTATCAATCATTAGGCCTGAAAAAACTAAAGCTAATGATTAATAGCCTTGGTGACAAGGAAAGTAGAAACGCTCACAGAGATGCTTTAATCAATCATTTTTCACCAAGAATTGATGAATTTTGTGGGGATTGTAAATCAAGATTAGAAAAAAATCCTCTTCGAATTCTTGATTGTAAGAAGGATCGTGACCATGAGCTTATGTCTTCAGCACCATCCATCCTACAATATTTAAATGATGATTCTAAAAAGTATTTTGATAAAGTTCAACAATATTTAACTGACCTAGGAATTGATTTTGAAGTCGATCCGAATCTTGTAAGGGGGCTAGACTACTACAATCAAACGGCTTTTGAAATTATGAGCGATGCTGAAGGGTTTGGAGCCATTACGACTCTTTGTGGCGGGGGACGTTACAATGGGCTTGTAGAAGAAAGTGGTGGACCAGAAACTCCAGGTATTGGCTTTGCACTTAGTATTGAACGCTGTTTGGCAGCACTTCATGCTGAAGGAATTGAACTTCCAGTGACACAGGGAATTGATTGTTTTCTCGCTTCATTAGGTGAGGAAGCCAAGGACTATACAGTAAGGCTTTTACATGAGCTGCGTAAAGCAGGTTATTCTGCGGAACGAGATTATCTCGATCGAAAAATCAAAGCTCAGTTGAAGACAGCGGATCGCTTGCAAGCCAAGTATGTAGCAGTCCTCGGAGACGATGAACTTCAAGCGAATAAAATCAGCGTGAAGGACATGGAAAGTGGAAATCAAATTGAAGTACCGTTAGATACATTTATCGAAGAATTTTCAGCAATTTATAAAAGAGGGAGATAGGAACATGTACGGTAGAACGTATTTTTGTGGAGAGGTAACAGAACAGCATATTGGAGAAAGTATTACGTTAAAGGGATGGGTGCAAAGACGCCGCGATTTGGGTGGTTTAATTTTTATCGACTTGCGTGACCGTACTGGAATTATCCAAGTGGTGTTTAATCCAGAGGTTTCACCTGAAGCTCTAGCTCTAGCAGAAAAAATTCGAAATGAATACGTTTTGGATTTAGTTGGGACAGTTATTGCCAGAGAAGCTGGTACGATAAATGAAAACCTGCAAACAGGTCGAATTGAAGTACAAGCAAAGCAGGTTACTATTATTAACGAGGCAAAAACACCTCCATTTACAATTGCAGACCAAACGGATGTATCCGAGGATGTTCGCTTGAAATATCGATACTTAGATCTTAGAAGACCTGCTATGTTTGAGACATTTAAAATGCGTCATCAAGTAACTCAAATTATTCGTAACTTCCTGGATCGTGAAGGTTTCTTAGATGTAGAAACTCCAATTCTAACTAAAAGTACACCAGAGGGTGCACGTGATTATTTAGTACCTAGTCGTGTCCATCCAGGTGAGTTTTACGCCTTACCGCAATCACCGCAAATATTTAAACAACTTCTTATGGTGGGTGGTTTTGAAAGGTATTATCAAATTGCAAGATGCTTCCGTGATGAAGACCTTCGTGCAGACAGGCAGCCTGAATTTACTCAAATAGATATTGAAACGAGCTTTATGAGCCAAGATGATATTATTTCCCTGATGGAAGACATGATGAGTGAAATGATGTCAAAGGTAAAGGAATTGCAAGTGGAAACACCGTTTGCCCGTATGCCATATCAAGAGGCGATGGCACGTTTTGGATCTGATAAGCCAGACACTCGTTTTGGAATGGAGCTAGTGGATCTTTCAGAAATCGTGAAGAATTCTAGCTTTAAGGTTTTTGCAGGTGCGGTTTCATCAGGCGGCCAAGTAAAGGCTATTAATGTGAAGCAGGCTGCGACCAAGTATTCTCGTAAAGATATCGATGCATTAACTGAATTTGTAGCTGTCTATGGAGCAAAAGGTTTGGCTTGGTTAAAAGCGGAAGAGGACGGTCTAAAAGGACCAATCTCCAAATTTATTACCGAAGAAGAACAGACGGCTTTAAAATCTACGTTATCAATTGAAACGGGAGACTTACTTCTTTTTGTAGCTGATAAAAAGAGTGTAGTAGCTGATGCATTAGGTGCCCTTCGCTTAAAACTTGGGAAAGAGCTTGAATTAATCGATCAAAGCAAATTCAACTTTTTATGGATAACTGATTGGCCATTACTTGAGTATGATGAGGCAGATGGTCGTTATTATGCAGCTCACCATCCATTTACAATGCCAGTGAGAGAGGACCTTCACTTATTAGATGAAAATCCAGCTCTTGTTCGTGCACAAGCGTATGATCTTGTATTGAATGGCTATGAGCTTGGGGGAGGATCTCTGCGTATTTTTGAAAGAGATGTTCAAGAAAAAATGTTCAGTATTTTAGGATTTACTCCAGAAGAAGCGAGAGCTCAGTTTGGTTTCTTGCTTGAAGCCTTCGAATACGGAACACCTCCTCATGGTGGAATAGCTCTTGGTCTAGACAGACTCATCATGCTTTTAGCAGGTAGAACCAATTTAAGAGATACGATTGCGTTCCCAAAAACTGCTAGTGCAAGCTGTTTATTAACAGATGCTCCGGGAGAAGTGAGCGAGGCGCAGCTTTCTGACCTTCATCTGTCATTAAAACGTAATATTTCTGTACAATAGAGTCATCTTGAAACTTATATAAAGGTGTGTTATAGTTTAATCAAACATAAGAATCCTGATGTGTTCGTGGTATTACCTAAAGTTTTGACCAACAGCTTTACTACGGGAGATTGAGTTTTCGAGTGGCGTAAATGCCTTTGGCTTAGGACTTACAAAAGCTTGGAACAGAACACCCACCTGCTTATGCGGGATCAAAACGAAGGCATCGAGCGACGGCACGATTGGGATTCTTACTTTATTACATAACCATACACCCCTATGCTACTATCAGCATAGGGTCTTTTGATGTTCTGTATGTATCTATCCTAGACTTGTTTTTGTTTGTGAGTATGGTATAGTCATATCGAGAAAAATAAGTTAAGAAACCTATTACATAAATATAGATGCTGGAGTGATGAAGATGTTGCACCAATTTTCCCGCAATGAACTTGCGATTGGAAAGGAAGGAATCGATACATTAAAAGGAAGTACAGTTGCTGTATTAGGAATCGGTGGAGTAGGCTCGTTTTCTGCTGAGGCACTAGCACGGTCTGGCGTGGGACGTCTCATTTTAATTGATAAAGATGATGTTGATATAACAAATGTGAATCGTCAAATCATTGCCTTACTTTCCACAGTGGGAAGGCCTAAAGCCGATTTGATGAAGGAACGCATAATGGATATCAACCCTGAATGTGAAGTCATTTCATTAAAAATGTTTTATACAGAGGAAACATATGAGGAAATCTTTCAATACGGACTTGATTTTGTAGTGGATGCTTCAGATACTATTTCGTATAAAATTCATCTCATGAAAGAGTGTTTAAAGCGAAATATACCAATGATCTCAAGTATGGGAGCAGCTAATAAAATGGACCCTACTCGTTTTCAAATTGCGGATATTTCAAAAACACATACGGATCCGATTGCAAAGGTCATTCGCACACGTTTACGTAAAGAAGGGATTAGAAAAGGAATACCGGTAGTTTTTTCAGATGAAAGCCCGATCGTCATTCGCGAGGATGTTCGAAAAGTAGTTGGGAAAGAGGATGCAGAGATAAGGAAGGCAAAGATGCCGCCTTCTTCGAATGCCTTCGTGCCATCCGTTGCCGGTCTTATTATGGCAAGCTATGTTATCCGGGAGCTATTAAAAGACATAAAAATTTCTACGGTTAAAGATAGTGAATAGATGAGTAAAAACGGACAAGCACACGCCTTGTCCGTTAATTTTTCATCAGCTTTTCATAGATGGAAGCAAGTGCTTGCTCAAACTTACCGGTTTTTTTAGGCTTATAATAAACCTTCTTTTTTATTTTGTCAGGTAAGTACTGCTGTTTAACCCACCCGTTTTCATAATCATGTGGATATAAGTAATCAATACCTCTTCCAAGGGAGGCGGCTCCTTTATAATGAGCATCCTTCAAATGTAGTGGCACTTCACCGCTTAGACCTGCTTCAATATCAGCAATCGCAAGGTCTAACGCTTTATAGGCAGAATCAGACTTAGGTGAAAGGCATAGCTCAATAACAGCGTTAGCTAGCGGAATCCGAGCTTCAGGAAATCCTAGACGTTCAGCTGTTTCGATAGCGGCTAGTGTTCTCGCACCCGCCTGAGGATTGGCAAGGCCAATGTCTTCATAGGCAATAACGATTAACCTTCTGCTTATGCTTACTAAATCACCTGCGACAATGAGTCTCCCTAAATAATGGAGTGCTGCATTAACATCACTGCCTCGTATTGATTTTTGAAAAGCAGAAAGAACATCGTAATGAGCATCCCCATCGCGGTCATGTGAAAAGCTCTTCTTTTGTAAGCATTCCTCGGCTATTTCAAGAGTAATGGTAATAACCCCAAACTCATCAGGTTCCGTAGAAATAATGGCTAGTTCAAGTGCATTAAGAGAACTCCTTACATCGCCGTTTGAAGCACTTGCAAAATGTTCTTTTGCTGGGTTTGATATGTGCACGTTGTAATTTCCCAATCCTCGGTCTTTATCATGCAACGCATGGTTAAGTGCTCTTATTATTTCATCAGCTGTTAATGGCTTTAGCTCAAAGATTTGACACCGACTACGGATCGCTGGATTAATGGCATGATACGGATTGCTAGTCGTTGCCCCGATTAGGACAATGGCTCCATTTTCTAAATGAGGAAGAAGAAAATCTTGCTTTGCTTTATCGAGACGGTGAACCTCATCAAGTAAAAGGATTACCTTGCCGGACATTTTTGCTTCTGCAGCAACTACCTCGAGGTCTTTTTTGTTATTTGTCACAGCGTTTAAGGTACGAAAGGCATATTTTGTACTACCTGCAATCGCGCTAGCAATGGATGTTTTTCCCACACCAGGTGGTCCATAAAGAATCATGGATGAAAGCTGTTTTGCTTTAACCATACGCTGAATAATCTTTCCTTCACCGACGAGGTGCTGCTGACCAATAATCTCATCAATCGTCCTTGGCCGCATTCGGAAGGCAAGTGGCTTCCCGTTCATATTCATCGCTCCGTTTATCGTTTTACCTAAAGGTAACATACGTTCGTGTTATTTGCATACTATTATGCTATAATGTCAAATGTCTATCAAATAAGTCAGGATTTTGTTAAGATTTACAAGAAACCATTTTGTTTAGAGGAATTGATTGGTAATGGGTTTTAAAAAGACAGGACAAGTGGGTCCAAGATTTTTCATTTATTTTTTAGGTTTATTAATTATGTCCCTTGGAATTGTATTATTAATAAAGGCTGATATTGGCGCTACTCCATGGGATGTCCTTCATGTGGGCCTTCATTACCAATTTGGGCTAACGATTGGTACATGGTCAATTTTCGTTGGAGTAGCCATCTTATCTTTAGCGACAATTATTTCTAAGGAATTTCCGAAAATAGGTGCTTTTTTAAATATGCTTTTAGTTGGCATTTTTATTGATATGTATTTTCTGCTTCCGATCATTCAAACACCCGATGACTGGATTGGAAAATCTTTGATGTTTGCCGCAGGTCTTCTATTAAATGGGTACGGAATGGGGTTATATATTTCTGCTTCCTTCGGTGCTGGACCAAGAGACAGCCTAATGATTGCTTTAACGGATAGAACAGGGTGGAAGGTTACCTATGTCCGAGCATGTATAGAAATTATTGTACTGATTGTTGGGTGGCAACTAGGTGGACCAGTATTTGTTGGTACCGTCGTGTTCAGCTTTGTAATTGGACCTATCGTTGGCATAGCGTTGCCACAGTGCCAAAAACTAACGGATCATTTCCTTAGTAAATTACACTCCGCTAAAAGAATGGCTGATCATACAAAAGAAGATATTAGTAATCGAGGTGCTAGTTTATGAAAATATCAACAAAAGGTCGATATGGATTAACAATCATGATCGAGCTCGCCAAAAAACACGGCGAAGGACCAACATCGCTTAAAACGATTGCTCAAGCCAATGATTTATCTGAGCATTATTTGGAGCAGTTAATTGCTCCTTTAAGAAACGCTGGATTTGTTAAGAGCATTCGTGGTGCGTATGGTGGTTATGTGTTAGCAAAGGGACCAACAGAAATAAGCGCAGGTGATATTATTCGAGTGTTAGAAGGTCCTATCAGTCCCGTTGAAGGGATTGAGGATGAAGAGCCTGCAAAGCGTGCATTATGGATGAGAATCCGTGATGCTGTGAAAGGTGTTTTAGATAATACAACACTAGAAGATTTAGCAAATCACACAGATGACGGTGAGTCAGATTCCTATATGTTTTACATATAGGAGAAAAGGTAAAGCTAGTTTTAAGTGGATATTTTTAAGTAGGTGAACATGTTGAATCATATATATTTGGATCATGCAGCAACGGCTCCTGTTCATACGGATGTTATTGAGACGATGGCAATGGTGATGAAGGAGCAATTTGGGAATCCGTCTAGTATTCATTCTTATGGAAGGTCGGCAAGGTCTATAGTAGACGAGTCTCGTTCAAAAATTGCGAAGAGCATTGGAGCAAAACAGGAAGAGATCATTTTTACAAGTGGAGGCACCGAGAGTGATAATCTTGCCATTTTAGGAGTGGCGAAATCTTATCAAAAGAATGGTAACCATATTATTACTACCATGATCGAACATCATGCCGTTTTACATGCTTGTAAAAGTCTTGAAAAGGAAGGATTTGAAGTAACTTACTTACCAGTTGATGAACATGGAAAAATTTCCATCGAAGACTTTAAGAAAGCACTCCGAGATGAAACGATTCTCGTAACCATTATGTACGGAAATAACGAAGTGGGTGCGGTACAACCGATTAAAGAAATTGCCATGCTATTAGAAAATCATCAAGCAAAACTTCATACAGATGCAGTTCAAGCCTTTGGTTTAATCAATTTGGACGTAACGGAGCTTGGTGTCGACTTGTTATCCGTCTCAGCACATAAAATTAATGGACCTAAAGGGATTGGATTTCTTTATGTAAAGCAAAATACAGCTTTAACGCCTATTTCCTTTGGGGGAGAACAGGAACGAAAAAGACGTGCAGGAACAGAGAACGTAGCGTCAATCGCTGGTTTTGCTAAAGCGGTTGAAATAGCTACGGTTGAGAGAGCAGAAAAGGTCGAGCAATTTATCGAGTTTAAAAAGTTGCTACTTGAATCGCTTCAATTGAAGGATATTGCATTCTCCGTAAACGGATTGCTTGAAAATTCCCTCCCACATGTACTAAACTTAAGCTTTCCAGGCACAGATGTCGAATCAATGCTTGTGAATCTGGATATGGAAGGTGTGGCTGTATCGAGTGGTTCTGCTTGTACAGCTGGTTCGATTGATCCTTCTCATGTTTTAGTGGCAATGTTTGGTCAAGAATCAGAGCGAGTGAGAAACTCAATCCGATTTAGCTTTGGCCTTTATAATACAAAAGAGCAGGTCGAACGTTCAGCTGAAGTTACGGCGAAAATAGTAAGTAGGCTGACACGATAAAGCTTGCGAATGAGGTGAAGAAAGTGAAAAAAGACAACAAGGACATACGTGTTGTCGTAGGTATGTCTGGGGGAGTAGATTCATCTGTAGCAGCCTTACTCTTAAAAGAACAAGGGTATGATGTGATCGGAATTTTCATGAAAAACTGGGATGACACCGATGAGTTTGGTGTTTGTACGGCTACTGAGGATTATGAGGATGTTATTCGAGTTTGTAATCAAATCGGTATACCATATTATGCCGTCAATTTTGAAAAGCAATATTGGGACAAAGTGTTTACTTACTTCCTAGAAGAATATAAAGCAGGAAGAACTCCAAACCCCGATGTGATGTGTAACAAGGAAATTAAGTTTAAAGCCTTTTTAGAGCATGCTATGAAGCTAGGTGCGGACTATTTAGCAACTGGGCATTACGCTAGAGTTGAATACCGCGATGGGGAATACAAAATGCTTCGTGGAGTAGATGAAAACAAGGATCAAACGTATTTCTTAAATCAGCTTTCACAAAACCAACTTGAAAAAGTGATGTTTCCAATAGGCAATATTGAAAAAGCGAAGGTAAGAGAGATTGCAAAAGAAGCGAATTTAGCAACAGCGACCAAAAAGGACAGTACGGGAATATGCTTTATTGGCGAACGTAATTTCAAAGAATTTCTAAGCAATTACTTGCCTGCTCAGCCTGGGAATATGGAAACACTTGAGGGAGAAGTGGTTGGTAAGCATGATGGGTTAATGTACTATACAATCGGTCAGAGACATGGCTTAGGAATCGGTGGTGCGGGCGACCCTTGGTTTGTCATCGGTAAAGACCTTCAGCGCAATGTACTTTTCGTAGGACAAGCATTTCATAATGATAAATTGTACTCTGATTCAATCATTGCTGTTGATGTAAGTTGGGTTACGGGCAAGGAAGTGATGCAGACTTTCGAGTGCACGGCTAAATTCCGCTATCGTCAACCTGATAACAAAGTAACTGTTCACATATTAGAAGATGGGACTGTGAAGGTGGTATTTGCTGAACCAATCCGGGCGATTACACCTGGTCAATCGGTTGTCTTTTATCAAGGTGATGAATGCCTTGGCGGAGGAACCATTGACAAAGTATTTCGAGATGATAAGCAATTAACTTACGTAGGGTAAGAAGAAAACCTCGATTCATATGGTCGAGGTTTTCGTATGTATAAAAAGGACAAAACTAGATGAAAAGAAGTTATAATAAAAAAAGACAATAAATAATGGAGCGTGTACTATGGATAAAAATGAAAAAGGGATTCAATTGATGAAGGAGGGAAAGTGGGAAGAAGCTGCTGGATTATTTATGAAGGCGATTGAGGATAATCCGAATGATGCAGTATCGTATATAAATTTCGGAAACGTATTATCTGCAGTTGGAGAAAATGAGAAGGCGCTCAAATTTTTTCAAAAAGCGATAGAAATCGATGGAAATGCAGCAACTGCTTATTATAACGCTGGAAACCTATATTTCGAAAATGAACAACTAGACGAAGCAAAAAATATGTTTGAATTAGCAATGAGAAAGGGACTACATTCTAGTGATAATTATTTTATGCTTGGATTTACGCTTATACAGTTAGAGCAGCCTAAGCTTGCCTTACCTTATTTGCAAAGAAGTGTGGAGCTAAATGGAGATGATGCAGAAGCTCGTTTTCAATTTGGATTATGTCTAGCCAATCAAGAATTGCTTGACGAGGCGATCGAGCAATTTATTGCATGTGTAGAGTTAGATCCGTCACATGCTGATGCTTATTATAATCTTGGTGTTGCTTATGGGTTTAAGGAAGATGGAAAAAGAGCACTGGAAATGTTTGAAAAAGCATTGGAATTACAACCTGATCATCTGCTAGCAGGTTACGGAAAGAAATTAATCGAAAAAGAGTAATCATCATTCGTAGCGGATTTTTTGTAAGGAGGGGAGTTCTTTGGAGGGACAAGAAACGCTCGATTTGTTTAAGGATGAAGGAAGATTTATAAAAGGAAAGCATCTTGTCACAATCTTTCATAATGAACAAAATTTGTACACCGTTCTAAGAATTCGCGTGGAAGAAACGAATGAGAATTATGAAGATAAAGAAGCTGTTATTACCGGTTATTTTCCAAAAGTTCATGAACAGGAAACGTACATATTTTATGGAGAGTTAAAGGACCATCCGAAATTCGGTCAACAATTTCATGCAACGCATTTTCGAAAGGATATACCCCAAACAAAACAAGGGGTAGTGAGCTATTTATCAAGTGAGCTTTTTAAAGGAGTCGGAAAGAAAACCGCTGAAAAAATTGTTGAAGTTTTAGGGGAAAATGCCATTTCTAAAATTATGCAACAACCTACTTTACTTGATGAAATACCAAAGCTTCCCCCGGATAAAGCAAAGGAAATTTATGATACCCTTATGGAGCATCAAGGGCTAGAACAGGCGATGGTTGCTTTAAATCAATATGGATTTGGTCCGCAAATTTCTATGCGGATTTATCAGGCGTATAAGGACCAGACGGTAGAAGTGGTTCAGTCGAATCCTTATAAGCTTGTTGAAGATATCCAAGGTATTGGATTTACCAGAGCAGATGATCTTGGGTTTCAACTTGGAATTTCCGGTCATCACCCTGACCGAATAAAAGCGGCCTGCTTATATACACTTGAGGTTGAGTGTATGCAAAATGGTCATGTATACATGGAAATATCGTTATTACTAGATAAGGTTAAGACCTTATTAGAAGAAAACAAACGTGATGAAATTGACTTTTCACCTATTGGAGCAGAAGTAGTTAAGCTTGAAGAAGAAGGGAAAATCATCGTTGAAGAAATGAGGGTGTATTTGCCTTCCCTATTTTTCTCCGAAAAAGGACTTGTTACAAGCATTAAAAAAATCGTCTCTCAAACACAGTATGAAAATCAGTTTCCGGATTCTGAATTTTTACTCGCCCTTGGAAATCTAGAGGAACGATTAGGAGTTCAGTATGCGCCGACACAAAAGGATGCGATTCAGACGGCTTTAATGTCCCCTATGCTGATCTTAACAGGTGGGCCAGGTACAGGGAAGACAACGGTTATTAAAGGGATAGTTGAGCTATATGCTGAATTGCATGGCTGCTCTTTAGATCCAAATGATTATAAAGGAGACGAGCCCTTTCCATTTATATTAGCAGCGCCAACTGGTCGTGCAGCAAAACGAATGACAGAATCTACAGGACTTCCTGCGGTTACCATTCACAGGCTTTTAGGATGGAATGGGGTTGAAGGGTTTAGCAGAAATGAAGACAACCCCTTAGAAGGGAAAATTTTGATTGTAGATGAGACGTCCATGCTTGACACATGGCTTGCTAATCAGCTTTTTAAAGCTTTGCCTGAATCCATTCAAGTCATATTGGTTGGGGATGAGGATCAATTACCTTCTGTAGGTCCGGGGCAAGTACTAAAGGATCTCCTAGAATGTGGCGTTCTTCCCGTCGTTAGGCTCACAGATATTTATCGCCAAGCGGAGGGTTCCTCTATTATTGAGCTTGCTCATGAAATTAAATCTGGACGTTTACCGGCCAATATAAGTATGCAACAAAAGGACCGCTCCTTTTTTAGATGTAACGCAAACCAAATTGTGGATGTAGTTGAGAAGGTCGTCCGAAATGCAAAAAGTAAAGGTTATACAGCAAAAGATATACAGGTTCTTGCACCGATGTATAAAGGACCTGCTGGAATCGATCGCTTGAACACGTTAATGCAAACAATATTTAATCCCAACCCTGATGGGACGAGGAAAGAAATAAAGTACGGTGATGTGACTTATCGTGTCGGTGATAAAGTGTTACAGCTTGTGAATCAGCCGGAAAATAATGTGTTTAATGGCGATATAGGTGAAATTGTATCCATCTTCTATGCAAAAGAAAATACGGAAAAAGAGGATATGATCGTTGTATCCTTTGAGGGTGCGGAAGCTACATATACCAGACAAGACCTTCAACAAATAACCCATTCCTATTGCTGCTCTGTTCATAAGTCTCAAGGGAGTGAATTTCCTATTGTAATCCTCCCTGTAGTAAGAAGCTATTATCGAATGCTGCGAAGAAATCTTTTGTATACAGCGATTACAAGAAGTAAACAGTTTTTGATCCTTTGTGGAGAAGAAGAGGCTTTAAGAGTCGGTATTTCAAGATCGGATGAACAAGAAAGATTGACCACCTTACAAACGAAATTGGAAAAAGCTATTGCAAGCAAAAACGAGAGCAACGAAAAGGGTACGTTACAAAATGCGGAGGAGCACTTGCTGTCTGTAGACCCCATGATTGGCATGGAAGGAATCACTCCATATAGCTTTATGGGAAGTTAATTACGCATATCATTTGGAAATCGTTTCACGTAATGATTTTTAGCTTCGTTGTGAACAATAGTAATGTTCGAAAGAGGTGGTATCTTGCGGACATTTACATTGCTAAAGGGAGTTAATGTGTACGAGAAAGAAAGCGGGTCAAAGGTTGGTGAAGTCAATGATCTCATCATTTCTGCGACTAGTGATTCGGTTCAATCCTTGCTAGTAAAGCAAGGAACGCTTGTAAAAAGGACCGCGCTGCTGGATATTCAAGACGTCACTTCCTTTGGCTCGGATGGAGTAATGATTGAAGACCGAACTTTGCTAAGACCAATCAAAAGGGGCAGTGATTCTTCCGTTGCATTCTGTCGAGGTCTATCCGGGAACATGCTATTATCTAGTGAAGGAGAGCAACTCGGGTTGATTGAGGATGTATATTTTATGGAAGAATTGGGCACAATCGTAGGGTATCAATGTTCGGATGGCTTTTTTTCAGACATCATAGAAGGAAAGCGTGTCATCAAAACGGATGAACCCCTCCAGTATGGAAAAGACGCCATCATCGTGAACGTAAAAAAATCTTAAGAGTACATGCCTTAAGATATACCTATACGTGAGGTGTCTACGATGTTAAAATGCCCTAACTGCCAAAGCAAAGATATCGGGAAAATTGGAATTAACCAATACTATTGTTGGAACTGCTTCATTGAACTAACTTTAGCAAAAGGAATCATTAATACTCACCAAGTTGAGGAAGACGGTACATTAAGCTCATTAGACGATCTTTTTGGAGAAGATGAACGCCGATATAGCTCATAAATCTAATTCGAGGTGAGATAAATGAATCGAATGGTAACTTCTGCAATTGCAATTGGAGCAGGTGTTGTTGCATATAATTACGCTCGAAAAAACAAAATGATGTCAGGGCGTGGAATGAGAAAAATGCAGCGTAGAATATCGAAAATGTTTTAATACCAAGAATAGTCCCTGTAAAAAGGGGCTTTTCTTTTTGTATATTTCTTACTGTTCCACTTTAAACTATAGACAAGGAGTGGATACAATGGACATTCGATTAAAATGGTATTACCGGCTTGGCTTTTTGCTTTTGTTATTCATTGTATTATTTGTTTTTCTGAAACTACAGCCCATCTGGTTGCCCATTTTTAAAATCACAATGATCGTCGTACTCCCATTTATCATCGCAGCATTTATTTCTTATTTACTACATCCCGTCGTGGAGACTCTTCATGAAAACTATTTACCCAGATGGTTAGCTGTTTTAATTATATATACACTGTTTTTTGGAAGTATAAGTGTGGCACTGTATAATGGTGTTCCTGCAGTTATACACCAACTTCGAGATTTGACTGAAAACGCACCAAGCTTTGCCAACCAATACAGAGAGTGGATCCATGACATTCAGGATAAAACCTCTACTTGGCCTGAAGCCTTTCAAGAAAGGATAGATAGCAGTATTGTGGCCGTTGAAAGAATGCTTGATAACGCTCTAACAAGAGCCGTTAATTTAGGGATGGGAATCATCAATTCAGCCCTGCTTTTTGCTATCATCCCTTTTATCGCTTTTTACATGTTAAAAGATTATGAAAAAATAAAGAAGGCTGTATGGTATATTACCCCGAGTAAATGGCGGAGTGGGGGAACTCTGTTTTTAAGAGATGTGGATAAATCATTAGGTAGTTATATTAGGGGACAGCTTTTAGTATGCGTGTTGATTGGTACGATTTCAGCTTTATCCTTCTGGTTCATCGACTTACGGTATCCGCTGTTGCTTGGATTAATTGTTGGGATAACAAATATTATCCCATATTTCGGACCTGTTATCGGTGCTGTGCCAGCTGTAATCATCGCTGCTACAATTAGTGTAAAAATGATCCTATTCGTAGTGATTATCATCGCTCTACTCCAATTTTTAGAGGGAAATATATTATCTCCCTTTATTGTTGGAAAGAGCTTGCATATGCATCCTTTAGTGATTATGTTCGCTCTCTTAGCAGGTGGAGAAATAGGTGGAATACTAGGACTGATCTTAGCTGTACCAATCATGGCCATTTTAAAGGTGAGCCTTCTACATGCAAAGCAGCACTTTTCAAAAGATGTATCCGATAATCAATTGATGTGACAACGTTGACAAATATAAAAACATATCAGTATAATTCGTACTATAAAGTTCAAAATACACGAAAACATGTTGAAGGAACAAGTATGTGATAGACCGTCTGTAGAGAGGAATTTCCTTGGCTGAAAGAAATTCTAGACGAAGGATGACAGAAAGCTATTCCGGAGTGCAGCTAATTCCTGCCGTTAACCTGCGTTAAAGGTCTTTGAGAGATGAGTGCTTTTTTGCATTCATAATCAGGGTGGTACCGCGAGCAAGCTCCTCGTCCCTGTTTTGGGATGAAGGGCTTTTTTTGTTGGAAAAAATGTTGGAGGGAAAATAAATGAAGAAACTTACAGGCTCAGAAATTCGTAAAATGTATTTAGACTTTTTTAAAGAAAAAGGACATGCAGTGGAACCAAGTGCTCCCCTCGTTCCTCATGATGATCCATCTTTGCTTTGGATTAACAGTGGGGTAGCGACGTTAAAAAAGTATTTTGATGGACGAGTGATTCCAGACAATCCAAGAATTACAAATGCACAGAAATCTATTCGTACGAACGATATTGAAAACGTTGGGAAAACAGCAAGACATCATACGTTTTTTGAGATGCTTGGGAATTTCTCTATCGGAGAATACTTCAAAGTTGAAGCCATCCATTGGGCATGGGAGTTTTTGACTGATGAAAAATGGGTAGGGTTTGAAAAGGAAAAGCTTTCCGTTACGATTCATCCAGAAGATGACGAGGCGTTTGAAATTTGGAGGAAGGAAATTGGTGTGCCGGAAGAGCGAATTATTCGCTTAGAAGGGAACTTCTGGGATATCGGGGAAGGACCTAGTGGACCAAATACGGAAATTTTCTATGATCGTGGACCTGAATATGGAAATGATGAAAGTGATCCGGAGTTGTATCCTGGAGGAGAGAATGACAGATATTTAGAGGTTTGGAACTTAGTTTTCTCAGAATTTAATCATAATCCGGATGGTACATATACTCCACTACCAAAGAAAAATATTGATACAGGAATGGGACTTGAAAGAATGGCTTCGGTTGTTCAAAATGTTCCTACTAATTTTGATACTGATTTATTTATGCCAATTATTCGCGCAACAGAAGAGATCTCTGGGGCAAAGTATGGAAATGGTAAAGAGTCTGATGTAGCATTTAAAGTCATTGCTGACCATATTCGTACCGTGGCATTTGCTATTGGTGATGGCGCACTTCCTTCCAATGAGGGTCGAGGGTATGTGTTAAGAAGATTGCTTCGTAGAGCCGTACGTTTTGCCAAGCAAATTAACATCCACCGTCCATTCATGTTTGAACTGGTTCCTGTTGTAGGGGAAATCATGGTTGATTTTTACCCAGAAGTAAAGAATAAGACCGACTTTATCCAAAAGGTCATAAAGAATGAAGAAGAAAGATTCCATGAGACTCTTAATGAGGGGCTTCAAATTCTCTCAGCGGTTATCAAAAAAGAAAAGGAAGCTGGAAGTGATACGATTCAAGGCGCAGACGTTTTCCGTCTTTATGACACATACGGTTTCCCAGTCGAATTAACAGAGGAGTATGGTGAAGAAGAGGGAATGAAGGTTGACCACGCTGGTTTTGAGAGCGAAATGGAGCTTCAGCGTGAGCGTGCACGTAAAGCAAGACAAGATGTAGACTCTATGCAAGTTCAAGGTGGAGAACTTGGTGAGATTAAAGTAGAAAGTAAGTTTGTTGGTTACGATCAGTTACAGGTTGAATCAAAGGTTCTTGCTATCGTACAAAATGGTGTAAAAATCGACAAGGCAAGTGAAGGAGAAGAAATCCAATTAATACTCGATGTCACTCCATTCTACGCTGAGAGCGGTGGGCAAATTGCTGACCTTGGTACACTATTTAGCGATGGTGTAAAAGCGGCGGTAAAAGATGTGCAAAAGGCACCAAACGGACAAAACCTTCACCGTGTACTGATTGAATCTGGTGAATTGCAAGTTAATGACCAGGTAGTTGCGGTTGTTGATGAGAACAATAGAGGAAAAATTATTAAGAACCATACGGCAACCCATTTATTACATCAAGCATTAAAAGATGTTCTTGGAACACATGTAAACCAAGCCGGTTCTCTAGTAGAACAAGATAGACTTCGTTTTGACTTCTCTCATTTTGGACAAGTAAAACCAGAGGAATTAGAAGAAATAGAGAGGATTGTAAACGAAAAAATTTGGCAGTCTCTATCTGTTCAAACAGACTATAAGGCAATTGCTGAAGCAAAAGCGATGGGAGCTATGGCGCTATTTGGTGAAAAATATGGTGATATCGTACGTGTGGTTCAAGTCGGAGATTATAGTTTAGAACTTTGTGGTGGTTGTCATGTTCCTAATACATCAGTCATTGGTCTCTTTAAAATCATATCTGAAAGTGGTATTGGAGCAGGAACTCGTCGTATAGAAGCGGTGACGGGGGAAGGTGCATTTAAGCAAATGCATAGCCAAATCCAGATTTTAAAAGACGTGGCAGGAAAGTTAAAAACGAACCTAAAAGATGTACCATCTAGAATCGATGCACTGTTAAGTGAACAAAAACAGCTTCAAAAAGAAAATGAGTCTTTAACAGCTAAGCTAGGGAATATTGAAGCAGGTAATTTGGTTAATAATGTGAAAGAAGTGAATGGAATTCAAGTTCTGGCTGTTCGAATTCAAGGTGCTGATATGAATGGACTTCGAAACATGGTGGATGATTTGAAGCAAAAGCTTGGATCTGCAGTAATCGTACTTGGAAGTGTAAACGAAGAAAAGGTAAACTTAATTGCCGGTGTAACAAAAGACTTAATTGAAAAAGGCTATCATGCCGGTAAAATTATTAAAGAAGTTGCTACTATTTGCGGAGGTAGCGGTGGTGGACGTCCAGATATGGCCCAAGCAGGAGGAAAAGATGCTGGAAAGCTGGATTCCGCACTAAGTTTTGTAGAAGAATGGGTCAAATCCGTTTGATATTCAAGAAAAGTAGTGTAAAATGAAGGAGATTAGACTACTAAATATTTCTTCCATTGGATAGATTTGATGATAGATACTTCTATAAGAGCGGAAGTTAGCCAGTGATTACTAGATAAAGCGAGGTGCAAGAGAATGAGTACATTTGATAAAACAATGAGGTTTAATTTTCCAGAAGAGCCAATCGAACATGACGTGAAGGAAGTCCTTTTTCAAGTACATGAAGCTCTTCAAGAAAAAGGATATCATCCGATTAATCAAATTGTAGGTTACCTGCTTTCTGGAGATCCTGCTTATATTCCTCGTCATCGTGATGCTCGTAACATTATTCGAAAGCTTGAACGAGATGAAATTATTGAAGAGCTTGTCAAAAGCTATTTAAAAACACAACGAGAGGGCTCTTAACGTATGCGAATTCTCGGTCTTGACGTCGGCAGTAAAACGGTCGGCGTTGCGCTCAGTGATGAATTTGGCTGGACAGCGCAAGGATTAGAAACAATAAAAATTAATGAAGATGAAAGAATGTTTGGTTTTGACCAGATTGGTCAAATAATAGAAAAGTATGAAGTAGGAAAAATAGTAGTAGGGCTGCCTAAAAACATGAATGGAACCATTGGACCTAGAGGGGAAGCAAGTCAATTTTACGCTAGTGAGCTAGAAAAGAGGTTTTCCTTACCTGTATTCCTATGGGACGAGCGTCTAACTACGGTTGCTGCGGAACGTGTCTTACTAGAAGCGGATGTTAGTAGGAAAAAACGTAAAAAAGTAATCGACAAAATGGCAGCAGCTATGATCTTACAAGGCTTTTTAGATAGTCAAAAATAACTTGAGGTGATTTTTCAATGCAACATGGAGAAAACAATATTACAGTAATTGATGAGGATGGTAACGAGCAACTTTGTGAGGTGCTTTTTACATTCGATTCTGATGAATTTGGTAAGTCTTATGTTCTTTATTATCCAATTGGTGCAGATGAAAACGATGATGAAGAAATTGAAATTCATGCATCTGCTTTCGTTCCAACCGAAGATAATAATGATGGTGAGTTAATGCCTATCGAGACAGACGAAGAGTGGGACCTAATCGAAGAAATGTTAAATACATTCCTAGAAGAGCAAGACGAAGAATAGAACGATAAAAAGCGGATAGCATAGGCTATCCGCCTTTTTTTGCAATTTTCTACTTCTATTGTCGAAAAATATAGTATAATGATTCGAGAATAGTTATAAGGGAATAGTAAGAATGAGCCCTGTGAATTGGAGGGGAAACTTTGTCAACGGAAGAGAAGCAAAAGAAAGAGAATACAGGTAACAAGACTGATAAAAAAGCAATCATCCGAGAAAAGATGATTGAGAGGGAAGGCGAGGCAAGAGTCGTAAGGAAAATTGTCTTTACCATTTCAATCATATTATTTCTACTGGTAGCAATTACGGCTGGTGGCGGATATTTTTATATTAAATCGGCACTAAAGCCCGTAGATCCAGATAATAAAAAAGAAATGACAGTAGAAATTCCAATTGGTTCTTCAGTTACTGGTATTGCAAACATATTAGAAGAACATGGGATTATTAAAGATGCACGTGTATTCAAGTACTTTGTTAAGTTTAAGAACGAGTCAGGGTTTATGGCTGGTAACTATGAACTCTCACCTTCTATGACCTTGCCAAGTATCATTGAAAGCTTAAAAACAGGTAAAGTGGAGCAAGAAGTGGTGTTTCAAATTACCATCCCTGAAGGAAAACAGCTAAAAGAAATTGCAAAAATCATCGCAGAAAAAACAAATCATACAGAAGAAGATGTATTTACAAAATTAAATGACCGTGAATTCATACAAGCACTTATGAATAAATACCCTGATTTATTAACAGAGGAAATTCTCGCGGAAAATGTTAAATACCCACTTGAAGGCTATTTGTTCCCTGCAACATATCCTTTCTATAAAGAAGACACAAAAATAGAAGAAATTATTATGGCCATGCTAGATCAGACAAAAAAGGTAATTAGTGAGTATGAGGGTGATATGGATGAGAGGCAATATACTGCTCACCAACTATTAACCTTTGCCTCATTGGTTGAAGAGGAAGCAACTGAGAAACTTGAGCGTGACCAAATTGCCAGTGTCTTTTATAATCGTATAGATACGGGGATGCCGTTACAAACAGATCCTACCGTTTTATATGCACATGGAGAACATAAGGACAAGGTGTTGTATAAGGATTTGGAAATTGATGATCCATACAATACTTACAAATACCAAGGCTTAACACCAGGTCCAATAGCTAATGCAGGTGCTGTATCAATTGAAGCTGTTTTACATCCTGCCGAGACGGACTTTCTATACTTTTTAGCAACGGCATCTGGTGATGTATTATTCTCGAAAACTCTCGAGGAGCATAATGCAAAAAAGGCCGAGCACATCAATTAATCTGTTTCAAGGAGAAATGTTCGCATTTCTCCTTCTATTATGATAGAATAGTTCAAGTGTTTTTAAATAGCGTCAACCACAGAAGACCATATTTAGCCGTGCTGAATCCCTGTGAATTGCTGTGAACGCTATTTTTTCATGTCTAAACAAAAGAGGTGACGCAGCTTGGAAACGGAAAAGCTGCATTCTTATATAGAAGAGCTCATTCTAAATAGAACAGATCTACTAGAAGAAATGGAGCAATACGCGAAAGCTCATCATGTTCCCATTATGGAACTGTCAGGAATCGAAACGATTCTTCAAATACTGAGAATAGCTCAACCGAAAAAGATTCTAGAGGTGGGTACAGCTATTGGATATTCTGCCTTACGAATGGCCACTGTTCTTCCTGAAACGAACATCGTCACAATTGAACGGGACAGTGAGCGCTATACGATCGCGGAGGAATTTATTAAACGTGCAAACAAAGAACACCAAATATCGATTATCAAAGGTGATGCGCTAGAAGTAGAGTCACTTATAGAAAAATTTGGTTCTTTTGATGCGATTTTCATAGATGCAGCCAAAGGGCAGTACAAGAAGTTCTTTGAAATATATTCAAAGTATTTAGCAGACAAAGGAATAATCATAACCGACAACGTCCTGTTTAAAGGACTAGTCTATGAGGATACAATTGAGAGTAAAAGAGTAAGAAGCATGGTTACAAAAATAAAAGATTTTAACAAATGGCTAATGGAACATGCAGAATACGATTCGGTCATTATTCCTGTTGGCGATGGAGTAGCAATTAGTAAAAAGAGGTGAAGAGAAAATGAAAAAACCAGAACTATTAGTCACACCAAAAATGATTGAAGATATAGAAGCATTATGTAAAGTTGGAGCGGACGCTTTTGTGATCGGAGAGGAACGCTTTGGTCTTCGTTTGGCTGGAGAATTTTCAAGAGAAGATGTAAAGAAGGCTGTAGAAATTGCCCATTCTTTTCAGAAAAAAGTGTATGTAGCGATGAATGCAATCTTCCACAATGAAAGCATTGACGCTTTATATGACTATGTAAGGTTTGTAAAAGAAGCAAACGTGGATGCAATCATTTTCGGTGATCCAGCGGTTTTAATGGTAGCGAAAGAGGCTGCACCTGATATGCCTCTTCATTGGAACACAGAAACAACTGCAACGAACTGGTATACATGTAACTATTGGGGTAGAAAAGGGGCTAAACGTGCGGTCCTTGCTAGAGAAATCAATATGGATGCGATTGTCGAAATGAAAGAGCATGCTGAAGTGGAGATTGAGGTACAAGTTCACGGGATGACAGCTATGTTTCAGTCCAAGCGTTCACTATTAGGGAACTATTATGAGTATCAAGGAAAAGCACTAGTGGTTGAAAATCGTGCCCAAAATGCGAACATGTTCCTTCATGATAAGGAAAGAGAAAACAAATATCCGATTTTTGAAGATGCGAACGGAACACATATTATGAGTCCGAATGATATGTGTATGATAGATGAGCTAACAGAGCTAATTGAAGCAGAAGTTGATTCTCTAAAGATTGATGGTGTACTACAAACATCAGAATACATTCTGAAAGTAACAGAATTATATCGAAAAGCAATTGATCTATGTGTCGAAGATCTTGATCAGTACGAAGAAGTAAAGGACGACTTATTACAGGAAGTTGAAAAGATTCAGCCAAAGAATCGTCCATTAGATACTGGATTTTTCTTCAAAGAGACCGTTTATTAATAAAACATGTGTTAAGGAGGGAAAAAGATGTCTATCGTACTAAACGATAAAATTTCACAGATTGTGAATGGAAAGCGAGTAATTGTAAAAAAACCAGAATTACTTGCTCCTGCTGGAAATCTAGAGAAATTAAAAATTGCAGTCCAATACGGGGCAGATGCTGTATTTATCGGTGGACAAGAATACGGACTTCGCTCAAACGCAGGGAACTTTACTTTTGATGAAATGAAAGAGGGAGTAGAGTTTGCTAAGAAATATGGTGCGAAGATTTATGTAACAACAAATATTTTTGCTCATAATGAAAATATAGATGGATTAGAAGAATATATTCTGGGTTTAAAAGGAGCTGGGATTGCAGGTATTATTGTTGCTGATCCTCTTATCATTGAAACATGCCGTCGATTAGCTCCTGAAATTGAAGTGCATTTAAGTACACAACAGTCTTTATCCAATTGGAAAGCTGTCCAATTCTGGAAGGAAGAAGGATTAGAACGTGTGGTACTTGCACGTGAAACTAGTGCGGAAGAAATTAGAGAGATGAAAGAGAAAGTCGATATCGAAATTGAAACATTCATCCATGGTGCAATGTGTATCGCATACTCTGGACGTTGTACATTAAGTAATCATATGACAGCTCGAGACTCAAACCGTGGTGGATGCTGTCAGTCTTGCCGCTGGGATTATGACCTGTATTCGCTTGATCAACAGGATGAAGTAGCTCAATTTAGCGAAGGTGATGCACCGTTTGCGATGAGCCCTAAGGATCTTAAGTTAATTGAGTCCATTCCTCAAATGATTGAGCTTGGTATTGATAGTTTGAAAATCGAAGGTCGTATGAAGTCCATTCACTATGTGGCAACAGTTGTTAGTGTGTACCGTAAAGTGATTGATGCTTATTGTGCGGACCCTGAGAACTTTGTTATTCAAAAAGAATGGTTAGAAGAACTTGATAAATGTGCAAACCGTGACACGGCTCCTGCTTTCTTTGAAGGAGTTCCTGGGTATAAAGAGCAGATGTTTGGAAATCATAGCAAAAAGACAACTTTTGACTTTGCTGGATTGGTGTTAGACTATGATGCTGAAAATCAAATGGTAACACTTCAGCAGCGAAACTACTTTAAACCTGGTCAAGAAGTAGAGTTTTTTGGACCTGAAATTGAGAACTTTACAACTGTTGTTGAAAAAATTTGGGATGAGGATGGCAATGAGCTAGATGCAGCAAGGCATCCAATGCAAATCGTAAAGTTCAAATTAGACAAGCCGGTTTACCCGAACAACATGATGCGGAAGGAGATTTAAACTAGCATGAAACGCAAACCCGTTGTTATTGGTGTAGCCGGTGGCTCTGGCTCCGGGAAAACGAGCGTAACAAAGTCGATTTACGAGTCGTTTAAAGGGCATTCGATTTTAATGCTCGAGCAAGATTTTTATTATAAAGACCAATCGTATTTGCCTTTTGAGGAGCGTCTAAAGACGAATTATGACCACCCGCTAGCATTTGACAATGACTTACTAATTGAGCATATTGAAAGTCTTCTCCGCTACGAAGCGATTAAAAAGCCTGTGTATGACTACAGTGTTCATACCCGTTCAAGTGATGTCATCCATGTTGAGCCCAAGGATGTAATTATTCTTGAAGGGATCCTCGTATTAGAAGACGAAAGACTTCGTAACTTAATGGATATTAAGTTATACGTAGATACAGATGCGGACCTTCGTATTATTAGACGATTGGTAAGAGATATAAAAGAACGCGAGCGCTCAATGGATTCAGTCATTGATCAGTATGTAAATGTGGTGCGGCCAATGCATAATCAATTTATTGAACCAACGAAACGTTATGCAGATATTATTATCCCAGAAGGTGGCCATAATTTTGTCGCAATTGATTTGATGGTCACAAAAATTCAAACAATTCTTGAACAAAAATCATTTTTATGAAACAATAAAAAGCAGTAATGCAAATGTTTCCCAAAATAAGTCCAGTTGGACGTTTCATGCGCGCCCTTTTCATAAGGACGCGCTCCTATGCATTTACCGTAAGATATAACTACATAAGAAGAATACACAATCTATTTGGGGGTTGTGAAACTAGAAGGAGTGAAGGGTTTTGGCTACAGAAAAGGTTTTCCCGATGACTTTAGCTGGTAAAGAAAAATTAGAGCAAGAATTAGAACATTTAAAATCAGTAAAACGTAAAGAAGTCGTAGAGCGTATTAAAATTGCTCGTAGCTTTGGAGACTTATCTGAGAACTCAGAGTATGACTCGGCTAAAGAAGAACAAGCATTTGTTGAAGGTCGTATTACAACGATTGAAAATATGATAAGAAACGCAAAGATTATTAAAGAGGATGAGCTTGCTACCGATGCGGTTGCTTTAGGCCGTTCTGTTACGTTTATTGAGCTTCCTGGAGGCGATGAGGAAACGTATTCAATCGTAGGAAGTGCAGAAGCAGATCCATTTGAAGGCAAAATCTCTAATGATTCTCCAATTGCCAAAAGCTTGATGGGTAAGAAGGTTGGAGACGAAGTAACGGTTCAAACGCCTGGTGGAGAAATGAATGTACGTATTACAAATATTAAGTAAATTGGTTTGAAATAAGAAAACCTCGTCAACACTTTTGACGAGGTGTTTTTTATTATGTGGAGAAAACGGGCAGTGGTATGGTTAATTATTTGTATAATAGCAATTAGTCTCTTAATAGGAAGGCTTGTTCAAGTGCAGCTCGTTTCAACAGAAAACTTTACAAAACATAACGTTAATCTCCTTGAGGCGAGTGTTGTTCAACGCTCACAGCAAATGGTGATTGATAATGGGAGAGGCGGGTTTCTTGATCGCAATGGAGAGTCACTTGTTCACCGTAAGATTCCGGTTCTCATTCTCTTTCCGTTTTTGAAGAATATGGAGTGGGATAGTGAACAGGTCGCAGACATTATCAATGTTCCTGTGGAATCAATTGAATACAGAGTGAAACAAGCGGAAGACCCTTTTGCCTATGGCGATCCGAATCCACTCAAACTAACAGATGCTCAAATGGAGCAAATTAATGCTCTGAAAATACCAGGAGTGTTTGCTGTAGAAAGGAAATATTCACTAAATGAGTATCCAGCTGAACAGCTTATCGGTATTACGGGACAAAATACAGCTGAATTACAAAAGCGATATCCTGATAAAGACTTGCTAGAACAGACTGTGATTGGGTTAACCGGATTAGAAAAAAGCTTTGATGAATTTTTGCTTCCTGATGGAAATTCCAAGCTTATCTACCATGTTGATGCAAAGGGTGGACCGCTGTTTGGGATTGATGTGAAATATGTCGAACCAGCCAATCCTTTCTATCCAGTCAATATTAAAACAACGATAGATAAAGATATTCAGGAAATCGCTGAAAATCTAGTTGACCAATATAAAATTAGTAAAGGAGGACTTGTCCTTCTAGACTTAGAGACGAATGCTGTCCTTGCTATGGTATCTAGACCTAACATTAATAAGGAAAAGCCGTTTGAGGATGGTTCAAGTGGTCTGAAGAATATGATGATATCTGAGCAAATTATTGGGTCTGTTTTTAAAACGGTTGTGGCTGGAGCCGCCATTGATTATGAACTAGATGATCCCACTCGAATGTATGATTGTAGTAAAAAAATAAATGGCCAACCAGACTTAGTGTATGAACATGGAATGCTAAACTTTACGGATAGCTTTGCAAGGAGCTGTAACAATACTTTTGGTACGATAGCAAAGGAATTAAAGGAAATTGACCCTAATATACTCGAGGAGTATGCAAATAAATTATCTCTTGTAGGTTCTGTTGGATGGAATGGTGATATCTATCATTTCTCTAATTTTAAGCAGCTTCAAGAAGAACAAAAAGGCCGTGTGTTTTTATCAGAGGATGCTAAAAATGATAACAACTTTGTTGCTTTGACAGGAATCGGTCAGCATGAGGTACGTGCAACACCACTGGCTGTTGCCAATATGATGGGGACTATTGCGAAAGGTGGAGTAAGGGAGAGTGTTAGAGTCGTTTCAGAAGTGGAATATAAAAATGGGAACTCACTACTACCATTCGAAAAGCAAGCTCTGCCTGGCGAATCGATTTCTCCTTATACGGCAATGAAGCTTCAAAAATTATTGCGTGAAGTGGTTGTAAATGAAAATGGAACGGGGAGATGGTTTCAAGAACTGCCATATGCCATTGCTGGGAAGTCAGGAACAGCTGAAACGGGAATCTTTAAAGATGAGAAACAATTGCATAATAAATGGTTTGCTGGTTATTTCCCATACGATAACCCTAAATATGCTCTAGTAACAGTAAATTTAGGGGTTTATGGGGACGAAGGAGGAGTCAACGGATTATTTGCCGATATGGTAAAAAACGTATATAACTTTGATCATAATGAGCCTCTGTCGAAACGTTAATGTATTTGTAACGTGATTGTCCTTTTCGATTTCCGGGTTAAATGGTAGAATGTATAGCGAGTTCGCTCTTAAAAGGATGTTCAAAAGAGGTCTAGGAGGTTCGTATGATGCAAGATGATTATCAGCAAACAAGGTTCAATCAAAGGTCGAAGCGTCGTAAAACAAATCTGATTTTAAATGGTCTCATTGGAATAGTATTGGTTTTAATTATTGTTGTTTCCGGGGTTATTTTTTGGGGGAACGATGATAAAGCTACGACAGAAAAAGAGCAGGAACAAAGCGTAGAAGCTTCAAATGAAGCGAATGAAGGAGAAGAGTCCTCGAAGGAAGAGACAGAAGGATCTGACTCAGAAACGGATGAGGAAGATTCGTCTACTGAGTCTTCGTCCTCGAATGAAGAGTCAAGCGAGGAAGCTAGCTCTAGTGATAACGAAGAGGCAATTGTGACAGAAGGCGGGGCGGATTCTAATGTAGTCAGAACCATTGTTAACCCAAATTGGGAGCCAATCGGAACGAGCCAAACAGGTGAACACACGAACGTGTATAGTGGTGTGGATTGGGATGAAATGGTTTCTGCCATTGAATATGCCACTGGGCTATCAGAGGATAATATGACGATCAAGTTCCTTGGAAATGATGGTCATAATAAATCAAAAGGAACCGTCTTTTCAAAGGACAGAACCCAAATTTATCGTGTTTCCATTGAGTGGGTTGATGGTCAAGGTTGGAAGCCTACATTAGTGGAAGAGCTAGCGTCGATAGAATAAACAATAGAGAGAGGTCTTTATAAGTGAAAATCGCAATTATTGGTGCAATGGAAGAAGAAGTAGCTTTACTAAGAGAAAAAATCAGCAATCAGGAACAAGAAACTATTGCAGGATGTGAGTTTACAACAGGTAGTATGGATGGTGCGGAGGTAATCCTATTGCGCTCAGGGATAGGGAAAGTAAACGCAGCAATGTCCACAACGATACTATTAGATAGATTTAAACCTGATTATGTTATTAACACAGGTTCAGCAGGAGGCTTTCATCCTGATTTAAATGTAGGAGATGTTGTTATCTCTTCTGAGGTTCGCCATCATGATGTAGACGTTACAGCATTTGGATATGAGTATGGTCAAGTACCACAGCTTCCTGCAGCGTTTGAGGCCAATTCCGGGCTTGTTGAGATAGCAGAGGAAGCTGCAAAGGAAATTGGTAGTGTGCAAATTGTGAAAGGATTAATCGCAACGGGCGATTCTTTTATGAATGATCCAAAGCGTGTGGATGCTATCCGTGATAAATTTCTTAATTTACAGGCAGTCGAAATGGAAGCAGCTGCTATTGCCCAAGTTTCCTATCAATTTGGGATTCCATTTGTTATCATTCGTTCATTATCTGATATCGCTGGGAAAGAATCAGATGTTTCATTTGAACAATATTTAGAAAAAGCAGCACTTCATTCAGCTTCTTTGGTTATGAAAATCGTCGAAAAGCTTAAAGGCTGATTGAACAACTTAGAAAAATTGCTATTAATTACATCCTCACTAACACAGCGTTCTATGATAAAGTAGTTTCATAGAACAAGAGAAGGTTGCAGGTGAGTATAGTGAAAGATAGCAGAGCAGGAAAAATGCTTGAAGAGAAAATGATTGACTTTAAAAGGTTTGCGGTTGTTTTACTTGCCGTAGGAAGCTTTTTTTACCTAGGTGTTATCATTCCATCAGGTGAAAAAGTGCTAACCGATCTATATATTATGATGTGCTCATCTATGCTGTTTTTAGCGGGTTCTATTTACTTTTTTACTTTATCGAAGCAAATAAAAACAAAGCTTGATGACATAAATGAATAGAAAGATAGCTCTCAGTCTCCCTGAGGGCTATTTTTTTTTAGAAAATCTTAAAAAAGGGGTTTACATAATTGGTAATAGTGGATATAATTACCACTGTAAGCAATAATTTCTAAAAAGGAGGTCGAGTGAAATGATTAAATTATCTGTAGCAATTGAAAAGAAGACAACTAAATGTTTCACGCATTCGACCATTAGGAATGAATTGCTTAAGTAAATGTGAAGATAACTTATGCCATTTCAAGCCGCTTGGAGAATGTACTCTTGCGGCTTTTTATATGCCTAAAAGTCGCAGGGGGATCCTTGCGGCTTTTTTGTGTGCAAAAATAAGGAGGTGATAGATATGACCCTGAATATATTATTCTTAACGGTAACGATTAAAAAACGTACCGTGTCAGCTGCTGAATTTGAACGAGCAGAAAAGGCGAAAAAGCAATATGAAGCTACTCGCGATCGTATGCTTTCCATTCAACGATTATTTTAAGGTAAGGTTAATAACAAAACTAAAAAATAAAGAAAGGTGGGAATGAAGATGATTTATTTCATGCAAGATCGTAAGGCAGTTTTATGGGTGGAGAAAGATACCACCTAACGAATTTGTGGTGAGGAGGGAAAATCGATGTTCCTCCGTGTATTGTTGCTATCTCTAGAAATGTATTGCTTAAGAAAATCAAAGAAGAGTTCTTCCCCCGGAGATATCTCTTAGATTTAAGTGACTTAGCGCATTATGAAGGCTTCATAAGTAACAAAATGTTCACATCCTTTCTCCATTTTGCTCTGAAAAATATGTTACATTCGAAGTAACAAAAGGGAGAGAAGGGGTGGTAACATGTTCGCAATCGTTATGGGTTTAATTATATGCGGATCTGTAGGTTGTATAATTGCTGCCGAAGTTTCCGTAGAATAGAAGCTTAAAACACCGACCTCGCTGTCGGTGTTTTTTAATAATCATTTTCTATTTAAATATAATTAAGTGGGACAGACAAATACGACCACCTCTCTTCATAGGTATTAACATGGAGGAAAGTCCTGAAAGTGGGGTGGAATAAATGTCAGGTATATTGACTGCACTTAGCTATTTAGTAAAGGAAATTGTGTTTTTAGTTTCCTATGTTAAAAATAATGCATTTCCACAACCATTATCATCGGCGGATGAAAAGAAATATTTACGATTAATGGCAGATGGTGATGCTCATGCTCGTAATATGCTTATTGAACATAATCTCCGTCTCGTCGCACATATCGTTAAAAAATTTGAGAATACGGGGGAAGATTCAGAGGATTTAATCTCCATTGGAACAATTGGATTAATTAAAGCCATTGAAAGCTATTCTGAAGGGAAAGGAACAAAGCTTGCTACGTATGCGGCCCGTTGTATAGAAAACGAAATTCTCATGCATTTACGGGCTTTAAAAAAGACAAAAAAAGATGTGTCTCTTCACGATCCAATTGGTCAGGATAAAGAAGGAAACGAGATCTCATTAATCGATGTCTTGAAATCAGAATCTGAGGATGTCATTGAAACCATTCAACTAAATATGGAGCTTGAAAAGGTAAAAGAATTTATAGACGTGCTTGATGACAGGGAAAAGGAAGTAATCGTTGGCCGATTTGGTCTCGATTTAAAAAAGGAAAAAACGCAAAGAGAGATTGCCAAAGAATTAGGCATATCAAGAAGCTATGTTTCAAGAATTGAAAAGAGAGCATTAATGAAGATGTTTCATGAATTTTATCGAGCGGAGAAGGAAAAGCGAAAGCGTGATTCTCAAAGTTAGAAAGTAGTAGGCATAGAGCAATCTATGCCTATTTGTATACACGGAAAGTCCGCACCCGCCTACACCAATATGGACAATGAACATACATTGATTAGTAGGATAAAGTGTAAAGGAGGGTAAAAAATGCCATACGGTTATCCTTATCCATATGCTTATCAAGCACCATATTATGGTGGCGGTGGGGTAGCTTTAGCACTGCTTATCGTTTTGTTCGTACTGTTGCTCATATTCGGTGGTTGGTGGTATTTTACTGGTTATCGATATTAATTTTAGGACCCATCATCAAGGTGGGTCTTTCGGTTTTCGAAACTTTTCGTAGAGTTTTCGGAAAAATAAATTTATAATGAAATAGACAATGATTAGGAGGGGTATGGATGACAAAAGGAAGTACTTATTATGATGTATGGGACCTTGACGTGTTTTTTTCAGGGGGAAGTTCTTCTCAAGCATTTATTAATCACATACATAGCTCAAAAGAAGATGTTGAAAGGTTTCGAAGTAGGGTAACAGACTGGCAGCCATCGAATAAAATAACAGATCAAGAACATATTGTAGGAATCGTTGAATTCTTTCAAAGAGTTGCGAAAGAGATTCGCCAGGCAGGAGCATTTGTTAGCTGTTTACATGCACAAAATACAAACGATAAGAAAGTAAGCGGACTTCGTGGGCAAGTAACTGAGCTTAGTGCTAGTTTACAAAATGCTCTCACTGTTTTTGATCAAAAATTAACTACTTACGATGATCAAATTTGGGAAGAACTGTTGCAGGAAGAGGCTTTACATCAATTGCAGTTTGTGTTAAATGAAAGACGTATCAATGCATTAGAGAGACTTTCTCAGGAAGAAGAAACAATCATTAATGCATTAAGTATTGATGGCTATCATGGATGGGGGCAATTATATGATACCATCGTTGGTACGATTAAAGTTCCGTTTAAAGAAGGAAACGAAACAAAGGAATTTTCAGTTGGGCAGGCAGCCAACAAGTTCTCACATCCTGATCATGTGGTAAGAAAATCCATCTTTGAAGGCTGGGAGGAATCTTGGTCTGAAAAAGCAGAGTATTTGTCGAAAACACTCAATCACCTTGCCGGATTTCGTTTAAACACTTATAAGCTTCGCGGATGGGAAGATGTATTAAAGGAGCCTTTACAAATAAATCGTATGCAGAAGAAAACATTAGATACGATGTGGCAGGTTATTTCCGATGCCAAAGCCCCTTTTGTAACATTTTTAGAGAGAAAAGCGAAGTTACTAGGGAAGGATCGGTTAAGCTGGTATGACTTAGATGCACCCATCGGTCAGGTAGAATCAAAGGTTTCATATGAAGAAGGTGCTGAATTTATTATTGAGCATTTTTCACGCTTTGGAAAAGAAATGACCGGTTTTGCGAAAAAGGCATTTGAACAGAAATGGATTGAAGCTGAAGATCGCCCTGGAAAAGCACCAGGTGGTTTTCATACCTTTTTCCCTGAGAGCAATCAGTCAAGAATATTTATGACGTTCTCAGGAACACCTTCTAATGTTTCAACTCTTGCACATGAATTAGGTCATGGCTTTCATACATATGCGATGAGAGATCAACATTATTTAAATAGAAATTATGCGATGAATGTAGCAGAAACAGCCTCGACCTTTGCAGAGATGATCGTAGCTGATGCTTCTGTCAAACAAGCGAAGAACCCAGAGGAAAAGCTAGCGTTATTAGAGGATAAAATACAGCGTTCAGTAGCATTATTAATGAATATTCACGCTCGCTTTCTATTTGAAACACGCTTCTATGAGGAAAGAAAAAATGGAGTCGTAGGAACAGATCGTTTAAATCAATTAATGAAACAAGCACAAGAAGAGGCATATGGTGGGGCTCTAGCTGAATACCATCCTTTGTTCTGGGCCTCTAAGCTACATTTCTTTATCACAGGTGTTCCTTTTTATAATTTTCCTTACACATTTGGTTATTTATTCTCTTTAGGAATTTATGCAAAGGCACTAGAAGAAGGGGAAGGCTACGAGGAAAAGTATATTGCTCTGTTAAAGGATACAGCATCTATGACAGTAGAGGAATTAGCTTGGAAGCATTTGAATGTAGATTTAACAAAGCCTGATTTTTGGGAAAAAGCAGTACAACAATGTATAGCAGACGTTGAGGAATTTTTATCGTTAACTTAAATGAGAAAATATAGACACGGGCTTTTTAAGGCTGTGTCTATATTTTTTTTAATTTGAAAGGACTAACCATGAAAAAAGAAAGAATAATAATGAAAAAGAGGAACATCTCAGGAAGTAGGGACGGGAGCAATAGGTAGCTAAAAGTCAATAAGCAGCCAGCAGCTGTAATCGGTAAACCCGTAAAATAGCTTTGATTCTCACTAATATTAAAGCGAGCAAGTCGAAATGCCCCACAGGCGATATAAAAAATCGTAAAGAATGTTCCAGGAAAGTCAAACTCAAATAATATTCCTTGATAAATCAATAGTGCAGGTGCGACACCAAATGATATAATATCACTCATGGAATCTAATTGTTTGCCAAGTTCTGATTCAATATGAAGTTTTCGGGCAACCATTCCATCAAATCGGTCAACGAAAGCGGCAATAAAAATTAATAAAAGGCTCAAATCTAAATTCCCTTTAAGGCTCTCAATCACTGCGAATCCACCGAGAAAGAGATTGATGAAAGTTAATAGATTGGCCGTTTGAATCCTTAACTTTTTGAGCGTTTGATCGAGTACGTTTAATAAAAACAAATATGCCTCACCCCTATATTAAAATAGATAAAAAACATCTTAATTATAAGTAATGATTGGTTATCTTGTTTTATTCGTTTATTGTGTGAGAATTTTCCCATAACGGAGGTCAATCCATTGTTTCAAACTATTTATCGTTTTATGATTGAATTAACCAATGGCAAATGGTCATCATTGCTGTTGAAGAGATTTGCTACATCAAATATGAGTCGTTATGTCGTTCCTCACTTCTCTAGAATCTATCAAATCAATACGGAGGAAATGGAAGGAGATCTCAAGGAATTTCCCACACTTCATGATTTCTTTATACGAAAGCTAAGGAAAGGGAGTAGACCGATTGATCAGGAGGTGCAAGCTGTTACTAGTCCAGTGGATGCCGTACTTGAGGAAGTTGGACCTATTTCAGAACAGAAATTGATTGAAGTGAAGGGGAAAACATACTCGATTGCAGAGATGCTAGGGAATGATGAACTTTTACAGAAATACATACATGGTACCTTCATGGTTTTGTACTTAAGCCCGAGTCATTACCATCGTATTCATAGTCCTGTAGCTGGAAGGGTTACAGCCAGTTGGACTCTCGGAAAGAAATCATATCCAGTCAATTCTCTTGGGTTAAAGTATGGGAAAAGTACACTTTCGAAAAATTATCGGACAGTGACTGAAATTCAGCATCAGACAGGTCATATAGCAGTGGTGAAGGTGGGAGCCATGTTCGTGAACTCCATAGAAGTTACACATGAGAATAAACAATTAGAGAAAGGCCAGGAACTCGCGTATTTTACATTTGGATCAACGGTCGTCTTATTGTTTGAGAAAGACTCCATTCAATCAACTTTAGAAAAATCGCTTCCATTTCCTATTAAAGTGGGAGAAAGAATTGCGTTATTAAAAGAGACATGATATTGTTTTGTGAGCGCAAAGAAAAAAGCCCAACAAAGGGCTTATTAGACAATGATTTTGTGAGTTAATGAACGACGGTGAATTTCTGTCTCAATTAGATAAATAAAATCTTTGCTTAGTTGTAGTTCTCTTGCTTTAAAATACGATTCAACAAGCAAGTCATCCGATAATTTACGCAATGGAAATCACACCTTTCTTTTTTTGAGAATGGTTCTACTGCATAGTGATTCATCATAAAATGTAGGCTATGTAGCTGTACTCCTACTCTATCAAAATTAACAAAACAGAACAACCGTTCTGTTATCCACAAGTTGTGGTGGATAACTTGTGATTAATTTGTTTATAAAAGAGTAATTCCTTTTTATGACAGTGTGAGTTATGTGCATAAAGTTATCCACAGTGTTGAAGGAACGTGAAATTTGTCGAAAAATTTTCATTAATTTAATGAGGTGTAAGAAATGCTTAAAAAGTTTTTGCCAGATCAGCATGTCAAAAGTATTTTTGAAATTACTCCTGAAAGTCTGAAGGAAAAGGGAGTAAAGGCGATCATAACTGATTTAGATAACACTCTTGTCGAATGGGATCGGCCAAATGCAACACCGAACCTTATCAAATGGTTTGAGGAAATGAAAAAACACAATATTATAGTGACCATTGTGTCTAATAATAATGAAGGAAGAGTGAAAGCTTTTTCTGATCCGCTGAAAATTCCTTTTATTTTTCAAGCTCGTAAGCCGATGGCAAGAGCCTTTAAAAAGGCTATGAAGCAAATGGGAACATCTAAGGAAGAAACGGTGGTTATTGGAGACCAGCTACTTACAGATGTTCTGGGTGGTAATCGCAGCGGGTTACACACTATTCTTGTTGTACCTGTAGCCTCAACAGATGGGTTTGTGACAAAGTTTAATCGACTAGTTGAGCGGAGAATACTGAATTGGTTCCGTAAAAAAGGAATGATTGTATGGGAGGATTAAGTTTGAGTGAACAGTTTTCGTGTATAGGCTGTGGGGTAAATATCCAAACAGAGGATAAGGAGGCTTTAGGCTATGCGCCTCCATCTGCCCTTGAAAAGGAAGTTATTATTTGTCAACGCTGCTTTCGTTTAAAACACTATAATGAAATTCAGGATGTTAGTTTAACAGATGACGACTTTCTAAAAATATTGAATGGATTATCCCAGACGGATGCACTTATTGTAAAAATTGTCGATATTTTTGACTTTAACGGTAGCTGGTTACCAGGATTACACCGTTTTGTAGGGAAGAACAAAATCCTGCTAGTTGGAAATAAAGTGGACCTTCTGCCTCATTCTGTAAAACCAAATAAAGTCATTCAATGGATGAAGCGAGAAGCAAAAAAACTGGGTTTGCATCCAGAAGATGTGTTTTTAGTGAGTGCACATAAAGGTCATTTTGTTCGTGAAGTAGCGGAAGCAATCGACGAGTATCGAAATGGCAAGGATGTGTATGTAGTAGGTTGTACAAATGTTGGGAAATCAACATTTATTAACCGTATTCTTAAAGAAGTATCGGGAGAAGGGGATGTAATTACCACTTCTCATTTCCCAGGAACGACTCTTGATATTATTGAGATTCCACTTTCTGACGGTAAGCATCTCATTGATACACCAGGAATTATCAATCATCACCAAATGGCTCATTTTGTGAGTAAACAGGATTTGAAAATTATTACTCCCAAAAAGGAAATAAAGCCAAAAGTCTTTCAATTGAACGAAGGACAAACTTTATTTTTCGGAGGACTTGCACGATTTGATTTTATTAGTGGGGGAAGACAATCATTTGTTTGTCATTTTTCTAATGAAATTAATATTCATCGTACAAAACTTGATCATGCCGATGAGTTATACAAAAAGCATGTGGGTGACATGCTCTCACCTCCAAGAACTGATGAATTAGAGGAATTCCCACCACTCGTTCGCCATGAATTTATGATTAAAGAAGAAAAGACAGATATTGTGTTTTCCGGTCTGGGCTGGATAACAGTAAACGATCCAGGTGTGAAGATTGCAGCGTATGTCCCTAAGGGTGTTCATGCAATGGTTAGAAAATCACTTATATAATATAGCTATATGAGTAAATCAGCTTGATCAACACCTCATGAAGTACTCTAGGCTACAACAAGGGAGAGGAATTTTTTTGAAAAAGCTGTATGCGGTAATAGGCGATCCAATCGCTCATTCTATGTCGCCTGCCATGCACAATGATTTATTTGGCTATTATGATATAGACGCTCATTATCAAGCGCTTCATGTTAGAAAAGGAGACTTACAGAAAGCGGTCATAGGGTTAAAAGCGATTCAAATTAGTGGGTTTAATGTGACTGTTCCACATAAGGTCGATATCCTTCCGATGCTTGATCGCTTAGATCCTTTAGCAAAAGCAATCGGTGCAGTTAATACAGTTGTAAATGAGGATGGTGAACTTGTTGGTTACAACACGGATGGCGAAGGATCAGTAAAAGGAATTATGAATATTATTCCAAATCTTTTCAACCACCGAATTCTTATTGTTGGAGCTGGTGGGGCTGCAAGAGCTATTTATTTTACTTTAGCTTCAATGGGGATTAAAAATATAGATGTTACCAATCGTACGAGTGAAAAAGCAGCAGAATTAATTGCTCAATGCCCATATACAGTTAACTCCAGCGTATTACTACGTGAGGAAGCTGAGAAAGAATTGGGCGATTTTGATATTATCATACAAACAACATCGATTGGTATGGCACCGGATGTAGAATGCCAACCGCTCTCATTACATAACTTAAAAGAAAATAGCTTTGTAAGTGATATTATATACAACCCACTTGAAACTCTATTTTTGCGTTCAGCAAAAGAAAAAGGGGCTCGTACGCAAAATGGAATTGATATGTTCGTTCTTCAAGGAGCATTAGCATTTAAAAAGTGGACTGGAATTTTCCCGGACCAAAAAAGAATGGAAAAATTGGTTTTAAACCGATTAGGAGGATAAGGATGTTAACTGGTAAGCAGAAAAGATTTTTACGTTCGAAAGCACATCATCTCAACCCTATTTTTCAAGTAGGAAAAGGTGGGGTGAACGATAATATGATTAAACAAATCAATGAGGCATTAGAGGTTAGGGAGCTTTTGAAGGTAAGTGTGTTACAGAATTGTGATGAGGACAAGGACGAAGTAGCAGTTAAGTTATCGTCAGGCTGTAAGGCAGAGCTTGTTCAAGTCATTGGATCAACCATTGTTCTATATAAAGAGTCTGAGGAAAATAAACAAATACAGCTTCCTTAACCAGAGGAGGTCCTTATGAGGAAAATTGGAATTTTAGGGGGGACCTTTGATCCGCCCCACAATGGACATCTGCTTATTGCAAACGAGGTATTAGAATTCTTAGGGCTAAATGAAATATGGTTTTTACCTAATTCAAAGCCACCGCATAAATCAACAAGCGGGACGAGCACCATCCATCGAGTGACCATGCTTGAAAAGGCAATAAGTGATCATTCTCATTTTAAAGTTGAAAAGATAGAGTTGGAGCGAAGTGGTCCGTCCTATACGTATGACACGATGAAACTTCTCCAAGAAAAAAATGATGGTACAGAGTTTTATTTTATTATCGGGGCAGATATGGTTGAATATTTACCAAAATGGTACAAGATTGATGATTTAATGAAACTTGTTACTTTTGTCGGAGTGCAAAGACCAGAACATGTATTGCAGACAAGTTATCCGGTTATCTATTTAGATATTCCGGAATTTGCCGTCTCTTCTAGTTTAATAAGAGAAAGAGTAAAGAATGGGAATACTATTCATTATCTTACCCCTGACTCCGTCATACAGTATATAAAGGAGCATCAGTTATATGGATCGAGCGAAAGCGTTAGAGATTGTTAAAGAGCAATTAACCGACCATCGTTATCAGCATACACTAGGGGTAGAAGAAACAGCGTTAAAGCTAGCAAAAAAATATGGAGCAAATGAGAAACAAGCGGAGTTGGCAGCGATCTTTCATGATTATGCTAAGTTTCGTCCAAAGGAAGAGATGAAGCAAATCATCCTTCGTGAAAAAATGCCAGAGGAACTGCTTTCCTATAACAGCGAACTTTGGCATGCTCCAGTAGGCGCCTATTTAGTGGAGACGGAAGTCGGTATTCATGATCATGAAGTACTAGAGGCAATTCGTTACCACACTTCTGGTAGGCCGCATATGTCATTGCTTGAAAAAATAATTTATGTGGCTGATTACATTGAGCCAGGAAGGCAATTTCCAGGTGTCGATGAGGTCAGAGAGGTAGCGGATAAGAATTTGAATGAAGCATTGTTACTTTCCATTCAAAATTCAATCATTTTCTTAATAAAAAAGAAACGAGCAGTTTTTCCGTTAACGCTCCAAACGTATAACTATTTCATTCATTTAAAGGAGGACTGATTGGATGACCAATCGTCAATTATTAGAAACATCAGTAAAGGCTGCTGATGATAAGCGCGCAGAGGATATTGTTGTATTAAATATGCACGGCATTTCACTAATCTCTGATTACTTTATTATTTGTCACGGAAACTCTGATAAGCAGGTTCAAGCGATTGCCAGAGAAATGAAGGAAAAGGCAATGGAAAATGGCTATATCGTAAAGAGAATGGAAGGCTTCGACGAGGCTAGATGGATCCTTCTTGATTTAGGGGATGTGGTGGCTCATATATTCCATAAAGACGAAAGAAGTTACTATAACCTCGAGCGATTATGGGGTGATGCACCAATAGAAAATATGGAAAGTGTTCTCACTCAATGACGTATGGGAAATTTGCCTACCTTTATGATGAATTAATGAAGGATGTACCGTATGATGAATGGGTTTCTATCGTAACGGAAAAATGGAGCAAGTACGAGTGTAAGGGAAAAAAACTATTAGATTTAGCCTGTGGTACAGGTGAGTTATCTGTACGCTTTGCGAAAGCTGGATTCGAAGTGACAGGTGTCGATTTATCAGCGGACATGCTTACAGTAGCGCAGATGAAAGCATCGACTAACGGGCTAAAGCTTCCTTTTTATCAACAAAATATGGTTGAACTCGACTTATATGAGAGTTTCGATGTGATTGGGATATTTTGTGATTCCTTAAATTACCTACAGACGGAAGAAGAAGTTATTGAAACGTTTGCAAAAATTTATGACTTACTTGATGAGGATGGATTTTTTATATTTGATGTCCACTCTGTTCATAAAATCATGAATATATTTATGAATCAAACGTTTACCCATGATGAGGAGGATATTTGCTATATTTGGAATTGTTTTCAAGGAGACTATCCTCTTAGTATTGAACATGAGCTTACATTTTTTGTCCAGGATGATGAAAGCGGGAAATATGACCGTTATGATGAGTTTCATAGTCAAAGAACATTCCCGATAGAAGTGTATAAAAATTGGTTAGAAGCAAGTGGCTTATATGTAACAGATATCTTCTCTGATTTTATGGACGATTTATCTTCCGAGGCAGAAAGAATCTTTTTTATCGCTAAAAAGCAGGCATGAGAAAAAGGCTGATTGAAAATAATCAGCCTTTTTTTTATATTATTGCAGGAATCATTATTTCTTTAGAGAATTATTTAAAGGGAACTGTTTTTGTGATTCAATTAGATCTTCTTCGAATTTTGTATGAGTTGCTTGAAATAAGTGCTCAAATACATCTCCAAGCTCTGCATCCAATACTTTAATTCCTTCCCACGTTACTCCGCCCTTAACACAAACTTTTTGCTGTAGGGTTGGAAGTGTATAAAATCCTTTTCGAAGCAATTCCCCAAGCCCTATTAACATTTCACTAGCAAGTGTCGTTGCAGTTGCTTCATCTATTTTTGTTTCTGCTACTGCTGCATTAATAAATCTTTGCGTTAAGTAACTGAAAAATGCTGGTCCACAACTAACGATATCTGAGCCTACTCTTGTAATATCTTCGTTAATGGAGACCGGTGTGGAAATTGCTTCAAACAGCTGAAGTAGCTTATCCTTCCATTCCCCTGTACAGCTATCCCCAAACGTTAGTAGAGATACACCAGCTAGTGCTCGATTGGTAATACTTGGTATAGCTCTCGCCACCGAACAGTCTACCACTGATTCAATTTGATTAACACTAATAGGACTAGTGATGGAAACAACACATTTCTCTGGGAGTAAAAATGGTTTAATTTCCATTAATACCGTTTGGATGTCTTTTGGTTTTATGCATAAGAAAATGACATCTGATACTCTTGCTACCCTTTTAGCATCAGAAAGTACGGCGATGTCATTATACACTGCTTTTATATTCATTGCTTTACTAAGCGTTCGATTTGTCACATTCATAAAAGAAGGGGAAATGGCTTTTCCGTCAATAAGTGCCTCAATTAATATCCTCCCCATATTCCCTGTACCAATAACTCCAATTTTCAATGTACTTCCCTCCTTCACAAAGCAAGCATTCTCATATAAAAGTATGTAAATAAATTTGTGAATATGCCAAGAAAGGAGTAACAAGATGATGGACTCTGTAAAGAAGTATAAATGGTTTATTGTTGGGTCTTGTGTTATCGCCATTGGAATGCTAATTTTTGCTCGCGGTCTTGTAAACGACAAAGAAGAGGAAAATGAATGGACGATTCCAAGTGAGGAAGAACAAGATCCGGAAGTGTCCGAAGAAAGGCTTGTTCAGGAACCTGATGTTAAGAATTTGGTTGATGTAAAAGGTGCGGTAGAGAATCCTGGTGTTTACGAAGTGATGCTGGATGAAAGGGTAATCGATGTTATTGAAAAGGCAGGAGGATTAAAGGAAGGAGCGGACGAGACAAAAATTAACTTTGCTGGGCGGCTAACAGATGAAATGGTGTTGTACATTCCTTTAATAGGAGAAGAAGGAGAAAATATGATTGTGTCTGCCGGTGCTAGTTCTACCTCTACTAGTCAAGGAGAAGGCAAAATCAATATTAATAAAGCTACTTCTGATGAATTGCAAAATCTCCCTGGGATTGGACCGTCTAAAGCGGAAGCGATTATAGCCTACCGTGAAGATAGCGGGTTATTTCAAACGATTGATGATTTGAAGCTTGTTACTGGGATTGGTGATAAAACATTTGAAAAGCTGCAGGATCAGATCATCGTAAAATAACAGCATTGACTAAAATCGACAATTTCCCTTAGACTAGTAGAAAATGAGAAATCTGGAGTGGGGAATATGAGCAACCATCGTTTAACTTGGGATCAATACTTTATGCTAAATGCGCATCTGATAAGTATGAGAAGCACATGTAATCGACTGAATGTAGGTTCGGTATTGGTAAAGAATAATCGAATCATTTCAACTGGCTATAATGGGGGAATTAGTGGAGATGATCACTGCCTTGATGCGGGCTGTTACGTCGTTGATAATCACTGTCTACGCTGTTTGCATGCCGAAGAAAATGCGATCCTTCAGTGTGCACTTGAAGGAGTTTCCACAAAGGGAAGTCAAATCTATGTGACTCATTTTCCTTGTATACATTGTATGAAAAAGATCCTACAAGCGGGTATTACAAAAATTTATTACACGCATGATTATAAAAATCATGAATATTGCTATCATCTTCTTCGCATAAGCAATGTGGAAGCGATAAAGCTAGAAATGGATATTGAAAATGAGCTTAACAATAAAAACGATAACTCAGGGCGTTTAAGTTGGAATTTTCAAGAATAATATACCATGATTCAAACACGATCCGGGGGTGATATCTTGCAAGGAAGTTGGATCTATTTTGCAATGACTTCTTTACTTGCTCTGGTTATTGCTTTTCAGACCCATGTTGTTGTCAAGGTCTCACTCTTTTTATTTTTGATCTTATTTTTGTATTATAAGCGGTTCTCAAAAAGAAAAGTTTATATCATCTTGTTGATTGTCCTTGTTTTCTATTCGAAGGCAAGGATTGATATAAACAGAAATGAATCTGTTTTTAAAGGGAGTGAGACCCAGTTTTCTGTTTCGTTTCAAGATGAAGTAACGCTTAATGGGAGTCTACTAAGTGGTTATGGAAAGGATATAACCGGAGAAAAGTTATTAATTAAATACCGAATGAAGTCCGAAAAGGAAAAGTCCAGTTTTAATGAGGAAAGACTACTTGGATATTCATGTCAGTTAAAAGGTAGCTTAAAAACAGTGAATGGACAAACAAATCCAAATGCCTTTGATTACCAATCTTACTTAAATCATCAACAAATTCATTGGCAGTTAGTTGTTGATCAATGGGGGGATTGTAACGAACATGATGGACCAATTCTTCTTGTAAAAAAGCAAAGGCAAAGGGCACTCGCATTATTGGAATCTTATTTTCCCGAGTCCGTCGCTTCCTTAGGCAGTGCACTGCTGTTTGGAGAGAGACAGATACTCGATCCATCCTTAGAGAAAGCGTATCAAAAGCTAGGAATCATCCATTTATTAGCTATTTCTGGAGCAAATGTTGCTCTTTACGTAAGCATCATCCATTATATTGGTGTGCGTTTAGGAGTGACAAGGGAACGCATGATTGTTGTCCTTCTTCTCTACCTACCAATCTTTACTTATCTGTCAGGAGCCTCTCCTCCCGTGTTTCGAGCAGCGATGATGATGTTTCTTTTTTTGTTCCTTCGACGCGTATCACCACAGTCAAAAATGGCGAGTCTAGATATTTGCAGTATCGTATTCATGGTTTATGCATTTCTTTCACCTTATCTCCTTTTTGATGTTGGGTTTCAGCTGTCCTTTAGTGTGACCTTCTCATTACTTCTTTCCACCAAAGGATTATTAAAGTCTTCTAAATTCCTCTTAATAAAAGCGTCATTTATTTCTCAGTTAAGTTCTCTCCCTATAGTCCTCTATCATTTTTATGAATTTTCTCTGTTGTCATTACTGGCAAACCTCGTTTATATTCCGTTTTTCTCAATCATCATAAACCCTGTTTTTATCACTCTATTTTTTCTGTTACTCATTTTTGGGGAACCTGTCTCATTTATGATAAAACCAGTGGATTTTGTCATTACCTTAATGAACCGATTCACCGTTTGGTTAGCTTCGTTTCCATACCAAACAGTCACAATTGGCCGGCCTTACGTTTGGATGATACTTGCCCTTATATGCTCTATTGTCTATTTACTCTACAAATGGGAGACAGGCAAGACAAGGATAAACCAACTGATATCAATCCTTCCTTTGTTATTTACCCTCACTTTTTCCTACTGCTTGTCACATTATTCTTTCTCAGGACAAATCACGTTTGTTGATGTTGGGCAAGGAGACAGTATCGTTATTCAAAACGGTTTTCATAAAAAAACGTATGTGATTGATACAGGAGGGACTATGTCTTTTTATGAGGAGGAATGGGAAAAGTCAAGAAATCCTTTTGAAGTTGGAAATGATATTCTCGTCCCCTTTTTAAAAGGAAAAGGGATAAGTACAATTGATAAATTAATAATAACGCATGGTGATATGGATCATATCGGTGGAGCAAAGTCTGTTCTTGAAACAATAAGAGTGAAAGAATTAATCCTTCCTTATGTTTCTAATCGTTCCAACTTGGAAAATGATATCATTCATTTAGCTAAAGAAAAGAAAACTAACGTCATATTTGTGAAGAACGGAATGAGTTGGAATGAAAATGGATCCTCCTTTAAAATTGTTAATCCAATTATTGAACAAGAGGATAGAAACGATAATTCAGTCGTTATTCATGTGAAATTAGGAGGGTTATTCTGGTTGTTTACAGGAGATTTAGGTGAACAAGGAGAAGAAAGACTATTGAGAGAGTATCCTACCTTACCGGTGGATGTTTTAAAAATAGGTCATCATGGCAGCAAAAGCTCTACATCTGCTACTCTTCTTCAGGCCTATCAGCCGAAAGTTGCGGTGATATCTGTTGGGAAGACCAACCGATTTGGGCATCCACATCAAGAAGTTTTGGATCGGTTAAAGGAAAGAAATATAAAAATTTTCCGTACTGATACAGATGGTGCAATTAGTTACACTTTTCAGAATGGGATAGGAACCTTTTCTAAACATATCCCATATGATGTAACAAACCCATAAAAAAGAGACTGCAGTAGCAGTCTCCTTATGTTTTATGTAGCAGAACTTTATGCCCCTACGAGTTTAATGACAGTTGCAATGATAAATAAAGTTGCAAAAAAACCGAAGGAAACGATGAACCCTACACCAGAATCAACAGCGTCATTACGTTTACTTTGCACATTTTTCTCAAATTCGTTCACAACTACCCCTCCTAATCAATCTTAGTATAAGCGATTTCATAAAAAAAATCTACCGATCCTCTTGTTTCTTTTCCTTGCTTGTCAGTGATTGTCACAAATACTTTTTAGATGTACGGTAACAATAAGGTATACAACGGGGGTTATCGCTGTATAAGGAGTATCCTAGGCCTCTTTTTTCAGCGTTTCTATAGATGGGAATTGGTCAGGAGATTGATCAATTCCCTTTAAAATGCTTGTCAAATCCTTGATCCTTCATTAGGATAAATAAGTAACCTATTTTCCTGAACGGAGCGAGGAAAAGTGATTTTTGATTTATGGAAGCAAATTAAGAGGAAAGAATTTTCTCCAATTTACGTTTTGTATGGAACAGAATCGTTTCTAATAAATGAAACAAAGCAGCTTTTTATACAAAATGTTTTGGGTGAAGATGAAAGTGATTTTAATCTATCCACCTATGATTTAGAAGAAATACCGATTGAAGTGGCATTAGAGGATGCCGAAACAATCCCATTCTTAGGGGATAAAAGGCTGATATTTTTAAATAACCCAGGTTTCTTAACTGCTGAAAAAACGAAGGACAAAGTGGAACATCAGCTAGGAAGACTAGAACAATACATGAAGGAGCCGTCCCCTTATTCGATTGTTGTGATGGTAGCGCCATATGAAAAGCTGGACGAACGAAAAAAGCTTACAAAGGAATTAAAGAGAACTGCTGTAGTGGCTGAAGCAAAGAAACTTGGGGAACACGAACTAAAGAATTGGATTGTCCAAAGAGCAAAGACAAATGGAACAAGCATAGATGATGAGGCAGTAGAGCGGATGCTTGCATTAGCTGGGACCAATCTATTTTTATTAACCTCAGAGGTGGACAAGCTTAGCTTATATTGCAATGAAACAAAACAAATTGATGCCGAAACAGTAGAAAAGCTCGTGTCACGCTCACTTGAACAAAATATTTTTACACTCGTTGATAAAGTGGTGCATCGAAAAGTAGACGAGGCATTACGTATTTATTATGATTTGTTAAGGCAAAACGAAGAACCACTAAAAATATTAGCGATTATTGCAGGTCAGTTCCGGTTAATTTACCAGGTAAAGGAATTAGCAAGACGTGGATACGGTCAACAGCAAATGGGAGGGTATTTGAAAGTACATCCATTCCGCGTGAAACTAGCTGCAGGTCAAGCGATGCAATTTAGTGATGAAGAACTGACGAAAATTATGAAAATGTTAGCAGACGCTGATTATCAAGCGAAGACAGGTGGAATGAACAAGGAGCTTCTTATTGAAATGTTCTTATTTCATTTACATTCTAGTTCGTAAATCAAAAAAAGCTAGATCCTATATGGATCTAGCTTTATATCTATGAGTAGCAAAAATTAAGAGTTTAATGAGTTTAATTTCTTCATTAAACGAGACTTTTTGCGAGCAGCAGCATTTTTGTGGATAAGACCCTTTGCTGCAGCTTTGTCAAGTTTACTTGCAGCAAGAGCATAGCTCTCTTGTGCAGTAGTAGCGTCACCGTTTACGATAGCTGATTCTACTTTCTTAACAGCCGTACGTGTTGCAGATTTCACCATCGTGTTACGTGCATTACGCTCTTCGCTTGTTTTCACGCGCTTGATTGCAGATTTAATATTTGGCATTCTTTTCACCTCCTACAAAGCATCGAGATTATATCCTCGACTATCACCATTCATTAATTTACGTAAATTAAGAACAAAACACATTTTATCATTCGGTGCATACTATTGCAATACTTTTCAATGGAAATATATTAGCCGATATCCAATGATTTGAATGGTTTCATATAGAAAAGGAAATAATAGTTGCTAGTTTATTATCTAATTTGACGAAAGAGAGGGGCTTATGATGAAAGAATCAATAGATTTAAGTAGATATTCTATCCGCACCGATTTGGCAGTAGAGGCAAGGGAGATGGTGATTGCTAGCAGGGGGGGAATGTAACAGATGCACAAGATCTCTCTAATATAAATGGTGTGGTTATTAAAGAAAAAGAAGAGAACGGAATTAAGCTATCGCTAGTAGAAGTGTCTAAGGAAGGAGAGAAAGAGCTAAATAAAAAAGCAGGAAAGTATTTAACCATCGAAGTTCAAGGAATTAGACAACAGGACACGGATTTACAAAAAAAGGTTGAAGAAACGTTTGCGAGAGAATTCTCCCATTTTTTAAGTGGATTAGGAATAAATAAAGATGCCTCCTGCCTTGTAGTTGGACTAGGGAATTGGAATGTTACTCCTGATGCTCTTGGTCCACAGGTGTGTGAAAATCTATTAGTTACGAGACATTTATATCAATTAAGTCCTGAGAGTGTGGACGAAGGCTATCGTTCAGTAAGTGCGTTAGCTCCTGGTGTGATGGGCTTAACAGGTATAGAAACAAGTGACATTATTATGGGAGTGGTTGAGAAAACAAAACCTGACTTTGTTATCGCTATTGATGCGTTAGCTTCGCGATCGATTGAGAGGGTAAATTCAACGGTTCAGATATCAAATACAGGAATACATCCAGGATCTGGGGTAGGAAATAAGCGTAAGGAGCTTAGTGAAGAAACATTAGGAATACCTGTTATCGCAGTGGGCGTGCCAACGGTGGTTGATGCGGTTTCCATTACAAGTGATACGATTGATTTTATTTTAAAGCATTTTGGACGGGAGTTAAAAGAAGGAAATCGACCTTCTAGGGCATTAGCGCCAGCGGGAATGACGTTTGGTGAGAAGAAGAAATTGACTGACGAAGATATGCCTGAAGAACATCACCGAAATACATTTCTTGGAATGATAGGTACTTTAGAGGATGAAGAAAAAAGAAGATTGATTCATGAAGTATTATCCCCGCTTGGACATAACTTAATGGTAACGCCAAAGGAAGTGGATGTATTTATTGAAGATATGTCCAATTTAATTGCAAATGGATTAAATGCTGCTTTGCATGATGCCGTAAATCAAGATAATGCAGGTTTCTATACAAGATAGAGTTCGTCCAAATTTATTGTTCTACCTTCTCTAGTAAGTACATATCATTTACTAGACTAGGCTAAGAGGTGGAATAATGAAACTACAAAAAACGCCCTATGTTGTAACTATTCAAGGGACAAGCATTTTAAAACTCATTTTATCGTGTTTGTTGTTGATTTTCCTACTCTTTTCTGTGAGCGGACTATTAACTTCTTTAAACCCACAATATCAGCTTAGATCATCGAGTGTGAACAAAGCGACAATGAATGTGAGCGGAAATGTACTCTTTCAGTTGATGGCTAGAGAAAACCATTATTTTATGAGCGGATTAGTAGAAAGAGATGAAGTTCCGAGTATGTCGAGTGTCTTGTTTAAAGCCTCCACAAATGTGAATCTTGATGATCCACGGAGTTTATTAGGCAGAGAACTTCCGGGGTTCTCCTTATTTGATGGGAAAATTCTTGTTGCTGGTGAAGGAACCAATTATACCAATATGCCGATTGAATCAGCTCCACCAGAGGAAGCGTTGAACACAGAAAATGAGGCGAGTTTGCAAAACACGGACGATATTACAAAAGAAGAACCAAATAAAGTAACTCCTCCTTTAACAACAGGTGATAAAAAGGTTGCTTACATTTATTTCTCTCATACAAGAGAATCTTACCTCCCTTATTTAAAAGGAGTGACGGATCCAAATAGTGCGCAACACTCAGAAATAAATGTAACGAAAATAGGTGATCGCCTGCAAGAGAGGTTGGAAGGTAATGGGGTTGGCACAATAGTGGATAAAACCGATATTACGAATCGTTTAAATTCCAATGGTTGGACGTATGGCCGATCCTATGACGCTTCTAGGGCTCTTGTACAAGAAGCAATGGCTGGTAATTCTAACTTATCGTATTTGATAGATATTCATCGTGATTCAAGAAGAAAAGAGGATACAACGAAAGTAATCAATGGTAAATCATACGCGAAACTAGCTTTTGTAATTGGAGCAGAACATCCAAATTACGAAAAGAATTTAAAGTTAGCGACGGAAATCCACAAGAAACTCGAGGAGAAATATCCTGGTTTAAGCAGAGGAATTATCCAAAAGAGTGGAGCTAGTACAAATGGCCGTTTCAATCAGGACCTTTCCGGAAATGCTCTATTAGTAGAGTTTGGTGGAGTGGATAACAACTTTGACGAGCTTAATCTTTCTGCAGATGCATTTGCAGATGTATTTAGCGAAATTTTCTGGGATGCAGAAAAGGTGAATTACCCAGTAACCGTTCCTTCTGAGGAGCAATAATGTTAATTTAGGTGATAGTTATGAAAATGTTTATGTTTAAAAGCATATTGTTAATGTCTCTCATGTTTGTATCAGTATTATTTGGAATGCAAATTGCAAACAACGGGATCGTAAACATGAAGGGATTTGAAGATCCTAATTTTAAAGGTGCATTCACTATTAACGAACAAGAAGAAAATGTCCAAGTATCGGTATTAGGAAATAATGTAGATAGTCACGATATTAATAAAAAAAGAGAGCAGCTAGAAGAAATGGAAGCCTATAACTTCTTCTCAGACTTAGGCAAAACATTAGCAGACATAGTAACGGGTATAGCAGATATTACGATTGATCTTATCACGGACAGGTAGAAATACGGCAATCTTAGGATTGCTGTTTTTTCTTTTTTGTTTAGCTCCGCCTCCTTGGCCCTCGAGGTCGTAAGTCAAACATCTCCAGAAGGCAGGCCTTCCTGCGATATTCGCCTTACGCTTGTCGGGCCAGAACAGTCGGCTCCGCTTTTCTCTGTCTAGCTCCAGCAGCTAGTCCCTCGGGGTCATAAGCCAAAGCCCTACAGAGGTCAGGACCTCTTCCGGTCTTCGTCTTATGCCTGTCGGGACTGATCAAGCTGCTTCCGCTTTTCGCTATTGAATCTTATTTTACCTACTGCTATAATCAAAAATAGTGTATACGTGCGAAGTATAGTAGGAGTGAACCGAATGAACAGACAAGACAGACTAAATAGACAAGAAAAAATAAGGAATTTTTCTATTATTGCACATATTGACCATGGAAAATCCACATTAGCTGACCGTATCCTTGAAAAAACGAATGCGCTAACAGCTAGAGAAATGAAGGACCAGCTACTAGATTCAATGGACCTTGAAAGAGAACGTGGAATTACAATCAAATTAAACTCTGTGCAATTAAAATATCAAGCAAAGGATGGAGAGGTTTACACTTTCCATTTAATCGATACACCTGGGCACGTCGACTTCACTTATGAGGTATCCCGAAGCTTAGCGGCTTGTGAAGGAGCTGTACTTGTGGTGGATGCGGCACAGGGGATTGAAGCTCAAACATTAGCAAATGTTTATTTAGCACTTGATAATGACCTTGAAATTGTGCCTGTAATCAACAAAATTGACTTACCTAGTGCAGATCCAGAACGAGTACGTAACGAGATTGAAGAAGTAATTGGACTAGATGCATCTGAGGCGGTTTTAGCAAGTGCGAAAGCCGGTATTGGAATCGAAGACATACTAGAGCAAGTAGTAGAAAAAGTGCCAGCCCCAACTGGCGATCCAGATGCACCGTTAAAAGCGCTCATTTTTGACTCGCTCTATGATGCTTATCGTGGAGTTGTAGCTTATATTCGTGTCGTTGATGGTACGGTAAAAGTGGGAGACAAAATTCGCATGATGGCAACCGGAAAAGAATTCGAAGTAACGGAAGTGGGAGTATTTACACCAAAATCGACTCCTTGTCCAGAACTTACTGTTGGTGATGTTGGATTCTTAACTGCTGCTATTAAAAATGTTGGAGACACACGAGTGGGGGATACGATTACTAGTGTGAAAAATGGAGCAACAGAAGCACTTCCAGGTTACCGCCGTTTAAATCCAATGGTATATTGCGGTTTGTATCCAATTGATAGTGCAAAGTTCAATGATCTACGAGAAGCATTAGAAAAGTTAGAACTTAATGATTCTGCACTTCAATTTGAGCCAGAAACTTCTCAGGCGCTCGGCTTTGGATTCCGTTGTGGATTCCTTGGATTACTTCATATGGAGATTATTCAAGAGCGTATTGAAAGAGAGTTCAAAATTGACTTGATTACAACGGCACCAAGCGTTATTTATCACGTGATTATGACGGATGGTACGGAAATTAAAGTTGATAATCCTTCAAATATGCCTGATCCACAAAAAATTGCCCGTGTTGAAGAGCCATATGTAAAAGCTACAATGATGGCTCCTAATGACTATGTTGGTGCAATTATGGAACTATGTCAGGAAAAACGAGGAATCTTTATCGATATGCAATACATGGATGAGACTCGTGTAAACATTGTGTACGAGATCCCTCTATCAGAAATCGTTTATGACTTCTTTGATCAATTAAAGTCAAGTACAAAGGGTTATGCTTCGTTCGATTACGAGTTAATTGGATACAAGGAGTCAAAACTTGTGAAGATGGATATTCTTCTTAATGCTGAAAAGGTTGATGCGTTAAGTTTTATTGTTCATAAAGACTTCGCATACGAACGTGGAAAGATCATAGTTGAAAAACTGAAAGAATTAATTCCAAGACAACAGTTTGAGGTTCCTATTCAAGCAGCGGTTGGGCAGAAAATTGTGGCACGTTCTACCATTAAAGCAATGCGAAAAAACGTTTTAGCAAAATGTTATGGTGGAGATATCTCGCGTAAGCGTAAGCTACTCGAAAAGCAAAAAGAAGGTAAAAAGCGTATGAAACAGGTAGGTTCTGTAGAGGTACCTCAAGAAGCATTCATGGCTGTGTTGAAAATGGACGATACAAATTCAAAGAAGTAGATGATTTGATTTTAAAAGAAAGGTTAGATAAGCTTGATAAATCAAGTAATCTAACCTTTTTTGATTGTAAAAAAGTTATATTTTAAGGTTGTGTGAAAATGGTAAAAGCAGCATATATTCATATTCCGTTCTGTGAGCATATTTGTCATTATTGTGATTTTAATAAGGTTTTCTTAAAAGGCCAGCCTGTTGATGAATACCTAGACGCGCTTGAAGAGGAAATTCGATTAACGCTAGAAAAGCATCCTGCAGAGCCTCTTCATTCCGTATTTGTAGGCGGTGGAACTCCAACTTCATTAACTGAAAAACAATTACAACGATTATTGTTTTCCATTAAAAAATATCTTCCATTAGAACAGAATGCAGAGTTTACATTTGAAGCCAATCCAGGTGACTTGTCCGATGAAAAGTTTCGTGTGTTATTCGAGGGTGGAGTCAATCGATTAAGCTTTGGTGTGCAAACCTTTGATAATCAGTTGCTAAAGGAGATTGGAAGAACACATCGAGCGGAAGATGTGTTCGCCTCTATTGAAAAAGCAAAAAAAGTTGGGTTCGAAAATATTAGTGTAGATTTAATCTATAGCTTGCCGAATCAAACGCTAGATAGCTTTAAAGAAACATTACAAACGGCTCTCTCCCTTGATATTCAACACTACTCTGGCTACTCCCTCATTATTGAACCCAAAACGGTGTTTTATAACCAAATGAGAAAGGGAAAGCTGCCTGTTCCAGGAGAAGATGCTGAAGCAGAAATGTATTCGTTGCTAATGGAGCAAATGCAGTTAGCCGGATTCCAACAATACGAGATTTCCAACTTTGCTCTTCCAGGCCACGAGAGCAAGCATAATTTAACATATTGGAATAACGAGGAATACTATGGGTTTGGAGCTGGTTCTCATAGTTATGTTGCTGGAGAGAGGATCGCAAACCATGGTCCTTTAAAAAAATATATGGATCCCATTTGGAATGGCACTTTACCCTCTCATAATATTCACAAAGTGGAGAACAATGAAAAGTGGGAGGAAGAAATGTTTCTCGGTTTAAGGAAAATGGAGGGAATCAGCGTGGACCACTTCATTCAAAAATTTGGGGTTGATCCGCTCTCCTTATTTAAGAATGAGATAGATTCTTTACAAAGTCGCGATTTAATCTCATTTCAAGAGGGTAAAATTGCATTAACAAAAAAAGGGCGGTTTTTAGGAAATGAAGTGTTTCAATCGTTTATCGGTGTTATCTAAATGTTGACATATAGCCCTAACATTTGATAATTTATTATTAGATTTAGCACTCGCTAGAAGAGAGTGCTAACAGAGGTGATGAAACATGTTAACAGATCGTCAGTTGTTAATTTTTCAGGTGATTGTTGATGATTTCATTCGTTCTGCTCAGCCGATTGGATCTAGAAGTTTGTCGAAAAAAGAGGATATTAGTTATAGCTCTGCTACGATTCGTAATGATATGGCTGATTTAGAGGAGCTAGGCTTTCTTGAGAAGACACATACATCTTCTGGTAGAATTCCGTCCGAGAAGGGCTATCGTTTTTATGTAGATCATCTTCTTGCTCCACAGAAGCTTGATCAGCATGATATGCATTCGGTCAAATCGATTTTTGCTGAAAGGCTTTATGAACTTGAAAAAATCGTACAAAAATCTGCGAAGATTTTATCTGATCTGACAAATTATACTTCTATCGTTCTTGGACCTGCTGTTAGAGAAAATAAACTTAAGAAGATTCAAATTGTTCCACTTAATAAGGAAACAGCTATCGCGATCATTGTGACTGATAAAGGACATGTAGACAATCGAATGTTTCATCTTCCTGAGGGGTTAGATGCAAGTGATATTGAGAAAATGGTCAATATCCTTAATGAACGTCTAACGGGTGTGCCACTTGAAGATTTAAATGAGAAGATCTACAAAGAGGTAGCCACTTTACTCAGACAGCATATCCGAAATTATGATTCCATGCTTCATGCATTCGCTGATACGTTGAAGATTCCATCAAATGAAAAGGTGTTTTTTGGTGGAAGAACCAATATTCTTAGTCAACCGGAATTCCATGATATCGAAAAGGTAAAAAGCCTTTTAAACATGATTGAGCATGAGAAAAGCATGTACGATTTGATTCGGAAAAATCCGACTGGGATTCATGTGAAAATTGGAAAAGAAAACAACAATTCAGCAATGGAGAATTGTAGCTTAATTACGGCTACGTATTCTGTAGGTGAGGAACAACTTGGGACAATTGCTATTTTAGGCCCTACTAGAATGGAATACTCTCGAGTCATCAGCTTGTTACAAACGATTAGCCATGATTTAACTTCTGTACTAACAAAGCTGTATCAAAATAAATAACGGTGGTGATTATGTTAAGGGAAGTACTACCTTAACATCGGCCACTACTTATAAATGAGGAAGGAACAATTTAAGGGAGGTGAGTAATTTGGCAGAAGAGAAAAGTACATTAAATGAAGAATTACAATCTTCTACTGAAACAGAAGCAAGCTCAGAAGGTATTGAAGAAGTTTTTGCTGAAGCAGAAGTGGTAACTGAGGAAAATGTTGAAACTAATTCTGAGGACACTCGTATACAAGAACTAGAAACAAAACTTCAAGACGCTGAAAATCGTTACTTGCGCTTGCAGGCTGATTTTGATAACTCTCGTCGTCGGGCCAGAATTGACCTTGAAGCGGCGCAAAAATATAGAGCTCAAAGCTTAATTACAAATTTATTGCCAGCTCTAGATAATTTTGAAAGAGCTCTTCAGGTTGAACCTGATAATGAACAAACAAAATCGTTGTTACAAGGGATGGACATGGTTTACCGCAGTCTGTCTGAAGCGTTAAAAGGTGAGGGCCTTGAGGCAATTGAAGCTGTTGGTCATTCATTTGATCCGCATATGCATCAAGCTGTTATGCAAGTAGAGGATCCTAACTTTGAATCAAATGTGGTTGTAGAGGAATTTCAAAAGGGGTACAAGTTAAAGGATAAAGTCATCCGACCATCTATGGTTAAGGTGAACCAGTAATCCCTACATAATAGAATTTTGGGAGGTTATTTTTATGAGTAAAATCATTGGTATTGACTTAGGGACAACAAACTCATGTGTGTCTGTACTTGAAGGTGGAGAGCCTAAGGTCATTCCTAATGCAGAAGGAAACCGCACAACACCATCTGTTGTTGCTTTCAAAAATGGTGAGCGTCAAGTTGGTGAAGTAGCAAAGCGTCAAGCAATTACAAATCCAAATACAATCATGTCCATCAAGCGTCATATGGGTACTAGCCATAAAGAAACGATTGAAGGAAAGGATTATACACCACAAGAAGTATCTGCGATCATTCTTCAACATCTTAAAGCGTACGCAGAAGACTATCTTGGAGAGCCTGTTTCAAAGGCTGTAATTACCGTTCCAGCTTATTTTAACGATGCAGAGCGTCAAGCAACAAAAGATGCTGGGAAAATTGCAGGTCTAGAGGTAGAACGTATCATCAACGAGCCAACTGCAGCAGCACTTGCTTATGGTTTAGACAAAATGGACGACGATCAAACGATTCTTGTTTACGACCTTGGGGGCGGAACATTTGACGTGTCTATTTTGGAATTAGGCGATGGTGTATTTGAAGTAAAATCAACAGCAGGTGATAATCGTCTTGGTGGAGATGACTTTGACCAAGTGATTATCGATTATCTAGTTGAGCAATTCAAAAAGGAAAATGGCATTGATCTTTCTAAAGATAAAATGGCGCTTCAACGCTTAAAGGATGCGGCAGAAAAGGCGAAGAAAGACCTTTCTGGTGTTACGACAACTCAAATTTCTCTTCCGTTTATCACGGCTGGGGAAGCTGGTCCACTTCATTTGGAAGTGACACTATCTAGAGCGAAATTTGAAGAATTATCTGCAAGCCTTGTAGAAAGAACAATGGGTCCGACTCGTCAAGCTTTAAGAGATGCTGGTTTAACACCTGCTGAACTTGATAAAGTTATACTAGTTGGTGGTTCAACTCGTATTCCTGCAGTACAAGAAGCAATTAAGCGTGAAACAGGAAAAGAGCCACATAAAGGCGTAAATCCAGATGAAGTAGTTGCAATGGGTGCTGCTATTCAAGGTGGAGTTATCTCTGGTGACGTAAAAGATGTTGTTCTTCTTGACGTAACTCCATTATCACTTGGTATTGAAACAATGGGTGGCGTATTTACGAAGTTAATTGATCGCAATACGACGATTCCAACTTCAAAGTCACAAGTATTCTCAACTGCGGCAGATAGCCAAACAGCTGTTGATATCCATGTTCTTCAAGGTGAGCGTCCAATGGCGGCTGATAACAAAACACTTGGTCGTTTCCAATTAACGGACATTCCACCAGCACCACGTGGTATTCCACAAATTGAAGTATCATTTGATATTGATAAAAATGGTATCGTAAACGTTCGTGCGAAGGATCTAGGAACAAACAAGGAACAAACAATTACGATTAAGTCTTCAACTGGTCTATCTGATGAAGAAATTCAAAAGATGGTTAGAGAAGCAGAAGAAAATGCAGAAGCTGATAAAAAGCGTAAAGAAGAAGTAGAACTTCGCAATGAAGCGGATCAGCTTGTATTTACAACTGAAAAAACTCTGAAAGACCTTGAAGGAAAAGTAGACGCGTCTGAAGTAGCTTCAGCAAATGAAGCGAAGGATGCCCTAAAGGCTGCGATTGAGAAAAACGAATTAGAAGAAATTCGTGCGAAAAAGGATGCTCTTCAAGAAATCGTTCAAAACTTAACAGTTAAGCTATATGAAGAAGCAGCTAAGCAAGCTCAAGCAGCTGGAGGTCAACCAGGCGAAACTAGCAAGGATGACAATGTCGTTGATGCAGAATTTGAGGAAGTAAAAGACGATAAATAAGTTTAGGCTAACTAGCTTAGAAAAAGTCAAAGTCAAATCCAAGCGACTTTGGCTTTTTCATTGCTTTGGGTTGAATGGTAATGTTAAAATAACCTTTATGTGAAATGATTCGGGGAGTGGGCAATCATGAGTAAAAGGGACTACTATGAGGTACTTGGAGTCAGTAAAAGTGCTTCAAAAGATGAGATAAAAAAAGCGTACCGAAAGCTATCAAAAAAGTATCATCCTGATATTAATAAGGAACCAGATGCGGATGAAAAGTTCAAAGAAGTAAAAGAAGCATATGAGGTGTTAAGTGACGACCAAAAGAAAGCACACTATGATCAATTCGGTCATACGGATCCTAACCAAGGTTTTGGTGGAGGAGACTTCGGTGGTTTTGGCGGCTTTGAGGATATATTTAGCACGTTCTTTGGCGGTGGAGGATCAAGAAGAAGAGATCCTAATGCACCAAGACAAGGAGCCGACCTCCAATATACAATGACCCTTAGCTTCGAGGAAGCGGTTTTCGGGAAGGAAACCGATTTAGAAATACCGAGGGAAGAAAATTGTGAAACATGTCACGGATCTGGAGCAAAACCAGGTACGAAACCAGATACTTGTAGTCACTGTCAAGGTACTGGTCAGCTGAATGTAGAGCAAAACACACCATTTGGTCGGATTGTGAATCGAAGAGTCTGTCATTACTGTAGCGGAACTGGAAAACAGATTAAAGACAAGTGTTCAACATGTGGTGGAACAGGGAAAGTGAAAAAACGTCGTAAGATTCATGTGAAGATTCCTGCAGGTATTGATGATGGTCAACAGCTTCGTGTTGCTGGACAAGGTGAACCTGGAGTGAATGGTGGACCGGCAGGAGATTTATATGTTGTATTCCATGTCCGTTCGCATGAGTTCTTTGAACGTGATGGAGACGATATCTATTGTGAAATGCCGATTAATTTTGTTCAAGCAGCACTAGGTGATGAAGTGGAAGTACCAACATTACACGGAAAAGTAAAACTGAAAGTGCCAGCTGGTACACAAACAGGAACCAAATTCCGATTGAAGGGAAAAGGTGTTCCAAACGTAAGAGGCTATGGTACAGGTGATCAGCATATTATTATTCGAATCTTAACACCAACAAAGTTAACTGAAAAGCAAAAGCAATTGCTTCATGAGTTTGCAGAGGTAAGTGGAAGCGTTCCTCAAGGGGAGCATGAAGAAGGTTTTTTTTCAAAAGTAAAGAGAGCATTTAAAGGCGAATAAAAGGAATAGGAGTTGGTAGTATGAAATGGTCAGAACTTTGCATTCATACAACAAATGAGGCAATAGAACCGATCTCAAATATTTTGCATGAGGCAGGCGCAAGTGGAGTGGTTATTGAGGATCCATTAGAGCTTGTGAAAGAAAGGGAAGACCAATTCGGTGAAATCTACCAACTCAATCCTAAAGATTATCCGGATGAAGGAGTAATGGTTAAAGCATATTTACCGGTTACAAGCTTCTTGGGAGAAACGGTTGATGCAATAAAAGAATCCATTAACAACCTAAGTATTCATAATATTGATATTGGAAGAAATACCGTAACGGTCAGTGAAGTGAATGAAGAAGAATGGGCAACCGCATGGAAAAAGTATTATCATCCAGTGAAAATTTCTGAACGATTTACCATTGTACCAACATGGGAAGAATATACTCCGGTTTCAAGTGATGAATTAATTATTGAATTGGATCCAGGAATGGCATTCGGTACAGGAACGCATCCGACGACAGTTATGTGTATACAGGCGTTAGAAAGAACGGTTAGAGAAGGTAACCGAGTTGTTGACGTTGGAACGGGAACAGGTGTATTAAGTATTGCATCAGCCATGTTAGGTGCAAGCTCAGTCCTCGCTCTAGATTTAGACGAAGTGGCTGTTAAATCAGCAAAGATTAATAGCAAGCTTAATAAAACACATGAAGTAGTAACCGTCGCTCAAAACAATTTACTTGATGGTGTGGACCAACAGGCGGATGTGGTAGTTGCAAATATTTTAGCCGAAGTAATTGTTCGATTTACTGATGATGTAGCAAGAGTTGTTAAAAAAGACGGCTATTTTATTTCTTCAGGTATCATTCTACAGAAAAAAGATGAAGTTAGAGCTGCTATAGAGCGCTCGGGTTTTGAGATAATAGAGACGATTCAAATGGAAGATTGGATTGCGATGATTGCGAAGAGGCAATAATGTGAAGGGGGATATCCCCCTTTATACATGAATAAAGAAGGTGTAGCGTGTGCAACGATATTTTGTTGATCAGACAACGGAAGGACGATTTGTCATAAAGGGTGACGATTTCAGACACATTGTGAAGGTGATGAGATTAAAGATTAACGATCAAATCATTTGTACGACTTCCAAAGGAGAAGGGGCTATTTGCCAAATTGCAGAAATTACCGATGAACAAGTCGTTGCAGACGTTGTACAATGGGAGGGAGTGTCTTCTGAACTTCCCGTTCGTGTGACGATTGCAAGTGGTCTTCCTAAAGGTGACAAGCTAGAGTGGATCATACAAAAAGGCACTGAATTAGGTGCCTATTCTTTCGTCCCAGTAACAACTGCTAGATCGGTAGTAAAATGGGATGAAAAAAAGGCTGATAAAAAAGTAGACCGTTGGCAAAGGATCGCAAAGGAGGCAGCAGAGCAGTCGCACCGACGGATCGTGCCAACTGTTGTAACTCCTCTTAATTTAGCAAAGCTTATTAGTCTTTCAAAAGACTATACGTATAAATTGATTGCTTATGAGGAAGAAGCAAAGCAAGGGGAGTGCTCGACTCTCGCTCGCACTCTTCAAGAGATGAAGAATGATGACAGTGTCTTAATTGTGTTCGGTCCTGAAGGTGGACTAACAGAATTAGAAGTTGAGTTGCTCACCCAAGAAGGGTTCCGATCCTGTGGGCTTGGTCCTAGAATCTTACGTACAGAGACAGCACCCTTATATGTGCTGTCAGTAATTTCTTATCAATTTGAACTATTGAGGTGAACAATATGCCATCAGTTGCATTTCATACATTAGGTTGTAAGGTAAATCATTACGAAACAGAAGCCATTTGGCAGCTATTTCAAGAACAGGGATATGAGAGAGTAGACTATGAATCAACTTCAGATGTTTATGTCATCAATACTTGTACAGTAACAAACACAGGCGATAAAAAGAGTCGCCAAGTAATCAGACGTGCGATTCGAAAAAATCCGGATGCAGTTATATGTGTAACAGGATGTTATGCACAAACATCTCCGGCTGAAATTATGGCAATTCCTGGTGTAGATATTGTTGTTGGAACACAGGACCGTGTGAAGATGCTTGAATACATTGAACGCTTTAAGGAAGAAAGACAACCAATTAATGCGGTTGGTAATATTATGAAAAATCGTGTTTACGAGGAGTTAGATGTTCCTGCTTTTACGGACCGTACTCGTGCGTCTTTAAAGATTCAGGAAGGCTGCAATAATTTCTGTACGTTTTGTATCATTCCTTGGGCTCGTGGATTAATGAGATCACGTGATCCAAAGGAAGTGATCAGACAAGCACAGCAGCTGGTTGATGCTGGTTATAAGGAAATCGTATTAACTGGTATTCATACTGGTGGATACGGTGAAGATATGAAGGATTATAATCTTGCTATGTTATTAAAAGATATAGAAAAAGAAGTGATTGGGCTTGAGAGACTAAGAATCTCTTCCATTGAAGCGAGTCAAATTACGGATGAAGTTATTCAAGTAATGAATGACTCAAATGTAATAGTTAGACATCTTCATATTCCATTACAATCTGGTTCAAACACGGTTTTAAAAAGAATGCGGCGTAAGTATACCATGGAATTCTTTGGCGAGCGCTTAAACCGATTGAAGGAAGCTTTACCAGGTCTTGCGGTCACTTCTGACGTAATCGTTGGTTTCCCTGGTGAAACAGAAGAAGAGTTTATGGAAACTTATCATTTTATCAAGGACCATAAATTTTCAGAACTCCATGTATTCCCATACTCTAAACGTACGGGTACTCCTGCAGCTAGAATGGATGACCAAGTGGATGAAGATATTAAAAATGAGCGTGTGCATCGATTAATTTCATTATCTGATCAATTAGCGAAAGAGTATGCTTCACAATTTGAAGGGGAAGTACTCGAAGTGATTCCTGAAGAACGGTCAAAAAGTGGTGAAGGCATGTATGAGGGATATACAGATAATTATTTAAAGGTTATATTTAAAGGGACAGAAGAAATGATTGGACAAATTGTAAAGGTGAAAATCACAAAAGCTGGTTACCCTTACAATGAAGGTCAATTTGTCCGTGTGCTTGATGAGTTTGTTAGATCAGCAGAACAAGCAGCGATATAATTTTTTAATTGGAGTGAATATGATGAAAGAAATCGCTAAAATGATTGATCACACTTTGTTAAAAGCTGAAGCAACAAAAGACCAAATTGAACAATTATGTGCTGAAGCAAAGGAATATCAGTTTGCTTCAGTATGTGTGAACCCAACATGGGTAGCCTATGCTAGTGAGTTATTAAAGGGAACGGGTGTGGATGTTTGTACGGTTATCGGTTTTCCTTTGGGAGCCAATACACCTGAGACAAAAGCCTTTGAAACAACTAACGCCATTGAAAATGGTGCGACCGAGGTAGATATGGTTATCAATATCGGTGCACTAAAAAATGGAGATGACTCATTGGTAGAAAGAGATATTCAAGCGGTTGTTAACGCTGCAAAAGGTAAAGCTTTAACAAAGGTTATTATTGAAACATCTCTTTTAACGGAAGAGGAAAAAGTGCGTGCATGTAAGCTAGCTGTAAGTGCAGGTACGGATTTTGTCAAAACATCTACAGGATTCTCCACGGGTGGAGCAACGGTTGATGATATTGCATTAATGCGCAAGACGGTTGGTCCTACTATTGGAGTGAAAGCTTCAGGTGGAGTAAGAAGCGCGGAAGACGCAAAAAATATGATTGATGCTGGTGCAACTCGTATTGGAGCTAGCTCAGGCATTGCTATTGTAAAAGGATTAGTTTCCAATAGTGACTATTAAAAATAAAAACATGCCACCCGGCATGTTTTTATTTTTTACCATGTATTTTTGTAACAAATGTAGCGAAATGACTGGTGAATGGAAGGACAAGTAGAGAAGAAATAACGTTAAACAGGACGCTAATATGAGCAAGTTGTACATCAGGCTCTTGAGCTAGGCTACCTGCTATGCTTGCAAGATAAGCGATGAATGGGAAAAAGGCAATCACGCCGATTACATTTAACCATATATGAGAATACGCGCATAGACGAGCCTCTTTTCCCCCGCCGATACTAGCCACATACCCAGTTACACAGGTTCCTATATTAGCTCCAAGCATGACGGCTATACCAGCACCAATCGTAAGTAACTGACTTGATAGGAACCCCATAATAATACCTGTCGTAGCAGAGCTTGAGTGAATAAGAGCTGTAATAATAGCCCCCACACCAACACTAAGTAAGTTGCTTTCATTCATATCAATAATCAATTGTTGGATGATCGGTAAACTAGATAAGGGTTTTGCTAGATATTTAAAGCCACTCATTGCAGAAAAAACCGTTGCCATTCCCAGTAGTATTAAACCAAAGGCATTTGCATTTTTATTTTTCATGAAAATAAGTAAGGCTCCTAAAATAGCCATTGGTACGAGAAAAGAGTCGATTTGGAATGTGATAAATTCAGTTGTAAAGGTTGTGCCAATATTGGTTCCAAGTATGATCCCAATAGATTGGCGAAACGTTAGCAACCCAGCAGAAATCAACCCGATCGTCATGACCATGACAGCTGAGCTGCTTTGTAGAGCTCCCGTAATGATAATGGATGCTAAAAGTCCTTTCCATGTGCGATCGGTTAATTTTACAAGCCATTTTTTAAGTGAATCTGCGGATAAATTAAATAAACCCGTTCGCAAAATGGTCATACCAAAAATAAATAATACAATAAAGATACAAAATAAAAGAACACTTACCATGCTTTTCCCTCCTGTTACATCTTTATTGCAAAGGGATGTAGGACATGCTAAGTATCCGTAAGAAAATATGATATTTTAAAGTTTTATTCATAAATGGACGATAGCTAGTCGAATTACAGTTGACCTTGTTTCACTGTTATATTATAATTGCAAAGTACATGGAAATTCCATGTTGTTTGTTGTAAGTGTGTTGTGTTCGGAGGGAGGGAAAGAGAATGTCTAAAACCGTTGTTCGTAAAAACGAATCGCTTGAAGATGCTCTTCGTCGCTTCAAACGTACTGTATCTAAGTCAGGTACTATACAAGAAGCTAGAAAGCGCGAATTCTACGAAAAGCCTAGCGTTAAGCGTAAGAAAAAGTCTGAAGCTGCTAGAAAACGTAAGTGGTAAGAGAGGGTGTGTAAATGAGTCTTCTCGAGCGTTTAAATAATGATATGAAGCAAGCGATGAAAAACAAAGAAAAAGATAAACTTTCCGTTATTCGGATGGTCAAAGCTTCGTTGCAAAATGAAGCTATTAAAACTGGCCAGGAATTATCCGAGAACGAAGAGTTAACTGTCCTTTCTCGCGAAGTAAAGCAACGCAAGGATTCCCTCCATGAATTTGAAAAAGCAGGTCGTGATGACCTAGTTGAGAAACTACGTACTGAATTATCGTATATAGTGGAATATATGCCAAAACAGCTAACGGAAGAGGAACTATCCGATATAGTGAAAGCGGCGATATTAGAAACAGGTGCTTCTACAAAGGCTGAGATGGGAAAAGTGATGGCAGTACTAATGCCTAAAGTAAAAGGTAAGGCTGATGGATCACTTGTTAATAAACTTGTACAACAACACCTTTCATAATAAACATGCTTTAAAGACTGCAGGGATTCTGCAGTCTTTTTACATATACTTTGTATAAAGAAACTAAGTTTTGAAACCTTTTTGCAGGATCAACCGTATACATACTATGCATCATGTGAGGAAGGAGGGAAATGGGTGAAGCTTTGTCGATGGATCATGGTCATTTCTTTTTTTATGGTTGGTATATTGTCGATCCTTCCGCTTAAAGGAGGAGCTCAAGGCGAAGCTGTATATGTAGTACCTTTGGAAGAAACAGTTGAGAAAGGTCTTTACGCATTCTTATCGAGAGCTGTAAAAGAGGCTGAAGAAGAAAATGCAAAGGCAATCATTTTTACAATAAATACACCAGGAGGCGCTGTCGATGCGGCAGGGAAAATAGGCCAATTACTGTCAGCGACGAATATAAAAACCATTGCGTTTATTGACAATCAAGCGTTATCAGCAGGAGCGTATATTTCACTTAATATGGATGAGATTTATATGGTGCCAAGTGGAACCATTGGTTCGGCTGCTGTCATTGACCAAGCAGGAAATGCTGCTGATGAAAAGGCGCAATCCTACTGGCTAAGTGCCATGAAAGCTGCTGCGGAACAAAGCGGTCGGGATCCCATCTATGCACTAGCGATGGCTGATCGTGAAGTAGACTTGCCTGAGTATGGGGCACCAACAGGAAAATTGTTAACATTGACTGCAGATCAGGCAGAGGAAGTCGGATATTCAGAAGGGACGGTTTCTAGCCTAGAGGATTTACTTTCAGTACTTGATCTTTCTGGCGCTAAGCTCATAGATGTAGAAGAGAGCTTTGCAGAAAAAATTGCACGTTTCATCACTCATCCTGTTGTTGTTCCGATTTTGCTATCGATTGGTAGTCTCGGCTTAATCCTTGAATTATACTCACCAGGGTTTGGAATCCCAGGATTTATGGGACTTTCATCGTTGCTACTATTCTTCTACGGACATTTAGTGGCAGGATTAGCTGGTTTTGAAACATTAATCCTATTTGTGATAGGAATTGGACTCATATTGTTGGAGTTGTTTTTACCTGGTGGAATTGCAGGTGTTTTTGGTCTAGCGGCCATTTTAGCAAGTTTGTTTCTAGCCACGGATAATGTTGTTCATATGGGAATCTCGATTCTCATTGCATTAAGTATTTCCGTATTAGCATCTATCTTAATGGTAAAGGTGTTTGGTAAAAAGATGAAATTCTTTAGAAGGATTATTCTAACTGACTCCACAAAAAGCGAAGCCGGTTACGTTTCAAATAAAAATCGACCGGAGATCGTAGGGAAAGAGGGAATGACTCTCACGGCATTACGTCCAGCAGGTACCATTGTTTTAGATGATGAGCGTATTGATGTGGTTAGTGAGGGGAGTTTTATTGGGAAAGATAAGAGAGTAAAGATTGTTAAATCTGAAGGAGCTAGAATAGTTGTTAGAGAGATAACAGAACCATTGTCTAAGGAGGAAGAAGAATGATTTTAGGATCTGGAACGATATTTGTTATTGTTTTAGTTGTATTAGGAATTGTTTTATTATCTGTTTTGCTCACGTTTGTACCAGTTATGCTCTGGATTTCAGCACTTGCTGCAGGTGTTAAGGTAAGTATTTTCACACTGATTGGAATGAGATTACGTCGAGTGATTCCAAGTAGAGTAATCAACCCTTTAATTAAGGCACATAAAGCAGGCTTGGATGTTACAACCAATCAACTAGAAAGCCATTACTTAGCAGGTGGTAATGTAGATAGAGTGGTTAATGCATTAATTGCTGCTCACCGTGCTAATATCGAATTATCTTTCGAACGTGCGGCAGCGATTGATTTAGCGGGTCGTGATGTATTAGAGGCTGTGCAGATGAGTGTAAATCCAAAGGTAATTGAAACTCCATTTATTGCAGGGGTTGCAATGGATGGAATTGAGGTAAAAGCAAAAGCGAGAATTACCGTGCGTGCAAATATTGATCGTTTAGTCGGTGGTGCTGGTGAAGAAACGATTGTAGCTCGTGTTGGGGAAGGGATTGTTTCAACAATTGGTTCCTCTGACAATCATAAAAAAGTGTTAGAAAATCCAGATATGATCTCACAAACCGTCTTGTCAAAAGGCTTAGATGCGGGTACGGCATTTGAAATTCTGTCGATTGATATTGCGGATGTTGATATCGGAAAGAACATTGGTGCTGAATTACAAACGGAACAAGCGGAAGCAGATAAAAAGATCGCTCAAGCAAAAGCAGAGGAACGCAGAGCAATGGCAGTAGCTCAGGAACAGGAAATGAAAGCACGAGTTGAAGAAATGAGAGCAAAAGTAGTAGAAGCGGAAGCAAAGGTACCACTTGCCATGTCAGAGGCGTTAACTTCTGGGAAAATTGGTGTGATGGATTATTTAAATATCCAAAACATTGCAGCTGACACGAGTATGAGAGATTCTATTGGTAAACCAGACGGAAATACGGATAAAAAATAATACGATTACTGACGTAAAGCAAGGAGGTGTCCATCTTTGCAATTTCTATTGGAAAATCCCTTTATCTTAGTTGTGTTGATCGGGATTATTTCCTCCTTCTATAAACAGATGAAGGGCACGGGGGAAGACGACCGTCAAAAGCGTAAACAGCCAAAGCCTTTTCTCCCTGGACAAACATCAGAGAAATCAAAACCTTTTATCGACTTTGATTTTGGAGAACTTCAACAAAAGTTTGAACGTCCACAAATGGAAAAGAAAGAGTCTGTAGAAACACGAAGCTTGAGCACCAATCGAGTGCAAGAAGTAAAAAACACGAATAGAGAACAACAGTATACTCCAAACAAGAAGGTGGACCGTCAAACGACGGGAAGATTAAATCAGAAGCCGAGAGTGGAATCGGCTTCTAAAACAGATCATGACCTCCGTGTGTCTAGCCAGACATTAAGGGATGCTGTTATTTGGTCGGAAATTTTAGGCCCACCTAAAGCAAAACAGGGTTATCATCGAAAAAGAACGAATTCACACTACTAAAACACGGCAGGATTGCTTAAAAAGTAGTGCTAGAACCCCCATTCATTTCATAAACATGAGATGAAAGGGGGTTCTTTTTTTATGGCTAAAAGGTGGGGGCAACGTGTAAGAAACTGGATGACCCAAACAATGGATCTTCCACAAGATGTCATGATGGATTTACCCCGCATCACTATGATTGGTCAAATCCACATCTATATTGAGAACCACCGTGGCTTACTCACTTTCTCAGAGAAAGAGCTTAGACTGCTTTTAAAGCAAGGGCAGTTGTTAATAAAGGGCAAGGCATTTGTCATTAAGACGATACTTCCAGAGGAGATTCTACTTGAAGGGAAAATTGAACACGTTATTTATCTTGAAGAATAAGAGTTTTAATTGATTTCGTCTGAAAGGTAAGGAGGCAGAATATGAAGAACCAATGGATTTACTACTATACGGGAATTGTATCTGTAAAGGTGACAGGAAAAGGCCTTGAAAGATTTATTAACACGCTAACAAGAGAACAGGTTTCAATCTGGAGAGTAAAGCGTCATGGCGTAAATGCCATGAGCTTTGAAATAAGAGTGGAGGATGCCCATAAAATTAGGAAGGTTGTTAGGAACTCAGGCTGTAAAATTGAGTTCCAGCGACGGACAGGCCTTCCTTTTCTGATGAAAAGAGCAATTAAAAATATTGGTTTCTTTATCGGTGCTTTTCTCTTTTTTATTGTTATTACCCTGCTTTCAAACATGGTATGGGGAATCGAAATTAAAGGAGCAGACCCAGCAACAGAATATAAAATCCGGAAAACCCTTGATGAAATAGGAGTAAAAAAGGGGAAATTCCAGTGGTCCTTAGGTACCCCAGATGCGATTCAAAAGTCGATTACAGACAGTATGGATGAACTAACATGGATCGGAGTGGAGTTACAGGGGACAACCTACCACTTACAAGTAGTCGAAAAAAATGAACCTGAAAAACAAAAGGAATACGGCCCACAAAATTTGGTAGCAAAAAAGAAAGCAACGGTTGTTGACTATTTTGTTGAAGAAGGTAAAACGCTGGTTTCTCTTAATGAAGTCGTTTCTCCAGGAAAAGTTTTAGTGTCAGGGACGATTGGAAGGGAAGGAGAGGAACAGCTCGTTCCAGCAAGGGGAGAGGTTTTAGGTGAAACTTGGTACTGGACAGAAGTGGAACTTCCTTTGTCAACGAACTTTCAAGTATACACGGGAAATGAAGTAAGAAAACATACAATAACTATAGGTGGGTTCAATATTCCTGTTTGGGGTTTTGGGAAGGTCGAGTACAAACAATCGGTTACAGAGGAAAATAAGAAGCCAATCAAATTCCTAAAATGGAATTTGCCCATTTCTTACCAACAATCCACGATTCGTGAAAGTGAAAATGAGACAAGGGTATATACGGAAAAACAAGCATATACTGTCGCAAGAGAAATGGCTAGAAAAGATATAAAAAGTCTCCTACCTGAAGATGCTAAAATAAAAGGGGAAAAAGTTTTGCGCCAATTGGTCAAGAATGGTAAAGTTAACTTAATTGTTCATTTTCAAGTAATTGAAAATATTGCAGAACCTCAACCAATTACTCAAGGAGACTCGGAATGACAGAAGAACTAAAAACAATTAGTGTAAATCTCGAAAATCCAAATGAAGCCATCGCTCTATTAGGTAATTCTGATGCAAATATTAAAATGATTGAGCAGGAATTGGGTGTATCGATAGTAACCAGAGGTGAAACCGTAAGTGTATCGGGTTCAACTGAAAATGTTGAAATGGTTACAAGCATTATTAGCAATCTATTGTATGTTATTAGAAAAGGCATTAATATTAGCGGACGAGATTGTATGTATGCCATCCAAATGTCTAAGAAAGGTACATTAGAGTACTTTAAGGACATATATGAAGAAGAAATTGCGAAAAATGCGAAAGGCAAGTCAATAAGAGTGAAAACTCTCGGTCAGCAGCAGTATTTAACGGCGATGAAGAAGCATGATCTTGTTTTTGGCATTGGTCCAGCCGGTACGGGAAAAACGTATTTAGCTGTGGTTATGGCAGTGAATGCCTTGAAAAATGGAAATGTAAAACGAATTATCTTAACAAGACCAGCAGTCGAAGCGGGAGAAAGTCTTGGATTTTTACCAGGGGACTTAAAAGAAAAGGTTGACCCGTATTTACGTCCACTATATGATGCACTTCATGATATCTTAGGAACGGAGCATACACAGCGTATGATCGAACGAGGAACGATAGAAATTGCTCCTCTAGCCTATATGAGGGGAAGAACCTTAGATGATGCCTTTGTTATTTTAGATGAAGCACAAAACACAACACAGGCACAGATGAAAATGTTCTTAACCCGACTTGGATTCGGCTCTAAAATGGTCATTACCGGTGATCAAACACAAATTGACTTACCTAAAGGTGTAAGATCAGGTTTGATTACGGCGGAATCCATTCTATCTGCCGTAAAGGGTATTTCCATTATTCATTTAGAACAAAGCGATGTGGTTAGACACCCTCTAGTAGGTCGAATCATCCAAGCGTACGAAAAGCAATCTAATGAGTAAACCGTTCGAGTAAAAATCGAACGGTTTTTCTTGTTTTTTGAAAAAGATGCATCTTACCTGAAAAACTGTTATCATTTTACATATGTGGCATTTATTTTGTTTAATGATAAGAATTGGAGGAGAGTCATAGTGGAAAAGATTCAACAACAGTTGATGAAAATTAGAGGCTTACTAGATCTGCGAATTTTTCGGGTCTTGTTATTCCTCGTTCTTGGCTTAGTCCTTTATGCCTCCATGTTTTCCAATGTTAAGCCAGAAAAAATGGATTTACGCTTGTTTTCCATTGCGAATCAAACCGTAAGATCTCCAGTAACGATCTCTGATAAAGAGAGTACCGAAAAGAAGAGAGAAGAAGCTGAAGACAGTGTTCAAGATGTCTATTATATGAAAAAGGAAACAAATGAGAATCGAGTCGATTTAATCACCTCAATCTTCGATGCAGCAACGGAAGTGAAAAAGGAGCTGCAAGACCAAGTAAACGCTTCAGAAGGAACTTCTCAGGGGCAAGAAAGTGAGAATTCTGGGGGTGCTCCTTCAGACAATGAAGTTGTCGACAAGATGAAGGGAAAGCTAACAGAGGAGGTAACAAGAAGTATTTCTGATTCTGTCTTGCTAGCACTTGTCTCTTCCTCCAAGGAAGAGTTATCTGTTGCCAAGGATGTGACCATAACCGCTATAAATACGGTTATGAATCGAAGAATTCCAGCAGATGAAGTGGAAAATAGTAAGAGGCTTGTAGAAGAAGAACTGAAACTTACATCTATGAGCAGTCAATTAAAAGCAGCTGTAATTGAATTAGGACGATATGCAGTTGTTCAAAATGAATTTTTTGATTTAGAGGCTACTCAGGAGCTTAGGGAACAGGCCAAGGAAAGTGTTGAGCCAGTAAAGATATTACAAGGGCAAATAATTGTTGAAGAGAACCAACTGATCAGTAGAGAAGTCTTTCGTCAGCTAGAGCTTGTCGGCCTTACAGACAATCAGCAATCAACACTGCCTTTTATCGGATTAGCACTTCTTGTTATGGTAATGGTAATTGCTCTGTACTATTACTTCCATGAACTCAAAGTGAGTGGAGATATGAAGCAAAATTACTTGCTTTTGTTTAGCATTATCTTTATTCTTTCAATCGTGATGTTAAAAGGAATTAGTCTTCTTCAACAATTTGAGTTTTCAGATTTAGGTTATTTATTTCCTGCTGCTATGGCAGCCATGTTAATTAAAATTTTAGTGGACGATAGACTAGCGATTTTAACAACCATTATTTTAGCTCTAAGCGGAACCATTTTGTTTAGTGAAAATATAACAAGCTCACTCAATGTAAATATTGGTATCTACATCATTTGTAGTGGTTTAGCGAGCATAATGTTTTTAAGTAAACAAAATCAGAGGATGAAAATTCTTCAGGCGGGTATGTTTGTTTCTTTGATAAATATCATCATTATTTTTGCCTTGTTATTTATTAACAATGGTCACTATAATGCAAAAGAATATACGTTTTATTTTGGTGGTGCCTTTACATCGGGAATTATTGCCGCGATTCTAACAATCGGGCTCCTTCCTTTTTTCGAGGCTGGATTTGGAATCCTTTCGACGATGAGACTGATTGAATTATCAAATCCAAATCATCCGCTTCTAAGAAAAATACTTACAGAGGCACCTGGAACCTACCATCATTCTATTATGGTAGCAAATCTTGCCGAGTCAGCATGTGAGGCAATCGGGGCAAACGGCTTATTAGCAAGGGTAGGATGCTATTATCACGATATTGGGAAGACAAAGAGACCACAATTTTTTATTGAAAATCAAATGAATATTGAAAATCCTCATGATCGCTTGCCGCCACAAACGAGCAAAAATATTATAGTGGCACATGCCACAGATGGCGCTGAACTATTAAGACAATACAAAATGCCTAAAGAAATTGTTGATATTGCTGAGCAACATCATGGTACTACTTTACTCAAGTTCTTTTACCACAAGGCAAAACAAAATGGCAATGAGGTGCGAGAAGAGGATTATCGTTATCCTGGACCAAAAGCTCAAAATAAGGAAATTGCCATCATCGGAATAGCCGATAGTGTGGAGGCAGCCGTTCGGTCTATGCAGCATCCTAATCCTGAACAAATAGAAAGCTTGGTTAAAAATATTATTGCAGATCGATTACAGGATGGGCAGCTGAATGAATGTGACTTAACACTCAAGGAAATGGAAATCATCTCAAATACACTATGTGAAACGTTAAAGGGAATCTTCCATTCTCGAATTGAATATCCAGAAATTACGAAACAGAAGGTGAAACAAGCATGAACTTAAGTATCGATTTTTTAGATGAAACAAATGAAATGACAGAAGAAGCGATTGAGCAAATTGAAGGGGTATTAAATTCAGCTCAAAAAAAACTACAAATTACAGAACCTTGTGAGCTATCCGTTACATTTGTTGATAATGACCGTATTCAAGAAATTAACCGTGAATACAGAGGAAAGGATAAGCCAACAGATGTAATTTCTTTCGCCTTAGAGGAACTCGGAGAGGGAGAAATTCAAATAAGCGGTGCAAACATGCCAAGAGTACTCGGAGATATTATTATTTCAACTGATAAAGCTCGTGAACAGGCTACAGACTATGGGCATTCTGTTGAGCGTGAGTTAGGTTTTTTAGCTGTCCATGGATTTCTTCATTTATTAGGTTATGATCATGAGACAGAAGCAGAGGAAAAGGAAATGTTTGATCTTCAACGGAGTATATTGGATGAGTACGGGCTCGGACGATAAAAGAAAGTATAAAACGAGACATGTCCTATATTCTTTCCGGCATGCCCTATCCGGGTTTAGTAAGGCAGTAAAAGAGGAGAGGAATATGAAAATTCATCTTTTCTTTACGATGTTAGTTGTCTTACTTGGCTTTTTGCTACAAGTTTCTTTAGTTGAGTGGGTGTTTCTCCTCTTATCAATAGGAGGAGTGATCTCCTTAGAACTAATTAATTCGAGTATAGAAAACCTTGTGGATTTAGTGACAGAGGAATTTCATCCATTAGCAAAAAAAGCAAAGGATATGGCTGCGGCGGCAGTCTTTATCTTTTCCATGGTGAGCATCATCATTGGTATGATTATTTTTATACCAAGGCTATGGTAATAGGGAACCGAACCTATTTTCGGTTCCATTTTTATTTGAAATCGCATTCAAGAAAGAGTAAAATAGGGAAACAAATTGAAGGAATTGAGTAATATTTAGAAAATTCAATCTTCTTTATTACAATTTTGCTACAATCGATGAAATGCAGAACAAAATGAGGTAAAATAGGAGTATGCAGTCTCCTTGAAAGGAAGTATTAATTTGAGCAAGCAAGAAACATTAATTAAAGAAGCGAAAATTGCAAGAGAAAAAGCTTATGTACCATATTCGAAGTTCCAAGTGGGAGCTGCCCTCTTAACGACTGATGGGAAAGTATATCATGGGTGTAATGTAGAAAATGCTGCTTTTAGCATGACCAATTGTGCGGAGAGAACTGCGTTTTTCAGTGCATATGCTGGGGGAGATCGTCAATTTGAGATGCTTGCCGTAGTTGCAGATACAGAAGGTCCTGTTTCTCCATGTGGAGCATGTCGTCAAGTTATTTCAGAGTTATGTCCTAAAGATATGAAAGTCCTTTTAACAAATTTAAAAGGCGATACACAAGAAATCACCGTAGCAGAATTACTACCAGGAGCATTTTCACCGGAGGATCTAAATGAGTAATAATCAAAAGCAAGAGCACAAATCAGGGTTTATTTCAATCATCGGCCGTCCAAATGTTGGGAAATCAACATTCCTCAATCGGGTAATCGGACAAAAAATCGCTATTATGAGTGATAAACCACAAACTACAAGAAACAAAGTACAAGGTGTACTAACAACCAATGATGCACAATTAGTATTTATTGATACACCAGGAATTCATAAGCCAAAGCATAAGCTTGGGGACTTTATGATGAAGGTTGCTCAAAACACATTAAAAGAAGTCGATATTGTTCTTTTTATGGTGAATGCAGAAGAAGGTTTTGGTCGTGGGGAAGAGTTTATTTTAGATAAATTCCAATCAATTAAAACACCTGTATTCCTTGTGATTAACAAAATCGATCTTGTTCATCCTGACAAACTCATGGAAATTATCGTTTCGTATAAAGAAAAATATCCTTTTGCTGAAATTATTCCCATCTCTGCGCTTGAAGGAAATAACCTCGAGGTCTTGCTTGATGTGATTAAGAAATATATTCCCGAAGGACCTCAGTATTATCCAGCCGACCAAGTAACAGATCATCCAGAAAGATTTATCGTGTCAGAGCTAATACGTGAGAAGGCATTGCATTTAACAAGGGAAGAAATTCCTCATTCATTAGCGGTTGTTATTGAGAAAATGGAACGCTTAGAAGACAAAGATGTCGTACACGTCATGGCAACCATTATTGTAGAACGTGATTCCCAAAAAGGAATTATTATTGGTAAACAAGGAAGCATGTTAAAGGAAATTGGAAAACGTGCAAGGCAGGATATTGAGAACTTGTTGGGAACAAAAGTATTTTTAGAATTATGGGTTAAGGTTCAGAAGGATTGGCGCAACAAAATGTCCCAACTGAGAGATTTTGGGTTCCGTGAGGACGAATATTGATTTACCATTTTTAGATTATTATTCATCTTTCTAGTTTATGCACCTTTTTTATTAACAATATTTTCGACTCATTATTTTTGGTAGACAAGGCTATGATAATGGTAACGATTTGGATTTATTGCTAGTCAACTATTTGAAAGGTGGGGGTTTTTGATGATGGATTTTACCTGGAAAGTTTTTTCGCAAACAGGTAACATTGACACTTATCTGCTCTTTAAGGAGTTAGAGAAGGAGAATCAAGACATACCCGGGAATCAGGATGATGAGCTAGCAGAGGTTGAATTTCCATATCTCTAGGTTTGTCTCGTACTAGGATGGTGTTCTAGATGTTTCAAAAATGCGAAGGCATCGTCATTCGAACAAATCATTATGGTGAAACAAATAAAATAGTGACTCTATTCACACGTGAATGGGGGAAAATCGGGGTGATGGCACGCGGCGCAAAAAAGCCAAACAGCCGTTTAGCTGCCATTACTCAGCTTTTTACATACGGTCAATTCCTAGTGCAAACAAGCAGCGGTCTAGGGAGTTTGCAGCAAGGTGAAATGCTTTCCTCGATGCGCTCAATCAAGGAGGATATCTTCCTAACTGCTTATGCAAGTTACGTTATTGATCTAACAGATAAAAGCACTGACGAAAAAAAGGCAAATCCTTTTTTATTTGAGATGCTATATCAAACGCTAAATTATATTAACGAAGGCTATGACCCAGAAATTATTGTTCATATTTTTGAAGTGAAAATGTTGAATACATTAGGGTTGTATCCCGTTCTTAATCAATGTGCCGTTTGTGGAAGTACAGACGGTCATTTTTCATTTTCAATCAGAGAGGGCGGATTTATCTGTCATCGCTGTTTGGAAAAGGATCCCTATCACTATAAAATTTCTCAATCAACAGTAAAACTACTTCGTTTGTTTTATTTTATTGATATGAGTAGGTTAGGGAATATATCTGTGAAGCAAGAAACAAAGGATGAGCTGAAAAAAATTATTAATGCTTATTATGATGAATACTCTGGTTTACATTTAAAAACAAAAAAATTTCTAAATCAGATTAGTCAATTAGGCAGTATTGATTTTAAGAGTTGACAACGACCTTTGTTTCAGCTAAGATTCAAATTAAATTTAATATTTGCGTTGAAGGAAAGGAGTACTTAACTTTCTCTACTTAGAAGCGATCCTAGGACGGTGTAAGCTAGGAATAGAGTGTTAAGGAAGGGCGTTCCTGAGCAATTTCGGATTAAGGTGGCTGACGTTTTTTAAAATCAGCAAATAGGGTGGAACCGCGGGTAACTCTCGTCCCTATGCTAAAAAGGCATAGGAGACGGGAGTTTTTTGTTTGGGCAAAAATGATTCTCTCTTATGCGACAAATTTTGGAGGTGTACGATGAATATTCAAGACATGATTTTAACTTTGCAAAAGCATTGGTCTGATCAAGGATGTATTTTAATGCAAGCTTACGATGTAGAAAAAGGTGCAGGAACTATGAGCCCATATACGTTCTTACGTGCCATTGGCCCTGAACCATGGAATGTAGCGTATGTGGAGCCATCAAGACGACCAGCCGACGGAAGATACGGAGAAAACCCTAATCGCTTGTATCAACATCACCAATTCCAAGTGATTATGAAGCCTTCTCCTGACAATATTCAGGAACTTTATCTTGATTCGTTGAAGGCGCTGGGAATTGATCCTCTTCAGCACGATATTCGTTTTGTAGAAGATAATTGGGAAAACCCATCGCTTGGATGTGCAGGGCTTGGTTGGGAAGTATGGTTAGACGGTATGGAGATAACGCAATTTACATATTTCCAACAGGTAGGGGGACTTGAGTGTAAGCCTGTTTCAGTTGAAATCACTTATGGAATTGAGCGCCTTGCTTCTTATATTCAAGAAAAGGAAAATGTATTTGATTTAGAGTGGACCAACGGATTTACGGTTCGTGATATTTTCTTACAGCCTGAATATGAGCACTCAAAATATACTTTTGAAACGTCAGATCCTGAAATGCTTTTTAATCTGTTTAACATTTATGAAAAAGAAGCACATCGTCAAATGAACGAAGGGCTTGTTCATCCCGCTTATGACTATGTCTTAAAATGCTCTCACGTATTTAATCTTCTAGATGCTAGAGGTGCCATTTCGGTTACTGAACGTACTGGTTTTATCGGTCGATGTAGAAACCTAGCAAGAAAGGTAGCTAAAACGTTCTATGAAGAGAGAGAAAAGTTAGGATTCCCAATTCTACAGCAAAAGGGGGAAGATACACATGAATAAGCAAGATTTATTACTAGAAATCGGGCTTGAGGAGATGCCGGCTCGTTTCGTTACTGGGTCAATTGAGCAGTTAACATCAAAAATAGAGAACTGGCTAAAAGAGAAAAAGATTTCGTTTGATTCCATCACTCATTTTTCTACTCCAAGACGTCTAGCTGTCATTGCTTACGGTGTAAGTACTAGCCAAGAGGATGTTGAGGAAGAGGCAAAAGGACCTGCTAAAAAGATTGCCGTTGACCACGAAGGGAATTGGTCAAAAGCAGCTGTAGGATTCACTAGAGGTCAAGGAATGTCTGTTGAGGATATATATTTTAAAGAGATTAATGGGGTTGAGTACGCTCATGTACGTAAGTTTACAAAGGGGCAAGCGACGAAAGAGATACTTCCGGAGATAGAACATATTATTACCGGACTAACTTTCCCTAAAAATATGCGTTGGGCAAATGAAACACTAAAATATATTCGTCCAATTAAATGGTTACTTGCTATATATGGAACAGAGATTATCCCATTTACAATCACGAATGTATCGACAAGCAATCGTACAAACGGGCATCGTTTCCTAGGGAAAGAAGTAGAAATCGGTACACCAGAAGAGTATGTAACTAAGCTTTTAGGTGAATTTGTAATTGCGAATGCAGAAGAAAGAAAAGATGCAATTCTCTCCCAAATTTCTAAGTTAGAAGAAGAACAAGGCTGGACGATTCCTGTCGATGAGGAATTATTAGAGGAAGTAACGAATCTAGTTGAATATCCAACGGCTTTATTTGGAAGATTTGAGGAAGAATTTCTAGAACTTCCGGAAGAAGTTCTTATCACATCAATGAAAGAGCATCAGCGCTATTTCCCTGTAAAGAAAAAGGACGGAACACTTTTGCCGTTCTTTGTAACAGTAAGAAATGGTGATCATATGCATCTTGAGACAGTAGCAAAGGGAAATGAGAAGGTACTTAGAGCAAGACTATCAGATGCAGCATTTTTCTATAGAGAAGATCAAAAAATGAATATTTCCGATGCTCTAGCTAAGCTTGCTTCAATTGTATATCATGAGGAAATTGGTACCCTTTCTGAAAAGGTTGCACGAGTTCGTTCACTAACAAATCAGTTAGCAGAGTTATTAACCTTTAATGATGAAGATAAAAAGACAGCGGATCGTGCTGCTGAAATCAGTAAGTTTGATTTAGTCACTCATATGGTATATGAATTCCCAGAACTTCAAGGTTTCATGGGTGAGAAGTATGCTAAACAAAAAGGGGAATCTGAGGCGGTTGCTGTTGCCATTAATGAACACTACATGCCAAGAAACGCGGAAGACTCTACTCCTAAATCAAATAGTGGGGCACTTCTTGCCTTAGCAGAGAAATTAGATACGATTGTCTCGTTTTTTGCAATTGGCAATATCCCAAGCGGCTCACAGGATCCGTACGCATTAAGAAGACAAGCTTCAGGAATTGTTCAAATCTTAATCAATAAAGAATGGAATGTTTCACTAACTGATCTTCTACGTCTCTCTATCCTTTCCATTAAGGAGAAGGGAATTGGAGAAAAAGGTGAAGAAGAGTTACTACTTGAGCTTGTAGCTTTCTTCAAGCTCCGCTTAAAGCACTATTTACAAGAACAAAGCATTCGCTATGACATCATCGATGCCGTATTAGAAAAAAATATTACAGCTTTACCTACGCTGGTCAAAAAGGCATTTGTTCTGCAAACGAAAAAAGATGGTAGTGGGTTTAAAGAGACGGTTGAAGCTCTTAGCCGTGTGCTAACCATCTCGAATAAAGCGGTGGATAACGCGGAAATCAATGAATCCCTGTTTGAAAATGAGTACGAGACGGCACTATATAATCAATATCGTGGTGTAAAATCACAATTAGAATCAAATGGAGCTAGTGAGGAAGAGTTTTTCGACAAACTTGCATCTTTACAAGGTGCAATCAACGACTTCTTTGACCATACAATGGTCATGGCAGAGGATCAAGCGTTGAAAAACAACCGATTAGCATTAATGTCACAGTTGGCAGAAATGATTATCAGCTTTGCGAATGTGAAGGAAATTGTAACAAAATAATCTTTTTTAAAGAGGGCCTTCTGAATGGTGAAGGCTCTTTTTCTCCTTATGTCTTTTCATTTATGAGAGATAGTATATAATAATTTTATATAAGTATGACATACATATGAGCCTAAAGGGCGATTAGGTGGTGAGTACAATCGAGCTAAATAAACGGCAAGAGCATATTTTGCAAATTGTGAAGGAAAATGGGCCGATAACTGGAGAGCATATTGCAGAACGACTCAATCTAACGAGAGCTACACTTCGACCAGACCTAGCTATTTTAACCATGGCTGGATATTTGGATGCACGGCCGCGGGTAGGTTATTTTTACACAGGGAAATCAGGCACTCAATTATTAACTGAGAACTTAAAAAAACTGTATGTGAAGGATTATCAGTCTATTCCTGTAGTTGTGAACGAAAACGTTTCTGTTTACGATGCGATCTGTACTATGTTTCTCGAAGATGTTGGGACATTATTTGTTGTCGATCAATCTTCGTTGCTCACGGGCGTATTGTCGAGAAAAGATCTACTTAGAGCAAGTATTGGAAAGCAGGAACTAACCACATTACCAGTGCACATCATCATGACAAGAATGCCTAATGTTACCATGTGCGGAAAAGACGATCTTCTCATTGATGTGGCGCATAAATTAATTGATAAGCAGATTGATGCATTGCCTGTTGTTAGGGAATCGGAAAGAGGTTTCGAAGTTCTTGGCAGAATTACTAAAACGAACTTAACAAAGGCGTTTGTCGCATTAGCAGAAGGAAATTAATGAAACGAAAACGGAATTACTCGATTCGCATAAGATTATTACAAATGATGTAGGAGATGAGGAAGTATGGGGAAAATGCCAATCGTCTACGTGGTATCTGATTCTGTAGGAGAAACTGCAGAGCTCGTGACAAAAGCAGCGATAAGCCAATTTGATGGACAGGAAGTCACAATCAAAAGGTTTCCATATGTAGAGGATAAATCCAATATTGACGAAGTGATTTCACTTGTGAAATTAGACGGTGGGATGGTTGCCTATACACTTGTTAAGCCAGATATGCGCGAGTATATGAGGGATACAGCGAAGGCAGAAGGAATTTATGCTTGTGATATTATTGGACCTTTAATTGACCAAATTCAAGATATTTGTGGGAAACAACCTTTATTTGAACCGGGTTTAGTTAGGAAGCTTGATGAGGATTATTTTAAAAAGGTGGAAGCAATTGAATTTGCCGTTAAGTATGATGATGGTCGGGATCCACGTGGAATCTTAAAGGCGGATATCGTCTTAGTAGGTGTTTCGAGAACTTCAAAAACCCCATTATCACAGTATCTGGCTCATAAACGTATTAAAGTGGCGAATGTTCCACTTGTACCAGAGGTTGACCCTCCTGAGGAATTGTTTAAAGTACCTTCAGAGAAATGTTTCGGATTAAAAATAAGCCCGGAAAAACTAAATAATATTAGGCGTGAAAGACTTCTTTCTTTAGGTTTAAATGATCGAGCAAGCTACGCGAATATCGAACGAATTAAAGAAGAAATTGAGTATTTTGATAAAATTGTCTCAAGAATTGGATGTCATGTAATCGATGTCACCAACAAAGCTGTTGAGGAAACAGCTAATGTCATTTTAAACCGTTACTTAAAAAGAGGATAAATAAAAGAAATAGCGCATAGAATGATGTGCTATTTCTTTTTATTGTTTGGAGAGTATCACAAAAAAAGTGATGGAAAAATAGACTTTTATATACTATAATAAAAAATTGTGATAAAAATGTATCAGATTAGGTTTAGACTTCACTATGAACGAATAAACTATTTATTGTCAGAAGTCAAGATACTCGTCCGAAAAAAATTCGACAAACGCTTTTCCACTAAGTTATTCCTCGAAATAAGAAGGAATATATGGAGTGATGTAGAATTAATAGTACATTAGGTTTACCAAAGGTTCTTGTTGATGCAGATTCCTGTCCAGTGAAGCAGGAAATTGTCGAAATCGCGTCGAATTTTTCATTGGAAGTAATTTTTGTTGCATCTTATAATCATATGAGCACAACAGAAGCTGCAGGAACATGGAAATATGTCGATACGGGTAAGGAGGAAGTTGACTTATATATCATGAACCATGTGGATAAAGGAGACTTTGTAGTCACCCAAGACATCGGGTTAGCTTCGACACTCGTGAATAAAGGTGTTTATGTACTTTCTCCAAGGGGGAATGTATACGAAGAGAAAGATATTAATCTTGCTCTTGATATGAGGTATCTTGCCGCAAAAGCTAGGCGACAAGGGGTACACTCAAAAGGGCCCAAACGTTTTGGTCAAAATGACCGAGATGATTTTGCGAAAAATTTTTATAGCATTTTGTCGAAATTTGCAGGAAATCTATAATTTATCGCGAATTACCACTAATACCTGGAGTTGTTTTCATGGCAGAACGTATCCCTGAGGATAAAATTAATGAAATTCGCCAGGCGGTTGATATAGTGGACGTGGTTAGCGACTATGTTCAGCTGAAAAAACAAGGTCGTAATTATTTTGGACTTTGTCCGTTTCATGGAGAAAACTCGCCTTCCTTCTCCGTTTCTCCGGATAAGCAAATTTATCATTGTTTCGGATGTGGAGCGGGTGGAAATGCATTCTCTTTCTTAATGGAACAAGAAGGTGTCTCATTTATAGAAGCGGCTGTTAAATTAGCTGAAAAAGGAAATGTTGAGCTACATATCGAATCGTCATCTAACACTCCTTCTAGGACGATCCCGAATGATTTTCAGCAGATGATTGATGCCCACGATTTATTACGTAAATTCTATCATCATTTGCTCGTAAACACAAAAGACGGTCAACATGCACTTGAGTACCTTTTATCGAGAGGCTTTACTAATGAAGCGATTGCTAAATTTCAAATAGGTTATTCATTAAATTCGTGGGATTTTGTTTACAAATTTCTATCGAAACGTAATTACCCCCTGATGTGATGGAAAGGGCTGGGCTGGTTATTAAACGTGAACGAGATGGAACTTATTTTGATCGCTTCAGAGACCGCATAATGTTTCCTATATTAGACCACAAAGGCAATACAATTGCGTTTTCAGGAAGATCATTAGGGGCTGATGAGCCAAAATATTTAAATAGTCCTGAAACAGCAATTTTTAACAAAAGTAAAATTTTATATAATTTTCACCAAGCAAGGGCAAGTATTAAAAAAACGAATCAAATCGTATTATTTGAGGGGTTTGCTGATGTAATAGCTGCCGATCGATCAGGTGTACTCAATGGAGTTGCAACCATGGGAACATCATTGACAGACGATCATATCGTGTCGATCAGGCGGAGCGCTGAAGCAGTAACGATTTGTTACGATGGAGACAATGCTGGTATTGAAGCCGCTCACCGTGCTAGTCAGCTTCTTCATTCAGCGGGGATACAGGTCCGTGTGGCGATATTGCCAGATGGAATGGACCCTGATGATTATATTCGCCAAAATGGTGAAGAGAAATTTCAAAACGAAATTATCTCTGCTAGTGTAACATTAATGAATTTTAAACTTCGATATTTAAGACGAGGAAAGGATTTAAATAATGAAGGAATTCGCCTCCAATATATCGAAGAAGTATTAAAGGAAATAAGCCAACTAGAGAAGGTAGTAGAACGAGATCACTATTTGAGACAGCTGGCAAGTGAATTTTCACTTTCACTCGATGCATTAAAGCAACAACAAAAACAATTTTTCTTTGCGAATAAAAAAGGAAATCGTGAGCAATACGTTCAAAAAAGAAATCAAGATGTGGTTATCAAACAATCTTCCAACCTAAGGCCGGCTTATGAAACTGCAGAAAGACGTTTAATAGCTTATATGTTGAAGGATTCTGACATAGCATATAAAGTGCAGGATTTGTTAAACGGTACTCCCTTTAATATTGATGAACATCAAGCGATCATAACATACTTGTATGGTTACTATGAAAAGGGATTCCAACCGAATCCAAGTGATTTCCTAACATATATAAAAGATGAAAAGCTTAGACGTACAGTAGCAGATATTGGAATGATGTCTATTGGTGAGGAAATAAGCGACCAGGAGCTTTCCGATTACATTAAGCAGGTGTTTAATTATCAAAAGATGTTAAAAATAAAAGAAAAAGAAGCAGAAGAGAAAGAAGCAGAGAGACAAAAGGATCATGGTAGGGCAGCAGCGATTGCGATGGAAATTATCCAATTGCGCAAAACATTAAAAGCTTGAGATTGTTGTTTGACTTTGGAAGGAGGGGTACATATGGCTGAAAAATCGGCCCGTTCAAAAGAGGTTGATTCAGATTTGACCCTAGAACAAGTAAAAGATCAGTTAACAGAGGTTGGAAAAAAAACAGGGGTTCTAGCCTATGACGATATTGCAGAGAAATTATCTAATTTTGATGTAGACTCAGATCAAATGGATGAGTTTTATGAATTTTTAGGTGAGCAAGGTGTTGAACTAGTTGGAGAGTCCGAAGACGGAGATCCTAATATACAGGAGCTTGCTAAAGGTGAAGAAGAATTTGATTTAAATGATCTAAGCGTACCACCAGGAGTGAAAATCAATGACCCTGTTCGGATGTACTTAAAAGAAATCGGTCGAGTAGACCTATTGTCTGCCGAAGAGGAAATTGAGCTCGCTAACCGTATTGAACAAGGTGACGAAGAAGCAAAGCGCCGATTAGCAGAAGCAAACCTACGTCTTGTGGTTAGTATTGCAAAACGTTATGTTGGTCGCGGTATGTTGTTCCTTGATTTGATTCAAGAAGGAAACATGGGATTAATCAAAGCGGTTGAGAAATTTGATTATCGCAAAGGGTTTAAATTCAGTACGTATGCTACTTGGTGGATACGACAAGCAATTACTCGTGCGATTGCTGACCAAGCCAGAACGATTCGTATCCCCGTTCATATGGTGGAAACAATAAATAAACTAATTCGTGTTCAACGTCAGCTACTTCAGGATCTTGGACGTGAACCAACTCCAGAAGAAATTGGAGAAGATATGGACTTAACTCCTGATAAGGTTCGTGAAATCCTGAAAATTGCTCAAGAACCAGTTTCATTAGAAACACCAATTGGTGAAGAAGATGACTCGCATTTAGGTGATTTCATTGAAGATCAGGATGCTACATCACCTTCAGAGCATGCTGCTTATGAGCTGTTAAAAGAACAGCTTGAAGATGTTCTTGATACTTTAACCGACCGTGAAGAAAATGTATTACGACTACGTTTTGGACTTGATGATGGCCGTACGAGAACTTTAGAAGAAGTTGGAAAAGTGTTTGGTGTCACAAGAGAACGTATCAGACAAATTGAAGCAAAAGCGTTAAGGAAGTTAAGACACCCTAGCCGTAGCAAGCGTTTGAAGGATTTCTTAGAATAAAAAGATTGTCTAAAAATAGTTTACTTCTTACAATAGAGGTAAACTATTTTTATGTTCAGCAAGAGAAAGGACAAGGTATGAGTGATAATCGGAAAGAAATCATTGTTAAAGAAATTTATTATTGGAAAGAAACGAAGCTGTTACCAGAACAATATTGCAATTTTTTATTAGCTTTATATACAGAAGGTGAACAAGTTAATGGAAAGAAAGTTGGAAAAAAAAGCACAAAGAGAAAGTTTTTCCTCGCTTACACTCCATTGCTACTGATTCCAATTGGTATATTTATATATTTTACTGAATTATCTTTCTTTTTGCAAATGACTCTTTATGCTTTATTGCTATTATTTGGATTTGGTGCTAGTTTTTATTTTTTTAGAAAAGCGACAGACTTTATTGTTCCAATGATTTCTACAGCTCTCATCGCTTTATTATGCTCAGTAGATTTTGTCACTTATGTTTTTCCTAATAGTGGTATAAGCCTCTATGCAATCATTATTTTAAACTGTATAGCTTGGTTTCTCATTGGAAGAAAAGCTAAATTATTGTCCTTTGTTATTTCTTCCATATTAGGACTGTTATTACTAATTGGGTCTATATTTATATAATGATTATTTATTATAAAATTTAAAATGTTGAGAAAATTATTTAACTCCTTATATAATAAGTATGAAAGCGATTTCATCATTAGGCTTAAGGAGGAGAAAAACGTGAATTTTGATTTAACATCAGAACAAAGCATGATCCTTCGAACAATTAGAGAATTTGCAAATGAAGAGGTTGCACCAGGTGCGCTCGAAAGAGACCTTCATAAGCAGTTCCCACATGAGGTGTTTCAAAAGCTAACTGAATTAGGTTTAATGGGGCTTCCGTTTCCAGAAGAATACGGTGGTGGGGGAGCAGATACAATAAGCTTTGCCATAGTCACAGAGGAGCTAAGTAGAGCCTGTGCATCTACTGGAATTACGTATTCAGCCCATATATCGCTGGGGGGTGCTCCGCTGCATTTGTTTGGTACAGAAGAACAAAAGAGAAAATATTTAATTCCGATTTGTACAGGAGAATCCTTTGGAGCCTTTGGGCTAACCGAACCCAATGCTGGTTCTGATGCAGGAGGTACAAAGACGAGAGCGATTGAGAAAGATGGCAAGTTTGTTATAAATGGTAATAAATGTTATATTACAAATGCAAGCTACGCAAAGCATTTAGCCATTACCGCAGTAACTGGGGAACAAAATGGGAAAAAAGAAATTAGTGCTATTATTGTTCCAACGAATTCCCCTGGCTTTCAGGTTATCAGCAATTATGAGAAAATGGGGCTTCATGCCTCTAATACAACCGAGTTAGTATTAGAAGATGTTCAAGTACCAACTGAAAACTTACTAGGAAAGCGTGGAGAGGGGTTTAAACAGTTTTTAATCACTCTTGATGGGGGAAGGATTGGAATTGGTGCAATGGCAGTAGGTATTGCTCAGGCGGCTTACGAAAAGGCATTGAGCTATGCGAAGCAAAGACAGCAATTTGGAAGATCATTGTCACATTTTCAGGCGATACAATTCAAGCTTGCAGACATGGCTATGAAGATTGAACTTGCTAGAAATATGGTTTATAAAGCTGCTTGGTTAAAAGATCAAGGACGTTCCTTTACAAAGGAAGCTTCCATGTGTAAACTTTACGCTTCGGAAATTTGTATGGAGGTTACTGATCAAGCCGTACAAATACACGGGGGATATGGGTATATGAAGGATTATCATGTGGAACGATATATGCGTGATGGAAAGTTAACAGAAATTGGTGAAGGTACTTCAGAAATTCAACGAATGGTAATTGCACGAGAAATTGGTTGTTAGCTTTCCTTCGTTTATGACAGACCTCACAAAAACTAGTGAGGTTTTGTCTAAAATGAGAACATAATGTGACAAAGTTTACTTTAGTACTTTTCCTTCTGCCCATTTTCAAGTAAAATAGATATTGTTTGCATTCTATATTTAAATAGTTTTTGATGTACTTACATAAGGGAGGGAAAAGCATGAATCGCAATCCGATTATTCCATTTGTCTTAATCATGGTTCTTGGTATTGCTGCGATGTTCCTTTTTTCGTTTAAAGGCTTAGGTGACAGTAAGGAACTAGCTGCAGAACAAGAAGGCGGTGGAGAACAGGCAGAAGAGGTTTCAAACAATCCTGAAGATATTTATAAGTCTGCGGGCTGTATTGGATGTCACGGGGATTCATACCAAGGGGGCGTAGGTCCAGCTTTAACAGGTGTTGGTGACAAACTGTCGAAAGAAGAAATTGAAGACATTCTTGTAAACGGAAAAGGCTCAATGCCATCAGGACTCGTTACTGCTGAGAATGCAGGAGCAATGGCTGATTGGTTAATGGAGCTTAAATAAGTAAGCGTTTTAAGTCCTTTGCATGTGTAAAGGACTTTTTTTATACTGTATGTAATCAAATAAAGAGTTGGTGTTTGTAAATGAATGTGGAAAAATTATCGAAAAGACTTAGCACCGTTGCAAATTTTATTCCAGAGGGTGCGAAACTAGCTGATATAGGTTCTGATCATGCCTATCTTCCTTGTCATGTAGTGAAAGCAGGAAAAGTACCTTATGCAATAGCAGGCGAAGTGGTTGAAGGACCTTTTCAATCTGCAAGAAAACAAGTAGAAATGGAAGGGTTAACGAAACAAATTAATGTTCGAAAAGGGAATGGTCTTGAAGTTATTGGTGCAGGTGAAGTAGAATGCATTACCATTGCCGGTATGGGTGGTGCCCTTATTGCCAGCATCCTTGAAGAGGGAAAGGAAAAGCTTGAGGGTGTGAACAGACTTGTGCTTCAACCGAATATTAGTGCTATTTCGATACGATTGTGGCTCCTAGAAAATGGATGGAGTCTCATAAATGAAGCTATTTTAGAAGAGGACGGGAAGATTTATGAAATCTTGGTTGCTGAAAGAGGAGATCCCAAATCTGTTTATTCGGAGAACATCGAAAACCAATTGTTATTCGGACCGTTTTTAAGTAAAGAAAAGAATGAGGCTTTTATTCATAAGTGGACGGCTGAATGGAATAATTGGGAACGCATTTTAAATCAAATGAGCCAATCTAGCCAAACAGCAGAAAAAATAGAAAAGAAAATGGAAATACAGAAGAAGATTTCAATGGTAAAGGAGGTTCTAGGAGAATGAAAAGCGTAAATGGGCATGAAATTATTAGTCTTTTTGAACAATTTTCACCAAAGAACCTAGCGCTAGAAGGAGATAAGATTGGTTTACAAATTGGTAGACTAAATAAAAAAATTTCAAATGTAATGATCGCACTAGATGTACTAGAAGAAGTAGTGGATGAAGCCATACATAATAATGTTCAATTGATCATTGCTCATCATCCTCTCATTTATCGTCCTTTACAAAAGCTCGTGACAGATACAGCAACAGGTCGAATCATTGAAAAATTAATCAAGCATGATATCGCTGTATATGCAGCTCACACGAATCTGGACGTTGCAGAAGGCGGAGTAAATGATTTGCTGGCAGACGCCCTGCAATTATCAAACAGAGAGGTTCTCGTTCCAACCTACGATTCTGAATTACTTAAACTCGTTGTCTATGTTCCAATCGGGTATGAAGAAGCTATAAAAAAAGCAATAGGTGATGCGGGAGCAGGTTCAATAGGGCAGTACTCTCACTGTTCCTTTACATCTGAAGGAAAGGGAGAGTTTATTCCTTTAGAAGGGGCAAATCCTTTCTATGGGACGATAGGAAAAGTGGAGCAAGTGGAAGAAGCTAGAATTGAGACCGTGTTTCCTGCTCATCTAGAAAAGAAGGTACTATCTGCTCTAATGAAAGCACATCCATACGAAGAAGTAGCATATGATGTGTACCGACTAAAAAATAAACCAAAGTCACTTGGTTTGGGTAAGATAGGGACCGTCCAAGAAACAACCCTCCGAGAATTCGCAGATTTTGTGAAAGTAGCCCTAGATGTACCTACCGTTCGAGTCGTTGGGGACTTAGATTCTAAGGTGAAAAAGGTTGCTGTACTTGGTGGGGATGGGAATAAATATATTCAAACTGCAAACTTCAAAGGTGCGGATGTATATATAACGGGTGATATGTATTATCACGTTGCTCATGACGCCATGATGCTAGGATTAAATATCATTGATCCAGGTCATAATGTAGAAAAGGTTATGAAGCAAGGAGTTGCAAACAAGCTTACGGAAATGTGTAAGCAAAAAGGATATGAAGTAAATATTTTTGCGTCAACCATCCATACGGACCCTTTCCAATTTGTGTAAGAAACAAAAAAGCCACGAGAGTTCGTGGCTTTTTTAGGTTATATTAATTTTTTACTTTAGGTAATATTTTGTGAAGTGGTACTTTCTTCTCTCGAGTCCATGTAGATTCATCAATAGGATTAAATTGCTCGATAAAGGCAATGACTTCTTTTGTAATTGGAGTAGGTGTTGATGCTCCGGAGGTTACTCCCACGGTTCGTGCATCTTTAATCCAATCAATATTTAATTCTGATATATCACTAATTCGATAAGCCTTCGTCCCCGCGATTTCTTCGGAAACTTGCGCCAGACGATTAGAGTTATTACTTTTTGGATCACCAACAACGATCACCACATCAGTCTCACCTGCTTGTTCGGCAACCGCTTCTTGTCGAACTTGTGTAGCCATACAGATTTCCTTATGAAATTCTGCATGTGGATATTTCTTTTCAATTTTCTCCATAATATGGCCAACATCCCATTGGCTCATTGTTGTTTGATTCGTAACAAGTATTTTGTCAGCATGAATGGCTAATGAATCAACATCTGCTTCAGTCTCTACAAGGTGAACGATATCAGGGGCTACTCCAATCGCTCCTTCTGGTTCCGGATGCCCTTTTTTACCAATATAGATCACTTGATAACCTTCATCCTTTTTTGCTTCAATCAGCTGATGGGTGCTTGTTACATCTGGACAAGTAGCATCGATTGTAACAAGTCCTTTTTTCTTTGCTAACTCTCTGACTTCTGGAGATATACCATGGGCAGTAAAGATAACAGTCCCTTTATCTACTTGTTCTAGTATTTGTTTTCGATTAGGGCCGTCTAGCGTAATAATTCCTTCTTCAGCAAAAGCATCCGTAACGTGCTTGTTGTGTACAATCATTCCTAATATATATATAGGCCGTGGCAGAGATTTATCAAGTGCTGCATTTCTTGCAATGACCATCGCGTCAACAACACCGTAGCAATAGCCACGGGGTGAAATTTTTATAACTTTCATTGAGTTGGTTCTCCCCTTTAAGCATGCTTATTCTATCATTATATATAAAGTGTTAGGATTATACAAAGAAGAGAAAAGGAATATGCTCCACACATATTCCTTTATACATATATTTTAGGTACTGATTTTCCTTGTAATCTTTTCGATACCTTTTCTTCGATCTCTATCGAATGTGTATCGTTTTCAGTACTCATTGGGTTTGTTCGTTTTTGTTTTATTTTTGTTTCAGATTTTTGATCAGTGCTGGTGGACTCTACGTCTACATCTTCCTTAGTTTCCTCATCAGAACTCGCAGCATTTAAACCACGATATAGTTTCCACATTGCTGGTAAGTTTTTAACAATTGGACCATACTGCTGTACCATCGGTCCGATTTGCTGAGCGGTGTTTAATACCCGTTGCGTATTATTCAGGAAACCCGTAATTGCAGTGGGGTCTGCTAGTGATTTTAACAGCCCGCCACCTCCAGCTGGTGCAGCAGAGCGAGAAGCATTGCCAAACATTTGCATACCGGCTTGTGCGCCTTGAGTTTTCCCTTTGCCAAGTAATTTAGCAAGTAAACCTCCACCGCTATTTCTTGTGGGACCCCTCATTCCTCTTGCAGCATTTCCCCCCATAGGGGCTCTGTTCATCCCCATATTCCCCATTCTTGTTGGGGGCATCATTGGTCTCATTTGGTTTCGTCCAAATCCAAGCATAGGTTGAGGCATTCCTCCACGAACAGGAAATGGTTGTCTTGGTGGCATACGAACAACCTCCTTTCATAATTTTCCCTCTTATACCCTATGCAACAAATGGATATTTGGTCTAGGTGAATGATGATAAGTTATGAACTGGTTTGAAAATACTGTAATTCGTAAAACATAATTATATGGAAGCGAACTGTAGGTGGCGCTTTATGAAGAACTTTATTATAATTACATGATGGGTATGGACATCCTTACCAAAACTGAAGGAGCTTTAAAAATGACGAAGACAAAATTTTCAACGTATCAACTTAAACCATTTATAAACAAGGCGATTGAAGCCATTGGATTTTATGAACCAACTGAAATTCAAGAAAGATTGATTCCGACGGTACTAAAAGGTGAAAGTGCAATTGGACAATCTCAAACAGGGACTGGGAAAACACATTCGTATGTATTACCAGTTCTTCATAAAATTAATCCTATGAAGCAAGAGGTGCAAGCTGTAATTACCGCGCCAACAAGAGAGCTTGCCACACAAATTTACCAAGAGGTATTAAAGGTCACCGAGCATGCGAATGAGGGTGAAGAGATCACAAGTCGTCTTTTTATCGGTGGCACAGACAAAGTTCGTACCATTGAGAAACTAAAAACTCAACCACATATCGTTGTTGGGACTCCAGGTCGTATTAATGATTTAGTAAAGGAACAAGCCCTTTTTGTACATACGGCAAGCATGTATGTAGTCGATGAAGCAGATTTAATGCTTGATATGGGATTTTTAGAAGACGTTGACCAAATTGGAGCAAGAATGCCAGAAAAGCTTCAAATGCTTGTTTTTTCAGCAACCATTCCAGAAAAGCTAAAACCATTTCTGAAGAAATATATGGAAAATCCAAAATACATTCATATCGAACCGAAGCAGTTAACGGCAGCAAAAATTGAACATATTCTTCTTCCATCAAGACATCGTGAAAAGTCAACACTCGTGTATGAGGCACTAAAGCTGTATAACCCGTATTTAGCGATTGTCTTTACTAATACAAAGAAAAAAGCCGAGGAAGTTGCCACAGCACTTACTCATAAAGGCTTAAAGGTTGGTAGAATTCATGGGGATTTAAGTCCTCGTGAACGTAAGCGGATGATGAAGCAAATCACGGATTTAGAATTTCAATATATTGTGGCTACCGATTTAGCTGCAAGAGGTATTGATATTCCAGGGATTAGCCATGTGATTAACTATGAACTACCAACTGACTTAGATTTTTATGTACACCGCGTCGGTAGAACAGCTAGAGCGGGGAATTCGGGAATAGCTCTCACTATTTATGAACCATCTGATGAAGATGCATTAAATAGGCTTGAAAAACTGGGGATTGAATTTAAGCATATTGATATTAAAAAAGGTGAACTCTCGGAGCTTGAAGATCGTAACAGACGTAAAAAGAGAACGAAGCAGTCTGATGAGGTAGATAAGCTGGCGAAGTCTTTTGTTAAAAAACCAGCAAAGGTGAAGCCAGGCTATAAGAAGAAGATGCAGTTTGAAATGGATAAAATTAAGAAAAGACAGAACCGATTGAAAAAGAAATAACAGGTGGGAGAGTGTGAAAATGCTAAAATTAGGTTCACATGTTTCAATGAGTGGGAAAAGTATGTTGCTAGCATCAAGTGAAGAAGCGGTCTCATATGGTGCGAATACTTTCATGATCTACACAGGTGCTCCTCAAAATACTAGAAGAAAGAAAATTGAAGATTTAAATATCGAAGCAGGTCAAAAGCATATGGAGCTAAATGGAATCAATCTAGAAGATATTGTTGTTCATGCTCCATATATTATTAATATTGGAAATACTACGAACCCAGATACATTTGACCTTGGTGTACGATTTTTAAAATCAGAAATCGAACGTACAGAGGCGATCGGTGCAAAGCAAATTGTTCTGCATCCAGGAGCCCATGTAGGAGCAGGGGAAGAAGCTGGAATCAAGAAGATCATTGAGGGTCTTAATGAGGTTCTAACAGGAAATGAGCAGCTTCAGATTGCTCTAGAAACAATGGCTGGAAAAGGATCTGAATGCGGAAAAAGCTTCGAAGAATTAGCGATGATCATAGATGGTGTCAAACATAATGAGAAGCTTTCTATTTGCTTTGACACTTGTCATATTCATGATGCGGGGTATAATATTGTTGAGGATTTTGATGGAGTTCTTAATGAGTTTGATAAAACCATTGGAATTGACCGCTTAAAGGTCCTTCATATTAATGATAGTAAGAATGATCGTGGTTCAAGAAAAGATAGACATGAAAATATTGGATACGGTAAGATTGGATTTGAAGCACTTTCTTACATCGTGCATCATCCGCAGCTAATGAGTATTCCAAAAATCCTTGAAACACCGTTTGTTGGGGAAGATAAGAATAATAAAAAAGCACCGTACAAACAAGAGATTGAAATGTTAACGTCAAACACATTTAACGAAAACTTACTCGAACATATTATGGCATAGAAAAGAGAAGGCTCATTGAATAATGGGCCCTCTATTTAATTATTTTGTGAATTGTGTAACCAACTGACTGACGGCTTTTGCTGTCGCAGGGCTCGTTAATTTTTCAATTTCCTTTAACAGTTTCGCTCTTTCAGAGGCATTGAAAATATCTACATGTCGCCCCCTAAGATAAGATGCAATTTTTTTCGCCTCATTAACGCTAATGGCAACCCCAAATTGTTTGGCGTATTTCAGTAACTCTTCTGTCGAGATTGTGTTTATTTTGTGATTAACAATTGAATGAAAAATACTCACGAATTCACCACTCCCTGATGTTAATCTATGTGGCTACCAAATAAAAGGTGTAAACAAAGAGGGCAGGAAGTACTTCCTTTACATCTCTTCATTTCTCATGTATACTACTTTTGGTAAATCGGAATGATTCTGATAATAATAGGTGGTAAAAATGAAAGATATTATAAATGTAAATAAACTGACTTATAAGTACGAAAAGGAAAATGTACTTGAAGATATTCATTTTTCGGTTCCTCGCGGAGCATTTTTAGGACTTGTTGGACCTAATGGGTCAGGAAAGTCTACTTTACTTAAAATAATCTTAGGCTTATTAAAGCTTCAAAAGGGAGAAGTCGAATTATTTGGAACAGCCATTGAGCAGTTTAAAGATTGGCATCGAATAGGCTTTGTTTCTCAGAAAGCAAATTCCTTTAATTCGGGATTCCCTGCAACAGTATATGAAGTTGTATCAAGTGGGTTAACCAAAAAAGTAGGATTGTTTAAAAGGCATAAGGAAGAGGATAAAGAGAAGATACGAGCAGCGATTGATTCTGTGGGGCTAACTGAAAAAATAGGAAGCAATATCGGTGAGTTATCAGGAGGACAACAACAAAGAGTTTTTATAGCTCGTGCATTAGTAAGTGACCCAGACTTACTTATTTTAGATGAGCCAACAGTTGGTGTTGATGCAAAGAATGTCCAATCGTTCTACGAAATGCTTACGGAGCTTAATCAAGATCGAGGTATTACTTTAATTTTAGTAACTCATGATATAGGCACGATTACAGATAAAGTGACCCATGTTGCTTGCTTGAATAAGCATATGCACTTTCATGGAGATACGGAGGAGTTTGAAAAACAAAATATGTCTGACCTTTATGGCCATGATGTTCAAGTTCTTATGCATCAACATGACCATCAACATCATCATGTTCATCATCACGGAGGGGAAAACCGGTGATTGAAGCGATATTTAAATACGAATTTTTACAAAATGCATTTCTTACAGGTGCAATTATTGGAATAATTGCACCTTTACTCGGTGTCTATATTGTTGTAAGAAGACTTTCTCTAATAGCCGATGCTTTAAGTCATGTTACCTTAGCCGGAATAGCGGCAAGCTTGCTTTTAGAAAAAAGGTTTTTGCTCACTACGGGATTAAATCCCATCTATCTAGGAATGACCTTTTCTGTAGTAGGTTCTTTGTTTATTGAAAAGCTTAGAACCGTATATAAACATTATCAAGAATTGGCTATCCCAATTATATTGTCTAGTGGTATTGGCTTAGGTGTTATTTTTATTTCATTAGCCGATGGTTTTAATACAGATTTATATAGTTATTTATTCGGTAGCGTTAGTGCAGTAAGCCGAACAGATTTAATTATTATCATCATCATCAGTATGATTGTGGTAGCTTTTATTACGCTTTTATATAAGGAATTATTTCTTCTATCATTTGATGAAGAACACGCAAAAGCCTCAGGTATAGCGGTAAAGTCTCTTCATTTCTTTTTCATTGTTTTAGTTGCATTAGTCATTGCAGCTTCGATGAGAATTGTTGGAATTTTACTAGTATCTTCTCTCATGACTCTCCCTGTAGCTGCAAGTATTCGGGTTGCAAAAGGATTTAAACAAACAATCCTACTTTCTATCGTTTTCGGAGAAGTTTCTGTACTCGGTGGGCTAACCATATCTTATTATCTTGATTTGGCCCCGGGTGGAACGATTGTAGTTATTGCTGTATTGATTCTCATTCTTGTTATATTATTAAAGAAAATGTTCCAATGGAAACATGAGGTGAGAGTATGAATGTAACTGAAGCTCTTGAGTTATTAAAAAATAAAGGCTACAAGCATACAGGGAAAAGAGAAGAAATGCTTGGTCTTTTTGCTAACAGCAATAAATATTTAACGGCTAAGGACGTGCTTGACCAGATGAAGGATCATTATCCTGGGTTAAGCTTTGATACGATTTATCGCAATCTCTCGTTATTTGTAGATCTAGGTATTTTTGAAATGACTGAATTATCAGGTGAAAAACATTTTCGTTATTCTTGTGAAAGTAAACACCATCACCATCATTTTATTTGTTTGGACTGTGGAAAAACGAAGGAAATTGATACTTGCCCCATGAATAGTTTACAGGAAAGCTTGAAGGACTATGATATCTCTGGCCATAAATTTGAAATTTATGGCCGATGCCCAGAATGTACGCTTAGTTAAAAATTTAACAATTGAACCATTTCTCAACCCAATTATTGGCTTCCTTCCAACTAAAAACTCTTTTTACCTCATTTGGAAGGGAGCCTTGATTATAAGGCGTATCAAATAGAAGTACAGGTATATGGCATTTTTTCGCAATTTCAATGGCATTTTCATACTTATCTTCAAAAAATATTTCCACCCCGTACTTTTTTGCTGCTTCTACTTTTTCATGTGATCCGATAAGTTCTAAATGATCGTAGCTGATCCCATGGTTAATAAACCACTCTTTGGTCACCTCTAACACATTTTCTCCACGTGCGCTGATGAAAATTAATTCGTGGTGTTTCCCCCATTCTAATAATACTTCCTTTGCACCCATAGCTAATGGCGACATAGTGAAGATGTCTGCCTCTTTTTGTTCATACCAGTTGGTAAATTCTTTTTCTGGAACATTCACTACTTTTAATAAATCATAGTCAGTTAAATCTGCGAGTGATAATTGTAATTGAAATGCTTCATTTATAAACGGAACTATAGCTGCAGGGCAGGTAATGGTTCCATCAATATCAAATCCTAATGTTCTTTTCTTCATGTAGTACTTCCCCATTTCGTTATATTCCATCATTGAAAATAGTCGAATTAGAAATGATTAACAACATAATTGTTGCGTAAAAGCAAATAATAATACTGCTCCTATCAAAGGAAAGCGAGGGATGAATATGGCAGATCAAGAACGCAACAACGAAGGGTCATTTGATTACCTTCGTACGAGCGACAATGTTGGTGAAACAAATAAATACCAACCTGCAGATTATTTAGAAGAAACCTCAGCTGAAATTGCTGCACCAACTACTTTTAACAGAGAACGAACAATAAATAATGTTGGTCAGACGATGAAAAGCGGCACAGGGATAGGGTTTGCTGCTTTAATCATTTCTATCCTTTCATTGTTTGTTGCCCCAATCTTGTTTGGAGCAGTTGGGATTGTATTAGGGTTTATCGCCCGAAGACGTGGAGCAACTGGCCTTGGTAGCTGGGCTATCGGGATTGGAGCGATTTCAATCATTGTCGGTATGTTTATACTACCATTTTTTTAACCGCTACAGATAAAAGAAGAGGCTCCGGCGATTACGCCAGAGCCTCTTTCTCTAATTATGATTGTAGTGCTTCCTGATCACGTTTTGCTTGAAATTCTGCAGCAATTTGATCGATTTCCTTTTTAAGCTCTTCCACCATTGTTGCTTCAGGAACTTTGCGGACAATTTCCCCTTTACGGAATAAAAGGCCTTCGCCTCGTGCTCCTGCTATTCCTATATCGGCCTCTCTAGCTTCACCAGGACCATTTACAGCACAGCCCAATACGGCCACTTTAATTGGTACTTTAATCTGCTGAATGTACTCCTCTACCTCGTTTGCAATCGAAATTAAGTCAATTTCAATTCTTCCACATGTTGGACAAGAAATAAGTGTTGCCGCATTTGAAGATAAACCAAATGATTTTAATAACTCACGGGCAACCTTCACTTCTTCTACAGGGTCAGCACTAAGTGAAATTCGAACAGTGTTGCCAATTCCCTTGCTTAAGATCGCTCCCAAACCTGCTGCACTTTTTACAGTACCTGCAAACAAAGTTCCTGATTCAGTAATTCCAAGATGTAAAGGATAATCGAACGCTCTTGCCGCTTTATCATAGGCTTCAATAGCAAGATTAACATCTGATGCCTTCATACTGACGATGATATCATGAAAGTCGAGGTCTTCTAAAATTTTGATATGGTGCAAGGCACTTTCTACCATGCCATCAGCTGTTGGGTACCCATATTTCTCTAATATTCTTTTCTCCAATGAACCAGCATTGACACCAATTCGGATTGGAATGCCCTTCTCTTTAGCCGCTTTAACAACTGCCTCCACTTTTTCACGACGACCAATATTACCGGGATTAATACGGATTTTATCCGCACCTCCCTCAATCGCTTTTAGAGCTAGTTTGTAATCAAAGTGGATATCTACCACTAGAGGAATATTAATTCTTTTTTTAATTTCAGAAATGGCGTTAGCTGCTCTTTCATCAGGACAAGCAACACGCACGATTTGACAACCGGCTTCTTCTAGCCTCTTTATTTCAGCAACCGTGGCCTCAACATCATGAGTTTTTGTGGTAGTCATGCTTTGAATAACAACTTCATTATTTCCACCAATAGTTAAAGGTCCGACTTTTATGGGACGAGTTTTTGTACGATGTATAATTTCACTCAACAGTGATTCTCTCCTTTTGAAAAAAAGATCTAAATTAATCTTAGTACTTTCCTATTGAACATTGTAACAATGAACGTTAAAGGTGACAAGAATCTTGATGCCGGGAAAAAGTCTCCATTATTGTGAGTTGCTATCGGATTTGCTGTAATCAGGAAATAGGTATGACTTTCCGGCTTGAATTTCCTCTGGTTTTTTGCCTTTATTTAATTGGATAAAATCATTTACTATTTTTTCTATAGGGACTGGTACCGCTCCCTCTAGTTGTGTCTCTATGATCGAAAGAACAGTTTCTCCCTGCTCCACGGTTTTACTAAAAGATGCAATAACAGTCTCTTCTGTATGATTCACTTTAGAATCTACTTCAATGGATTCTATCGTTTCATTGTTTGTGTTTGGTATCGTACCTATGCTTAAGTCAACATATATGATATACAAAATAAGAGTAACTAGTAGAGAAACGAAGAGACGTTTCATGGACGATTCTCCTTATTAGTAGAGTTACTCTATTTATATGCAGTAGAAAAATTGATAGTACAAATAAAAAAAGAAAAACGCGTAATATCGCGTTTTTCTTTTATTTCTTAGCTTTCTGAGGGATTTCTCGTACTGTTAAATACAACATAATGATAGAAACAAACCAATTAATTAGGAACCCGTTAGGAACGTTCGTTTGAAAAGCTTCCATTATCGTAAAGAAAATAGTAGGGAGAGTCACACTATAAGCTGATAGTCTCCACAATTGTCGATATGGTAGATTACGACTGGTTACATTCTTAATAAATAGACCGAACAATGCAAGAATGGTAATTTCAATAAATTTGATTCCGCTTGAAAAAATATAAATGGTAAGTGCAAGGACGGGAATAATAACTGCCAATAAACCGTCAACGGAATGGATCACTTCCAAGATACTGTCCTTCGTAATGTTTAGGTCGGATAAAGTTGAATAGTCGTAAGTGTCGAGCGTTCCTCCTGCAATGAGAACAAACTCATTTTGAAGAAGAGCGAAGGCATTCTCATAGCCCTCTAAATCATTCTCACTAACTTCACCAGTAGAATCAAAAATAATTGTAAAATCCGCATCCTCAATATAGATCGGTTCCTCTTGGTCTGCTGAGAGCTCACCATTTTCTATTGAAAAATCAGGAAGCTCCTTATCTACTGTGTGGGCGGCTGTCTCAATTCCATTATTTATAGCTGAACTTACATAGCTAATGGTTGGAATAACAGAAACAAGAGTTAGTAGAAAGACATAAAGAATGGTTTTTCCAATACCTTGGAATCTGGTTATAGCAATGTCTTTAGGAGAGTAGAGACTTTTAAATAATTGCTGAAATATGTTCATGAGCGCATGACACACACCTTTCTATGTAATCCTTCATTATTTTATCGTTATATGGCTTTGTTGTCCAAGTAAACAAGATTAGTTAAAAAATAGGGATACTCTTTGTAACATAATTGTAACATTACTATCCTTTTGTTAAGGCATTGTAAATTTAAAGATAATAATATTTACTTTTTTCTTTACGTTACACATAATGATTAAGGGGTTTTTAAGAATAATGTCGAAAAAAGTGTAGGGGTTGAAATACTTGGAATTAAACATCCAGCAAATGATTTTTGAGTTTTTAGGTGGCCTTGGAATTTTCTTATTTGGTATCAAGTTTATGGGGGATGGCTTGCAAAAGTCGGCAGGAGACAAATTAAGAGATATTCTTGATCGATTTACAACCAATCCTTTCATGGGTGTGTTAGCAGGTATTATTGTTACAGTGCTAATCCAAAGTAGTTCTGGTACTACGGTCATTACCGTTGGGTTAGTAAGTGCTGGTTTTATGACATTGCGACAAGCAATTGGTGTTATTATGGGGGCAAACATCGGTACAACCGTTACCGCATTTATCATTGGTATTGATATTGGTGAATATGCGCTTCCAATTATTGCTCTTGGTTCAATTCTTATATTCTTCTTTAAAAACAATAAAACAACTAGCATTGGACAAATTATTTTTGGTTTCGGGGCATTGTTTTATGGATTAGAGTTAATGAGTGGTGGGATGAAGCCGCTAAGAAGCTTAGAGGCCTTTCACGAGTTAACCGTTAATATGAGTTCTAATCCTATTTTGGGTGTTGTGATTGGAACGATATTTACCGTTATTGTACAAAGTTCTAGTGCAACGATTGGAATACTACAAGGCTTATATGCAGAAAATCTAATAAATATTGATGCAGCACTTCCTGTATTGTTTGGAGATAATATTGGAACAACGATAACAGCTGTTTTAGCATCAATTGGTGCATCGGTTGCTGCAAGAAGAGCGGCTGCCACTCATGTGTTATTTAATCTCATTGGTACAGCCATCTTTATGATTTTCCTGATTCCTTTTACAAAAATTATTACATCTTTACAAGGTGCTTTAAATTTAAATGAAGAAATGACGATTGCCTTTGCTCATGGTATCTTCAATACGACAAATACAATCATTCAATTTCCGTTTATTGGATTACTTGCACTTATTGTGATCAAACTAATACCAGGTGATGACTCTCTGATTGATTACAAATCGAAGCATTTAGACCCTAACTTTATAAAGCAGTCCCCTTCTATTGCTTTAGGACAAGCGAAGGAAGAAGTGTTAAGAATGGGGCAATTTGCCATTAAAGGGTTAGAGGAAACTAGTAGTTTTGTTAATACAAAGCAGAACAAGCATGCAGAATCAGCGTATCAGTTAGAAAGTGCAATAAATAATCTTGACCGAAAAATTACTGATTATCTAGTGCAACTAGCTACAAGCCCACTCTCAACAAATGATTCAGAAGAGCATACAACGCTAATGGATACGGTTCGTGATATTGAGAGAATAGGGGACCATTTCGAAAATATTGTTGAGCTAGTTGAATATCAAAATTCTAATAAAGTAAAAATTACAGAGAGTGCAATGAAAGATTTAGAAGAAATGTTTGCTTTAACTATTTCGACTGTTCAAGAAGCGCTTCAATCTCTTGATCATAAAGACTTGGATGCGGCTCGTCATGTAGTTGAAAAAGAAAACCAAATTGATAAAATGGAAAGAACTCTTCGTAAGCAGCATATACTTCGTTTGAATGAAGGAAAGTGTTCCGGTTCTGCAGGGATTGTGTATGTTGATATTATTAGCAATCTAGAGCGTATTGGTGACCATGCTGTAAATATTGCAGAAGCAGTTCTTGGAGTAAGACATTCTTAAAAAACAAGGGATCCTCCCTTGTTTTTTTGTACAGAGGTGACAAGATGGAACTAGTGTATTGGCTTATCATTGTATTGTTTTTTCTAGTTTCTTTTGTAGGTTTGATTTATCCGATCATTCCAGGTGTGTTATTTTTGGTTGGCGGTTTTATCGTTTACGGCTTATTATTCTCCTTTGAACCTTTTAATTGGTTGTTTTGGAGCATTCAAAGCTTATTTGTCCTCTTATTATTTGGCGTAGATTATTTAGCGAATATGTTTGGTGTAAAAAAATTTGGTGGCTCAAAAGCAGGGATATGGGGAAGTACGATTGGATTATTAATAGGTCCGTTTATCATCCCAATACTAGGGATTATTTTGGGACCCTTTATAGGTGCGGTTATTGCAGAACTTCTTATAAATAAAAGAGGCTTGAGGGAGTCCTTAAGGGTTGGTATTGGGTCAGTAGTTGGGTTTATTAGTAGCGTAATTACAAAAGGGCTTATTCAATTATTTATGATTATATATTTTGTCTTAGTGGTACTTTAAGAAAGAAGAGAAAAGAGCTTTTGAGCCCTTTTCTCTTTTAGTTTAACCCGCATATTTCATGTGGGCAGTTTTGACAATCTACTTCTTGCTTTAAATAGGCTAAATTTTTTACGGTAAACTTCTGTTGATCATACGATATAACATCTAGTTCCCTAAGTTCTTTTAACATGCGTTGTATGACTTCTCTTGTTCCATACGTAAGACTTGCGAGTTCCTGATGGGTGAGTGGTAAGTCAATTAAAATTCCCTTTTCAGTCATTATTCCGTAACTATTACAAAGTCGAATTAAGATACTATAAAGTCCCCCTTTTTTTCCGTTCATAATTAGATCCTGGCACTTCATTTGAGCTTTTAAATATCTAGTACTAAGCCAAGAAGTCAATGCACTCATGACGCGAGGTGAACTCATCGCAAACTTTTCGAAGTCTTCTCTTTTGATTATAAGAAATTCGCAATCTGAAATGGTTTTTGCAAAAAAGTGATAAATCGGATTTGTTTTAAATAATTGGTATTCAATGACTAATTCTTCTCCATTAAGAATTTTAATAATAAATTCTTTGCCTCTCAGATGAACTCTTCCAAGAGACAGACTTCCCTGTAATAGAATATAAATATGACTCACTGAATCTCTTTCATTAAATATAGTTGTACCTGCTTTTATTTTCTGTATATTTTCTTTATCTATAAATTCTTGTATAAGTAAGCTATATAATGAAACATTTATTTCATTCATATAATACCCGCCCTTTCTCTCCTCTCTTTGATTTAATAAAAATACATAAAGAGTGTCAATAACGTAGCGTCCTTTAAAAAGAACAACAAACAGCTGCTATGACTTAAATCATTGACATGACGCTAATATTTACAATTTTGACAAATTATCGAAACATCAGAAATGGTATGATGAAAGGAGGAAATACCATCTAGTAATGCGAATATTTCTTTGTAGAAAGGGTAATGTAAATCTGTTGGCTTAAGCTTAATATTTGAACAATGTTGCCAAGTTTGGTAATCTTAAGTTAATAACTTTAGGAATATCCAAATGTTAAAAACGAAAGGATTTTTCTAAAGAAAAAATCATTATACATATTTAGGAGGAGTTATTCATGGCATTCGAATTACCGCAATTACCTTATGCTTACGACGCTCTAGAACCACATATTGACAAGGAAACAATGAACATTCACCACTCAAAACATCACAACGCATACGTAACGAACTTGAATAATGCTTTAGCTGGAAATGAAGAATTACTGTCAAAGTCAGTTGAAGAAGTAATTGCTAATCTTGATGCAGTACCAGAAGCTGCTCGCACAGCAGTGCGTAACAACGGTGGTGGACACGCTAACCACACATTATTCTGGCAGATCTTATCTCCAAATGGGGGAGGAGAACCTACTGGCGATCTTCTAGATGCAATCAATGCAAAGTTTGGAAATCTTGATAGCTTTAAAGAAGAATTCGCAAAAGCTGCTACAACTTGCTTTGGTTCTGGTTGGGCTTGGCTTGCGGTAAATAACGGAGAACTAGAAGTGACAAGCACACCAAATCAAGACTCTCCATTAATGGAAGGGAAAACGCCAATCCTTGGTCTTGATGTTTGGGAGCACGCTTACTACTTAAAATTCCAAAACCGTCGTCCAGACTATATCAATACTTTCTGGAACGTTGTAAATTGGGATGAAGTTTCAAAGAGATATGCTGAAGCAAAATAAAAAAACAAGTAACGACGTGGATAATTCCACGTCGTTTTTGTTTATTTTTGTACATAATTAAGGTGAGCTTGTTGAAAACTACCCTTAGATACGAAGGGGAGTTTCTATTCATGAGTAAAGTTAAAAAATTAATTGGTGACATTGATCTGACAAAGGATTTGCTTTTGCTTTTGTTAATAGGAGGTCTGTATTCCTTAAGTGTTGCTTTATCCAATACATTTGTAAATATTTATTTATGGAAACAATCCGGTGACTTTAAAGATTTAGCTATTTATAACCTCTCAGTTGTTGTTCTCCAGCCTTTAACATTTATCCTTGCAGGCAGATGGGCTAAAAAGATTGACCGAGTAATTGTTTTGCGTATAGGAGTCATTTTTTTAGCTATTTTCTACTTAACCGTTTTAACAATAGGAGCCAATGCTTCGCAATTTTTAATGGTGTTAGGAGGATTACTAGGGATTGGTTATGGTTTTTACTGGCTGGCCTTTAATGTGTTAACCTTTGAAATTACGGAACCAGAAACAAGAGATTTCTTTAACGGCTTTTTGGGAATTCTTTCTTCTGTTGGAGGAATGATCGGTCCTATTGCTGCTGGAACTGTGATTTCAAAACTAGAGAAATTCACAGGGTATTCCGTTATCTTTGCTACTTCTTTAGGGTTATTTTCCGTTGCCGTTATTTTAAGTTTTTTCTTAAAGAGAAGGCCTGCGAATGGAAGTTACATGTTCTTAAGGATTTTGGAAGAGAGAAAAAACAACTTTAATTGGAGGCAAATTACGAATGCGCATTTTGTCCAGGGAGTTAGAGAAGGAACGTTTGTATTTGTAGTTTCGGTATTTGTATTTATTACGACTGGAAGCGAAATGGCACTAGGAACCTTTGGATTGGTGAATTCAGGGATTGCCTTTATTGGGTATTATTTTGCTTCACGTTGGATTAAAAAACAGCATCGAAAAAAAGCCATTCTTCTCGGTGGTATACTATTGTATTTAGCTATTTTGTTATTAGTATTTAACCTTACGTATACAAAGCTTTTAATTTACGCTTCGATCATCGCCATTGCTTATCCGATGCTTTTGGTACCATATTTATCGATGACCTACGATGTAATTGGTAAAGGCTGGAATGCTGCAGAAATGAGAATTGAATATATTGTGGTCAGAGAAATTTTTCTGAATTCGGGAAGAATTGTCTCAATTCTTATCTTTTTAATGGCTGTATCAATTTTTGATCCGAAGGAAAGTATCCCAATCCTTTTATTATTTATCGGAACGGGGCATAGTCTAATTTATTTTTTTGTTAGGAAAATCGAATTTCATTGATCGTAACCGCCTCTCCTATTGAATATTGGGAGGGGCACTGAAATGAGGTGGAGAAATGCATCAGGAAAAGAAGAAAAAAAAGAAGAGAAAGCAGCTACCTGTTCGGTTAAATATGCTGTTTTTTTTCGTGTTTTTGCTCTTTTCCATTCTTGTACTTCGCCTTGGCTTTATCCAAATAGTCTATGGAGAAGATTATCGTAGGGAGATAGAAAGAACAGAGGATGTTACTATCAATCATCCTGTTCCAAGAGGTCGTATGTACGATAGAAATTTTAGAATGATTGTTCATAATGCTCCTCAAAAGGCAATCGCTTATATAAATCAAGGACATGGACCAAAAGAAATGTTACAGGTTGCAGAGAGATTAGCTTCAATTATTATGATGGATTCAAGCAGGATTTCCGATCGAGACAAAAAAGAGTATTGGGTGATGCGTTTCCCTGATGAAGCAGAAAACAAGGTAAAGGAAAAAGAAAGGAAAACATTTAAAAAAGGACTAACCACCCAAGAGTGGAATAAAAAGATTTACCAATTAACACTAGAAAGAATAACTCAAGAGGAGATTGAACAATTCAAAGATCATGATTTGGAGGTCATATCCATATGGAAGGAATTAAGAAACAGTACGGAATTTACTCCGCAAGTGATAAAAAATAAAGATGTGTCAGATAAAGAGTTTGCAGAAGTAAGTGAAAGCTTGCAATCTTTACCTGGTATAGAAACGATTACTGATTGGGAAAGAGTGTATAAGTTTAACAATACGTTAAAAACAGTCCTTGGAAAAGTGACTGACACAAAGGAAGGGATACCGAGAGATCATCTGGATTACTACGTTGCAAGAGAGTATAACCGCAATGACCGGGTTGGTAAAAGTTATATTGAATATCAGTACGAGGACGTCCTTAGCGGGCAAAAATCAAAGATTAAGAAGGTCACAAACAAATCTGGAGAAATAATTGAGTCAGAGACCATATCTGAAGGTGAACAAGGGAATGACCTTATATTAAGTATTGATATGGGATTGCAACTAGCCGTCGAAAAAATAATTGAAGACGTGCTAATGAAAACGAAGGCAAATAAGGATACCGAGTTTTTAGACCGAGCATTTGTCGTCTTAATGGATCCCCGTACAGGTGAAGTTTTAACAATGGCTGGAAAGTTATTGGTGCAGAATGATGATGGGAACTATGAAGCAGAAGATTTTTCATTAGGGAATATTACTACTTCCTACAATGTTGGTTCGACTGTAAAGGGTGCAACTATTTTGACAGGCTATCAACGGGGAGTAATAAAGCCTAGAACCATACTAGTAGATGCCCCTATGAAAATAAAAGGAACACCGGTGAAGAAATCTTGGAAGAATTTTGGTCCGATTGATGATGTATACGCACTAAGAAGATCTTCTAATGTGTATATGTTTCATACCGCAATAAAAATTGGAAAAGGTCATTATGCATACGATAAACCATTAATTCTAGAACCGAACACCTTTCATATAGTTCGCGATTCCTTCGGTCAATTTGGTCTCGGAACTAGAACGGGAATTGATCTTCCCAATGAAACCATAGGTTATAAAGGGACAAGTACAAAGCCTGGGTTTTTATTGGATTTAGTGATCGGGCAATATGATACATACACACCCATGCAGCTTGCCCAATATGTTTGTACAATCGCAAATGGGGGAAATCGGCTACAGCCAAGAATGGTGAAGGAGATACGGCAAACGAATCTTCAGGATATACATGCTCCTGGGACACTCGTGAGGGAGATAAAACCAAAAATACTAAATCGAATTGATGTTAATGAGGCGAATATTAAGAGGGTACAAGAGGGCTTTCGCCAAGTCATGCAGCATCCGTTAGGAACGGCTTATAAAGAATTTAAGGATGCTACCTATTCACCAGCTGGAAAAACGGGAACCGCACAGGCCTTTTATGACGGACCTTCAAGGCATTTATATAAAGAGCCGCCAGCCGTTATGAATTTGAGCCTAGTGGCGTATGCACCTTCCGACAATCCTGAGATTTCAATGGCTGTTGTTGTCCCATGGGTATATACAGGGGAAAAAGGACCTTCTCCTAATTTGGAAATAGGGAGAAAAGTTCTGGATGCGTACTTTCACTTAAAAAAAACAAAATAATACTATGCCCAAATTCCGACAGGTTTACACACATTTCTACTTAATTTACAAAACCTTTACAATCGATTAAAACCCCTTTAACAGTTCAGTATTATTGTATTACTTGTAGGACACAATAAAACAACCTTTATTTCTTAGGAGGAATTACCGAATGAAAAATCTCAAGAAACTCAGCCTACTTCTAATGCTTGCAGCCGTTATGTCCATTATTGCTGCTTGTGGTGGTGGAGAAGATGAAGCTACTGAAGGTACGGAAGGTACTAGTGAAACAGCTGAATTAGAAGGATCTGTAGTAATTGATGGTTCAGGTACAGTTTACCCGTTCATGGTTGAAATGGCTGAACAATATATGACAAATGCTCAAGAAAATGTTTCAGTTGAAGTTGGACGTGCTGGTACTTCTGCCGGTTTTAAGAAATTTTTAGTTGAAGATGGTACAGACTTCAATGATGCTTCTCGTCAAATCAAGGAAGAAGAAGCTGCAACTGCTGAAGATTTAGGAATTGAAGTTCAAGAAATGAAAGTTGCTTTAGATGGATTAACATTTGTAATTAACCAAGATAATGACTGGGCTGAAGAGCTTACTCAAGACGAAGTAAAACAAATCTTCTTAGGTGAAAAGAAAAACTGGTCAGATATTAACCCGGATTTCCCGAATGAGCCAATTGTAACAATGGGACCTAATGAAAACCACGGAACATATGAGTTCTTCTGGGAGAAAATTCTTGAAGAGCAAGACTTAGTTGAAGGTGTGAATCTACAGCAAGATTATTCTACACTTGTGGACTTAGTTTCTAAAGAAAAGAATGCTATTGCTTTCTTCGGTTACGGTTACTATGAAAACAACAAAGATAAATTAAAAGCTGTTAAAGTTGACTTTGGTAACGGTGCAGTTGAGCCTACTTTAGATACAATCGGTGAAGGTGAAGAGTTTGCTTATTCTCCGTTCACTCGCCCAGTGTTCACTTACTTAAACGTAAACATGGCAAAAGAAAAGCCGCAAGTTTTAGATTATGCAATCTATACAATGGAGAATGCTCAAGATGTTGCTAAAAATACTGGTTTCGCTCCATTAACAGACGAAGAAGTGGAAGCAACAATCAGCACTCTTGAAGGATTAAAATAATAAACAAGGTATTCAGATACCAATCTGACGTACTAAGAAGATGAGATGGGTTCATTCTCATCTTCTTAGCTGTTTAAAATTAGAATAAAATGAGTCATTCTTTGCATGATAAGGATGATAGGGTTTGGATGAAAGGGGTTTTATCCTTGGAAAAAGATGTAACAAGGGAATCAAACACGTTAAGTGTTCGAGAGATGATTGCGAAAAACAAGCAATCTGTTAGTACGGCTAGTATTTTAGAGGGGTTAATGCCTAAAATATTACTTACAATTGCTATTATTTCTATTTTAACAACTATAGGTATTGTACTAACTTTATTAACAGAGACAGTCGCCTTCTTTAGAGAGGTGTCCTTCGTTGAGTTTTTTACTAGTACTATCCTAAAGCCACTAGGGGAAAATGCACAGTTCGGAGTTTTGCCATTACTAACTGCAACGATTATTTCTTCGACCATAGCTATGTTAGTAGCGATTCCTATTGGATTAATGACAGCTGTGTACTTAAGTGAGTATGCATCTGACAGAGTTAGAAAACTACTAAAACCAATGTTAGAAATACTTGCGGGTATTCCAACGATTGTATATGGTTTCTTTGCTTTTACATTTGTTACTCCCCTATTAACAAAGCTAATACCTACACTAGAGCCTACTAATATCCTCAGTCCTGGTATAGTTATGGGAATTATGATTATCCCAATGGTTGCTTCTCTATCAGAAGACGCAATGAGCTCCGTGCCTAATGCAATGAGGGAAGGAGCCTTAGGATTAGGGTCGACAAAATTCGAAGTAACCTGGAAGGTAGTTGTTCCCGCTGCTATATCTGGAATTGTTGCGTCATTTGTTCTCGGAATTTCTCGTGCAATTGGTGAAACGATGATCGTAACGATAGCAAGTGGAAGTAACAAAGTCTTCACATTTGATATTACTCAATCCATGCAAACAATGACTGCATATATAGTAGAAGTTACTGGAGGAGATGCTCCTGCAGGTTCCACCCTTTATTACAGTCTTTACGCAGTGGCAATGACATTATTTGTTTTTACATTAGTTATGAATTTAATTGCCCAATATATCTCTCGTAAATTTAGGGAGGAATATTAAGATGAAATATGTTGATACAACTCAAGTTCAAAAAAAGATGTCATCTCGTCTACTTACTAATCGTATAGCAAAAACTTTGTTTCTTTTAGCTACTTTATTTGGACTACTGGTTTTGGTCGTATTAATTTATCGAGTAGTTGCACAGAGCCTTGGCTGGGTTGATTTTGATTTCTTAAATAATAGACTTTCTACAAACCCAGAGAGAGCCGGAATAAAGGGAGCTATTATGGGTACCTTGTGGTTAATGCTAGTGGTCGCACCTGTGACGTTAATCTTAGGAGTAGGTACTGCCATTTATTTGGAGGAGTATGCAAAAAAAGGGCGTTTACAAGCCTTTATTCAAATGAATATATCTAATCTAGCTGGAGTTCCTTCAATCGTTTTTGGGATTTTGGGATTAACGATATTTGTAAGAGGATTAAATTTAGGGGCAGTTGTTTTAGCCGGTGGTTTTACAATGGCTCTATTAGTTCTTCCTGTAGTAGTCGTTGCGAGTCAGGAAGCCATTCGTGCGGTTCCTCAGTTTTTAAGGGAAGCTTCCTATGGAATGGGAGCTACGAAATGGCAAACAATTAAAAATGTAGTTTTACCTGCAGCACTACCTGGGATATTAACTGGTGTTATTTTAGCATTATCCCGTGCAATTGGTGAAACAGCACCACTTGTAGTAATTGGTATTCCAGCATTTATTATTCCACTTCCTGAAGGTTTGTTAGATAAATTTACAGTTATGCCGCTGCAAATTTATTACTGGACCATTGATTCAGCTTTAGTGGATGAATATGCAAACCTGGCTGCAGCAACGATTGTTATTCTGTTATTAGTCTTATTCATTATGAACTCAATAGCAGTGTTAATAAGAAACAAATTTCAAAGAAGATTTTAATTGGGTGGAGGGGTTTTACGATGGTTGTTTCAACATACAGTGAAAATAAAACAGCAGAAGAGTCTAGTGATAATATGAGTGTAAACAAGGGAAGTAAGAAGAGCCTTGCTTATCAAACAAAGGATTTAAATCTTTGGTACGGTACAGACCATGCATTAAAGAACATTAACCTTGATATAAATGAGAGGGAAGTAACAGCCATAATTGGCCCTTCAGGATGTGGGAAATCAACATTTATTAAAACGTTAAATCGAATGGTTGAATTGATTCCAGTGGTGAAAATTTCTGGAGATATATTGTATCGAGAAAGAAGTATACTAGATAGATCATATAAAGTGGAAGATTTACGAACAAATGTAGGAATGGTTTTCCAAAAGCCAAATCCATTCCCAAAATCCATTTATGAAAATATTGCATATGGACCTAAAATTCATGGAATTCGCAATAAAAAAGTACTTGATGAGATCGTTGAAAAGAGCTTGCGCGGTGCCGCAATTTGGGATGAAGTAAAGGATCGTTTGAATGAGAATGCCTATGGTCTATCCGGTGGTCAACAACAACGTCTTTGTATTGCACGCTGCTTAGCAATTGAGCCAGATGTTATCTTAATGGATGAACCTACGTCAGCCCTTGACCCTATTTCAACTCTTAAAGTAGAGCAGTTGGTTCAAGAACTAAAAAAGGAATATAGTATCATAATTGTTACACATAATATGCAGCAAGCAGCACGTATTTCGGATAAAACGGCATTTTTCTTAAATGGAGAAGTAGTTGAATTTGACGATACGAATAAAATATTCTCAACTCCTTCTGATCAACGTACAGAAGACTATATTACTGGTCGCTTCGGGTAATATACACAAAACAAACGATTTGATTTTAAAGAACACCAATCGGAGATGAAAGGAAGTCAAATATGGTTGTACGTGAAAAATTTCATTTTGATCTTAAGGAACTTCAGAATAAGCTGATTGAACTCGGTGAGTTTGCCGATCATGCATTAAGCGAAGCAATTAAAGCATTAGAAACAAAAAATGTGGAACTCGCTTTAGAAATTATGGAGAATGATACGAGAGCAGATGTCATGTATGAAGAAATTAATGACTTTGCTATTCTATTAATTGCAAAGCAACAACCTGTTGCGATTGACTTACGTCGAATTATTGTTGCCATTAAAATTGCAACAGATATCGAACGGATAGCCGATTTTGCCGTAAACGTAGCTAAATCAGCTATTCGAATTGGTAGTGAGGAACATGTGAAGCCAATTGTCCGTATTAGAGAAATGTACGAGGCAACATCTAAAATGTTAAAGCTATCGTTAGAATCATTCATCGAGGAAGATGTACAAAAAGCAAAACAAGTTGCGGATATGGACGATGAGGTTGATAATTTATACGGTCAAACGATTCAGGAACTATTAAGAATCAATCAGGAAAAGCCGGAATTTTTGGCGCAAATCACACAACTATCGTTTACTTGCCGTTATTTAGAAAGAGCAGCGGATCATGTGACCAATATTGCTGAACACACGTTTTACCTTGTAAAAGGTAGACACTATGACTTAAATGAATAAAATAAAAAGCTGAAGAGATTCATCTTCAGCTTTTTGTTATGATCTTTGCGAGTTGTTCGTAAGTCATATCACTTTTTACGACAAACTCACCTAGTTGAACTTTTGTATGATAACCCGTATTGATTAAATATTGCTCGAATTCAAAAGCATCAGTGATGATTCCTGCGTCCTTTAAAAGTGTGGCAATTTCGCTTGATTGCATACCACTAATAATGTTAAGTTTGTACTCCTTAACAGCTTCTGCAGGCTTTTCCTCTTCTTTTGCTGACTCTTCTTTCGTTGTATCTGTTTGTTCTGTCTCTGTCTCTTTTGTTTCTTCTTCAGTAGGTGTTGCTTCAGCGTCTTTTGCCTTTGCTTCTAACTCTTCGTATGCTTTTTCATCAACTACTTTATATCCCTTGTCTTCTACTTGAGCAATTAACTCTTCATTGCTTAATTTTGCTGCTGCTCCATTATCACCAGAAAAATAATAATAGGTCCCAAATATACAAGTTGATAAGAGGAGACCAAAAGCAAATGCTCTAAGGTGAATCTTATTCATAGGTTTCTCCCCTCATAGAAAATTCATTTAAAATAATCTCAACATCCTCGATTGGAAGAGAAGATTGCTTTGCAATTTGTTCAATTGAGAGACCTTGTTGGGATAGTGACCAAACTTGATTCTTTAATATTGCATGAACTTCTCTTTTTTGAGAAGCAGTACCAGAGAAGTCTGAATCAGGTACTAGAAGTTCCTCTTCAAGAATCTTTATTTTTCTCTTCATTTGGTATAGCTCTTGAATTTGGTTTAGGGATAACTGATCGATTTCACTCTTAAGCTCTTTTACCGGATCCTTTACAAAAAAGGATAGGACGAAGAGTAGTATTGATACAACCAATAAACTTAATAACACATATTCCATTTCTTTCACCTCTTAAAAATCAATAAAAACATTGTATCACTATATACGACAATTTTCGAATCAAAGTAAGAAGATAAGAGGGTTTTGTCGAGGGAAATGAGAAAAAAAGGTCGAAATGACTAGTTTTTCTTACAAGACTTGTAAATAAAAAAAATAATTCTTCCTATAAAGAAGGTGTGACGGGGATAAGCAGATTACGACAAAATGTGTTTATTGTTAGAGAAACCTATCAATGCTACGATGAAACTAACAAATAGGTATTTTTAAAGAAAGAAAACATATACTGTTAATTTCTAAATTCTTGAGGTGCATAATGACGTTTATTTCCAATACATTGGCTAAAACAAAAGAAAAGGATGGGATACACACTCAATTTATGACTAAAGACAAGCTTTTCGTATGTTGGTATACATCACCGCTAAAAAAGGATGTTATTCAACGCTTTTTTAAACAGTCTATAGAAGGTCAGATTGTGAGAGTGTATGACGTGACCAAGAAATTACTTAATAATGAGGCAACTTGTCCTTACCTAGATATAAGAGTTCCCCTACAACAAAACTATTGGACGTTAAAAGGTTTGAAGGATAACAAGGTATATTTGCTGGAATTAGGGTTTTTCTTTGAAGATCAATACTTCCCAGTTCATCGGTCTGAGTTTATTCAAATAGAACACACTGATTTCATTGAAGAACAAAAATCACTTCATGTGATTGTAAGAAATTCACGTGGCTGGAATGAATATGTAAGTACATACAGCTTCTATGAAAATGTGAAGGAAAGTGAGTGGGAACGTGAACAATAAGAAAATTCTTATGCTTTCATGGGAGTACCCTCCTAATGTTGTTGGAGGCTTGTCCAGACATGTGGAAGGATTAGCTAAAGCATTAACCTCAATTGGCTATAAGATCCATATCATAACGACTTGGATTGAGGAGCTTCCTATGTATGAAAGAATAGGAAATATAGAAATTTTTAGAGTGGTTCCCTTAAATGAGGGAGACCCCAGTTTTATTCGTTGGGTCGGTGGTTTGAACTTAGCAATTATTCATCAAGCTATGGATCTTATGGAAGAACATGAATATGCTTTGATTCATGCTCATGATTGGCTCGTAGGTGCTGCTGCGGTGACATTGAAAGAAAAACGAAAATTACCTTTAGTTACTACAATTCACGCTACTGAACATGGTAGGAACGAAGGCATATATACTGAAATGCAAAAGAAAATTTATGAACAAGAGAAAGAGCTCATTCATCATTCAGATAAAGTCATTATTTGCAGTACATCTATGAAAGAAGAAGTACTTCACATTTTTGATATAGAGCCCCATAAAATTGTCATGATTCCCAATGGAATAGATACAAGCATTGCCAACATTATTTATAGTAAAGAAGTATTGGGAAAATTCCCTATCCATTTAGAGAAAAAAATGGTGTTTTCAATTGGTAGGATGGTAAAGGAAAAGGGTTTCCATACTCTTATTGAGGCAGCGAAAGAAATGGAAAGAAGTCGACCTGATGTTTACTTTATTATTGCTGGGAAAGGTCCGATGCTCCAAGAGTTTAGACATCGAGTGGAAATGCTCGGGCTGAAAAATATTCATTTTATTGGATTTGTTACAGATGCTGAGAGAGAAGCCCTTTTTAAGCAATGTTATTTAGCTGTGTTTCCAAGTTTGTATGAGCCTTTTGGGATTGTTGCGCTAGAAGCTATGGCCTATTCGAAACCAACGATTGTATCAAATGTTGGAGGTCTAAAGAGCATTATTCATCATCTAAACACGGGTTTATTAATGAGCAGCAATAATCCAAAGAGTTTTATTGAGCAGGCAACGATTCTTTTAGACAATGAAGAACTTGCTATTCAATTAGGTGAGAGTGGGAAAAGAATGGTTGAGGCTATGTATAGCTGGAAAAGAATTGCGGAGGATACACACCGAGTTTTTGAAGAAACAGTTTTGCAGATTAGGTTATAACTAAGTTCGCACAAACAAAGGATGTAGGGGAGAGATAAGAATGAAGGGCGTGATTTTGGCTGGTGGGAAAGGGTCCCGGATGTCGCCACTTACATTATTAACTCCTAAACCTCTCGTACCCATTATGAATATTCCTGTAATTGATCTTTGTATCTCATGGTTAAAATCACAGGGGGTAACTGAAATAGCCATAACAATCCATCATCTAGCGACGAAAATACAAAAACATTGTGGTGACGGGAGCAAATATGGAGTAAAGCTTGTTTATTTTTATGAGACAAACCCAATGGGTACCGCAGGTGGTCTTCAAGCTTTAAAGGAGTTTATTGATGGAACATTTATTGTGATATCTTCAGATGTAGTTAATCAATTTGATCTTCAAAAGGCTGTTACATTCCATTTTGAGTCAAGAAGTGACCTTACGGTAATAACAACCTCGATAGCACACCCAGAGCATTATGGGATAGTCATTAAAGATAAGAAAGGAAAAGTTCGTTGCTTTTTAGAAAAGCCACCACAGCACTTAATCTTTAGTGATCAAATTAATACAGGAATTTATATTATTGAACCATCCATATTAAACTATATTCCAAGCGACCGTCCATTCGATTTTAGCCATGATTTATTTCCTTTACTACTACAGAAGAATGTTGCTCTTTACAGCTTTAGTTTGGAGGGCTATTGGATTGATATTGGTCAGATTCATACATACCACCAAGTTCATCGAGATTACTTGTCACCCTTCTTGGGATGGGAAGAAAAAAGAGGATACAAGGAGATTAAAAAGGGTGTGTGGGTTGGTCCGAACTGTGAGATTGATCCATTGTGTAGAATTGAAGGTCCGGTTCTTATTGGTGAAGGTTCTCAACTTAGTTCAAATACGATCATCGGTGCCAACACCGTCATCGGTAATAATTGTGTAATTGAGAGTGACTGTTTTATTGAAGATTCTATTCTATGGGACGGAGTTCAAATAAAAAAGGATTCACACATTGTAAATTGTGTCATTGCTTCATTGGTTGTGGTTGAAGAGGGAGCAAGTATGGTGGATAATATGTTGGTTTTTGGAAAGAAAGAGATACAGAGTAAAATAAGTAGAAGTGTCGCTTCTAAACCTGTGGATTTTTTTGAAAGTGGACCCACCTATGAGCAAGAGGATCATCCCGGTAGTGAATACAGTATGGAGAAACTTGAATCTAAAATTCCATTTGATGCAATAGTGACGGTAACAAAAATTCACTGTCCATCAAATTTAAAAAGTAAAATGGTTAGAATACTCATTGAGAGTATGCTTGAAAAGACAAAGGATATAAACATAAAAGAAGGAATCAAGCTCCACTTGAGTGATAATCGTTGGGTATATATTTTTCCGTTCGAAATGGAAGAGTATATTACCATCTATACACATGCGGAGAGTATCGAAGTTGCTAGAGCAATGGCTTATGAATGCCGTAACCAAATAACGATCTATCAAGGGGTGTAAAATGATAACAAATACGTATTTGTCAATGGAAAAGGATTCAGTTGAGCACACTCCTAATATGAGAAAACAGTTTTCAACTATTCCTGGTATTTGGATAGGTGGGAATATGCACTGGATTTCAAATGGGCATGAAAAATTAATTTCTTCAGAGTCGATTTCCATTCATGTTAAAGAAGAAAGTATCCATTCAAAAGTTCGTTTGTTCCAAGTTTATGTCAGAAATCATAACGAAGTGGAAAAGAACATGAAGCTAGTCTTTATGAGCCGTCACCACGAAGTAGCGACCGAGCACCTCTCGTTTGTATCGCCCCTTGAAAAAGTAATTTTTCATCATTCAGGTGAAAAAATGTTTCTAGTAAATGGTCGGTCTGAAGAAGGAACAATTCAGCAAACCGTTCAGCCTCTTTGGAATATTCCTACTGAACAAATATGGGCAGATCAAACAAAAGGCATATTGAAATATCAACCGATGGGAAAGGGAGCTGCTGCAAGCATCTTTACACTCGATTTAACCATTCCTGCTCAAACTTTTAAAAAAGGCACCGCATGGGTTATTCAAGGAACTGAGAAAAATTTGCTTCTACATCTTAATGATACAATTTTAAAAAAACACACTAGCATTTCAAAATAAATAATGGTATTATAGAAAAGTCGTATGAACAAATAACGAACAAGTCTGAACAGATAGAGTTTGGAGGGATAAATATGCGTGTGAACATTACATTAGCTTGCACTGAAACTGGTGATCGTAACTATATCACTACAAAAAATAAGCGCAATAACCCAGATCGTATCGAGCTGAAAAAATATTGCCCAAGATTAAAGCGAGTTACTTTACACCGTGAAACAAAATAAGCAGTAGGGTCATTCCCACTGCTTTTTTTTGTGTTTACAAACAAATATTCAGATACCAGGAGGAAATTCATTGACTAGTAAAAGGTCCCTTCGCTCCATCCTTCAACAAGATCTTCAGCAAAAGCCGCAACAACAATATGAAAACCAATCCACTCAGATTGCTACTCGTTTATTCAAAACAGAGGAGTGGAAGGACGCTACTACTATTGCAATCACCATTTCAAGAACACCTGAAGTAGATACATACCCCATCATTCGTGAAGCCTGGCAAACAGGGAAAACGATTGTTGTTCCAAAGTGTCACAACCTGACTCGTACAATGACTTTTCATGTTATTCAATCTTTTGAACAACTAGAATCCGTCTTTTTTGGTCTACTAGAACCAATTGTCAGTCAAACGGTTGAAGTTCATAAAAATAAAATAGATTTAGTTATTGTCCCAGGCTTAGGGTATACAACAAATGGCTACCGTATAGGTTTCGGTGGTGGTTATTATGATCGTTTTCTAAGTGAATATGAAGGTAACACCATCTCTTTGGCTTTTCCAGAACAAATCTTACCTTCTCTTCCGTTAGAACCACATGATATTCCTGTAAAAAAGCTTATTTCCCCAGAGGAGGTTATTAGTATTGATTGAATATATCCTAATACCTTCCTTTATCATTTTGGCATCTCTTCTTGGGTATGCCTTGCGCTTTTTGACAAAGTCAGGAAGTGTTTCAGCCGTATTTGTCGGGTTACTGATTTACTTTGGCTTAGGGATAAAAGGATTGATTTTATTAGGGGTATTTTTTGCTTCTTCAAGTCTTTGGTCTGTATACAAAAGGAAGGACAAGATGGTAGTAGAGGAGAAGCATGCAAAGGGTTCTAGGCGGGATTATCAACAAGTGTTGGCAAATGGTGGAATGGCGGCACTAATAAGTGTTTTGTATGGATTCTTTCAAACCAATAGTTTAATTTTAGCTTTTTGTGTTTTTATTGCTACTTCTAACTCTGATACTTGGGCATCGGAAATTGGGACGTTAAGTAAAAGACGCCCTTACTCTGTTCGTACATTCTCTGTTGTCGATAGAGGAACGTCGGGAGCGGTCAGTTTGTTAGGGACAATGGCAGCGGTAGTAGGTGCAATGGTGATTGCCTATTCATCTTATGTACTATTTCACTTACAAATATCTGAATTTTGGGTGATTTTCCTATTTGGGTTTCTCGGCAATGTCATTGATACTTTCCTTGGTGCATATGTACAAGCATTGTATAAGTGTTCACGTTGTGGAGTGGAAACCGAGAAAATGGTTCATTGTCAAAGAAAAACAGCCTTAATTAGAGGAAGAAAATTCTTTAATAATGACGTTGTTAACTTTATGTCTGGCTTTGCTCCTGCGGTTGCGATATTGTTAATGTATTAGGTCATGAAAATAATGTAATGTGGAAACCATAAGTAATGAACTAAGGAGGGAATGGAATGAAAAATCATGTTAATCGTGTAGCTCTAATTGGAACAGGTGCTGTAGGTTCGAGTTATGCATTTGCACTGTTAAACCAAGGGGTAACGGAAGAACTAGTGCTAATTGATTTAAATAAAGAAAAATCAGAAGGGGATGCTATGGATTTAAACCATGGGATGCCTTTTGCTCCAAGCCCAACAAAGATATGGTTTGGTGATTATAGTGATTGTAAAGATGCTGATTTAGTTGTCATTTGTGCAGGGGCAAATCAAAAGCCTGGTGAAACAAGATTAGACCTGGTAGAAAAAAATACCCGTATTTTCAAAGGAATTGTTGAGCAAGTTATGGCAAATTCCTTTGACGGTATATTTTTAGTTGCTACAAATCCGGTAGACATTTTAACCTATGCTGTCTGGAAATTTTCTGGCCTGCCTAAGGAGAGAGTCATCGGATCTGGTACGATTCTTGATACAGCAAGGTTTCGTTACCTGTTAGGAGATTATTTTAATGTGGATACAAGAAATATTCATGCCTACATTATCGGTGAGCATGGTGATACAGAGCTTCCTGTATGGAGTCGCGCTGATATTGCCGGCATTCCAATTTCACAATGGATTAAGAAAAATAGTGAGTATAAGCAAGAGGATTTAGAGGAGCTATTTCTTAACGTAAGGGATGCAGCTTATCACATTATTGAAAGAAAAGGTGCGACTTTTTATGGAATCGCCATGGGCTTAGTTCGTGTAACAAAAGCGATCTTGCAAAATGAAAATTCGGTTCTTACTGTTTCAGCCTACCTTGATGGAGAATACGATCAAAAAGATGTATACATAGGCGTACCTGCAGTAGTAAACAGAAATGGAATTAGAGAAGTAATCCATTTGGATCTAGATGAAACAGAGAAGGTAAAGTTTGCTCACTCTGTTAAAGTGCTGAAAAAGACAATGGAACCTGTCATGAAGATTGAAAAATGATTTTCATTTGTCATGGATAAAAATGAATTTGACGTTTCAAACTATAGGTAGGAGGGATGAAAATGTCACGTTTATTTTCCATGGTATTAGTTGGTATTGGTGGATATTATGCCTATAAGAATCGTTTTCGATTGGTTAATATCGTACTCGGTAGTCCAATGATAAGAAGAATTGTTGTTAGTTCCTTAATGAATGTACCATTTGTTCGAAATCTAATGACAAAAACGGTATTCTCAGGACGTCCTGCCTATTAATAAGAAAGACCAAAGTTTTCGTACTTTGGTCTTTTTTATGTGCGTTTAACATTTATGAAAGTACCAAACTCAAAACTTTTTTATTAGGAACTAATCTCGTATATAATGTGAGTAAATGTTTGTAAAGGAAAGAGGGGGAAGCTTGAATAAATTAGAAGATTATTTATTTTGGAAGCTTGCACATTTTCTTATTCATAAAAAGGAGTATCGACTGTTAAGGACCTCTCCTTCGCAAGAGGAATTGTGGTTTGAAAAAGTAGAAAACAAACAAGTACCAATTATTCGTCTCAGGCGGATAGACTTAGACTGGAGCAATTGGCTTGCTCGGGATATTGAGAATAGTGGAAACAATGGTGAAGCAATCCGGCGTCAATTGATTCGCGGCGAGGCAAACGTATTAAATATATATGTGTCAGCCTATCCACCGGTCGATGACTATGATTTTCTACTTTCCGAAAAAAAGATTCTGAAAACAAATGTCACCACAAAGGTGATTACACGGGACACATATATTAAGGAAATATCTGAATTAGAACATGTATTCAGTGAAGAGATACCACTTGAGAGCAAGGAGGAATACTCTCTAAATGAAATCGAGCTCTTAAAAAATGCTACGTTAGAAACAGCTATAGAACGCATAAAAATTGAAAAGTCCTTGTTTGAAAATGGAAAACCCTTTTTTACATATGTCTTCATAGTCCTTCAAATCATCGCCTTCCTTTTTCTTGAATGGAAAGGTGGAAGCACAAATACGGCCACACTCATTAAGTATGGCGCGAAGTTCAATCCGCTTATTTTAGAGGGAGAATGGTGGAGGTTTTTAACACCCATCCTACTTCATATCGGATTTTTCCATTTATTTATGAATACATTGGCTTTGTATTATCTTGGCCCTACGATTGAAAGAATATATGGACGAATGAGATTTCTTTTTATATATTTGGTCGCTGGGTTTAGCGGCTCACTGGCAAGTTTTTTATTCACTACAAGTCTTTCGGCTGGTGCAAGTGGTGCAATCTTTGGTTGCTTTGGAGCTCTTCTATACTTTGGGCTTAACTATCGTTCCCTTTTCTTTCGGACAATGGGCTTTAATGTTCTTGTTGTCATTGCCATCAACCTGTCTCTTGGTTTTACGATCCCGGGAATTGATAACGCGGGTCATCTTGGTGGTCTTGTAGGAGGATTTCTAGCCACAGCGATTGTCCATTTTCCTAAACAAAAAAAATGGGTACAACAACTATTGTTTTTATTCCTTACTCTAGCAGCGATGGGTAGTGTGTTATGGTATGGTTACGCAAATCCAGAAAAAATTACAGATACACAATCGGTGATGGTCTTGTCTCAGGTGTACCTTCAAGATGAGAACTATGATAAAGCATATCGTTTATTGACAAATGCCATTCAAACTCATCAGTCCTCTGCAGAATTATTTTTTCAGCTTTCTTATGTTGAGATTAAACGAACTGATCTATCTTCTGCGGAAAATCATTTGCAAAGAGCAATTGAACTGGATCCGTACTTTCATGAGGCATACTATAATCTTTCCCTCATTTATTATGAATTAGGAAACAAAGAAGAGTCACTAACATATGCACAAAAAGCAGCAGAACTTGCTCCCGATCAAGAGGAGTATCAAAGTTTTATAGAAAAATTACAAGAATAAATCCATTTTCCTCCAGGTGATGTTTTTTAGCATCACCTTTTTCAATTGAAGAGTATGTTTTTTGGGGGGTATGTCTAAGATGTTGAAGTATACATGGAAATGTTTGGAGCAAGCTCTTCAATTGAACGAGGTGGACGCTATGGAAGCAGCAAAACATAAGGTGAGTTCAAAACTACATACCAATACAAGGTATTTAAGGGATGCTCTTGGTGTTGATAAAAGCTTTGATGTTATTCAGTTAGATGTAGAATACGCTGAAAAAGGAATGGCGTTTTATTTTGTCGATGGCTTTGTAAAAGATGATATTCTTCACTATTTAATGAAGCTGTTAGCAGATTTAAAGAAGGAGCAGCTTGAGCCTGATGCACTGAGTGCGTTGCTAAAAACGTATATTCCTTATGTCGAAGTAGAAACTACCGACGATTTGGATAAGGTTGTTGACACCGTATTAGCAGGTCCTACAGCTCTTCTTGTAGATGGGATACCAACGGCCATTCTAATTGACGCAAGAACCTACCCAGTTCGTGGCCCTCAAGAGCCGGATATTGAAAGGGTGGTTAGAGGAGCAAGAGATGGCTTTGTTGAGACACTAGTTTTTAACACAGCATTGACCCGAAGAAGAGTAAGAGACCGTACATTACGGATGGAATATTTGCAGGTCGGAAGAAGATCAAAGACTGATATCGTTATTAGTTATATAGAAGATATTGCCGATCCTCATATGGTTGAACAACTGAAAGAATCTCTATCAAAAATTGATACGGACGGCTTACCAATGGCAGACAAAACAATCGAGGAATATTTGTCAGGTAGACATTGGAACCCGTTTCCTGTTATTCGATATACGGAACGGCCGGATACAGCTGCTACACACTTATATGAAGGACATGTATGTATTATCGTTGATGGGTCACCGAGTGTGATCATTGCACCGGTTACCTTTTGGCATCATCTACAGCATGCAGAGGAGTATCGGAACAAACCCATTGTTGGTGCGTATCTTAGATTAGTACGTTTTATTGCGGTTTGGTCTTCTATCTTTTTGTTGCCAATGTGGTATTTATTAGCGACGAATAAAGAATTGTTGCCAAAAACACTTGCCTTTATTGGGCCCAATGAGATGGGGCAAATCCCACTGTTTTTACAGTTTCTGCTGATTGAGATTGGGCTCGACGTGCTAAGGATGGCAGCTATTCATACTCCATCAGCTTTAGCAACTGCACTTGGTCTTGTTGCAGCCTTGATGATTGGACAAGTTGCTGTCGAAGTAGGATTATTAAGTAACGAAGTCATATTATACTTCTCTATTGCAGCGCTTGGAACGTTTGCAACACCAAGCTATGAGTTAAGCTTAGCATCAAGATTAGTGAGGCTGTGCTTACTAATTTTTACAGCACTATTTCATACAATTGGGTTTGTGGTAGGTACCGTATTACTAATTCTGTTGCTCGCAAATATGAAATCTTTTGGTGTCCCATATCTTTGGCCGTTCATCCCCTTTGATATAAAAGCACTAAAAGATGTATTAATTCGATCACCAATTCCTTTAAAAAGTAAGAGACCAGAAATTTTACATCCACAAGATCCTGATAGATAACGCATGTCTTTCTTTTTAGAAAGGCATATTTTTTTTGCAGTATTGAGTAAAGCGTGATTTTCGATTATACTTTTTATGAAAGCGTTTGTACAAGCTTTCACAATTTAGTGCTTGAGGTAAATACATGAAGAATACATATGATATTCAACAATTTTTAAAGAAATTTGGAACCATTATTTACGTTGGTGACCGCCTTGCTGATTTAGAGTTGATGGAGGAAGAACTGAAGGAATTATATCAATCTCAGTTGATTGAAGAACAGGACTTTCAAACGGCATTATTTATTGTCCGTCATGAAATTCAACAATTAAAAAATAAAGAATAGTAGGTGTGAATATGACAGATAAGTGGTTGGTTGGGGTAGATTTAGGAGGAACAACAACAAAACTTGCTTTTATTAATCAATACGGTGAAATTTTAAAGAAATGGGAAATTCCTACAGATAATAGCAATAAGGGGAAAAATATTACGATAAATATTGCTAAATCAATTGATCAGGCACTTGAAGAATTAGATCAGCCTAAAAGTAAGCTTTTAGGGATAGGAATGGGTGCACCTGGTCCAGTGGATTATGCAACAGGCATTATCTACAACGTTGTAAACTTAGGCTGGGAAGATAACTATCCTTTAAAGGATTTATTAGAAGTAGAAACATCTTTACCTGCCATCATTGATAATGATGCTAACTGTGCGGCACTTGGTGAAATGTGGAAGGGTGCTGGAAACGGTGGGAAGGATATCGTTGCTGTCACATTAGGAACAGGTGTAGGAGGCGGTGTGATCGCTAACGGGCATATTGTTCAAGGTGTAAGTGGGGCGGCTGGTGAAATTGGTCATATTACCTCCCTCCCTGTGGGTGGAGCACCTTGTAACTGTGGAAAAACAGGCTGCTTGGAGACCATTGCTTCAGCAACAGGTATCGTTCGAATAGGAAAAGAAAAGCTTCAGGCGGCACAGGATTCAAGTGGAGAATTAGCACAGATTTATCGTGAAGAGGGTACCATTTCAGCCAAAAATATATTCGATGCTGCGAGAAATGGGGATGTCCTTGCAAAAGAAATAATCGAGGAAGTAAGTTTCCATCTTGGGTTAGCATTAGCAAATATTGCAAATACCCTTAACCCAGAAAAAATTGTTCTTGGTGGAGGAGTTTCAAAAGCGGGAGATATTTTACTAGACAGCGTTCGTCAAAACTTTGAGAAATATGCCTTCTCAAGAGTAAAGGAATCAACAAAAATCGCTGTTGCGACACTCGGAAATGACGCAGGTGTTATTGGCGCAGCTTGGTTAATAAGGGATTATGTAAGTAAATAATATGGGAGGAGCCTCTACAATTATTGTGGAGGTTCTTTTTTTATTTAAAAAAAATGGGACAAAGTTGAAACTATTTTAGGTTTCAAACGTCTATTATTAGGGTAATATGGAGGTCAGTAATTTAATATTCTATAAAACAATTATAATGATGAGTTTGATTTTTCGTTAAAAAAGTATTAAGATTATTTTTGGTTAACTATAATTCTACCAAAATATACCATTGACCAAAGATACAGGAGGTACTAGCTGCATGAACAAGTTGAAATGGTCAAAGTTTCCTTTGATTGCAATTGCAATCGTATTGCTCTGGATAAAAACGTATATCGTTTATAAAACTAGCTTTGATATTAAAATTGAAAACTGGAGACAAGAGTTTATTTTATTTATAAACCCGTTAAGTTTTCTTATGTTTATCTTTGGTATTGGCTTGTTTTTAAAGGGAAAAAGTCAAAACCGATTCATTATTACGACAAGTTTTCTTATGTCGGCCGTATTGTTTGGTAATGTTGTTTTTTATCGTTTCTTTAATGATTTCTTAACGATACCGGTATTGTTTCAAACAAGTAATATGGCGGACTTAGGAAGCAGTGTGAATGAACTATTAGAATGGAAGGATCTTTTATATTTCACTGATTTCTTTCTTATTGTTGCTTTTGTCTTATTGAGACCAACCTTAACTGAACAGAAGAATCGTAATAAAGTAGTGATAAGTGCGTATTATTTACTTACTGCTGCCATTGCATTTTTTAATTTAGGTTTGGCTGAAGCAGAAAGACCACAGCTCCTTACTCGAACATTTGATAGAGAAATGCTTGTTAAAAATATTGGAACATACAATTACCATATTTACGATGCCTTTTTACAGTCTAAATCATCTGCTCAAAGAGCATTAGCAGATGGCAGTGAATTGGTGGATATTGAAAACTATGTTCGGGCGAATTACAAGCGTCCTAGTGATGATATGTTTGGAATTGCCAAAGGAAAAAATGTGATTTTAATTTCAATGGAATCAACCCAAAGCTTTGTCATTAATCAGGAAGTAAATGGCCAAGAAATTACTCCCTTCCTAAATCAATTTATTAAGGAAAGTTATTATTTTGATAACTTCTATCACCAAACCGCACAAGGCAAAACGTCAGATTCTGAGTTTATCGTTGAAAATTCTCTATATGGCTTAAGCCGTGGGGCAGTATTCTTTACTCATTCAGAAAATGAGTATCGAGCGACACCAGAAATTCTAAATGAAAATGGGTATTACACAGCTTCTCTTCATGCCAATAACAAGAGCTTCTGGAATCGTGATTTAATGTATGATTCATTAGGCTATACAAGATTCTATGCCCTTGGTGATTATGACGTAGATGAAACAAACTCGATTGGTTGGGGACTTAAAGATATTCCTTTCTTTGAACAATCAGTTGATCATTTATTAAATATGCCAAAACCGTTTTACTCGAAATTTATTACTCTAACTAATCACTTCCCATTTGAACTTGGTGAAGAAGATTTGTATATTCAACCTTATGATTCTACTAATAAAACAGTAAATAACTATTTCCCTACGGTCCGTTATCAAGATGAAGCATTAAAACTTTTTATTGAAGATTTAAAGGAAACTGGATTGTATGAGGAATCAATTATCATCCTTTATGGTGATCATTACGGAATATCGGAAAATCATAATAAGACAATGGGTGAGTTTTTAGGAAAAGAAATTACACCGTTAGAGAGTACACAGCTTCAAAGAGTACCATTAATTATTCATATTCCTGGGCAAGAAGGAAAGGTTATTCACAATGTTTCAGGTCAGGTTGATTTAAAGCCTACAATCCTTCACTTACTTGGAATTGATACCAAGCAAAATATTGATTTTGGTTCGGATCTGTTTTCTAAAGACTATACAGAGTTTACAGTGCTTCGTGATGGAAGTTTTATTACGAAGGACTATGTATACACGAAAGGCACATGTTATGACAAATCTACAGGGGAAGCAATTGATTCTGTTGATGCTTGCGAGCCATACATGGAAAAAGCAAAAAATGAGCTAGAGTACTCTGATAAAATTGTTTACGGAGATTTGCTTCGGTTTTACGAAAAATCTGGGAATATCAAAAAAAAGACAAATGAGTAATCAAAGAGAAGCCTACTTTTTGTAGGCTCTTTTTTATAGCTCAGATTTCCCTATTCTTTCTAGGAATCTTTTTTCATCTTCTTCATATGAATCGATAAAGGAAGGAGATGATGGTCTTGAAAGTTAAGGTTCGGACTGGAGACTCATTGGACTATTATAGTCAATTATTTATGTTGCCAATTCATTTGCTGCTAGACGCTAACAAACTGACAAAAAATACGATCCTTGAAAAAGGGCAAACGATACAGATTCCAGGATTTGAGCTAGAAACTCGTTGTATCGGCCAGAATGATGCTTTCTGGAGACTAGCTCTTCACTATAATCTTTCCATTGATGCATTATTGTTAGTCAATCAGAAGCGTAATCCAAACAGTTTTGAGCAAGGTGAAGCTGTTAATATTCCAAAGCGAATGATTAAACCAATCATACATGGGCAGACATTCTATGATTCAGCCCAACTTGAAACAGATATTAAAAAGCTTGTTGAAATGTATCCTTTTGTCTCAACAAGTACCATTGGGCAAAGTGTACGTGGTAATCCAATTCATGAGTTGCGGTTCGGCAAGGGAGATTTAAAAATACACTATAATGCTTCTTTTCATGCGAATGAATGGATTACTACCCCGATTCTCCTACAGTTAGTGAATACCTTTCTTTTAGCATTAACCAATCAAAGACCGATCAGAGGAATAGATATTCAGGCTCTTTATAACCGTGTGGATGTTTCTATCGTACCTATGGTGAATCCAGATGGAGTGGATTTGGTTTTACATGGTCCGTTAGAAAGTGAAAGGGATAATTTAATAACGTACAACGGTGGCAGTAGTGATTTTGTAGGTTGGAAAGCAAATATTCGTGGAGTTGATCTAAATAATCAATTTCCTGCAAAATGGGAAATTGAAAAAGAGAGGAAAATACCAAAAGCACCGTCGGCTAGAGATTTCCCTGGTAATGAACCTTTAACAGAACCTGAGGCAATCGCAATGGCTCAACTGGCTAATGAGAGAAATTTTCATCGACTATTGGCCTTTCACACACAAGGAGAAGAGTTTTATTGGGGTTATGAGGGGTTAGAACCTTCGGAGGCACATTCGCTTGCAAACGAGTTTGAACGTGTCAGTGGATACCGTTCTGTACAGTATATTGACAGCCATGCAGGTTATAAGGATTGGTTTATACAAGAGTTTAAAAAGTGCGGGTTTACGTTTGAACTTGGGAAAGGAATCAATCCACTCCCATTATCACAGTATAGAAAGATATACCATGAGATGCTAGGGGTTTTTTTAGCTGCTATGTATGTTTAGGAAAGTTTTTACTTGTTCACCGCAATAGAGAAAGGTAAAATAAATTTAATTGTCTTTAAGGAGGAAAAGAATAGTGTTTTCAGTAAAAATTAAACAGGCACTTTATTTCTTTCTTTTCCTTCTTTTTGTTGTTCTATTATTTGGGTGTAGTAAGGAAAGTGTACCAAAAAGCTTACCTCAATCATTACATAATATTGAGTTAAAAAAGAAGGAAATACCCCTATCATTTATTGGTGGTGAAGTTATGCTACCAATTAAAGAGATGAAGGGAAGCTTTTCTTCCACTAGTGGCTGGTTAGATAATCAAACAATATTGTATGTAACAGATACTAGTGAGGGCTCGGCATTATATTCCTATGACTTAGTGGAAGGTCAGTCGACACTGTTGTATTCGAGTGTCTATCCTATTGTTTCGGTAACTGTTAGCCCTACTAGAAGCAGCATACTTATTCATTCCTCACCTAATTCAAGTACGGGATTGGTGACGATTATCTCGTCTAGTGGAAAAATCATCTTGTCGTCAGAAATACCTTCGAATGAATTAGCTATCGAATGGAATGAGTATAATGAAAATCTTTTGCTAATAACGAGCTTTACAGAAGATTGGCAATATCACACCTATACATTAGATATAAGCAATAATACACTTGCTCAAATAACCATTCCTCAACCATTTGCGTATTGGAGTAATGTAAACGAAATTCTATATCTCGATTGGCGTACGGACAGTCCATCGCTTTCTGCGCCGTTAAAAAAATATAATATCAATAGTAAAGTAAGTAAGGATGTCTTGAAGGATGTCTATCAGGTAGATGTTTTTCCGAAACACACGCTTACCATAACCATAGACCCCAGTGAGGAATCATCTGTAGGAAACTACACATTTTATGACCAGGACTTTCAAGTGAAATCGCGATTGTTGTTGCCGCAGTTGTCGAATTTTTCAGGATGGTCTGTTCCATTTTATGATTATAACAAGGATTCTCATGCATTCTATACATTTAAGCCACAATATAGTTCGGAGATGGACACCTACGAAGGGACCTTCGATCTTATAAGGTTTTCAGTCGAGTCTAATGAGGAGCTTGTTTTAATCGAAGACTTAGTAAATGAACCTATTAGCTGCTCCCCTAACGGAACATTATGTCTATACGGGTACAGCCTAGAGAACCTCCTCCTCCTTGGTGAGAAAAAGGTATTAGGGTTGATAGAAGAATAAAAAAGGACTGAGAAAATTTCTTTTCACAGTCCTTTTTGTCGCATCGCTATTTTAGTTAGTGCGTTGCTGGATATCCATGGTGAATCACAGTCATAACTGTAAAGAAACCGAAAACAGCTAAAGTTCCTACAGCAAAAAATAAACCTAGGAAATTTTTGTTTTTTAGTGAACTAAATGCTCCGTATGCTGCTAGCAATGTAACTAAAGCAAATATAATGACCAATCCCACTTTGACAGCCCCCTTTATCAAATGGTAAAGACAAATGCCTTTTATCATTTCGTGCATATTCAGTATTTTATGTAACGTAAGTGTTTACATTCGTATTTTATTGTATCGGTTTTTATCCCATTTGTCGAGGTCTAAAAATGACACTTTCTTGACGTTAATTCTGTAGAGCAAAATTTCTCCTTTCCATAAAACTAGTGTAAAATATTCTTAAGATCAAATGATATGGAGGAAATCTTATGAAATGGGAACAGGTCCCCCTCGGTCCGTTACAAACCAACAGTTATATCGTAACCGAAGGGAATCATTGCCTCGTTATTGACCCGGGTGATGAAGGGAAAAAACTTATTCAATTACTAGAGAAAAGAAAAGTGGTACCACAAGCAATCCTGTTGACACATGCTCATTTTGACCATATTGGAGCAGTGGACATTATTAGAGACCATTATCGTGTACCCGTATACATACATAAGAAAGAAGAAAACTGGTTAGGAGATCCTTCTTTAAATGGTTCTAAGTTCTTTATGATGCCAGTCTCTACATCAGTAAAGCCTGCAAATATTTTCTTTGAAAAGGAAGAAGCAATAACCATTGGAGACTTTACTTTTTCCGTGTTTGAGACGCCTGGACACTCTCCTGGTAGTGTCTCGTTTTACTTTGAGGAAGCAGAATTTGTTATTTCAGGAGATGCGTTGTTTCATCAGAGCATCGGGAGAACTGACCTGCCTGGGGGAAATCATGATCAGCTTCTTAAGAGTATTCATAGTAAACTACTTGTACTTCCCGAGCAAACGTTAGTATTGCCTGGACATGGATACACAACTACCATTGGTGACGAGATGGATTCGAATCCGTTTTTGAATGGTTTTTAACAAATGAAAAGACCCTTCTCATGTGAGTAGGGTCTTTTATAGGGATACTTCCATTCCTTCTTTGGGAGGGAGGTTTTAATTACTATTACGATATTACAAAATAAATACTGTGTCAATAGAGGATAGTGGGGATATGATAGTGAAGGAAAAGATAAAGGAAATGATCACTTCATCCAAACATCAGCAAATCTCTTATGCTGAATATATGTCAGTAGCTTTATATGATAGGGAGAGTGGCTATTATATGAAAGCTGGTGAGAAGGTTGGTCGTCAAGGAGATTTTATTACAACAAGTAACATTGGAAATATTTATGGCCAGCTGATTGCAAGGTGGTACTATAAGCAAGTATCCAAGGGGAATATCCCTGCTAATGTTTGTGAAATCGGAGCTGGATCAGGAAGATTTGCCCAAGCATTTTTGGAAGAATGGAGTCTAATAACTACCGAACCTATTACATATTTCGTTTTAGAGGCCAGTCCTTTTCATCAGCAACTTATACAAAAAGAGATAGATGATGGGAAAATTAAAATAATTGATAGCTTAAGTAAGCTTAAAGGCTTCCATGGAATGATTTTTTCGAATGAGTTATTCGATGCTCTCCCGGTACATGTTATCGAGAAGAAAAAGGGGATCCTTCATGAAGTGATGATTACGGTAGAGAACGAGGACTTAAAGGAGATATTAGTACCGCTAGCAAACACGAATGTTCAATCCTATGTTTCAGAATATATGCGAGACTTGCGAGAACACGAGCGAGCAGAAGTACCCGTAGCAATGGTTGAATTCATTAAAGAGATTTCAAAAATAATTGACTCAGGAATTTTGCTATCTGTTGATTACGGTTATACTGACTCAGAATGGGAAGAACCAGCTCGATCACAAGGTAGCTTAAGGGGATATTCGAAGCACACAATGATAACAAACCTTCTTGCACACCCAGGCGAAATGGATATCACCTCACATGTGCAGTGGGATCCTTTCATTCGGATTGGAAAAAAGTATGACCTTAACTTAGAACGATTAATGAGGCAAGATGAATTCTTCTTAGAAATTGGTATCTTGGATTTATTAAAAGATCATTATGATCCAAATCCTTTTTCGGAACAAAGTAAACGAAACCGAGCGATTCGGAGTTTAATCACTCCGGGTGGAATGAGTAGCCATTTTCAAGTAGTCGTTCAATCGAAAAATTTATCAAAGGAGTTCTCTATATAATAAAAAGCGATGGATCAATTCCATCGCTTTTTCCCCCTTTTCATGGGGCTTCGTTCCTATTAATGCCCGCCAGCTCCTGGTGTCATCATAAATGTTGTCCAGTATGTAAAGCCAACGAAGAACACTGTTAAATAGGCACCGAAAATATAAATATACATACGTTCAGAAAGCTTTAGGTAGCTTAACAGAATGAAAAACCCCGTTTGACCAAAGAATAGCAATGATGTTTGTGGCATATGCCCTAGGTAGAACATAACGGCAAAAATACCTGTCCAAAACCCCATTACTCTAAACATACGATCCATATGATCCCTCCTTTTCACCCTATAAGTCCCTTACCTTACAATATTATAATGTAAACGCTATGAAAAAGTAAACAGGAGTTTGTTTTTTAATTCGTGATTAATGCTTGATAAGCACAAGCATCGCAGCCATTGATTAAGTTTTGCTTTTCTATGAGCTCAACGTCATTAAAAAGTGACTCAAACATCCCTTTTAAAAATTCGTGATGTGTTTCACAAACAGCATCTGGATGTTCTGTAGCAATTTCTTTAAATGGACAGTTGAAAATTTGGAAGTATATACGAGTCTGGTCTTCACTCACTTCGAATTCTGGATAGAAGCCAGCCATTGTTGCTGCATTTTTTAACGTGTTTAACTTTTGTTCAAACGTAGGGAACTCTCCATTATGAGATCGGGCCATTTCTTGCTCAATCATTTCCTTACCAAATCTTTTCCCGGTCATTCGTAATACTCTATGACCTTCTTCTCCGAGAGAGAGCATGGATTCCATAGTAATTTTAGCTAACATTTGATAGTCTCGGAATGGGAAATTTAACTGAATGACGTCATCGGACAATCGGTACAACCTACTTGGTCTACCACCTTTGCCTGTTTTTTTTGTTTCCGAGATCAGCATATTAACATCTTCAAGCTTAGAAAGATGTAATCTTGCTACGTTCGGATGAATATTAAAATTGTCTGCAATTTCTTGAACGGTAACTTCCTGATGTCTTTTTGTAATGTACTGATAAATGTAATAACGAGTTGGGTCCGATAATACATTTGTTATTTTCAATGTTTGTTCCATCTTAGCCACACCTCTCGGATCTCCTTAAATTTATTCCATTATAATACAGGCGACGGTAGTAAAAACTGTATTCACTATAAGTTTATAAAATGTTCACAACTTGTTGGCGAAATATTGAACAAATAACTATACAAATGTTATACAAAAGGTTAAAATATATTTAACAAATTATTGAAAACAACTTCAAAGGCGGGGAAAAGGATGAATGATTTGATATTTTTCACTTATCCAAGTTGTACATCTTGTCGTAAAACGAAAAAGTGGCTGACAGCCAATGCAGTTACATATGAGGAGAGGCATTTATTTAAAGAAACACCGACAAGTGAGGAGCTAAAAGAATTACTTTCTCTTACCACAGAGGGATTGGACGAATTGCTTGCCACAAGAAGTCGAATATTTAAAAGTCTAAATCAGGATGTGAATGATCTTACTCTTTCACAGGTAATCAAAATGCTCGTTGAAGAACCTAGATTGCTAAAACGACCTATTGTTACTGATGGCAAAAAGTTAGTGGTCGGTTACAATCCAGATGCATTGAAGAGCATCGCGAATAAAAAAATGATTAAAAAAAGTAGCTAATAGTAAGAAAAAGGGAAGACCGAAGTCTTCCCTTTTTCTTGGTTGTCCAGCTACGAAAGCTAGCCCCTCGGGGTCATAAGCCAAATCTCTCCGGAAGGCAGGCCTTCCTACAAGATTCGACTTATGCCTGTCGGGGCTGAACAAGCTTTCTCCGCTTTTCATTGTCTAGCTCCAGCGCCTAGCGACTAGTGTACTTCGCTCTTTTCCCTACGATAAGTCAACATCGAATCGCTTTGCTCTTCGTGTTTCCTTTATCTCAGTCAAAGCGCTCCAGTCCATACGTCGCTGAACAGGCGCTTCCGCTTTTCTAACTGGGCTAGCTGGATTCGAACCAACGCATGACGGAGTCAAAGTCCGTTGCCTTACCGCTTGGCTATAGCCCATCTTCGTAATAATTAATGATGTAACTACCGTGTTTGTACTATTTATTATGGTTGCTTTGTTGAAAAATATACACACTTTTTCTCCCATCATTGACTATTGAAGTGATACGATAGGTTTATCCAAATGTAAAGGTGGTGTCTTATTGGTGACTTCGATTGAAGAATTAGCCGATCGAATGTTGAAGGATGCTGTTACAAAGCAAGCAACCGATATCCACATTATCCCCCGAAAGCATGACACTCTTGTTCAATTCAGAGTGGCACATCGCCTCGTCACTCGCTACTCGTTCCCAATTGATGAATGCGAAAGGTTAATCTCCCACTTTAAATTCAGTGCATCCATGGATATTGGAGAAAAAAGACGTCCCCAAAACGGTGCCTATTCGATAGTGGTCGATCATCAGCAAATTGGTTTGCGCCTCTCCACTCTTCCAGGTAACAAGAAAGAAAGTTTAGTCATACGACTACTCCCCGAACACCAATCAAATCCTTCCTACCAAGTTTCCTTATTCCCTTATATGACAAATAAGCTTCTTGCCTTACTTAAACATGCCCACGGATTAATTATCTTGACTGGTCCAACCGGAAGTGGGAAAACCACAACCTTATACACCTTGCTCGAAAAGAGCACGAATTTATTTGACCGAAATGTAATTGCTTTAGAAGATCCAATTGAAAAGGAAAGTGATGCTGTTTTACAGGTTCAAGTGAATGAAAAAGCTGGAATATCATACGCGGCTGGATTAAAAGCGATCCTTCGTCATGATCCAGATATTATTATGGTGGGGGAAATTCGGGACAGTGAGACAGCCAAAACGGCAGTGAGAGCAGCGTTAACAGGCCATCTTGTGTTATCAACCATGCACACTCGAGATGCAAAGGGGGCCATTTATCGACTCCTAGAGTTTGGAGTAGATTGGATTGAAATTGAACAAACTCTTGTAGCTGTAACAGCTCAAAGGTTAGTAGAACTTAGTTGTACACTCTGTACAACCGAATGTTCAAGTACTTGTTTTGTTTGCGAGCGTTCAAAGAAAGCATGTGTCTTTGAGATATTAGCTGGTCAACCATTAAGTCATGTCATTAATGAGGCACGAGGAGAGAAAAGAGCGTATGACTATACGACACTAAGAAAGGTCATATCGAAGGGGATTGCACTCGGTTTTATTAAAGAAACGGAGTATGATCGATGGGTGTTAGACAATGAAATCAAATAAGTGGTTATTAACGGAACAATCCAACTTGCTAAAACATGTGGGAGAATTACTGGATAGGGGGTACTCTCTTGCCGAAGCGTTGGAATCTACTTCCTTGCAGATGGCAGAAGGGAAGAAAATCCAGCTTAATAACAGTATAAAATTACTAAGAGAGGGTTTCGCTTTTTCGTTAGTTATTCAAAAATTAGGATTTCACCAAACCTTAGTTAGCTATGTGTATTTTGCAGAGCAACATGGTGGCCAAGCTCATGCGTATATAGAAGCAAGTAAATATATGATGAAGCAGCAGAAAGATAAGAAAGAACTACTTAAAGTATTAACTTATCCACTTATTCTTGTTTTTACTACTATTCTCCTATTTGTATTTGTTGATCAATTTCTTTTACCAAAGTTTGTATCTCTCTTTCAATCCATGGGCTTGCCTTCAAACCTCTTTACAAGGGTTATTATCCTTATTGGCTCTACTTTCCCCTTCGTTGGTACTCTCTTAGTCGTAACTCTACTTATTTTTGCTAGTTACTATCTTTTTGCGTTCAAAAATTATTCCGCCATGAAACAAAAAAAGATTTTAGTATCCATTCCGTGGTGTGGTCCGTTTTTCCAATTATTAATCACTCACTATTTTTCTGTGCAGATGAGCTATTTGTTAGGAGGGGGGCTTTCGATTTATGAGGCGGTTAGTCTCTTCGAAGGGAATAAGGAAAACAAGTTTGATCAAGAACTAGGAGTGTATTTAAAGCAACATCTATTAACAGGGACTAGTCTAGAAGAAATCATTAAAAAGCAGACGATATTTGAACGTGATTTATCAATGGTCATCCAGCACGGGCAAAAAAATGGCCGGCTTGATCAAGAGCTTCATTTCTTTAGCAGCTATTGTTTGAATAGATTCCAAGAAAAAGTGATATATATAATGAAATTTATTCAACCGTCTATTTACCTACTCGTAGGATTATTGGTTATTTCAATGTATTTATCCATCCTACTTCCAATGTTTCATTTAATGGATGGTATATAAATCTTAAGGAGAGAAAAAAATGAAAAAATTCATCCAAAATGAGAAGGCTTTTACACTTATTGAAATGATGATTGTTTTGCTTGTAATTTCAGTATTATTAATCATTGCGGTACCGAATATCAGCAAGCATAACAGCAATATTAAGGAAAAAGGATGTGAAGCTTTTATAAAAATGGTAGAAGCACAGGTTCAGTCTTTTGAAATGGACAAAAATCGTTTGCCAACTGGTTTGGCAGAATTGCAAACAGAAGGATTTTTACAAGAAAACCAATCAACCTGTCCAAATGGAGATATCGTGACGATCTCGTCTACAGGAGCTGTCACAGCTAATAATGAATAACAATCATGGGTTTACTTTAATAGAATCTATTTTTGTGTTAAGTATGTTTGCTTTGATTGTCTCGTTTTCTTTTCTTTTTGTTCGTCCTCAAATGTTTTTCCTCGATAAACAGCTCTTTTTTTCTCAATTCAAAGATGACCTTTATTATATGCAACAATATGCTATTTCAAATCATACAGTTGTTTCTGTAAATATCCTCCCCCTATCTCATCGATATTACGCTAAGGATCAGAATGGGAAATATATTGTGGATCGAACCTACTCAAACAAGGTGAACATTAGAGAAGGTTCACAAAACTTGTATTTTCGATATAACACCTCTGGAAATATAAATACCTTTGGGACTTTGTATATTGACATACAAGAAGAACGGTATAAATTTACGTTTAACATAGGAAAGGGGAGATTTTATGTTGTACAAAACTAATGGCTTTTTCCTTGTTGAACTTTTGCTTTCTCTGTCAATTTGGTTGGTACTAACTTTATTTTTACTACCAATGTTTATTCAGGTGAGCAAGCAGTCGCTTAACACTCAATATAGTCGGGAGGCATCAAAGATATTATATGATTCCTTACAGGAAGCAATGTTTACCGGAACGATCAAAGACCATTTAACAGTAGAGAGAAAAGGGAAGTCATTTACTGTGACAAAGGAAGTGTCTAAAAATGAGGTGTGTGTAAGATATGAAAATTCCTTTAAGAAGGAAGTTCTCATATGTGACAGTTTTTAATAATCAGGGATTTACTTTAATAGAGATGTTGGTATCTTTCTCGATTTATTGTATGCTTGCTTCTTTTTTACCCTATATTTTTTCAATTATTTTGAACATGAACCATGTTGCGAACCGTACACAACAACTAGAATTCGAGCTCTTTATTAGTCAGTTAAATACGGAACTTCAAGGTTGTGATTATGTTGAGGTGAAAAACGGGAAGCTTTATATTCAGAGTGTTGGGGAATTAGTCACGTATGAGAAATATGGGCCATATATCCGTCGATTGGTACAATCTCAAGGTCATGAAATAGTTTTGCAAAATATTAATAGTGTTGAGTTCAAACAAAATCAAAAAAGTATCTCAATTCTTGTTATTGGTAACAATAATGTTGTATATGAGGACCAACTGTTTCCTTTCCTTCAGGTGGTGGGAGGCCCATGAATGAACAGGGGTTTATGTATCCTATTAGTTTATGTATTTTTCTACTAGTCTCTCTATTTTTAACGATTGAGTTTAATCAGTACGTATCGGAAAAAGGGATAGTGGCTTCGGTCAATCAACAAGAAAGACGACAGTATTTATTTTTGCTCACATCAAAGAAGATTTCTGAGGAAATGGCAGGAGGTGTGATTCCAGTAGATGGAATGACAACATATTCAGACACCTTAGTGACGTATACTGTAAAGCAAATTTCTAGCCAATATGTGGAAGTTACTTATTTTATGATCCAGGGGACACTTTCTGTTAAAGCGATAGCTCAGTACGAGGTGGGAAGCGGAAAATTAGTAAGATGGTTGTTACCCGTGTAGCTCCCCCTAGGGGTTTAGTTAACTAGTATTTGGTCATACTGTTAATGACTATAAGGGAGGAAAAAACATGAGCGCAGTAAATGATTATGTAAAATACATTACACAAACGATTACGAAATATATTGATCAACCGAAGGAAGAAAGAAAAAAGATCAGGAAGGAAAAAAAAGAAACGAGAGAAGCATTTGCTTTTCGCTGGTTTGGTATTATTCCATATGTCATTATGATGAACAGAGGAAAGAGAGAGAAATCATTTAAAGGGAATGACAAATGAGTCGTTCCCTTTAAATCGCTTTTTCAGATAAGTAAAAAATACCTCCGTTTATAATCGAAATCTGAACTTTTGGCTCGTATTGCTCCTGTAAAGCTCGTTTTTCATTTTCATAGCTTTCCCCTTTATCCTCCACTTCTTCATAAAAATGCTCCAGCAATCTCAAGTCTTTTGACCAGCGTTCTCTAGCCTCGTTTGCCCAGGAATGATCTTCTTCTAGAATGTTTGAACGAATCATATTCTGAATTCGTGTTACCCCACTATTCGGCATAATAAGTGGTGATAAGGTAAAGGAGTAATCAGGTATTTTGCGAGCTAATTGTAATCTTATTAGTTCATCGTGGAAGTTCTCGATTATTTGTCCATTAATTAATTGTAGACCTATCGACCGAAAGACGTCTCTTTTACGGTCACATTGATAGGAGATTTTTACATTCATACCTAACCAAGGACGCAATGGTACTTGTTGACCCATGGTTGCTTGATGATCTTCATAGAGCCGAATATACCCAGCAAGGTTTTTAGTTGAGTTAAATATTTGATGAAGTCTTGGTGAACCAAAGTGTATGACCTCTCCTTTGATATCGTCAGGTGTCTTTTTTTGATCCGTAATAAGCGTAAGTTTCATAGGGTTTGGAACTCCACCTGTTTTTTCTAAGTAATGCCAGTAAAACGGGCGATTCATTAATTCCTTATCTAGTTCAATCGTTAATTGCACAGTTAAATATGAACCTGTATTCTCGAGTATTTCACATTGGTTAGCAGTAAAGTACTTCACTAAAAAATTATGAATTTCCTGTTGCTGCACGATAATCACCATCCTTTACTTCTTCAGCAAATTGAATCATGGAAGCTAGGTTGTCCATTTTTATTCGCATTTCCCCTTCAGAGGTGGAGTTTCCGAATATATCTGAAAGATGATCCTCAAAGCTACCAAACTCTAAACGAGTAAGAATATCATCGAGATCACCAATCACTTTTTCAAATAAATTAATTTTTTCATGTAGTAGCTTAAGGACATGTTCTTCCACTGTCCCTTTAGTTGCAAAGTTATAAATCATCACGTCTTTTTCTTGCCCTAGGCGATGAATTCTTCCGATTCGTTGCTCTAGTCTCATAGGATTCCAAGGCAGATCAAAATTAATAATATGATTACAGAACTGAAGATTGATTCCTTCTCCTCCTGCTTCGGTTGCAATAAGGACCTGTACATTGTTTTCAAAAAGCTGTCTCATCCAATCTTTTTTTCCTCTTTTAAATCCTCCGCGGAAGGGAACGGAGCTGATTCCATTTTGCTTTAGAAACCATTGAAGATAGAGTTGAGTGGCTCGATATTCCGTAAAGATAATGACTTTATCATTTACCTTTTGAATCAGTTCAAGAGCTTTAACGGCCTTAGAATTCGTATGAACGGTGTTTACTTTCTCGATTAAATATGTGATTTGATCTTGATATTCCTTTGATGGGTTTTCCTTCTTTTCAAGCATATTTTTTAATGTGAAAAAGACGGCTTCTCTACTGCTGCATGCTTCTCTTTGCAGAGTCATAACTGAGAAAGCGGATGTAGTTGTCCAGTCTCCCTCTGACCGTAGTTCAGAAACAGAATCATACAAATCCTGCTCTTCCTTAGTAAGCTCAATAGGGATTGTTTCAACTTGTCTCTTCGTCCATTCAATACCTGTGTCTGCTCGACGATTTCTGATCATCACTTTATTCACAAGCTCTTTTAAATGTTCATTATCGTTAATATCTCGGGAATCCTTCTTATATTTTTCATTAAACACAGATTCATTTCCTAAGTGACCAGGTTTTAAGAGAGAGACAAGGTTGAAAATCTCACCAACTCGATTTTGAATTGGGGTTGCTGTAAGAAGTAAGCAGAATTTTTTCTTTAAGCTTTGTACAAATTCATAGTTTTTTGTTTTATTGTTTTTTAATTTATGTGCTTCATCAATAATAATAAGATCATAATCTAGGGAGAGAATGATTTCTCTATGTGGAGCCCGTTTAGCTGTATCAATAGAAGATACGACCACATCACATTGTTCCCACACATAGCTTTTACGTTGTGAAACTGCCGGAATATAAAACTTACTTGTTAACTCATATGACCATTGGGTAACGAGGGAGGCGGGAACAAGAATGAGAACTTTTTTTACAAGACCTCTGATCATATATTCTTTTAAAATAAGTCCTGCTTCGATCGTTTTCCCTAAACCTACTTCATCTGCAAGGATGGCTTTTCCGTTCATGTTTTCAACTACTTGCTTGGCGACTTCTAGCTGATGGGGAAGCGGTGTTAAATTGGGAAGATGTTTGGGAGCTTGTAATCCCTCGAAATTATCAATAACCGTATGTTTTTCTACCTCTACCGCTAGCTTATATAACTCAAAGTTCCCCCAAGGGCCGTCATTTGAAATTTTCTCTATCAGCCCCTCCTGCCAAGAGGAATCAAACTCAATCTCTACCGTCATAAAAACAACTCCCTTTTTTGATCGATAAATATATTGCCGTATGGGTTTCGAAATGGTAGGATGATAATATCTTAAAAGTTTTGAAATTTGTCACATTATAATTTATTTTGACGAATGTTCTATAAGTACAGCTTAGTATTATCCAAATTAGGAATTTTTATAATGCGAATGAGAACAAGGGGAGAGACTACTTCAAAGTAGCGCCGAAGGAGCAAACAAAAATTTGTGAATCTCTCAGGCAAAAGAACTCTTGTTTGACGCAGCTCTGGAGAGCGCTTCATTCATTTGAAGCCACCAAAGGGGACAGCCAAACGGTAAACTTTCAGGTGCCAGGACAGAGACCTTTCTTAAGTAAAGAGGGGGGTCTCTGTCCTTTTTTTATGATTTTATAAGGGGGAAATGATAGTGGCGCAACTAAAAAGAACACCGCTTTTTGACGTGTATCAACAGTATGGTGGGAAAACCATTGACTTTGGAGGATGGGAACTGCCTGTTCAATTTTCAAGCATTAAAGAAGAACATGAGGCTGTAAGAACGAAGGCAGGATTGTTCGATGTTTCTCATATGGGAGAAATTGAAGTGAAAGGGACAGACAGTTTGGCCTTTCTTCAAAAAATGATGACCAATGATGTATCGAAGCTGCAAATTGGTGGTGCACAATATACTGCTATGTGCTACGAGAATGGTGGTACTGTCGATGATCTTCTAATCTATAAATTGAATGACGACTATTATTTGCTTGTTGTAAATGCTTCAAATATCGAAAAAGACTTTACATGGTTAAAGGATCATGTTGAAGGGGATGTAAGGCTTCAAAATCTTTCTGAACAAATGGGCCAGTTAGCTCTTCAAGGGCCGCTTGCTGAACAGGTTCTCCAGAAGCTAGTCGAAACAGTTGACCTTTCGACAATTGGATATTTTAAATTCCAAGAGAATGTTTCGATTGGAGGAAAAGTGGCGCTTGTTTCAAGAACTGGGTACACCGGAGAAGATGGCTTTGAGGTGTACTGTAAAAGTGAGGATGCGTCTTTCCTATGGGAAACAATTCTTGAGGCAGGTAAAGAAGAAGGCGTTCTTCCTTGTGGCTTAGGCGCTCGTGATACCCTTCGCTTCGAGGCTAATTTGGCCCTTTATGGACAGGAACTTTCTTCCACGATTTCTCCGTTAGAAGCGGGTATTGGTTTCGCTGTAAAAGTAAATAAGGAAGAAGATTTTATTGGGAAACAAGCTTTAAAGCATCAAAAGGAAGCTGGAGTCCCTCGTAAACTAATAGGAATTGAAATGATTGACCGAGGCATCCCAAGACATGGATATCCGGTGTATGTGGGTGAACAACTAGTAGGAGAAGTAACAACTGGAACACAATCACCTACTTTGAAAAGAAATATTGGCTTAGCGTTAGTTGATTCAGCAGTCGTATCTAGAGAGTCGGAGCTAACAATTGAGATTCGTGGGAAACGCTTGAAGGTGAAGGTAGTACCAACACCATTTTATAAAAGGGAAAAGAAATAAGGGAGGAACAAAAGTCATGAAGCATCGCTACTTACCAATGACAGAAACCGATAAAAAAGCCATGCTAGAAGAGATCGGAATTTCCGATGTACAGGAGCTTTTTAACGATATTCCAGAAAGTGTTCAGTTTAAGGGAGAATATAATATTAAAAAAGCTAAATCGGAGACAGCCTTATTAAAAGAATTAACATTTTTGGCTTCTAAAAATGCCGACTTACGCTCACATACTTCCTTTTTAGGAGCTGGTGTGTATGATCATTACATGCCTGTCATTGTTGATCATGTTCTTTCACGTTCAGAATTTTACACAGCGTATACACCTTATCAACCGGAAATCTCACAAGGTGAGTTACAGGCGATCTTTGAATTTCAAACAATGATTTGTGAATTAACAGGTATGGACGTTGCTAACTCTTCTATGTACGATGGAGGGACCGCTTTGGCAGAAGCAGCGATGCTAAGCTCAGGTCATACGAAGCGTAAAAAGGTGCTTCTCTCTAGTACGGTACATCCAGAAACAAAGGATGTAGTCAAGACATATGCAAAAGGACAATACGTAGAAGTCCTAGAGATTCCATACAAAGATGGTGTCACTGATTTAGATGCTTTAAAGAGCGAAATGGGTGATGATATTGCAGCCGTTATCGTCCAGTATCCAAACTTCTTTGGAAGAATCGAGCCGATGAAAGAACTCGAGGAAATCATTCACGCGAACAAAGCAATGTTTGTTGTATCGAGTAATCCTTTGTCCCTTGGCGCTTTAACACCTCCGGGAGTCTTTGGTGCTGATATTGTAGCGGGAGATGCACAGCCGTTTGGAATTCCAACTTCATTCGGTGGACCACATTGCGGTTATTTTGCTGTAACGAATAAATTGGTTCGTAAAATTCCTGGTCGTCTGGTTGGTCAAACAAAAGATGATCAAGGAAGAAGAGGATTTGTTTTAACGCTTCAAGCAAGAGAACAACATATCCGTCGTGACAAGGCAACATCTAATATTTGTTCAAACCAAGCGTTGAATGCTTTAGCTGCCTCTGTCGCTATGACTGCCTTAGGGAAAAAAGGAGTCAAGGAAATGGCTGTGAGCAATATTCAAAGAGCTCACTATGCAAAGAAAGCATTTGAAAATAAAGGATTCACAATTGCCTTTAATGGACCAAGTTTTAACGAATTTGTAGTTGTATTAAATAAGCCTGTGAAAGAAGTGAACCAACAGCTTTTACAGGAAGGAATCATTGGAGGTTACGATCTCGGTCGTGATTATCCAGAGTTGAAAAATCACATGCTTGTGGCAGTAACCGAACTACGTACAAAAGAAGAAATAGATCTATTTGTTGATAGAATGGGGGATTATCATGCATAAGGAAGACCAAGCGCTCATTTTTGAATTAAGTACCTCTGGCCGAGTAGGGTATAGTCTCCCAGAGATGGATGTCCCAGAGGTAAACTTAGATGATTTAATTCCAGTAGAATATTTACGAGCTGTTGAACCAAATCTACCTGAGGTTTCTGAGCTTGATATCATGCGTCATTATACAGCTCTTTCAAAAAGAAATCATGGCGTTGATTCCGGTTTTTACCCTCTTGGATCTTGTACGATGAAATACAACCCAAAGATCAACGAAAATGTTGCTCGTATGGCTGGTTTTGCTCATCTACATCCACTTCAAGATGAAAGCTCTGTTCAAGGTGCATTGGAGCTTATGTATGATCTTCAGGAGCATCTAATTGAGATTACGGGTATGGATGAAGTTACATTACAGCCTGCAGCGGGAGCACATGGTGAGTGGACGGGTCTTATGCTCATTCGTGCCTTCCATGAAGCAAATGGCGACTCAAAAAGAACAAAGGTGATTGTACCTGACTCCGCTCATGGGACAAATCCAGCTTCAGCAACGGTCGCAGGGTTTGAAACAATCACTGTTAAGTCCGATGAAAATGGATTGGTTGATTTAAATGACCTAAGAAGCGTTGTTGGAGAAGACACTGCTGCATTAATGCTAACCAATCCAAATACTCTTGGTTTATTTGAGGAAAATATTCTTGAAATGGCGCAGATCGTTCACGAAGCTGGTGGAAAGCTTTATTATGATGGAGCAAACCTAAATGCAGTTCTTTCCAAAGCTAGACCAGGAGATATGGGCTTTGATGTTGTCCATTTAAACCTTCATAAAACATTCACTGGTCCACATGGTGGGGGTGGTCCAGGTTCTGGTCCTGTTGGGGTAAAGAAAGATTTAATTCCATTCTTACCAAAGCCAGTCGTTACGAAAAAGGACGGAGTATTTGTATTGGACTACGATCGTCCACAGTCAATTGGACGTGTAAAACCGTACTACGGTAATTTTGGGATTAATGTAAGAGCATATACGTATATTCGTACAATGGGCCCTGATGGATTAAAAGCAGTGACTGAATACGCGGTTTTAAATGCGAATTATATGATGAGACGCCTTGAACCTTATTTTGATTTACCGTTTGACAGACATTGTAAACATGAGTTCGTTTTAAGTGGAAAGAGACAAAAGAAGCTTGGTGTTCGTACATTAGATATAGCGAAGCGCCTGTTGGACTTCGGATATCACCCACCAACTATTTACTTCCCTCTAAATGTAGAGGAGTGCATCATGATTGAGCCAACAGAAACAGAGTCAAAGGAAACTCTAGATGCATTTATCGAAGCAATGATTCAAATTGCAAAAGAAGCAGAAGAGAACCCTGAAATCGTTCAAGAAGCACCCCACACAACGGTTGTTGGAAGATTGGATGAAACGACAGCTGCGAGAAAGCCGATTTTAAGGTATCAAGCATAAAGGTTTTAAGGAAACAAGCACGTCAGATGTCGTGCTTGTTTTTTAGGAAAAACAAAAAAAGGATTCCGCTCTAAAGAGCTAGGAATCCTTTTCTCTTACTTCACTTTAATTTTACCAGACCACTTTTTGAATCCGCCTTCAAGGTGAGAAAGATCTTTATAACCTTTACGGTATAGTGTTTGTGCTGCACGGCCACTTCTCATCCCACTTTGGCAATATAGATAAACCGGTTTGTCAGGACGAATTTCTTTCATGCGCATTTTAAATTGCGATAGAGGAATGTTTCTAGCTCCTAAAATATGTCCTGCTTCATACTCGTTCGGTTCACGCACATCAATTAGTTGAGCTTTTCGATAGCCTTCACGGAATTGTTGTTCATTCAGTGTTTTTACAATTTTACGTTGGTAGAGCCAAGTAATCACAGAGTAAGCGATAATGGCAACTACTAGTATAAGGATAAAATAAAGAGTATCCATAAAGTTACATGTCTCCTTTCGAACAAGCATCACGCCAAGTTATATTATATCGGTGTTGAGACTTTGGGTAAAGAGGAACAACTTAATTTTTGAGTACATGTTACTTTCTTTCACTCGTTTCATTTGTTAAGCTAATAGAGCTAGATTTCAACATTAGAAAAAGAGGTTTCATTATGAACAAAGAAATATGGGGTTTCATTGATTCAGGAGAAGGATCTCCTTCTTTTAATATGGCTATGGATGAAGCATTACTTGATTGGCATAGTAAAGGTGAGATTCCGCCAATCATCCGTTTTTATGGCTGGAATCCGGCTACTCTTTCTATAGGATATTTCCAAAAGGTTGAGAAGGAAATCGATCTTGATAAGGTGAAAGAACATCACCTCGGTTTCGTACGTAGACCAACCGGTGGGAGAGGGGTACTTCATGACCAAGAGCTGACCTATAGTGTTATTGTGACAGAAGAACATCCCGACATGCCTAGAACGGTAACAGAAGCATACCGTGTGATTTCTGAAGGCATATTAAAAGGTTTTCAGCTACTAGGGTTAGATGCTTACTTTGCGGTTCCTAAAACAGCAGAGGAAAGAGATTCTCTAAAAAATCCTCGTTCAGCTGTTTGCTTTGATGCTCCAAGCTGGTATGAGCTCGTTGTAGAGGGAAGAAAAGTGGCAGGAAGTGCACAAACAAGACAAAAAGGTGTTATTTTGCAGCATGGTTCGATCCTACTAGATATAGATGAAGATAAGCTGTTTAGTCTTTTTAAATATCCGAACGAAAGAGTAAAAGAACGTATGCAAAAAGCCTTTAAAAACAAGGCTGTGGCTATTAATGAGATTAGTTCAAGAAAAATAGAGGTAGAAGAAGCCAAACATGCTTTTAAAGAGGGATTCGAACAAGGGCTAAATATAGAATTGCAACCATTTGAACTATCGGAAGAGCAGCTAGAATATGTTCATAAACTAGCGAGCGAACGATATGAAAGTGATGAGTGGAATTTTAAAAGATAAGCGTCGAAATATGTCGCTTTTCTTTTTTTTGTAAAGTTATAGGAAAAAAGCCTATAGTACGTAGGTTTGTCTCATTGTTAGAAAAAGCAAGGAGCGAAATTTGTTAAAATTTATCGCTTTCGCTCGAAAATCTACAAAAATCATCTCTTTTCGCTAGATTCTTAATTTTTTTGAGTTTGACAAATTTGATGGCGTTTGACCTAAACACAATATATAGTGGTTGTTTTGGAAAAATATATACTATATGTAGACAATATAGTTGATTTCACAATTGGACTGTGGTAATTTAAGAATATTCCTAGCTGCGCTAGATTCTGGATTTCTATTAGTAGTTTTTTACAGAGTAGATTAAAAGAAGCATTTGTATATTTTAAAGGAGTTGTGTGTATGTCTGTTGCGTTTAGAAAAAAAATGAATATTGATGTCGAGAGCTTGAACAAGGATATTAGCTTGTTTCCTCAGGTGCATCCAGTAACCCCAGATATGAAGATTACTCATAAAGGGGTATCAAGACTTGTTATGCTTGACCGTTATACATTTAAAGATACGGAAAAGCTAACATTATCGAACGGAGATTTTGTTGTTCTTACAATTAAAGAAGATCCAAAGTTTCCTGCGAGAGGTCTTGGATTTATTCTTGAAATTGATTGGGACCAAAAGATGGCTAAAGTGCTTGTTGATGAGGAGTTTAGAGGTGTTCTAGATGACCCGGAAGAAGCTAGTACAGGAGTTATTAATCGTTCACTTGATGTCATTGAAAAGCCATTGGAAGTGTTCTATGAGCAAATTGCGAAACGCAACGCAACAGGCTTGGCCTCAGTAGAGAGAACAGAAGAAAAGAAGGCTGAATGGTTCCAGAAGTTTTATCAGGAACTAGTTAACTTAAATTTCATTCCAGCAGGACGAGTTCTTTATGGAGCAGGTGCTGGAACAGAAGTAACATTCTTTAATTGTTATGTTATGCCATTTGTTCAAGATTCTCGTGAAGGAATTTCAGAGCATCGTAAGCAAGTAATGGAAATCATGAGTCGTGGTGGTGGAGTTGGAACGAATGGTTCAACCCTAAGACCAAGAAACACACTTGCTCGTGGAGTAAACGGCAAATCATCTGGTTCAGTATCGTGGTTAGATGATATTGCAAAGTTAACGCATTTGGTAGAGCAAGGTGGATCAAGACGTGGTAAAGTAGCATAAGTGTGCCTCGTCTCTAAAAAAACCTCGTGAAATGCTGGAAACTCTTTATGCATGACTTGCTGGCTACAACGTAACTGGAAACGGTAAACGTGAACGCTTGAAAACAGCAAGTGGAAAAAGACAATCAGCAGCCAAGTCCCTTTAAAATGGGAAAGGTCCAACGACCATCGAAAACACACAATATGTGGAAGTGAGTAGAGTAGGGATCAAGTGATTCCGAAGCGCGAGGACACTCTTAGAGTGTAAGATATGGTCTGAACTTTAGGGTGACCTAAAGAGTTGATGTAACGAATCAACGTAACATATTTGGCCCAAATGATCATGTTAGCGGACTGGCATCCTGACATTATTGAATTCATTATTTCAAAAATGCAAAACCCAAGAATTCTTCGTTTCTTACTTGAGACAACAAAAGATGAAACGATTAAAAAATATGCGAAAGAAAAACTAAAGTTTTCTCCTCTTACAGAGAGTGAGCGTTCTATGTACCAAGGAATTGCTAATTACAAAACGATTCCAGGTCATGGTGGTTTTTCTGAGAAAAACATTGCAGACGCTGAAGAAAAGCTTACTACTGGAGGGAATTTCTCGGTTCATAACTCGGAATTCTTAACAGGTGCGAATATTTCTATCTGTTTAACGAAAGAGTTTATGACAGCAGTTGAAAATGATACTGTGTACGAACTTCGTTTCCCAGATGTGGAAAGCTACGATGCTGAGGAAATGAAAATTTACAACGAAGAGTGGCATAAAGTAGGGGACGTTCGTGAGTGGGAAAAACAAGGCCATAAAGTACGAGTGTACAGAAAGATCCAAGCAAAAGAATTATGGAATCTTATTAACATCTGTGCGACATACTCAGCTGAGCCTGGAATTTTCTTCATCGACAACGCAAACGACATGACAAATGCAAAAGCATATGGTCAACAAGTAGTAGCTACAAATCCATGTGGAGAACAACCACTAGCACCATATTCCGTTTGTAACCTTGCTGCTGTTAACTTAGCGGAGATGGCAGATAAAGAGACAAAAACGGTTAATTTTGAAAAGTTAAGACAAACGGTCGCAGTAGGAGTTCGTATGCAGGATAACGTTATTGATGCAACTCCATACTTCCTTGAAGACAATAAGAACCAAGCATTAGGGGAAAGACGTGTAGGACTTGGTGTAATGGGCTTACATGATTTACTGATTTATTGTGAGACAGAATACGGTTCGGAAGAAGGAAATGTTCTTATTGATAAAGTGTTTGAAACGATTGCAACGACAGCGTATGAAACATCTGTTGAACTGGCGAAGGAAAAAGGAAGCTTCCCGTTCCTTGTAGGGAATACAGATGTAGAAACGAATCGTCTTCGTCAAGCATTTACGCAAACGGGCTTTATGCAAAAGATGCCTGAGCATGTGAGAGAAGCTATTCTAGAAAACGGAATTCGTAATTCTCACTTGTTAACAGTAGCTCCTACAGGATCTACTGGAACAATGGTTGGTGTTTCAACGGGTCTTGAGCCATACTTCTCATTCTCATACTTCCGCAGCGGACGTCTTGGGAAATTTATTGAAGTAAAAGCAGATATTGTACAAGATTATCTTGACCGTAATCCAGAAGCGGATCCTGACCAATTACCAAGCTGGTTCGTGTCAGCGATGGAGCTTTCACCTGAAGCGCATGCGGACGTACAATGTGTCATCCAAAGATGGATTGATAGTTCAATTAGTAAAACAGTAAATGCACCAAAAGGATATAGCGTTGAGCAGGTAGAAAAGGTGTATGAGCGTCTATACCGCGGTGGAGCCAAGGGTGGTACCGTTTATGTGGATGGATCACGTGATAGCCAGGTATTAACACTTAAGGCAGAAGAAAATACGGTTGATGAATTTGAGCCAAATGTGGAGAAAACACATGTAGTATTAGTTGATACCATTTCGGATCTTCGTTCAACAGATGTGACTATTGGTTCTGAAGTTGGAAATACTTGTCCTGTATGTCGTAAAGGAAAAGTAAAAGAAATCGGTGGCTGTAACACTTGTACAAACTGTAACGCACAGTTAAAGTGTGGTCTATAATTTGAGGTTAAAGAGGATGGAAATAATTGTTCCATCCTCTTTTTTCGTTTCTTTCTTTTTTTGTTCATACTACCTGTATAACTAGGTTGATGAAATGAGGGAAAACAATGAAGCCATTCGTTCCACAGCTTGTTTATATAGAACCAGGTGCACTGGAGTATGAACTCGGTAAAGAATTGAAACAAAAGTTTGAAGATATGGGCCTTGAAATAAGAGAAACAACTTCACATAATCAAATTCGTGGAATTCCTGGAGACAATGAGCTTCAGCAATACCGGAATGCAAAGTCCACTTTAGTTGTTGGTGTAAGAAGAACATTAAAGTTTGATACATCCAAGCCTTCAGCCGAATACGCCATTCCTTTAGCAACGGGCTGCATGGGGCATTGTCACTACTGTTATTTACAAACCACATTAGGAAGTAAGCCGTATATTCGAACATACGTAAATCTCGAGGATATTTTTAATCAGGCTCAAAAATATATGGATGAACGAGCTCCAGAGATCACTCGATTCGAAGCCGCTTGTACATCAGACATTGTTGGTTTAGATCATTTAACTCATTCCCTAAAAAAAACGATCGAGTTTATCGGTCAAACAGAGTATGGTCAGCTTCGTTTTGTAACGAAATATCATCATGTCGACCATCTGCTAGATGCGAAACATAATGGGAAAACACGATTCCGCTTTAGTGTGAATTCGCGGTATGTAATAAAAAATTTCGAACCGGGAACATCAACATTTGATGAACGCCTTGAAGCCGCTAAGAAGGTCGCGAATGCGGGATATCCACTTGGCTTTATTGTTGCTCCTATTTACCTTCATGACGACTGGAAGGAAGGGTATCGAGAGTTATTTGAGCGTCTAAGTGACTCGTTACAAGGAATTGAGTTACCTAATTTAACCTTTGAATTAATTCAGCACCGATTTACAAAGCCAGCCAAAAAGGTAATTGAAAAGCGCTACCCGAAAACAAAGCTCGAAATGGATGAAGAAAAAAGAAAATACAAATGGGGGCGTTACGGAATAGGTAAGTACGTGTATCAAACCGATGAAGCAGCTGAAATGGAGCAAACGATTCGAGGGTATGTAAAAGAGTATTTTCCTAATGCAGAGGTTAGTTACTTTACGTAAAAAGCCGATATGATAAAAAAATAAAATGATTTAGATTGTCCGCCGTACTAATTCATGAAGCTACTGCTTAAAGATGTATCATATACGTGCATCTAAGGAGTGACTTCCATGTATATTGACGGCGTTTTTTCTGGAGGAGGCATTAAGGGGATTGCCTTAGTTGGTGCCTATGAAGCAATTGAAAATAGAGGCTTTCGATTTAAAAGAGTGGCAGGAACGAGTGCAGGCTCAATTATTGCGTCGTTAATCGCTGCTGGTTATACGAGCAAAGAGGTGTATGAGCTTATAAATGAATTGGATTTAAAAACGTTTTTAGATACTCGTCCGTCGTATCTACCCTTTCGAGTGGCTAAATGGATTCTGCTTTATTGGAGACTTGGTATTTACAAAGGACAGAAACTTGAAGAGTGGCTTGCTGAAAAGCTTGCACATAAAGGTGTTCGAACATTTTCAGACCTAGAACCTCAAGCTTTAAGAGTTGTCGCTTCGGATTTATCAAATGGCAGATTAATTATCCTCCCAGATGATTTGCCGTACTATGGAATTAATCCAAATTCCTTTTCAGTTGCGAAAGCGATCCGAATGAGCTGCAGCTTACCGTATTTCTTTGAACCTGTTAAAATAAAGCATGACCATACGACAAGTACAGTTGTTGATGGTGGAGTTCTTAGTAATTTCCCCATGTGGCTATTTGATAGTGAGAATGTAAAGAAGGTCAGACCCGTATTAGGAATTAAACTGTCTCATAGTATTCAGGATCGACCGAATAAACAAATTACCAACGCAATTAAACTATACGAGGCGCTGTTTGAGACAATGAAGGATGCTCATGACTCGAGGTATATCTCAAGAAAGCATGAAAGAAATATCATCTTTATCCCTACAGAAGGGGTATTAACAACAGAGTTTGAATTGACCGAGGAAAAAAAGCAAATCCTATTCGATTTAGGGAAGGAAAGAGCTTCCCAATTCTTTTCAAAGTGGAGTTATTAAAGAGAAAAACCGAGCGTCTAAAACGATGCTCGGTTTTTCTTTTTACCCTTTCGCCCTTCAATGACCGTTAAATGTGTGGCTGATTTGGATTTATTCGCATGCTTTTTTAACGAAGTAATGGAGCCGCTTTTGGCTGAAGGTTTCCGACCCTCTTTTTGTAAATACTTCTTTTTTGTACGCTTAGCAGCTTTGCGGAACGCATGCTGTTCTTTTTTGTCGGGACTTCCCTTATAAAAATGTCGAACCAAAAAGTACAGAATCACTCCGACAATTGCAAACACAAAAATACTTTTAAAAAATTCACTAGGATTGACCATAAGTCTAGAAACTACTCCAATAGCAGCTAAAATAACTAAACAAACGATAAAAATAAGCGAAGTTCGATTTTTCATGAAAGCCACCTCCCTAAAAGCATGATTAGCATTTTTTTCCGCTTTTAAACTAGATGCTCTGACAATTACACAATTTCCACCCATTGTTCGTTAAAGATGGTGAGGATATTGGGCTTGCACATATTAAATGGTGAGGTTGTTATTGTTTCAAACGTTTTAAAGGTATTAATTAATTTATGCTACTTTCCACGATATTGGAACACCGTTTTTACATTTGTTAATAAAATCTTATCTTATATTTATTCTACTAGAAAAAGAAAAAAACCTCTATCATGTAGACTTAAATTGACAGAAATCAAATTATTTTTATTTATAAGTAAGGAAAGAAATGCCGTGGGACATAATACAAATGGAGGTGGTTTTAATGGCAGAAAAGAAGGGGAAATATGAGCAAGAACAGCATGAAAAACCATTATCATTTATGGCTATGGTTATTATCACAGGGTTTGTGGGAGGAATGCTATGGAGTGGTCTTGCATTTATTGCATGGTATTTTAACTTCACTGAGATTCATCCAAGGGTCATCTTAGAGCCATGGGCGATCGGCGCATGGAAGAAACAATGGCTTGGTACAGTCATTTCCATTATTCTACTCGGAGTTATTTCAATTGGAGTTGCCATTATGTATTACATAGCGCTTAGACGATTTAAAAGTATATTTATTAGCATGGGCTTCGGACTTGCGTTACTGGCATTTGTATTGTTCGTACTAAACCCAATATTCCCAGGGATTCCTCCATTTAGAAAGATAGAGTTAAATACATTAATTACTACAGCTTGCTTTTATGTTTTATATGGGACGTTTATCGGTTATTCCATTTCCTATGAGGAACATGAAATGAAGAGAATAAAAAAGGCAAACCATGAACCTCCCTTCTCTCCAGACTAGTGTAACGAAAAAAGGATGTGTTAGAATGTTCTTATTGAGCATTCTTTTTTCGTTTTATAGAAGGGAGAATACGAAAGGGAGAGAATGATGGAAAAATTAAATAAATTAAGAGCTGAGCTAAAAAAGTTAAATGTCGATGGCATCCTTATTACAAGTAGTTTTAATCGTCGCTATATGTCTAACTTTACTGGGTCAGCAGGTGTTGTCCTCATAAGTAATGACCGTGCACAATTTATTACTGATTTTCGTTACGTCGAGCAAGCAGAAAAGCAATGTGTAGGCTTCGAAATCGTAAAGCATAACGGTACCATACCTGAGGAAGTAGCAGCACAAGTTAAAGAGCTTGGAATTACTAGACTAGGCTTTGAACAAGAACATGTTACATATTCTTCTTATCAATCCTATAAAGGAGCTTTGCAATCAGAACTAGTACCATTATCAGGCGTTATTGAAAAGTTGCGCTTGATAAAGACTGACGCAGAGATTAAGATATTAAAGGAAGCAGCAAAGATTGCAGATGCTGCGTTTACACATATTTTAGGCTTTATTCGTCCTGGCATAACAGAATTAGAGGTTTCGAATGAGCTTGAGTTCTTTATGAGAAAAAGAGGTGCAACTTCATCATCTTTTGATATAATTGTTGCTTCGGGAATTCGATCTGCACTTCCTCATGGAGTGGCTAGTGAAAAAGTGATTGAAGCAGGTGATTTTGTAACACTTGACTTTGGGGCATATTATAAAGGCTACGTATCCGACATTACAAGAACTGTATCAGTTGGAGAACCTGATGCTAAGCTAAAGGAAATTTACAATATTGTTTTACAAGCGCAATTACTCGGGATGGAAGGAATCAAACCAGGAATGACGGGAAAAGAAGCCGACGCATTGACAAGAAATCATATTTCTTCCCATGGGTATGGTGAATATTTTGGTCATTCAACGGGACATGGTATTGGTCTAGAAGTGCATGAAGGACCTGCACTATCAGTAAGATCAAATCTTGTACTTGAAGAAGGAATGATTGTAACCGTTGAACCTGGTATATATATTCCAGGGCTTGGCGGTGTTCGTATTGAAGATGATACGATTATTACGAAGGATGGAAATGAATCCCTCACTTACTCTACAAAAGAACTTATTATTCTTTAATGCATCTTATTAGGAGGATTTATTAATGATTTCAGTAAACGATTTTCGTACAGGTTTAACAATTGAAGTAGATGGCGGCTTATGGCGCGTAATGGATTTCCAACACGTTAAGCCTGGTAAAGGTGCGGCATTTGTTCGTTCGAAGCTTCGTAACCTGCGTACAGGAGCGGTTCAAGAGAAGACATTCCGTGCGGGTGAGAAGGTAGCGAAAGCGCAAATCGACAACCGTAAAATGCAGTATCTATACGCAAACGGAGAGCAACATGTATTCATGGACGTGGAGTCATATGATCAAATCGAGCTTCCAGCAACAGCAATTGAATACGAACTAAAGTTTTTGAAAGAAAACATGGAAGTTCATATCATGATGTATCAAGGTGAAACACTAGGAGTTGAACTACCTAATACTGTTGAGCTTGAAGTTGTTGAAACTGAGCCAGGAATCAAAGGTGACACAGCATCTGGCGGAACAAAACCTGCTATTTTAGAAACGGGCCTATCTGTTCAAGTACCTTTCTTTATTAACCAAGGTGATCGTCTAATCATTAACACAACTGAATCTTCATACGTTTCAAGAGCTTAATATTGCACGTACAATTAAGAATGAAAAAGACACTCGAATGAGTGTCTTTTTTGTGTTACGAAGAGAATTGGAAGACAGCCGTAATGGTTGCTTTCACTTGTAGTAAACCTGGTTCTATCGTTGTACTTACTCCTTTTACCATAGGCATCGTAGTATAAAGTGGCTCAGGGATCGTTACAGCACTGCCTCCTTCAATAATGAGTATAGGAGGATGATTGAGTTGAACACGTAAGGCTTGAGCAATCGCTGCAGCTTTCTGTGTCGCATCCTGAACGGCAAGAGTGAGTGCTTGTTGTTCTTGATTTGATACATTCTTTGCTGAAAAATTAATCGCTAGTATACTGTTTGCTCCACTTTCTATTGCTTTATCAACGACCATGCCAATTTGCTCCATATTGGATAATGTAACAGTTAAACGATGCTCTACTTTATAATTTCTAAACGTTTGCACGCCATCAACAAAGTCGTATTGAGGGAAAATGGAATAATCAGATGTTCTAATTTTTTCTCTTGGAATTTGCAGTGAAAGCAAAGCATCCACAACAGCAGAACTTACTTGTGCATTTTCTCGTTGTGCGGGCACGAGTTCCTTATTCTCCGTAATGATCCCAATAATGACATCGGCTTGATCTGGCTGTATATCAACTGTTCCTTCCCCTATCACCCTAATTTCATTTGTACTAGTTGCTCTAGCAGGGTAATGGTTCCACACTCGCGTGTAATCTTGATACATATCAACTCCTCCTTTTTCAATACTTCTCCTTTGTAAAATGTATGCAGTCTAAGTAATAAGATTCTACTCTCAATTATAGAATTCAGGAGTCATAATGTGGCCAAGCAGGCATACAAATGAATTAATGAGAAAGGTTCTGATGACAGGAGGAAAGGTTATGGAAGAAGTTATGGGTATGTTACCTAAAGCAATTGCCAATCAAATGAATCAACTGTCTCCCTTTCAATTAAATGATATGGAAGAAATTCGAATCAGAATTGGTCGCCCATTGGAGATCACCTGTGGGGGAAAACCAATCTTTTTATCTTATACAGTAAAAGCAGAAGATGCGATACAACTGCTGAATAAAATCAGTCATTTTTCTATCTATACATTAGAGGAAGAATTAAAAAGAGGATATGTTACGGTGGCAGGCGGTCATCGGGTGGGTCTTGCTGGGAAAGTTATTTTGGAGGCGGGCAAGGTGAAAGCAATTACAGATGTTTCATCTTTTAACTTCCGTATAGCAAAAGAGAAAATCGGGATTTGTCATAGTCTCCTCCCGTTTCTATATGAAGGAGACTGGTTGCATACCATGATCATTGGTCCGCCACAGACAGGAAAGACAACGTTAATAAGAGATTTAGCGAGAGTGATTTCAACAGGTACAAAAACGATCCCAGCAGCCAAGGTAGGAATTGTTGATGAGCGATCTGAGATTGCTGGAAGTATAAATGGTGTTCCTCAGCTGACATTCGGACCGAGAGTAGATGTATTAGATTCTTGTCCAAAAGCTGAAGGGATGATGATGATGATTCGCTCTATGAGCCCTGATGTGTTAGTTGTAGATGAAATTGGTAGGGAAGAGGATGGCGAGGCTATTTTAGAAGCAGTTCATGCAGGGATCTCGCTTTTAACGACAACACATGGCCATTCGTACGCAGATATTGTTAAAAGACCCACATTAGCACCGATTATCAATAGTGGAATATTTCAAAGATTTATCGAATTAAGTCGATTAGAAGGGCCAGGCACGATACTTTCTGTGAAGGATCAACATGGTAGGGAAATTGTCAGAAAAGTGAGTGTGACATAAATGATAAAGTTAATCGGAGCCGTTTTTATTATCATTGCTACTACTTGGACGGGCTTTGAAGCCTCTAGGCACTTAACAGAAAGGCCTCGCCAGCTAAGACAATTAAAGTCAGCGTTACAATCACTTGAGGCTGAGATCATGTATGGTCATACCCCTCTTCATGAAGCAGCTAGAAGATTAGCTTCACAGCTTTCCAAGCCTCTTTCTTGGTTTTTCGAATCCTTTTCGAAGAAACTAACCAACTCTGAAACTACGGTAAAAGATGCGTGGGAGGAAAGTCTTCAAGAGGTTTGGAAGCTCACAGCATTAAAACAAGGAGAATATGAGATTATGAAGCAATTTGGTGAGACGCTTGGGAGACATGATCGTTTCTCGCAACAAAAACAAATTCGTTTGGCGTTAACCCATCTAGAGCGTGAAGAAGCGGATGCGTATGACAAGCAATCGAGATATGAAAAAATGATGAAAAGCTTAGGATTTCTATCAGGATTACTTTTAGTTATTCTACTGATGTAAAAAATCGAATGTGGTCTTAGGAGGAAAAGCGAATGGGTTTAGAAGTGGATATTATTTTTAAAATAGCTGGAGTAGGTATTGTAGTTGCGTTTTTACACACAATTCTCGATCAAGTCGGAAAGAAAGAGTACGCTCAGTGGGTAACTTTATTTGGCTTTATTTATATATTGTTTATGGTTGCTTCTATTGTGGATGAATTATTTCAAAAAATCAAATCAGTGTTCCTATTCCAAGGGTAAAGGAGGGTTTGACGATTGAAATTTTACAAATAGTTGGGTTTGCACTTATTGCTACCTTTTTAGCTCTTGTAGTAAAGGAGCAAAAACCAAATTTCGCCTTTTTGTTAATCGTATTTGTTGGATGTTCCATCTTTCTCTATTTAATCGATCAAATCTACGCGATTATTCATATGCTTGAAAAAATAGCGATAAATGCAAATGTAAATATCATTTACGTAGAAACCATTCTGAAAATCATCGGAATTGCTTATATCGCGGAGTTTGCTTCTCAAATTACAAAGGATGCGGGACAAGCTGCAATTGCCTCGAAAATTGAGATGGCTGGGAAAATACTAATACTTGCCATGGCGATTCCCATTTTGACTGTACTGATAGAAACAATTATTGCATTAATCCCAAATTAGTTGAGCCACTGAACAGAATAAAAGAAGGTGAAAAAGTTGAAGCAACTGATCTTCAAAACAATCTCTCTCTTATTTCTCATCCTATTTGTGTCTGCCCCAATAAGTAATGCAGAGACAAACGACGAAACTCAATCTTCTACACAGTCAGTCCTAAATCCTGAACAAATGATGGAGGAACAGCTTGAAGCTTTAGATATTGATGAAATGAAGGTGTTTTGGGAAAAGATTACGACAGAATACGGAGGGTTTCTCCCGGAAAGTCAAAAGGGAAGCCTATACGATTTTATTAAAGGGGACAAGCAATTTTCCTTAAAAGAGTGGACGAATGGAATAATAAAATTTATTTTTCACGAATTTGTTGTGAATGGAAAGCTTCTTGGCACCCTTATATTACTTACCGTGTTCTCGATGTTTTTGCAAACACTACAAAACTCATTTGAAAAGAGCACAGTTAGTAAAGTCGCGTATGCGATTGTATTTATGGTGTTAATTATTATCGCGCTAAATAGTTTTCATGTAGCCATCCAGTATACAAATGATACGATAACAACTATGATTTCCTTCATCTTAGCTCTTATACCGCTTCTTCTTGCATTAATCGCCTCGTCGGGGGGACTTGTATCTGCAGCCTTTTTCCATCCAGTGATTTTATTCCTCATGAATAGCAGTGGAATGTTCATACAATATGTTGTTTTACCACTTCTGTTTTTAGGAGCAGTACTAAGCATTGTGAGTATTTTATCAGAGCATCACAAAGTTACTCAATTAGGCAACCTGTTAAGAAATTGGAGCATTGGATTACTTGGGATCTTCCTTACCGTTTTCCTTGGTGTTCTAAGTGTACAAGGAGCTTCAGCAGCTGTGACAGATGGGATTACGATTCGAACAGCGAAATTCATTACCGGTAATTTCATCCCTGTTATTGGACGAATGTTTACAGATGCCACTGACACGGTGATTAGTGCTTCTCTTTTACTGAAAAACACCGTTGGAATTGCAGGGGTAGCTATATTATTACTAATTGTCGCTTTTCCAGCGATCAAGATATTAATGATTGCCTTTATTTATAAGTTTGCAGCAGCTGTTTTACAGCCTCTAGGAGGAGGACCAGTTATCGCTTGTTTAGAAATCATTAGTAAAAGTATTGTTTTCGTGTTTGCTGCTTTAGCTATCGTATCTATGATGTTTTTTTTAAGTTTAACCGTTGTCATAGCAGCAGGAAACCTTACGATGATGGTTCGTTAGGAGGGGTGAAATGGATTTTCTAAAAGATTGGATCACAAATATTATCCTTTTCGTCTTGCTGGCAACAGTGGTTGATATGCTGCTTCCGAATTCGAATATGCAAAAATATACCAGGATGGTTACTGGATTATTGCTAATAGCAATTATTCTTTCACCCGTTCTGAAAATATTATCTAGTGATTTCGAGGCGAGCCTCTCCTCCATCACGGAAATAGACTCCATTTCAGAAAAAAATATAGAAAATTCAATAGAATTGAAGAAAAAAGAAATACAAGCCTCTTTTGATGCATATGCTTTAGAAGAAGTGGCTGTCCAATTAAAAAAGGACGTTGAAGAGGAGTTGATGGAACAGTACGGTTTAGAGATTGCTAGTATCGATTTATCAGTGGATGAAACGAGCAGCGCAACCTTCCCAGACAATCTTCAAGAGATATCTGTTACGTTACGAGAATCAACAACGGAGGATGTAGTAGAAGTCGTACAAATGGTTGATATTGATACGAACTCACCTCTTCCATCTAATTCGGAAAGTGAAAAAAACGAGGAACTGTCTTCACTTCTCTCTGAAAAATGGGATGTAAACAAAGACGCTGTTGAAATCTTCATAGAAGGGGGGAACAAATAAGTGGAAAATGATACAGAAAAAGATAAAGAACCTAACAATGATAAAGGGCCAATTACATTCCTAAAAAAACTATTTAGTAAAGATAGCCCTCCTGAGAAAAAGTCTAGTAAATATCAATACTTCTTAATCGTCTTATTAATTGGAGCCGCCATTATGTTAGCAAGCAATTTGCTAATAAATCCTAATCCAAGTCCTTCAGCTGTAGAAACGGGAGCAAATGCCGAGGAATCAAGCGAAGACGTCGAAACATTTGGACAGAAAAAAATTGATGGGAATGAAATCATTGCCGCCTATGAAGATCATTATGAGAATCAATTAAAAGAAACGCTTGAGGGAATTGTCGGCGTTGGAGAAGTCATTGTAGCAGTAAATGTCGACGCGACAGAGAAAAAGATACTTGAAAAAAATGTGGTTGTTCAGTCCCAAAAAACCGAAGAGGTTGACCGTGAGGGTGGGCAAAGAACAGTCGAAGACCAATCAAAGGATGAACAGTTAGTGATTATCCGAGATGGGGAAAAAGAGGTTCCTATTGTAATAGAAACGAAGAAGCCTGCCATTCGCGGCGTCATCGTAATTGCAAAGGGAGCTGATAATATACAAGTGAAAAAATGGATACTTGAATCCGTTACCAAACTATTAGATGTACCGGTTCATCGAGTGTCTGTTATGCCTAAAAAATAAAAGGGGGATTTATAGATGTTATTGAAAAAACAAACGGTTTGGTTATTAACAATGCTTAGCTTAGTTGTTGTATTATCGGTATATTACATTACTTCTCCAGAACAGCAAATGAACAATATGGCTACGGTAGAAAAAGAAGCAGAGGAAGATTCAACAGTAAGTGGAGAAAATAAATCAGAATCTGGGGAAACAGTCATTTCTAGTACTGCTAGCGATGAAATGTTTGAAGCACTACGCTTAGAGCTAGATGAAGAGAGAAGTAAATTAAAAGAAGAGCTAGAAACGACAGTTGCTTCTACGGATCTACCAACTGAAGACATTAATGCCGCTCTAGATAAAATTAAAGAATTAAATGATGTGACCCAAAAAGAAGCGTATCTTGAAACAATGATTGTAGCGATGGACTATGAAGATGCTTTAGTAAGAGTAAGCGATGACGAAGTACGTGTCACTGTAAAAGCAAAAAGCCACTCTCCAGCTGCTGCAAATGAAATCTTAAAGCTAGTACGCTCTGAATTAGGCGGGTTGAAGCCAGTGGTACAATTCCAAGTTAGTAAATAATAAAAAAACGGAAAGCCCTAAGGTGCTTTCCGTTTTCTTATTCTACTAGCCGATTTTTAACTGCATAAAGCGCTGCTTGAGTACGATCGGCTAAACCAAGCTTTGAGAGAAGGTTAGAAACATGGGTTTTGACTGTCTTTTCAGTAATATATAGGCTTGTTGCAATCTCTTTGTTGCTTTTACCTTTGGCAATTTCTTTTAATACATCCATTTCTCGTTTGGTTAACTCATAAATTGAATGACGAGATTGGTTTCGATCGGTTGATAACTTCGCTAATAAATGACTTGTGGCCTTGGGGTGTAGCTGGTTAGTTCCTAGCATCACATTTCGGATCGACTGAACAAGTTCGTCTGGTTGAATATCCTTTAATTGATATCCAGAAGCACCCGCCTCGAGTGCAGGAATTACATGGTCCTGCTCAGAAAAGCTTGTCAGAATAATGACTTTTATCGTAGGGTACAAGTTTTTTATAATTTTCGTAGCTTCGATGCCATCCATTTCCGGCATGGAAAGGTCCATTAATATAAGGTCGGGCTGATGTCTTTTCGTAAGCTCAATGGCTTCTATTCCGTTACCCGCTTCGGCCACAATTTCGATCTCTTTTTGCGTGCGTAGAAAAAAGACGAGTCCCCTACGAACGACGTGATGATCGTCGACAACAAGAATCTTCGTTGTCATTTTGCACCCCTCCTTAATGAGGTATTTTGATTTGAATAAGTGTCCCATTTCCGGGATTACTTTCTAATGAAAACTCTCCCTTAATTGCTTCAGTTCGAAATTGCATACTTTGTAAACCTAGAGACGGTGTTTGAACGCCCTTTTGATATTGAAAGCCAATGCCAAGATCTTTAATAGTGAGAATTGTTTCCTCTTTGTTTTTTTCCAAATCAATATAAACAATCGTTGTGCCTGCGTGTTTTTTACAATTTGCAAGTGCTTCTTGCCCAATTCTCCACAGCGCTTCTTCGACGTGACTTGAAAAGTGAGGAACACCCTTCATGTTTATATGAACAGTTAGCCCTAGTAATTGGCCATATTTATGAAAGGCGCTCAGCAGCCCATCTTCTAACCCTTGGGGACGTAACTGCCAAATCAAAGATCTCATTTCACCAAGTGCATCTTGAGCGAGCTCTTGTATATAGGTGAAGGTACTTTTCATTTCCTCTGGTTTTGTCATCTCTATTCCTGCTCTTGCCGTTAGGCTTAAAGAAAATAATAATTGATTCACCGAATCATGAAGATCTCGGGCAAGTCGATTTCTTTCGTCATTTAGGGCGGTTTTTTGTTCATGTTCCACAAGCTTCATCCGCTTAATGGCCGTACCAATTTGAAAAGCAACGGCTTCAAGTAGGGCTAACTCATCATCCTTGAAAAAGGTTTTAAAGGGTGAGCCCACATTTAATAAACCAAATCGTTCCTTCCCAGCACGAAGCGGCACTGTAGCGTGATGAGTTAAGCCGTTATGGTCTCCTATTTTTGCTTCTATTGCTTCCTCAATTCTTTGGCACTCAATAATATTGGTTGCCTTTGTTAATTTCTGATGATGATAACGATTAACACACCAGCACGAACCTTTGCACATTCTCAGGTTTTGTTCATACGAAAGAGCAGGGGGGAGGGCTTCATGTGCGACAAGTTGATGGGAGCCTTTTTCATCAATAAAGAAGATCCAACCTGTTTGAAGTCCTGTTATGTCCAATAGCTTTTTTAGGACTTGAGATAGAACATGATACAATTCAGTCCCCTCGTTTAACATTTCAGCAATTTCTTTAAGTATCTTCATTTCTCTATATCTAGAACTCTCTCCCATCAGGACCACCCTCAAACAATAGAAATTTATTATTTTCATACTATCGCAAACTTATTTGTAAAAATTCAATCGTCTTCAAACGAACATCTTCTAACCGTAAAAAAAAAATATCCTCTTCCATAAATTTTACCTTTTCTTCTACCTGAAAATGAAGTGCCTTTCTATAAAAAGATATGGATTTCTCCATATCTTTTACTTCAATCCCATAATGATGGACTCGCAAGACGACTACCTCCTAAAGGATGACATTTATATCTCCAAATTCATGCCATAAATATTGTTTATTTAGGGCTTCCTCATACGCAGGAAATAGTTTTTCTTTTGGTACAAAAGCTAAAAGCATATCCAAATGACTCGCTTTTGGTTCATGAAAGCCAGTAATGATTCCATCAACCAACTGTAACTTTGACTCTTCAGTAATATACAAATTTGTCCAACCAGTGAGACAGCTGGTCTTCGAGGCGGTTTCTAAGGCACGGACAACTGTCGTACCTACCGCAATGACCTTTGAACCGCGTTTCTTTGTATCTAGTACTTTATTCATTGTCTTCTCTGGAATGATATATTTTTCTCTATTTTCTTCAGGACTTGGCAGCAAATTGTCGTCCGAAAAATAACTGAGCCCTGTGTGCAATTGAAGAAAAGCAATCTGAATCCCTTTCTTTTGTAATCTAAATAGGAGTTCCCAGCTTATGGCTCTTCCGGCTGAAGGCATTTCCAACGATCCGGGTGTTGTCGCAAAAACGGTTTGATAATATTCAAGACTCCAAGGTTCATGAATATATTCATAACGGATAGGTTCTCCTATCATATAGATTTCTTCTAGTAGCTCTGTACCTCCTTTTGAAAATTGAATTCGAGAAAGGGGAGTAGGGCTTTTCTGTTTTGATACGGTTGCTGACAAAGTAGGGGAGAAGTGTAAAACTTCTCCAGCCGAAACCTTATCACTTAAAATTAAAGATTCCCATTCGAACTCATTTATTTTTCGAGCTAGTTTCATCTCTATAATCAATGGTTCCTTCTGATTATTTTGATGAAACCTAGCTCTTAATAGTGCGGGGATTGTTCGGCTATTGTTAAGAACAAGGAGGTCACCTGCTTGAAGATAATGTTCAAGCTGACTGAATTCATCGTGGTATACTTGCCCACTTTGTTTATTAAGTACCATCATTTTCACTTGATCACGTCTAATTCCTCTTCGCTCAGGAGGGATTGACGCATTCAATTGTGTCGGAAGATGAAAATCAAAAGCTTGTGAAGTCATTTTCTTTCCTCCTTATATACTTGGGCTTCAAACCGTTTCCCGGTAATATTTATTGAGTCTTCGGAAGCTAAATAAAGAAAAATATCAACCACATCGTTAGGGTCTGCTAGCGGATAATCACAATCAGGAACGGCTAGTACGTGCATTTCGGTATTCATTTCCCCAGGATCAACCATATTGATACGGATATTTGTTTCACGTAGTTCATCAGCCCAAGTTTCTGTTAATCCTTCAAGTGCAAACTTTGATACTCCATAGGCACCCCAACCGGCATATCCAGTTGAGCCGGCTTCAGAGGTAATATTAATGACTGACCCCTTATTTTGTAAAAGCATGTGAATCAGCACTCTTTTTGTTATCGAAAAAGGACCTAGAACATTTACGTGTAATGTGGTAGAAAAGTCATCCTCAGGATAATCTAGTAATAGAGGTATTGGACTCGGTCCTAGGGTTGAGGCATTATTGATTAACACATCGATTTGTCCATACCGTTCTACTGTTAAAGCTACAAATCTTTCTACGTCTCTTTGAAGAGAAATATCTGCCTTTATAGCAAACACCTCTGCTCCTAATTGTTCTGCTTCTTCCTTTACTTGAGATAAGGCTTCCGTATTTCTGGCGCAAATGGACAACCGTTTCCTCTGTTTGGCAAATGCTAATGTTAAAGCCTTTCCTAATCCCTTTGATGCTCCAGTAATCATGACTACATCGTTACTATTCATTACAAATCTCCTCCTGTATAAATGGTTTCTTATAATTACAGAATAGAAAATATTTCAATCATTTCCCTCATGAAAAAGCTCTATATTTTCTACAACTTTAGTCGTAGGAGAAAAAATGAATAGGAAAAATTTTAAAAAATCTTATATTTCAAAAATGAAAACGTGTTCTTTTGTCGAATATGTATATAGAGGAATAAAGGTTGAACTTCTATGAGGTCTTATCGTATGATATTAGTATCTAGTGCTAAAAAGTAAATTAGAGGTGAGTATGATGTTAAAGGTTCAAGAAATTAGAGAAATAATAAAACTTGTAGATCAATCAAGTCTAGATGAATTTGTTTATGAATACGAAGGTGCAAAAATTAAAATGAAAAAGAATGCGGCTCTGGGAACAGTGACTGTAAAGGAACAAGTTACACCAGCGCCTGTAGTCGTTGCTGAAAGAACACCAGCACCAGTGGCTGCTGTAGAGGTAAAGCAAGAGGAGCAAATCGCACCTCAAGTGCAACCAGCACAAACACCTGTTGCTGATACTTCAAACTTACATAAAATCACTTCACCGATGGTTGGGACTTTCTATGAATCACCTTCACCTGATGCTGATGCGTATGTTAAGGTTGGCTCAAAGGTTTCAAGCGATTCAGTGGTTTGTATCGTAGAAGCAATGAAGTTATTTAATGAAATTGAAGCTGAAGTTAACGGAGAAATTGTAGAAATACTTGTAAAAGACGGACAGTTAGTTGAGTATGGTCAACCGTTATTTTTAGTGAAGCCAGAGTAAGGAGCTGTCTGCTATGATAAAAAAGTTATTAATTGCGAATCGAGGAGAAATAGCCGTTCGTATTATACGAGCTTGTCGTGAGCTTGGGATTGAATCTGTTGCTGTATATTCTGAAGCGGACCGTGAATCTTTACATGTTCAGCTTGCAGACGAAGCATATTGCATTGGGCCTACTGCATCAAAGGACAGCTACTTAAATTTTACTAATATCATTAGTGTAGCTAAGCTTACAAGCTGTGACGCGATTCATCCTGGTTATGGTTTTTTAGCTGAAAATGCTGACTTTGCTGATCTTTGTAGAGATGTGAATATCACATTTGTTGGACCATCTCCGGAAGCCATCTCTAAGATGGGGACAAAGGACGTCGCACGTGAAACAATGAAACAAGCAGGCGTTCCCATTGTTCCAGGATCTCAAGGAATCATTAAAGACGATGAAGAAGCAATCGAATTGGCCAATAAAATTGGTTACCCTGTTATAATAAAAGCGACTGCTGGTGGGGGCGGAAAAGGGATTCGTGTGGCCCGAACGGAGATTGAGCTAATTAAAGGGATTAACATTACTCAACAAGAAGCATTAACTGCTTTTGGTAACCCTGGTGTGTATATCGAAAAGTTTATCGAAGAGTTCCGACATGTTGAGATTCAAGTTCTTGCAGATAATCATGGTCATGCCATCCATTTAGGGGAAAGAGATTGCTCCATTCAAAGAAGACTTCAAAAGCTTCTTGAGGAAACGCCATCCCCAGCCTTAGACGGAGAAGTAAGACATGAGATGGGAACCGCAGCCGTTAAGGCAGCACTAGCGGTTGATTATTCCGGTGCAGGGACAGTAGAATTTATTTATGATTATCAAAATCGTAAGTTTTACTTTATGGAAATGAATACTCGTATCCAAGTAGAACATCCTGTCACAGAGATGGTAACTGGCGTTGACCTTATTAAGGAACAAATTAAAGTGGCATCTGGTGAAAAGCTTAGTTTAACCCAAGAAGAAGTTACTTTTAATGGGTGGGCGATTGAATGCAGAATTAACGCAGAAAATCCAATGAAGAAATTCATGCCTTCACCTGGTAAAATAGAAATGTATCTTCCTCCTGGAGGTTTAGGAGTTCGTGTGGATTCAGCTGCATATCCTGGTTATACGATTCCTCCATACTATGACAGCATGATTGCGAAGCTGATTACGTACGGAAGTACTAGAGAAGAAGCAATCGCACGCATGAAAAGGGCGTTAAGTGAATTTGTCATAGAAGGAATTCATACAACCATTCCATTCCACTTAAAACTCTTAAATCATGAAAAGTTTGTTGAAGGAGACTTTAACACGAAATTTCTTGAAATGTATGATTTAATGGAAACAGGAAAATAAAGTTGGAGGTGCTTTGTATGAGCGAAAATAACATCTTGGAAATGAACCCAGGAAACTCTGGTCTTGGGAAAGTAGAGATTGCACCTGAAGTAATTGAAGTAATTGCTGGTATTGCTGCTTCTGAAGTAGAAGGAGTTTCTCAAATGAGAGGAAACTTTGCATTAGGGGTCGTTGAGCGATTAGGTAAGAAAAATCATGGCAAGGGCGTTAAGGTGGAACTTGGAGAAGACGGAATTAAAGTTGATGTATATTGTTTAATGAAGTTTGGTGTTTCCATTCCAACTGTTGCTCAAAAGGTTCAAGATAATATTCGACAAGCGCTTTTGAATATGACTGCACTTGATGCTAAGGAAGTAAACGTGCATATCGTTGGCATTCAGTTTGAAAGTACGAAGCAAGAGGTTGAACAAGAACAAGAGCTGTAATTTATTCACTCTAAAGAGTCAAGGACAACAAAAAAGTCTTTGGCTCTTTTTTCTTTCGAGTATTTCATGTATGATGAGTTATTATGCTATGATCATATTGATGATTAGGGTATCTCAACCAATAAAGGAGTTTAGGATAGATGAAAAGAAGAACGGCAAGAGAAAAAGCATTACAAGCATTATTTCAAATTGATATGAGTGAAGCAGATCCAAAGGAAGCGATTCTTCATGTATTAGAAGAAGAGCGTGGAGATGACTACCTCTCTAATCTAGTTAGTGGGGTTGTGGAACACAAAAATGAGATAGATGAAATGATTAAAGAACATTTAGAAAAATGGACAATTGAGCGAATTGCACCAGTAGATCGGAACCTGTTAAGACTGGCTGTTTACGAACTTGTATACATGAAAGAAGAAGTACCTGCAAACGTAGTTATTGATGAAGCGATTGAGATTGCGAAAGTTTTCGGAGACGAGCATGCTAGTCGATTTGTAAACGGAGTTCTCTCGAAAATAAAGCAACAAACAGAAAAGCAGTAATTCCGCTTTTGCTGATAAGGGGGAATGATTGTGACAGCTCAAACAATTGATGGGAAAGAAGTAAGTAGAAAAAAAAGAATAGAAATCCAGACAAACGTACAGAACCTCAAAAAAGAGGGAGTGGTACCGGGCTTAGCGGTTATTTTAGTCGGGAATGATGATGCATCACGTACATATGTGGCTAACAAGCAGAAAGCCTGTAAGGAGCTTGGAATCTACTCGGAGCTTATTACATTCGACTCAACTGTTACTCAAGACATATTGCTATCTAAAATTTATGAGCTTAATGAGAGTAAAGAAATACATGGGATATTGGTTCAGCTTCCACTTCCAGATCACTTGGATGAAGACGAAATCATTAATGCTATTTCACCGATGAAAGACGTTGATGGTTTTCATCCAATTAATGTGGGAAAGATGGTCATAGGACAAGATGCATTGATGCCATGCACGCCCTCCGGTGTGATAGTGATGCTCGAAGATAAGGGTATTTCTCTATCTGGAAAGCATGTGGTGATTGTGGGACGAAGCAATATCGTCGGAAAGCCCCTGGGGCAAATGCTTTTAAACCGTGATGCTACGGTAACTTACTGCCATTCAAAGACTCGTGATTTAGCATCTTACACGAATCAAGCAGATATTTTAGTTGCCGCTGTAGGGAGAGCTAATTTTATAACTGCCGACTATGTAAAACAAGGGGCAGTAGTCATTGATGTTGGAATCAACAGAAACGAAGAAGGGAAGCTTTGTGGTGATGTTGCTTACCATCAAGTAAAAGACATGGCCTCCTACATTACCCCAGTACCAGGTGGAGTCGGTCCCATGACCATAACCATGCTCATGTATAACACAGCCAAAGCCGCACGAAAGGCTATTCAAGGATAGATTTTCACAAAAAACAGCCCTTTTTTATAGGTAATCCCTTTTCCATACCATCAAGACGTGACTGAAAAGAGATTTATCCTTATAATTAGATAGGACTGTTTTTTTTGCGTGATCCATACCTTTGCTGAAAAAGGAGTACTAAATGGAAGAAAAGCAATATGTAACAATAACTGCCTTAACCAAATATATAAAAAGAAAGTTTGACGCTGATCCACATTTACAGGATATGTATGTTAAAGGGGAAATTTCAAACTTTAAACAGCACTCCAGTGGACATATGTACTTTACTTTAAAAGACGAAAAAGCAAGAATCCTGGCTGTCATGTTTTCGAGCTTTAATAAATCCATTAAATTCAGACCAGAAAATGGAATGAAAGTGTTAGTGAAAGGTGATATCACCGTATACGAACAAAGTGGTCAGTATCAAATGTACATAAAAGAGATGCAGCCCGATGGAATCGGCGATCTTTATCTTGCTTTTGAACAGCTAAAAGAAAAACTATTAAAACAAGGTTTATTTTCAAAGGAATATAAAAAACCATTGCCAAAATACCCCCACACAGTTGGGGTCATTACCTCTCCTACGGGAGCAGCGATACGAGATATTCTAACGACCCTTAAAAGGAGATACCCGATTGCAAATATAATGGTCATTCCCGCACTTGTTCAAGGAGAACAAGGAGCTGCATCCATTGTAAAGGCAATCGAACAAGCCAATCAATCTCAAGAAATTGATGTATTAATTGTTGGCCGCGGTGGGGGATCGATTGAGGAACTATGGTCGTTTAATGAGGAAATAGTGGCGAGGGCCATATTTGCATCTAGGATCCCGATTATTTCTGCTGTTGGTCATGAAACAGACACCACCATTGCTGATTATGTAGCGGATCTTCGAGCACCGACTCCTACGGGTGCGGCAGAGCTCGCTGTTCCTCATATTGATGAATTAATTGAAAGAGTGTTAACAAGACAAACAAGGATTATTCGAAAAATTAAAGAGAAGATAAATGTACAAGCACAGCGATATGATCGTTTGAGTAAATCATACGCCTTTAAATACCCACAAAGGTTGTATGAACAAAAGGTAGAGCAGGTTGATAAGTCAACAGAATTATTACAGAGAGCAGCACAAGCATTATTTTTAAATAAAAATGAAGGATATATTCGTACCAAACGGAGACTTGAAAGAAATAATTTGAATATGCTTCTTCAAACATCCGTTCTGCAGCAAACAAAGACGGAGAAGGCATTAAATCGTGCCTTTGCTAACCTTCTTTTAGCTAAGAAAAAAGAACATCAAAGAGTAAATATGGCATTGGATGCATTAAGTCCTTTGAAAATTATGGATCGAGGATATAGCCTCGTCTACAATGAAGACGATCACTTAGTAAAAAGCACGGAACAGATCCGACTTAATGATAATATTAAAATAAAACTTGTAGATGGTTCTATCACTTGTGAAGTGTTAGAGATCGAGGGGAAGGATCAAACAAATGAGTAAAGAAACGAAAATAAGCTTTGAAGAAGCAATGCAGCAACTTGAAGATATCGTTGAACAACTAGAAGAAGGTGATGTACCTCTAGAAGAGGCGATTTCTATTTATAAAAAAGGAATGGAGCTTTCAAAGCTTTGTCACGATAAGCTCCGCAATGTAGAGGAGCAGTTAACAGAAATTCTTACGGAGAATGGGAAGAAAGAAACCTTCTCTATTCAAGAGGAGGAATAGTAGTGAAGAAAGTGGGATTTACCACCTTTTCTAAAAAGTATAAAGGGCTAGTGGAAGCTTATTTAAATGAATCTGTTAGTAAATTAACTGCACCTTCCCAAATTAAGGAAGCGATGCTCTACTCGTTGGAAGCAGGTGGCAAACGTATTCGTCCGTTATTATTATTCGCTACATTAGAAGCGTTTGGTAAGAAGGGGGAATTAGGTTTAGAAGCGGCTGCAGCGATAGAAATGATCCATACGTACTCATTAATTCATGACGATCTTCCGAGCATGGACAACGATGACCTACGAAGAGGAAAACCAACAAATCATAAGGTGTTCGGAGAAGCATATGCCATTCTTGCTGGAGACGCCCTTTTAACGTACAGCTTTCAAGTAATTTCAAGTGCATCCTCCGAACAGATACCGGCCGAAGTGAAAATTCAACTTATTACTGAGCTAGCAAAAGCATCAGGGGCAGAAGGAATGGTAGGTGGACAAGTAGCCGATATGGATGGGGAAGGGAAAGACTTAAGTCTTGATGAACTTGAATACATTCACATCCATAAGACAGGGAAGTTACTTGCTTACAGCGTGGTTGCTGGAGCCAGGATTGCCGGAGCAAATACTAACCAATTAGAAAAGTTTGCTACATTTGCTCACCATTTAGGTTTAGCCTTTCAAATTAGGGATGATATTCTAGACCTTGAAGGTGATGAAGAAATCATCGGAAAGAAAGTGGGCAGTGACGAACAAAACAATAAGAGCACATATCCATCGTTGCTGACGATGGAGGGGGCAAGGCAATCGTTACTAGAGCATATTTCGCTTGCAAAGGATTCCCTAAATAGTATGGAACTTGAAACGGATATTCTTAAAGAAATCACGGATTTAGTAGCTAACCGAAATCATTAATGAGAGTGTAAACGGAAAACATTTGGAAAAATGTCTATAATACGGTACTCTTAATGTATACAGCAAACGAAAAACCTATGAACATCTAAGAAAAAGATTAAGAGATGAAAGTGAGTGGTCCAACTAGTGGATCTGTTATCAATTAAAGACCCTTCCTTTTTAAAAGGGCTTTCTCAACAACAACTACAAGAATTAAGTAACGACATCAGACAATTTTTAATAGAAAAATTATCAGTTACGGGTGGGCATATTGGACCGAACTTAGGAGTAGTAGAGCTGACCATTGCTCTTCATACTTGTTTTTCAAGCCCAAAAGATAAAATTTTATGGGATGTTGGTCACCAATCATATGTCCATAAAATTTTAACAGGTAGAGCAAGTGAGTTTGACACGCTAAGACAATATAAAGGCTTATGTGGATTTCCAAAGATGATTGAAAGTGAACATGATGTATGGGAAACAGGGCATAGTTCTACCTCTTTATCCGCTGCTATGGGAATGGCAATAGCAAGGGATTTAAAAAAGGAGAAATCTTTTGTTGTCCCTGTGATTGGTGATGGTGCATTAACTGGTGGAATGGCACTAGAGGCATTAAATCACATCGGTCATGAAAAGAAGAACCTCATCGTTGTTTTAAATGACAATGAGATGAGCATTGCACCAAATGTAGGAGCACTTCACAGTATCTTAGGGCGATTACGAACAGCTGGGAAATACCACTGGGCGAAAGATGAACTGGAGTATTTGTTGAAGAAAATTCCTGCTGTTGGAGGAAAATTAGCCACAACGGCCGAGAGAATAAAAGATAGCCTAAAGTATTTGTTAGTTTCAGGTATGTTTTTTGAGGAGATGGGCTTTACGTATTTAGGACCAGTAGATGGTCATAATTATGATGAACTATTTGAAAATTTAGCCTACGCAAAAAAGACAGAAGGACCGGTTCTTTTACACGTGATCACTAAAAAAGGGAAGGGATATCATCCTGCAGAAAGTGATGTAGTGGGTACTTGGCACGGAACGGGACCGTATAAAATTGAAACAGGAGCTTTTCCAAAACCAGCTGAAACCCCTCCGCCAGCATGGAGTAAACTGGTAAGTGAAACGGTTCGAAGGCTGGCTCGAGAAGATGAGAGAATCGTTGCGATCACCCCTGCGATGCCTGTTGGTTCGAAGCTTGAGGGATTTGCAAGTGAATTCCCTGATCGTATGTTTGATGTGGGAATTGCTGAACAGCATGCTGCGACAGTAGCTGCGGGTCTTGCAACCCAAAAGATGAAGCCGTTTTTAGCCATTTATTCGACTTTCCTACAACGAGCCTATGACCAAGTGGTTCATGATATTTGCCGTCAAAATTTAAATGTTTTTATTGGTATTGATCGTGCAGGGCTTGTAGGTGCAGATGGGGAAACTCATCAAGGAGTATTTGACATTGCCTTTATGAGACATGTGCCAAACATGGTGCTGATGATGCCTAAAGATGAAAACGAAGGGCAACATATGGTCAATACAGCTTTAAAGTATGATGATGGACCGATTGCCATGAGATTTCCACGAGGAAATGGAGTAGGAGTTCCATTGGATGAAGAGCTTAAAACGATTCCAATTGGTACTTGGGAAGTATTAAAAGAAGGCGAAGATGTGGCTATTTTAACTTTTGGCACAACGATTCCAATGGCGTTAGAGGCAGCAAATCATCTTGAACAGCAGGGGATTCGTGTGAAGGTCGTCAATGCTCGATTTATTAAACCGTTAGACCGGAAGATGCTATCAGATCTGTTTGAACGTAAAATGCCTGTATTAACGATCGAAGAAGCCGTCCTTCAAGGTGGGTTTGGAAGTTCTATTTTAGAGTTTGCATCGGAAAATCGTTATTTTGATGCAGTGATTGATCGTATGGGTATTCCAGATCAATTTATTGAGCATGGAAGTGTTGATGAGTTATTGAAAGAGATCGATTTGACCGTGGATTCAACGATTCGGAAAGTAATCGAACTTACACAGGTTAAAGGGAAAAAAGGTTCACTACTATGAAAAGTAAAAAAGAAAGAATTGACGTCCTGCTAGTTGAACGCGGGTTAATAGAAACAAGAGAAAAAGCGAAACGTGCAATTATGGCAGGACTCGTATATAGCAATGAAAACCGATTGGATAAACCAGGTGAGAAAATAAGCAGCGATCTACCGTTAACGATAAAAGGAAATGTCATGCCATATGTAAGTAGGGGTGGCTTAAAGTTAGAAAAAGCACTGAAGGAATTTGACGTACATGTCGAAGGAAAAGTTTTGTTAGATATTGGTGCTTCCACCGGCGGATTTACGGACTGTGCATTACAAAATGGAGCTAAACAATCGTATGCCTTAGATGTCGGATATAATCAGTTAGCATGGAAGCTGAGACAGGATGAACGAGTCATCGTCATGGAACGGACAAATTTTCGTTATGTGACACCTGCTGATCTGACTGGTGAGATGCCGAATTTTGCTTCAATAGATGTTTCGTTTATATCATTAAAGCTAATTCTCCCTGTGTTAAAAACTCTCCTAGTGCCCAACAGTGATATTATCGCTTTGGTCAAACCACAATTTGAGGCTGGTAGAGAAGAGGTAGGGAAAAAGGGAATCGTAAGGGATCCAAAGGTACATGAAGCGGTCGTAAATAAAATCATCGACCTTTCTTTGTCTCTAGGTTATGATGTCAAAAATCTATCGTTCTCACCAATCACCGGTGGCGATGGCAATATTGAGTTTTTACTTCATTTAGGCTGGGAAGGTGAAAAGGAGCAAGGGATAAACCATCTTTCTAAGAAGCCAAGCCAAATTGTTTCAGAAGCTCATGAAGTATTAAAATCAAAGGGGAATGTAGAAGAATAAGCGGTCCTGCTTATTCTTCTTTTTATTGCAGGTATACTTTGACGAGATAAGCAAAAGGATGTATATTTATACATATATACATCTACAAAAGTTGAAAAAATAAAACAAAATATAACAGAATTTTTGAAAGCAATCAGGGGTGAAAACATGAATAAAGGTCAACGTCATATTAAAATTAGAGAAATTATTACTAGCAATGATATTGAGACACAAGATGAATTAGTTGATGAACTAAAGTTTGCTGGATTTAATGTAACACAAGCAACCATTTCTAGAGATATTAAAGAACTACACTTAGTAAAAGTGCCGCTTATGGATGGAAGATACAAATATAGTCTTCCTGCCGATCAACGTTTTAATCCTCTCCAAAAATTAAAGAGAAATTTAATGGATGCCTTCGTTCGTATTGATAGTGCAGGTCACTTACTTGTTATGAAAACATTACCGGGTAATGCCATGGCCATTGGTGCACTGATAGATAACTTAGATTGGGAAGAGATTTTAGGAACGATTTGTGGAGATGATACCATTCTTATTATTTGTAGAAAAGAAGAAGAAACGATTACGATTTCCAATCGATTCCTTGAAATGCTCTAAACAGAGGTGAAACCAGTTGTTAACCGAGTTGTCTATTAAAAACTTTGCTATTATAGAAAATCTAACTGTGTCCTTTACAAAAGGATTGACCGTTTTGACAGGTGAAACAGGAGCAGGTAAATCGATTATAATCGATGCTGTTCATCTTCTTGTCGGGGGAAGGGGTTCGTCAGAATTTGTTCGACATGGAGAAGAAAAAGCCGAAATTGAAGGGCTTTTCCAACTAGAGAGTTTAACGCATCCTAGCTATCAAAAAGCCGAAGAGTTTGGAATAGAGATTGAAGAGGGAATGCTTATTTTAAGAAGAGATATATCGCAATCAGGAAAAAGTGTTTGTCGCATAAACGGCAAATTGGTGACCATATCTACCTTGCGTGAAATAGGAGCGACATTAATTGATATTCATGGACAGCATGAGCATCAAGAATTAATGGAGGAAGCTAAGCACCAAAAGCTTTTAGACCAATTCGGGGCAAAATCAATATCAAGTCAACTAGAAGAGTATTCGAAATTATATCGAAGCTATGAGCAGACCTCTAAAAGGTTAAAAAGTTTGAGTGAAAATGAACAGAAAATGGCTCATCGATTGGATTTGATTCAATTTCAATTTGATGAAATTCAAAAAGCTCAATTAGTGATTAATGAAGATGACCAATTACTTGAAGAAAAGAAACGATTGTCTAATTTTGAAAAGGTGTATGAGGGCCTTTCTAATAGCTATTCTGTGCTTCAAGGAGATCAAAAGGGATTAGATTGGATTGGCCTTTTAATGAGTCATTTAGAAGATGTTTCAAGTGTCGATCATCAATTTCAAGAGTTAGCTGAGACGGTGTCGACTAGTTACTACGCCTTAGAGGACGTCGCTAGAGAGCTGAGAAGTAAAATGGATAGTCTTGAGTTCAACCCAGAACGTTTGCACGATATTGAAAGCAGACTAAACGAAATAAATCAGCTAAAGAGGAAATATGGAAAGACGATTGAAGAGATCATAGAATACGCTGTTAAAATTGAAGAAGAGATAGAAACATTACAAAATAAAGAAACGCATATCAATGCCTTAAGTAAAGAGCTTGCGGCAATTAAGAAAGATTTAGTACTCGAAGCGAAAGAGTTGACCTCCACAAGGTTACAGTTTGCGGAGAAGTTAACAAAATCGATACACCGTGAATTAAAAGAGCTTTATATGGATAAAACAGTATTTGAAGTACGTTTTCACTCGGATTATGATGTGTTCACTCCTACAGGATGTGATCAAATCGAATTTTTTATCTCGACAAATCCAGGAGAACCATTAAAGCCTTTATCCAAGGTAGCATCTGGTGGAGAGCTATCGAGAATGATGCTAGCCTTAAAAAGTATCTTCTCTAAACATCAAGGCGTTACTTCCATTATTTTTGATGAAGTGGATACTGGGGTGTCAGGACGTGTAGCACAAGCCATTGCAGAAAAGATTTACAAAGTAGCTGTTTCATCTCAGGTACTTTGTATTTCCCATTTGCCTCAAGTGGCAGCTATGGCTGATACCCATCTTTATATTTCTAAGATTACCCAAAAGGGAAGAACGAAAACGTCAGTGCAATCATTATCAGAGCCAGAGAAGGTGAAAGAAATCGGTCGTATGATTTCTGGAGTAGAAATTACCGATTTGACTCGAGAGCATGCAAAAGAATTACTCCATTTAGCAAAGGAAATGAAGGTAACTTGAAAAGCTATCCATAACGGGTAGCTTTTTTATAACGGAAGAGGTTATAAATGCGACTCAAGCAGGCAAAATTAAAGATGTAGCCATAAAGAAGAAAAAAGTGTGTGTGGACTAGAAGCGAGGAGAGTGAAAGATGTTGAGGCATGAACTTCTTAGAAAAATAATTGGTGGAATTCTCCTTGTTTCATTAGTTGCCATAGGATTTTCGAAACCGTTTCAAGATTACCTTAGTATCCCCAAAAGCGTTACCCTGTTTGAAGGTGAAAACCTTATTTTACAAAAATCTACTCCTGTATCTGCTGCCGTCACAGCAAATTCAACTCTTTCTGTTCAACAAGATGATCAAACCGTGTCATTACAAGCAAAGAAATACGGGAAAGATGAAATGCTGCTTGAACTAGCAGGTTTCCCTATTAAAAAGGTCGATGTAGATGTATTAAAGGATTTTAAAGTCATTCCAGGTGGACAGTCTATCGGTGTGAAGCTTAATACGGTAGGAGTCCTTGTCGTTGGTCACCATCAAGTAAATACAGCAGAAGGCAAGAAATCTCCAGGTGAAATTGCAGGAATTAAAGTAGGCGACATTATTACAAAGATTAACGGTCAAAAAATTGAAAAAATGTCAGATGTAGCACCATTTGTTCAAACAGCAGGTCAAAAGGGTGAACCATTAAATATTGAAGTAAGTAGAGAAGATGGCAAAGTTGAAACAAAGCTTATGCCATTAAAAGAAACAGGAGAAGAGAATTTTAAACTTGGCTTATATATTCGTGACTCGGCGGCTGGTATTGGAACGATGACGTTTTATCATCCGGAATCGAAAAAGTATGGTGCTTTAGGACATGTTATTTCGGACATGGACACGAAAAAGCCTATTGTAGTTGAGGATGGTCAAATTGTTCGCTCAACAGTCACGTCTATTGAAAAAGGAAGCAATGGAGATCCAGGTGAAAAACTTGCCCGTTTCTCTTCCGATAAAGAAGTAATTGGTGACATTCAAAGAAATAGCCCTTTTGGAATATTTGGTAAGCTTTCAAAAGAAATTACCAATGGAGTAATGGATAAAGCACTTCCGATAGCTCTTTCGCATCAGGTTAAAGAGGGTCCGGCTAAGATACTAACGGTTGTAGATAATGATCAAGTTAAATTATTTGATATCGAAATTGTAAGCACCATTCCACAAAAGTTTCCGGCTACAAAAGGAATGGTCATTAAGGTAACTGACCCAGAGTTACTTGAAAAAACAGGTGGGATTGTTCAAGGGATGAGCGGAAGTCCGATCATACAGGATGATAAGGTGGTTGGAGCTGTAACGCATGTGTTCGTCAACGACCCTACTTCAGGCTATGGTGTTCATATAGAATGGATGCTAAATGAAGCAGGCATCGATATTTACGAAAAACCAAGAGAAAAGGCGAGTTAAGGTGGAGGCTTTACGCCTCTCCTTTTTTTATTCGAAAAATAAAGATTTTTCGACAAAAATACAGAATAAGTCGAATACGGGCGAAAACCGAAGAAAAATAGAGATTTATACCATTTTTTTAGATTTTTTCAAAAAAGAAAAGGATTTACTGTTGCATTGTCGAATTGGTTAGTAGATTATATATATAGATAATTGTTCAGGTGAGAATACTTTCGAGGAGGAAACATGTAGTGAAAAAGATAAAAGTATGTGTAGTTGATGATAATAGAGAGCTAGTTGGCTTACTCAAGGATTATTTAGTGTCCCAAGAAGATATGGAAGTCGTTGGTGCTGCTCATAATGGTCAAGAATGTCTGGATTTATTAGAAAAAGTGACTCCTGATGTTCTTGTTTTAGATATTATTATGCCACACTTAGACGGACTAGCGGTTCTTGAAAAGTTGCGTGAAACTCGAAAGTCTCCGATGCCGAACGTTATTATGCTTACAGCATTCGGCCAAGAGGATGTTACTAAGAAAGCGGTAGAACTAGGAGCTTCCTACTTTATCTTAAAACCATTTGATTTAGAAAATTTAGGAAATCATATTCGTCAAGTGAGTGGAAAAACAAGCGCTGTCATGAGATCGTCCTCACCATTAACAACTAGTCCAATGTATCGTCAACAAATGGAATCAAAACCGAAAAATTTGGATGCAAATATTACTAGCATTATCCATGAAATTGGTGTACCGGCTCATATTAAAGGGTATTTATATTTACGTGAAGCAATTTCTATGGTTTACAATGATATTGAACTGCTTGGATCAATTACAAAGGTATTGTATCCTGATATTGCAAAAAAATATAATACTACGGCTAGCCGTGTAGAACGTGCAATACGCCATGCCATTGAGGTTGCTTGGAGCCGAGGAAATATCGATAGCATTTCGAGTCTATTCGGTTATACCGTGAGCATGTCAAAAGCAAAACCTACCAATTCAGAATTTATCGCAATGGTTGCGGATAAACTTCGCTTAGAGCATAAGGCTTCTTGAAAGAGTTAGAAGAAAAGTAAGCCATCATTCAGTATTATTTTTTATAAGGAAAATAAAAACCCAATGACAATGTGTTCATTGGGTTTTGTATGGTTAGGGGGATTATTAATAATGATGGTGGTTATCTTTATCCTCGTCCTGTTTACATACATGTTTCTGCATTTTAACCTGTTGATTTTGTAGTACCTTTAAAGTCAGCTCAACAACCATTTTTTCTTCGATTTTTGTGAAGGTACCTTCTTCAAATGGTGCACAGATTTCTCCCTCTGGGCCAAAGACCGTTCCCATTTTTCTGTTAAGTGCTTCATCCATTTCAATAAAATGACTTGCGATTAATTCGCAATACGGTAGCTCGTTAAAAACCTCACCACTAATTTGGTTGTACTCGGAGAGGTCAGCAGAAAGCAATTTTTCTTTGGAAGCATATCCATGAGGTAGTGGGGAAGACATGAAATACTCGAACTCAGTCGTTTTAGGACCAGCTTTAAAAGCGGGTTTGCTTAAAAAGTCTATTTGAGTGACTGCTTGAAATGGGACATCGACCGTTAAGGAGTGAATGCTTGAAGAGACAAAATCTTTCCCTCCTGCTTTAGGTGTTGCATATTGAATGTTTTTTCTTACAAATCCCTTTAAGAATAGCTTGTTTGTCGGTAGCAATAGACGACATTGTACTAGCTTTAGGTTTTTCTTAATTTTTTTGATTTCTAATACTGGCTCAGGAAACTCAATAATGGAATCAAGGTCGATTTGTACAGTTGTTTCCCCTAATACAACAGGAACTTTCATAAAAGGATACGAATTAATTACCTCTGGTGTTACAGGTGTGTTACTTACTTCTTGTTGAACAGATGATGATTTTACAACTTTCTTTTTTCCTTGAGAATCATGATGCTCATAAAATGACATACTAACTTTCCCCTTTCTGATGCTTGTTATACATGATTAGTGTATGATTCGCTTGTCCCGGTGTATGGACTAATGGACAGGTGTTTTTGCCTGTTTATGTTTTATACATAACAAAGAAGGAACCATACAAACAGTTCCTTCTGGTTTAAAGTTTTATTATTTGGTTTTGCCATATCCTAAACTGTTTTTCACAATATATGTCCAATAATAGAATGGAGTTAGTACCCTCTTCTTTTATATTCTTTGTTGTAATAATTTTGGTAGATATGATTTCAAAAATAGGCGGTTCATTTTGGTAAATCGTTTGTTCAAAGTGAGTGGAAGTTTCTGTTTTTTGGTCTTGGTTTATGAAATCATACTGTGTTTTTTCATTGCTCAAAGGAATCATTGGAGGGTACGTATAGTCTAATTGACATGTTTTTTTCCACGGAATAAGAAGATTTTCCATGTGGATGTTAGAGTTGTTTAGTTTGGTATAGGTGATTTCAGCATGAAGTTTACCGGAAATCCAAAGTCGATTTGCTACTAGGTTTATTTGATATTCAGGGTGAGTGGTAGTCCAGTTGATGTCTAATATTTTGTTTGTTCTTTCGCTAATTTTAATGGTTTTATTAATCGTAAAGTCAAATTCCGAATGAACGATTTCAACTGGGACTCTTATATAACGGGGGATTGAGTTAGAATTTGAGAGTTGCTCATAAGGGTGATGATTATTTTCATTCATAAAAATCCCTACTAACATATAATATATTTACTTAAAAATATGATACTGCTCTTATAGATATCACTTGTTGGGACAAAGTTTTGTTTTTATATGAAGAAGATTGATCATGTATATTCAAGTAACCATCTTTCATATATACTTAAAGTACTATTATGATTAGGGTGACGGCATTCATGGACCTAATAAACAATGAATATTTTCGACTTGAAGAGGAGAACGGATCTATCTTTATTACTGTTTTACAAAAAGGATTTTCACTTAATCGATTGGATCAGCTTGTTCGAGAGCATCCGAGAATAGCGATCACAAAATTTGTAGAATTGAAGGCTAGTTTAGAACAAGCAAAAAATGAGAAGATTCATGTCGGTGAATGGAAGCCTCTTATTTCTATTTCTTTTAGTGAAAATAAGATGATCGTAAAAATGCGGCTTCACGTAACAGAAGCACAGTTACACAGTGAGCGTGAAAAACTCACTGCTGACATAATGGAAGCACTAGATGTTCATGGAATTAAAAATGGAATATTGGAAGCAGCAGTAAAGCAACCACTTGCAAATAAGGAATTTGTCGTAGCAAAAGGTGAACCCGCCCTTACTGGAGCGGATGCGGTTGTGCGGTATTTTCAATTATCTGACCGAAAACCGGCAATTCGTGAAGATGGAAAAGCGGATTTCTTTGATTTGCACTTTATTGATGAAGTGAAAGCTGGGGATTGGCTTGGTGAAAAGAAGTCATGTACAGAAGGTGTTCCTGGAAGAAATGTACTGGGAGAGGTTTTGCTTCCGAAAAAAGGGAAGGACAAACCCTTATTTTATGACCATAAGACAGTTGAAAAGATAGAAAAGGACGACGTAGCCACTTTGAAAGCGCTTGTAGATGGAGTTGTCCAATACAAAGATGGGAAAATTTCTGTTGGAAATCATCTTATCATTAATGGAGATGTTGGAACGGGTACTGGAAACATTCAATTTGATGGAAGTGTCACAATTAACGGCATTGTTTCAGCGGGCTTTAGTGTCAATGCTACTCAGGATATTTCAATCTTAGGGGAGCTTGGCATAAGCGGGGTCAAAGAAGTGGAATCCGAAAGCGGTGACATTTTTATTAAAGGTGGAGTGTTCGGGAATAACATAACCATTATTAAAGCAGCAAAAAATATATTCTTAAAACATGCTAATGAATGTACACTAGAAGCTGGTGAGGATATTCATATTGGATATTATGCGTTAGGTGCAAAAATTAAGGGAAGAAATATTATCGCTAACGAACAAAAGGGTAAAATTATCGGCGGAACCATTGAGGCGAAGGGGAAGGTAAGTGCTGCTGTATTTGGCAATAGGCTAGAAAGGAAGACATTTATTCAAGTTGAAGGATTCAATCGCTTCGAATTAGAACATGAGCTTACAGAGTTGTTGTTGAGGTATAAAGAAAAAGTTTTCTATGTGGAAGGGCTTAAAAAGCAACTCGAATCGTTTGAAGACTTACAATCGCATTTAGATGAAACACAATTCAAACAATTTCAACGTTTAAAGAGCGTGTATGAGGACGAAATGATTGAAGTGTCCTTTTTAGAGGCACGAAGAAAAAACGTCATGAAGCTTCTTGAGACAAAGGGAGAAGGTCAAGTAAGTATACAAGTTGCAGCGTATCCAGAAACGACACTACAAATCAAAAATCAGAAAAAACATGTTCGAACTTTAATAAAAGGTACGATTTACTGTGATAGGAATACACTTTACTCGGAATAATGGAGGTACGATCATTATGACGGAAGTAATTGCACATCGAGGCTATTCAGCTAAGTATCCTGAGAATACGATGATAGCATTTCATGAAGCTGAATATGCAAATGCAGATGGAGTAGAGCTAGATGTCCAGCTTTCAAAAGATGGTGAAGTAGTAGTCATTCATGATGAAAAACTAAACCGCGCGACAAGTGGAAAAGGGTATGTAAAGGACTTTACACTTCAAGAATTAAAAAAATTGTATGCGGGAGTATTATTTCCTGATTTAAAAGAAAAACAAACAATTCCTACATTAGAAGAAGTATTCGCTTGGCTAACGACAAATACATTAACCTGCAATGTTGAATTAAAAAATGGTGTGTTTCGTTACGAAGGAATGGAAGAAAAAGTGATACAATTAATTCGTAAATACGATCTCTCAGAACGAATCGTCATTTCTTCGTTTAACCATTACAGTATTGTTCATTGCTATAGACTTGCTCCAGAAATCGAGATTGCTCCTTTGCTTTCAGAAGGTCTATATATGCCATGGGTATATGCAGCTTCTATTCAAGCGAAAGGGTTTCATCCCCATTATTTATCAGTGCCCAATGAGGTGATTGGTCTTTCCTTAGAGTCGGGAATTGCTGTGAGGCCATATACAGTCAATAAAGAAGCTGAGATGGAGAGATTGTTTCAAATCAACTGTACAGCGTTTATAACAGATGATCCAACCAAAGCGGTTAAACTTCGGAATAAATATAAAAAAGACAAAGCGTAATCATATTTTTACGCTTTGTCTTTTTTTTGTGTCTGAAATCGAGCTTGTACTTTATTTTTTTTGCGATCTCTGTGAAAGATAAAACCTGCCACGAAAGATAATCCTGCCACAAACAGAAATAGACCAATCAGAAATTGAAGCCAAAGATATGGAAAGGGTGAAAGAAGTATCCCGAACAGCATATCTCGCATTAGTTTAATACCGTATGCAGCTAAAAAGCCAGGTATTAATAAGATAAGTAACGCAAATATTCTAATCATAGGCAATCCTTTCAAAACGGAAGTGTGGTCTCCTCTGCCATCATAAATTATTCTCCCAATTTGTCAAGATGGAATATTCACATTAAAATAGAGACATGCAATATTTTTCATTATTCATATAGAGTAGGTGATTTTTTGCAGACAGTCATGATTGTAGGGGCCGGTAAGGGTGGAACTTCTATATTAAAAATATTAAAAGAAACAGCTATGCTTGATGTTAAAGTAGTGATTGATCGTGATCTAGAGGCTGAAGGAATAAAACACGCCAAAACGGAAGGAATCATTACAGATATTGATTGGCGTAAATATATAGAAACAGTTGATATTATTATTGAGGTAACTGGTGATGAAAATGTTTTCCATGAATTAAGAGATGCTCGCTCTAAGAATACTGTTCTTATTCCTGGAAGTGTAGCCTTTCTTGTTTCCATGTTAATTGAAGAAAAAGAAAAGTTGCTTGATAAAGTGCAAAATGATGCATATAAGCATGACCTGATTTTTAATTCGACTGACGATGGGATGATTGTAGTAAATAAAGACGGGGTAGTTACCCTTTTTAATAGCAGTGCGGAGAGAATGACAGGAATTAGCCAGAAAGAGGCGATTGGAAAACCAATCGTCGAGGTTATTCCTTCAAGCCAGTTGCCACGTATTTTAAAAACCAGGAAAATTGAAGCGAATCATGAATTGGTATTAACGAATGGTATGCATGTGATAACCACCCGAATCCCAATGATTGATGAAAATAATCAATTAATTGGTGCGTTTTCTGTCTTTAAAGATAAAACAGAATTAATGGACCTGGCACTAGAAATAACGAATTTAAACGAGATAAGGACTATGCTTCAGGCGATTATTCAGTCGAGTGATGAAGCAATTTCTGTTGTGGATGAGAACGGAAATGGAATTATGATTAACCCAGCTTATAGCAGGTTAACCGGATTGACAGAGGAACAAGTCATTGGTCAACCAGCCAATGCTGATATATCAGAAGGCGAAAGTATGCATATGAAAGTACTTCAAACGAGGAGACCGGTAAGAGGAGTAACGATGAGAGTTGGACCGAATAAAAAAGATGTCATTGTCAATGTTGCTCCTATAATCGTTGATGGAAAACTAAAAGGAAGCGTCGGAGTCATTCATGATATGTCCGAAATTCAAAGCTTAAATAAAGAGTTGAGTAGAGCGAGGCAAATTATTCGTACTCTTGAAGCGAAATACTCCTTTGATGATATTATTGGACGTTCGGAAGAAATCCAGCTTTCAATTGAACAAGCAAGACTTGGTGCGAAAACTCCTGCAACGGTTTTGCTTCGCGGTGAATCAGGAACGGGAAAGGAACTTTTTGCGCATGCGATCCATAATGGAAGTGATCGGAAATATAACAAGTTCATCCGTGTAAATTGTGCGGCATTATCAGAAAGTCTGCTCGAGAGTGAACTGTTTGGCTATGAGGAAGGAGCGTTCTCAGGTGCGAAACGTGGGGGCAAAAGAGGGTTATTTGAGGAAGCGAATAATGGAAGTATTTTTCTTGATGAGATTGGTGAGTTGACGGCCAATACACAAGCAAAGCTGTTAAGAGTTCTACAGGAAAATGAAATTACAAGAGTGGGTGGGACCAAATCGATCCCGATTAATGTTCGAGTGATCGCTGCCACGAATGTAAATATTGAGAAAGGCATTGCGAACGGTACTTTTCGGGAAGACTTATATTATCGTCTCAATCGAATGCCTATTCATATTCCTGCATTGAGGTTCAGAAAAGAGGATATTCCGTTGCTTTGCGAAAGGCTCATTCAGAAAATCAATCAAGATTATGGACGAAATGTGGAGGGAATCACCCCGCTCGCAATGAAGCAACTTATGCGTTACGATTGGCCAGGAAATGTTCGGGAATTAGAAAACATTCTTGGACGGGCAATCATTTTTATGACCAATCATGAAACAGAAATTGATATTATACACGTTCCTGCTTTAATTAAGGAGCAAGATCAGTTGCCAAAGGTGACAGCAGAGGATGAAAAAAAGGAATCGCTTGCAGAACTGGTTGAAGAGTTTGAAGCGAAAATAATCGCTCAAACTTTAGCGGAGTTAAAAGGAAATAAAACAGCAGCTGCAAAGAAATTGGGATTGTCCGTTCGAAATTTATATTATAAGCTCGATAAATACAATCTTGCCAAAAGTGGCATGCAATAAATTTCATACAATGAAACAATTTGCAGGATAATTCATGCAAAATAAAACGTTTTCATATTTTATTTTTTGGCATGCTTCTTGCATAATGTTATACAGGAGTATCGCAAGCATGGGTAAAAAGGGGTTGAACTTACATGACATTGGATTTGCTAATCGAAAGAGCAACCCAATATGAAGAAAAGACTGTAGCAGTAGCGGCTGCAGATGATGTAGAGGTTATTGAAGCAGTTATAGAGGCTCTAAGGCTTAGGATAGCTAATTTCTTTCTATATGGAGATAAAGAGCAAATTTTGTCTATACTGAGGGAAAAGGCCCCGGAGCTAGTGAAAAGTGAAAAAATAAAGATTTTTCATACCAACTCAAGTGCTTCTGCTGCTGAACATGCAGTTAAAGCAATTAAATTAAATGAAGCAAATGTACTTATGAAGGGTAATGTTCCAACAGCCACCATTTTAAAGGCAGTACTAAATAAAGACTACGGATTACGAACAGGGAATGTGTTGTCGCATATCTCCGTTTTTGAAGTTGCTGGTTATGACCGTTTTACGATCGTTACCGATGCAGCCATGAACATAAATCCTGATTTAGATACAAAAATTCAAATCATTAATAATTCGGTAAAACTTGCGAAATCGATCGGGATTGAAACTCCGCGTGTTGCTGTCATTGCAGCAGTAGAGGTCGTAAATCCATCAATGCCAGCAACAATGGATGCAGCGATCTTAACTCAAATGAACAGAAGAGGCCAAATAAAGGATTGCATCATTGACGGACCATTTGGTCTTGATAATGCCATTTCTCTTGAAGCTGCTAAGCAGAAAAAGATTAACAGTGAGGTGGCTGGACGAGCTGATATTTTATTAGTGCCAACTATTGAAGTAGGAAATACACTATATAAATCACTCGTATATTTTGCTGGTGCTAGGGTTGGAGCGATCATCGCCGGAGCAAAAGTACCAATTGTTTTAACATCTAGAGCAGATTCAGCGGAAAGTAAAGTATATTCACTTGCTCTTGCAATTTGTTCTGTTTGTAAATAAAGAAAACACTGTTGGTTGAGGAGGAAGAAGTAAATGGAAATCTTTAAGTATATGGAAACTTATGATTACGAGCAATTGGTGTTTTGCCAAGATAAACAATCAGGATTAAAGGCGATTATCGCTATACATGATACAACATTAGGTCCAGCCTTAGGTGGAACGAGGATGTGGACATACGAGTCAGAAGAAGCTGCGATTGAAGATGCCTTGCGTCTAGCAAAGGGAATGACTTACAAAAATGCAGCAGCTGGATTAAATCTTGGCGGTGGAAAAACAGTTATTATTGGTGATCCGCGTAAAGATAAAAATGAAGAAATGTTCCGTGCGTTCGGTCGTTACATTCAAGGATTAAATGGACGCTACATTACAGCGGAAGATGTAGGAACAACGGTAGCAGATATGGATTTAATTCATGAAGAAACGGATTACGTAACGGGTATATCACCGGCATTTGGTTCCTCCGGGAATCCATCACCTGTCACTGCATATGGTGTTTATCGTGGGATGAAAGCTGCTGCAAAGGAAGCGTTCGGAACGGATTCACTTGAAGGAAAAGTTGTTGCCGTACAAGGTGTAGGAAATGTAGCATATAACTTGTGCCGTCATCTTCATGAAGAAGGTGCACAATTAATTGTTACGGATATTAATAAAGAAGCTGTTCAAAGGGCTGTTGAGGAATTTGGAGCTAAAGCGGTAGAGCCGAATGAAATTTATAGTGTGGATTGTGATATTTATGCACCATGTGCTCTTGGGGCAGTAATTAATGATAACACGATTCCGCAAATTAAAGCGAAAGTCATTGCAGGAGCAGCAAACAACCAGCTACGTGACCCACGCCATGGTGATATCATTCATGAAATGGGAATAGTTTATGCGCCAGATTACGTGATTAATGCAGGTGGAGTAATTAATGTAGCAGATGAGCTATACGGCTATAATCATGAGAGAGCAATGAAAAAAGTTGAGACGATCTACTCAAATATTGAGAAGGTCATTGAAATTGCAAAACGTGATAGAATTCCGACATATAAAGCGGCTGATCGAATGGCAGAAGAGCGAATCGAAAGAATGCGTAATTCTAGAAGTCAATTCCTACAGAACGGACACCATATTTTAAGTCGACGTTAATGCACTGACAAGGAAAGGCTGAGGATATCAGCCTCTTGTCTTTTACATAGTGGTAAAAAGCTTGGATACAATGGAGGTTTACACGTTGCACGAATTAATGAATCGAATTCTTGTGATCAATCCTGGTTCTACATCAACGAAAATCGGAGTATTCGATAATGACCTTTCAATTCTTGAAAAGACCATACGACACGAATCAGACCAGATCAATTCGTTTGACAATATCATTGACCAATATGAATTCAGAAAACAAACGATACTTGAGACGCTTGATATTGAAGGAATAAATATTTCAAAGCTAAGTGCTGTTTGTGGGCGTGGTGGCTTACTTCGCCCAATTGAAGGTGGGACGTATGAAGTAAACGATTTTATGCTTTTAGACTTAAAGGCTGGTTATTCAGGGCAACACGCATCCAACCTGGGAGGAATTATTGCCTTTGAAATTGCATCGGGTTTAAATATCCCAGCATTTATTGTCGATCCAGTTGTTGTAGATGAACTGGATCCTATCGCACGTATTTCTGGTTTTCCACTAATTGAACGGAAAAGCATTTTCCATGCACTTAATCAAAAAGCGGTTGCCAGGAGAGTGTCAAAGTCACTCGGAAAAAGGTATGAGGACCTGAACCTAATTGTGACTCATATGGGTGGAGGAATCACTATAGGGGTTCATAAAAATGGAAGAGTGATTGATGTGAACAATGGTTTGCATGGTGATGGTCCATTTAGTCCGGAGCGTGCGGGAACAGTACCAGCTGGTGATTTAATTTCCTTATGTTATTCAGGAGATTTTTATAGAGAAGAAGTTATGAAAAAACTAGTCGGTCAAGGCGGGCTAGTTGGGTATCTTGGTACGAATGATGCGCTAAAAGTAGAAGAAATGATCAGTAAGGGAGATAAGCAGGCAAAGCTTATATACTCAGCGATGGCATATCAAGTTGCGAAAGAGATTGGAGCAGCGAGTAGTGTATTGGCAGGAAAAGTGGATGCCATTATCCTTACGGGTGGATTAGCGTACGGGAAAGGATTTGTTAAAGAAATCAGTGATCGTGTTAATTGGATAGCAGACGTCATGATTGAACCTGGTGAAAATGAGCTACAGGCTCTGGCAGAAGGTGCGCTAAGAGTCTTAAGAGGAGAAGAAGAGGCGAAACAATATCCAAATGGAATAAAAGATACTGTTCATAGCAAGTAACGAGGAGGGTTTTGGTTTGGCAGAAGAATATGATTTAGTCATTTTAGGTGGAGGTACTGGAGGATATGTGGCAGCGATACGTGCGTCACAGCTGGGATTAAAAACGGCCATCGTTGAGAAAGCAAAGTTAGGCGGAACGTGTTTACATAAAGGGTGTATTCCTAGTAAAGCATTACTTCGAAGTGCAGAGGTATATCGTACGACTAAGAAAGCGCAAGATTTTGGTGTAATTGCCTCAAACATTTCATTAGATTTCGGTAAGGTTCAAGATAGAAAGAATAAAATAGTTGAGGGGCTCCATAAAGGGGTTCAACACCTTATGAAACAAGGGAAAATTAGCGTATATGAAGGAACTGGAAGGATCCTAGGTCCCTCTATCTTTTCACCAATGCCGGGTACGATTTCGGTAGAGATGAACAGCGGAGAAGACAACATGATGCTGATACCGAAGAATGTCATTGTCGCAACTGGTTCGCGTCCTCGTACGTTACAGGGTCTTGAAATCGATGGTTCACAGGTACTTACCTCTGATGAGGCATTGCAACTTACTTCTGTTCCTAAATCGATTATTATTGTTGGTGGTGGTGTGATTGGAATAGAGTGGGCATCGATGCTTTCGGATTTTGGAGCAGATGTAACTGTAATAGAGTATAGTGATCGCATCATTCCAACAGAAGATCGCGAAATTTCAAAGGAAATGCAGCGCTTAATGAAGAAAAAAGGAATCAAATTGGTTACCAGTGCAAAAGTATTACCAGAATCTCTAAAAAAGGAAAACGATGTTTCGATTTCTGCTGATGTAAAAGGAACGATTAAGGAATTTTCCGCAGAGAAGATTTTAGTTTCTGTAGGTCGACAAGCAAATGTTGAAGGAATTGGACTTGAAAATACGGATATTGAGATAGAAAAAGGAGTTATTAAAACAAACTCTTTCTATCAAACAAAGGAATCCCATATTTATGCAATTGGTGATGTCATTGGCGGACTTCAGTTGGCTCATGTAGCTTCACATGAAGGAATTGTTGCGGTTGAGCATATTGCCCGGGAGAAGCCTTCTCCAATTGATTATAGTCTTATTTCTAAGTGTATTTATTCGAATCCTGAGGTAGCAAGTGTAGGATACACAGAGGAAGAAGCAACGGATAAAGGATTTGAAGTAAAAGTAGGGAAATTCTCCTTCCGAGCCATCGGTAAAGCACTTGTGTATGGTGAATCAGATGGATTTGTAAAAATCATTGCTGATAAGAAAACGGATGATATTTTAGGTGTCCATATGATTGGCCCGCACGTAACAGACATGATTTCAGAGGCAGGGTTAGCTAGAGTGTTGGATGCAACTCCATGGGAAATCGCTCATACGATTCACCCTCATCCTTCGTTATCTGAGGCAATCGGAGAAGCAGCCCTTGCTGTAGATGGGAAAGCTTTACACGGGTGAAGGAGCGTACACTCCAGAAATACAAATGTCCACGAGTGGTGTCTGTCACCGTTAAATAGGAGGTTATAATAATGGGTGAAAATCGTCATCTTGCGTTAGGTTTGAGTGATGAAACGGTTTTAGAAATGTATGAAATGATGCTGCTTGCTCGTCGAATTGATGAGCGGATGTGGCTGTTAAATCGCGCGGGTAAAATTCCGTTCGTTATTTCGTGTCAAGGTCAAGAGGCAGCTCAAGTTGGTGCAGCATTTGCGCTAGATCGTGAGAAGGATTATGTTCTTCCGTATTATCGAGATATGGGTGTTGTTTTAACGTTTGGTATGACCGCGAAAGATCTCATGTTGTCAGGCTTTGCTAAGGAAGAGGATCCAAACTCAGGTGGGCGTCAAATGCCTGGTCACTTTGGACAAAAGAAAAACCGGATTGTCACAGGTTCTTCTCCAGTAACTACGCAGGTTCCTCATGCAGTTGGAATTGCCCTTGCTGGTAAAATGGAAAACAAAGATTTAGTGACATTCGTTACGTTTGGAGAAGGCTCGTCGAATCAAGGAGACTTTCATGAAGGCGCAAACTTTGCTGGAGTACATAAACTTCCAGTCATCTTTATGTGTGAAAACAACAAGTATGCGATTTCCGTTCCGATCGAAAAACAACTTGCGTGTGAGAATGTTTCCGATCGAGCCATTGGTTATGGCATGCCAGGTGTAACGGTGGATGGAAACGATCCACTTGAGGTATACAAGGCCGTGAAAGAAGCAGCAGACCGCGGGCGTCGTGGAGAAGGCCCAACATTGGTAGAGACCGTTTCTTACCGATTAACTCCTCACTCCTCTGATGATGATGACCGAAGCTATCGTGGTCAAGAAGAGGTAGCGGAAGCGAAAGCGAAGGATCCAATTCTTACATTTGCTTCTTATCTAACTGAAGTTGGACTCCTAAATGATGAGTTAGCAAAGGAAATTAATGATCGAATAATGAAACAAGTAAATGAAGCAACCGACTATGCAGAAAATGCACCTTATGCAGCTCCTGAAAGTGCATTAAAGCATGTGTATGCTGAGAAGTAAGGGGGAAGAAATCAATGCCTGTAATCTCATATATTGATGCGGTAACTATGGCGATCCGTGAGGAGATGGAGCGCGATTCGAAAGTATTTGTCTTAGGTGAAGACGTTGGTAAAAAGGGCGGAGTATTTAAAGCAACGCAAGGCTTATATGAGCAATTTGGTGAGGCTCGAGTAATTGACACTCCACTAGCTGAATCAGCCATTGCAGGAGTCGGAATAGGCGCAGCGATGTATGGTATGAGACCAATTGCTGAAATGCAGTTTGCTGATTTTATTATGCCCGCAGTGAACCAAATTATTTCCGAAGCTGCAAGAATCCGTTATCGCTCTAACAATGATTGGAATTGCCCCATTGTAGTGCGTGCTCCTTATGGTGGAGGCGTTCACGGTGCACTGTACCATTCTCAATCCGTTGAGGCGGTATTTGCCAATCAGCCTGGTCTAAAAATTGTTATGCCTTCAACTCCTTATGATGTAAAAGGTCTGTTAAAGGCAGCTATTCGCGATGACGATCCTGTTCTGTTTTTTGAGCATAAGCGTGCCTATCGCTTAATCAAAGGGGAAGTTCCGGCTGATGATTATGTTCTTCCAATTGGTAAGGCAGATGTAAAACGAGAGGGAGAAGACATTACCGTTATTACTTATGGTTTATGTGTTCACTTTGCTCTACAAGCCGCAGAAAAATTAGCTAGTGACGGGATTTCAGCCCATATCCTTGACTTACGTACCGTGTATCCTTTGGATAAAGAGGCGATTATTGAAGCAGCTTCTAAAACAGGAAAGGTCCTGTTAGTGACGGAGGATAACAAGGAAGGAAGCATTATGAGCGAAGTAGCGGCGATCATCGCTGAGAACTGCCTGTTTGATTTAGATGCACCGATTAAGCGGTTAGCAGGCCCAGACATACCAGCTATGCCATACGCTCCAACGATGGAAAAATACTTTATGGTAAATCCAGATAAGGTCGAAAAAGCGATGCGTGAGCTTGCTGAATTTTAATAGGGATTAAAGGTTAACAAGGAGGTAATGAATTGGCTATCGAACAAATCAAAATGCCTCAGCTTGGGGAGAGTGTTACAGAAGGAACGATTAGCAAATGGCTCGTTTCAGTTGGGGACACGGTAAACAAATATGATCCTCTAGCAGAGGTAATGACTGATAAAGTAAATGCAGAAGTACCTTCGTCCTTCTCAGGAAAGATTGTCGAGCTTATTGCTAGCGAAGGAGAAACATTAGAGGTTGGTGCGATTATTTGTACCATCGAAATCAAAGGGCAAGATAGTACACCTCAGGAAACGATAACAAAGAATCAAACAGAGGAAAATATTCAAAAGCCTGAAGTAATAAGTGATGCGCCTAATAAAGCACGATATTCACCAGCAGTCTTAAAGCTTTCTGGGGAGCATGGGATTGACTTAACACAGGTATCAGGTTCTGGAGCGGGTGGTCGAATTACTCGTAAAGATCTTCTGGCGATCATAGAGTCCGGAGCCGTTCCGACACCTGAACTAAAAGCGGAAGCTGTTCCAACTGCTCCAGCTCCAAAAGCGGTAGAAAAAGCAGCGCCTGCTCCAATTGATGTTCCTGTAACAGCCGGGGATATAGAAATTCCGGTTTCAGGTGTTAGAAAAGCAATTGCGGCTAATATGTTACGCTCCAAGCATGAGGCACCACATGCCTGGACGATGGTTGAAGTCGATGTGACGAATTTAGTTGCATACAGAAACTCCATCAAATCGGAGTTTAAGGCAAAAGAAGGATTTAACTTAACATTCTTTGCTTTCTTTGTAAAAGCAGTCGCTCAAAGCCTAAAGGAATTCCCGCAAATGAACTCTATGTGGGCAGGAGATAAAATCATCCAGAAGAAGGATATTAATATCTCCATAGCTGTTGCAACAGAGGATGCTTTGTATGTTCCAGTTATTAAGCACGCGGATGAAAAGACCATTAAAGGGATTGCGAGAGAAATAACTGAACTAGCGTCGAAAGTGAGAGCTGGAAAATTATCAAGTGCTGATATGCAAGGTGGTACGTTCACTGTCAACAACACCGGTTCGTTTGGATCAGTTCAATCCATGGGAATTATTAATTACCCTCAAGCAGCCATTCTACAAGTAGAATCCATCGTTAAACGTCCGGTTGTCATGGATGGAGGTATGATTGCTGTAAGAGACATGGTTAATCTTTGTCTATCGCTTGATCACCGTGTTCTTGATGGACTTGTGTGCGGAAGATTCTTAAAACGGGTGAAAGATATCCTTGAGGCAACCACAAAGGAAAATACATCTATCTACTAATACAAAAAAGCCGTTGTCTATTAGACAGCGGTTTTTCTTCTTTGCAATTATTCCCATGTGTACTACAATAAGGGTAAGATCAATAATTTTAAATTTTACCTCAATTTATCTTTCGGAGGGAGGGGAGCCGTGGCAAATTTGACACGGCATACAATGCAAATAAAAGATATGAAACATGCGTCATTCCCACTTTGGCAAGAAGAAGACTGGACCGAAAAAAGTGAACAGTCACTGAAAGGAAAAAAGGTAGAACATTTAATAAAACATACATACGAGCAGATAAAAATGAAACCGCTTTATTTTAAAAAAGAACAACACTGTTCTCAATTTCCTGGTATCCCAGATTATCGAAGAGGAATTGATTCGTATTTGGGGGAGAAGCAACCATGGAGAATAGCTCAGACCATTCACGCGTCTACCGGAAATGAGCTAAAAGACAAGATTGAAGCTGCAATCAAAGGCGGACAGTCCGCTGTTTCTTTCTCTGTTCAAGAGGATATCTCCTATCAATCTATATTTGAAGCGTTTACGGACCGTTTACCAGTTTGCGTTCATGCAAAGAAAGGTCACCAATCCAAACTCCTTTCAGAGCTCAGTAGCGTCAAAGAGAGAAGTGATATACAAGGCTTTATCGCAACGGATCCGTTAGCTCAATTAGCTTCAGATGGCTATTTAGAAGAGCCAGTGAACGATTTCTATGATGAATTAGCAAAAAACATTCAATTTGCCTCACAAAAATTCCCAGAACTAAAAACAATTCTTGTAGACACAACTCCCTATCATAATGGGGGGGCTAACGCCGTCCAAGAGATCGCGATTTCTCTTGCAACTGCCGTATTCCACCTAGAAGAACTCTCTAACCGAAACATACCGATCGAAACAATACTATCTAAATATATTTTTCACTTCTCAGTAGGAGCCAATTTCTTTATGGAAATTGCTAAGTTAAGAGCAGCACGGATGCTTTGGAGTGAAATCGTAAAAGCATACGGTGGAAGTAACGAAAATCAAAAAATGGTCATATCAGCACAAACATCAAGCTTTACAAAAACAGTTTATGATCCATATGTGAATCTTCTTCGTTCTAGTAATGAAGCATTTGCTGCAGTTATCGGAGGGGTTCAATATTTGCATGTAAGTCCATTTAATGAGCTCGAAGGGAACAGAGAAGAGTTCTCAGAGCGAATTGCTCGAAATACTCAACTTATTCTAAAAGAAGAAGCGCTTATTTGTAAAACACACGATCCAGCTGGAGGTTCCTGGTATATAGAAGAACTAACTGATGAGATTACCAAGAAGGCATGGGAGCTGTTTTTGCAAATTGATGATTATGGCGGTATGCTATCCTCCCTTGTTGATGGTTACATCCAATCACAAATCTCTAAAGTATTGGATAATAGAAAGAATGATAGTTTCACAAGAAAACAATCGATTGTCGGTACCAATATGTACGCAAATTTAGAAGATCAACCATTAAAATTATGCATGCAGCAAAAAACAACACCTGAAGCAGTAGCCATCAAGATACCCGAGTTAAAGCAATCTAGACTTTCAGAACCTTATGAAACCCTTAGAAGCCTTTCTGAAAAACTAGAACGGCAACCAGTGGTAGGGGTAATTTGTATAGGTGGATTAAAACAGTTTAAGCCACAAGCAGATTTTATTGCGGGCTTTCTTGCGCCAGGTGGGATCGTTACGGAAAAAAGTGAGGGAGCTGACAGTTGGGAACAAATTCAGAAGTATATTGAAAGTAGTAACCATTCAACTTACTGCTTGTGTGGAGCGTATGGAGAATTTGAAGAATTGGGGCTTACCATCGTGAAAGAATTTCATACGAATTATCCAGAAAAACGACTATATTTGGCAGGGCTACCTGAAGCAAAGGATGTATGGCTTCAATCAGGTGTAACGGACTTTTTTCATCGACAAAGTAACTGCTATGATTCTCTATCGAGTCTCTTGACTGAAATGGAGGAAACCACTCATGCTTAACAAACCCAATTTTCGTCAAATAAAGATTTCGTCCTTTAAGGAAGAAAAGAGTAACCGAGAAAAAGAAGAAATAACTGCCTCCATAGAGGATTTATTTTACGAAACAAATGAACAAATCAAAGTAAAGTCTTTATATACGAGAGATGACCGTGATCATTTAGCTCATCTTGGAGATTTACCTGGTTTGCCCCCCTTTACAAGAGGACCATATCCTACGATGTATGTTAATAGGCCTTGGACGGTAAGACAGTATGCAGGCTTTTCTACCGCAGAGGAAAGTAATGCATTTTATCGTAGAAATTTAGCAATGGGACAAAAGGGACTGTCAGTAGCATTTGATTTAGCTACCCATAGAGGCTACGACTCTGATCATCGACGCGTCGTAGGTGACGTAGGAAAAGCGGGTGTTGCTATAGACTCTGTACTCGATATGAAAACCTTGTTTGATGGCATTCCTCTTGACCAGATGTCTGTCTCGATGACAATGAATGGAGCCGTTTTGCCGATCATGGCCTTTTACATTGTAACGGCTGAGGAGCAAGGGGTACGTAAGGAACAGTTATCTGGGACGATTCAAAATGATATTTTAAAAGAATATATGGTTCGTAATACATATATTTATCCACCAGAAATGTCGATGAAAATTATCGCTGATATTTTTTCGTATACTTCTAAGTATATGCCGAAATTCAATAGCATTAGTATTTCAGGATATCATATGCAGGAGGCGGGAGCACCGGCTGATATCGAGCTTGCTTACACACTAGCAGACGGGCTCGAATATGTTCGAACAGGTCTAAAAGCGGGTATTGATATCGATTCCTTTGCCCCAAGATTATCATTTTTTTGGGCGATTGGTATGAATTATTTCATGGAAGTAGCTAAGATGAGGGCAGGGCGTTACATTTGGGCAAAGATGATGAAGCCGTTTTCTCCTCAAAGTGAGAAATCTATGGTGTTACGTACCCATTCCCAAACATCTGGATGGAGCTTAACTGAACAGGATCCGTTTAATAATGTGACTCGCACACTAATCGAAGCACATGCTGCAGCGATGGGCCATACTCAATCTCTTCACACAAATGCTCTAGATGAAGCTATTGCACTTCCAACCGATTTTTCTGCTAGAATTGCTCGCAATACGCAGTTATTTCTTCAGGAAGAAACCGGAATCACGAATGTGATTGACCCTTGGGGTGGATCGTATTATGTTGAAGCACTAACTGATGAGTTGATTAAACGTGCATGGGAGCATATTGAAGAGATTGAAGAGCTAGGTGGAATGGCAAAAGCAATTGAAACCGGCTTGCCAAAAATGAAGATTGAAGAAGCGGCAGCAAAGCGTCAAGCCAAAATTGACTCAGGCGAGGAAACAATCATCGGTGTCAATCGTTACCGAGTTGATAAAGAAGAAGATATTGAGATTTTAGACATTGATAACACGGCTGTAAGATTAAAGCAAATTGAAAAACTGGCATACGTAAAGGCGAATAGAGACGAGCAAGAAGTAAAGCGAACTCTAGAAGCATTAACAAAAGGGGCACAGACAGGAGAAGGAAATCTTCTTGAACTTGCGGTAAACGCAGCCAGGGCTCGTGCAACAATCGGGGAAATTTCAGATGCGGTCGAAGTTGTTGCAGGAAGACACAAAGCGATTATCCGCTCAATTAGTGGAGTATATAGCTCTGCGTACTCGAATGAAGAGGAAATGAAAGAAGTTCAGCGCATGACAGAGGAATTTCTAGAAAACGAAGGACGCCGTCCAAGAATCCTTATTGCCAAGATGGGACAGGACGGTCACGACAGGGGAGCAAAAGTGATATCAACGGCTTTTGCTGATTTAGGATTTGATGTGGATATTGGACCGTTATTCCAAACACCAAAGGAGACCGCTTTACAAGCGATCGAAAATGATGTTCACGTGATTGGAATAAGCTCACTTGCTGCCGGCCATAAAACACTGCTTCCACAGTTAATGAAAGAATTAAAGGACTTAGGTCGTGATGATATTTTAGTGGTAATCGGTGGCGTGATCCCTGCTCAAGATTATGACTATTTATATAGCCAAGGGGCTGCCGCTATTTTTGGACCAGGGACCGTCATTCCAGTAGCTGCTCAAAAGGTGGTAAGTGCTATCTACGAGCGATTAGGCTATGAGGAAGTGGAAAAGTAATGAAAGATAATCATTTAGACAATAGCTTTTCTTCTGCAAAACGATTTCACAAAAAAGTAAATAATGCACCAACGGTCTTTGAGCTTTGCTCAGGGCTAAGGAATGGAAATCGTTCGATGCTCGCTCAAGCGATCACATTAATCGAAAGCAATGCCGACCACCACTTTAAGAAGGCGCAGGAACTTCTTAAACAGATCCTCCCCTTTTCAGGTAACTCGGTCCGGATTGGTATTACAGGTGTACCAGGAGCCGGAAAAAGTACCTTTATCGACTCATTTGGGATGTACTTATGTGAACAAGGAATTAAGGTAGCTGTTCTAGCCGTTGATCCAAGCTCTAAGCGGAGTGGAGGGAGTATTTTAGGAGACAAAACGAGAATGGAACATCTTTCTAGGGCGGAGTTGGCTTTTATTCGTCCGTCCCCTACGGGAGGAAAGCTAGGTGGTGTACATCGAAAAACGAAGGAGTCTATTGCTCTTTGTGAAGCCGCAGGTTATGAAGTGATTATTGTAGAGACAGTTGGTGTGGGACAAAGTGAAGTCGTGGTAAGAGACATGGTAGACTTCTTTCTGCTCCTTGTTTTAACAGGGGCTGGTGACGAGCTGCAAGGGATGAAAAAGGGAATCATGGAGCTTGCCGACGCGATTGTCGTAAATAAAGCGGATGGTAAAAATGAAGCTGCCGCTCGAAAAACTAGGGATGAATATAATCAAATTCTGCATTTCCTTCAACCCTCAACTACAGGTTGGGAAACAAGAGCGCATGTATGCTCAAGCTTATATAATAAAGGAATTGAGGGAATTTGGCGGACAATTGATCAATTTATCCAGGAAACGACACAATCAGGAGTGTTTGCAGAGCGGAGAAAAAAACAAACAAAGGATTGGATGCACGCCTTAATCACGGATCAGCTTCAGTTACAATTTTATGCTCATGAAAAAATAAAAGAATTGCTTCCTCAGCTTGAAAGAGCTGTTGTTGATGGTGATCAGACGGTTACCTCTGCAGTAGACCTTCTATTCAAAAATTTTTATGAAAAAAAATAAAAAAAGGAAGGTCACACATACGGTGACCTTCATCTAAGGAGTAGGGGTATGATCTAGCTGTGCTTATATCATACCCTTTTTTCATTACCTTAAACCTTTCTGATTGTATATTTGTATCTCATATTGGTATATTGAATATATAATATTGAAATGATGGAGGGAACTTATTGTGAATATGGATTTTAATTTATTTATGAACGATGTGGTTCGACAAGCGCGACAAGAAATTGTTGCTGCTGGATATACAGAATTAAAGACGTCAGAAGATGTGGATGCTGCGCTTTCTAAGTCAGGTACAACACTTGTAATGGTCAACTCAGTATGTGGTTGTGCAGGTGGGATTGCTCGTCCAGCAGCGATGTATTCTGTTCACTACGATAAAAAGCCTGATCAATTAGTAACAGTTTTTGCTGGTCAAGATAAAGAAGCAACAGCAACAGCACGCTCTTATTTTACTGATTATCCACCATCTTCTCCTTCTTTTGCTTTATTAAAGGACGGGAAAATTTTAACAATGGTTGAACGCCATGAAATTGAAGGGCATGAACCAATGGCAGTTGTACAAAAGTTACAAGAAGCATTCGATAAATATTGTGAAGAAGTGTAACCTCAGGTCTCTGGGGTTTTTCTTTTGAATCTTCATCGGTTAACAGTTGAATTGAAAGCGTCATCAAGGGTAAGGTAACTAATGGGAAATTAACATATAGGAGTAAAATATAAAATGGAATTTAAAATTGGTTACCGAACGGTAAAGACCGCCTTGGGAGCAGCTGCTTCCATTATGATTGCTCAGGCTTTTGGCCTTTCGAGTTTTACATCTGCGGGTATCCTTACCATCCTTTGCATTCAAGTAACAAAAAAGAAAAGTGTACGTGCTTCCTGGGAACGGTTTTTAGCTTGCATGGTGGCAATGGTTTTTTCAATTATTATTTTTGAAGGAATTGCTTTCCATCCCGTCATGATCGGACTTTTATTATTATTATTCATTCCTACAGCGGTAATGGTTGGAGCGAGCGATGGGATTGTGTCGAGCACGGTTATTATTCTGCATTTGTACTCAGCCGGACATATTACAAAGAGTTTATTATTGAATGAATTGGGCTTAATTATTATTGGAATTGGTGTGGCCTTAATTATGAACTTGTATATGCCAAGTTTAGAAAATAAGCTGATTGATTATCAAAGGAAAATAGAGGAGAAATTCAAAGCCATCTTTGACGAAATTATCTTATATTTAAAGAATAATAAAACGGATTGGGATGGTCATGAAATCCCTGAAACAGCGACGCTTATTGATGAGGCAAAAACCCTAGCTTTTCGTGATGTAGAAAACCATTTCCTCCGAAACGAGAACTTATATTATCACTATTTTAAAATGAGAGAGAAGCAATTTGAAATTATTGAAAGAGTATTGCCGCTTGTTAGTTCCATTTCTCTTACCGTCGAACAGGGAGAGATGATTGCGGAATTCATTGAAGATCTCTCAAATAATATCCACCCGGGGAACACAGCGGATATTTATATTGAAAAATTAGAGAGAATGAGAGTGGAATTTCAGAAAATGGAGCTTCCTAGAACACGTGAGGAATTTGAGACTCGGGCGGCTCTTTTGCACTTCACAAAGGAAATGGAGCAATATTTAACGATTAAAAAGGACTTTATTGGAATGAAAAAACCAAAAGCGAATAAAAGGAAGAAGATGCTACAAACTACTAAGGAGAAATAATACGGAAGGTGAACGTATGGTATCCTTTCTTCTAGCCTTATTTATAGCATTTACTTCAAATCCTATTTGGCCATTAGGAGAAAATCCTCTTCCGGGGGATCCTTTTCTAATTGTCAATAAAGCTACAAATGAAGTAGCTTTAATTAATGAGAATCGAGTTCAGACAGTGGTAAGTGCTGCAACAGGCAAAACGGAGGAGTTAACTCCTGAAGGATTATTTACGATAACGGTTAAGGCAAAAAATCCATATTATCGAAAAAACAATATTAATGGTGGAGATCCAGAAAATCCTTTAGGTACAAGATGGATCGGATTTGACGCAAATGAAACCGATGGAAGAATCTATGGTCTTCATGGAACCAACACTCCTAGTTCCATAGGTAAGTATGTGTCGCAGGGATGTGTGAGACTTCAAAATGAAGCCATCGAATCCCTCTATGATTTTATTCCAATAGGCACAAAGGTATTAATCACAACAACAAATGAAAACTATGCAGAAATAGCAAAAGAATACGGTGCGATTTCAAAATAAAAAGTCACTTAAGGCAAACTCTTAAGTGACTTTTTGCTTTTTATAAAAATGCAATGACTCCAGCTAGTATGGTAGATGCTAACATCGCAAATAGCATTAAATAAACAACAATCTTTTGTGTTTTCTTATTTCCCATTTTCTATCTCCTCTCATGCAGAAACTATTCTACGTTTATTTTACTAGGAAAAGATAAATTGAACAACCGCTCAAGGCTTGGAAGGGATTTTTGTCCAAAAAGCGAATATTTATAATTATATTACTTTTGAGGGAGATGGAAAAAGTGATAAATAATGTCGATCACATTGGGATCGCTGTAAAATCAATTGATGCTAGCTTGCCTTTTTACACAGAGGTTCTTGGGTTAAAACTTGTAGGAATCGAAGAAGTCCCATCAGAACAAGTAAAAGTAGCCTTTATAGACACGGGAAACGTCATGTTAGAGTTATTAGAAGCGACAAATTTTGAAAGCGCTATCTATAAGTTTGTCGAAAAGCGCGGAGAAGGAATCCATCATATTGCTCTAGGGGTAAATTCCATAGAATCTAGGATTCAGGAATTAAAAGAGAAGGGTGTACAAATGATTCATGATAATTCAAAAGAAGGAGCACATCATGCAAGAGTGGCCTTTATGCATCCAAAATCAACTCATCATGTGCTTTTAGAATTGTGTCAAAGAGATGGGGGGAGTCAAAAATGATCGACATCTATGAGAAAATCAATGATTTATATGACCGGAAAAGAGAAGTAGAGTTAGGTGGGGGAGATCAAAAAATTGAAAAGCAGCATGAAAAAGGAAAGCTGACAGCAAGGGAGAGAATCGAGCTTCTTGTTGACAAGGGGACCTTTATTGAGCTGAACCCTTTTATAGAACATAGATGCAAGGATTTTGGTTTAGAAAATCAAAAGGGTCCAGGCGACGGTGTCGTTACTGGCTATGGAAAGGTAAATGGTCGTCCAATCTACTTGTTCTCTCAAGATTTTACGGTTTTTGGTGGAGCTTTAGGGGAGATGCATGCGAATAAAATAGCGAATGTAATGGATTTGGCTGCGAAAAATGGTGCACCATTTATTGGGCTGAATGATTCGGGTGGAGCTAGAATTCAAGAAGGAGTCGTGTCTCTCGATGGCTACGGAAAGATCTTTTATCGAAATGCCATTTACTCTGGAGTCATACCGCAAATATCTGTGATTATGGGTCCATGTGCAGGTGGGGCGGTGTATTCCCCAGCCATCACTGATTTTGTGTTTATGGTGGATCAAACGAGTCAAATGTTCATAACAGGTCCTAAGGTAATTGAAACGGTTACGGGTGAGAAAATAAGTCCCGAGGATTTAGGAGGGGCAAAGGTACATAACTCCATAAGTGGAAATGCTCATTTTCATGCATCAACGGAGGAAGAAGTACTTGCGGGGGTCCGACAATTATTAAGCTATCTTCCACAGAATAATGAAGAAAAAGCACCGATTGGTCAGTATGAAGATGATTGGGATTACCGTCCTGATTTAACTGATGTGGTACCATTTGACGCGGTCCGTCCGTACGATGTGAGAAAGGTGATTGAGCAAGTAGTAGATGAAGATTCTTTCATGGAGGTTCAAAAGGATTTCGCCAAAAATATCGTTGTCGGGTACGCTCGAGTAAAGGGTGAAGTAATTGGATTAGTATGTAATCAACCGAAGTTTATGGCCGGTGGGTTGGACATAGACTCGTCTGATAAAGCAGCCAGATTTATTCGTTTCTGTGACTCGTTTAACATACCTATTATTACATTTGAGGATGTCACAGGCTTCTTCCCTGGTGTAAAGCAGGAACATGGTGGAATCATCCGACACGGAGCGAAAATATTGTATGCCTATTCAGAAGCAACGGTTCCAAAATTAACGATTATTTTGCGAAAAGCTTATGGCGGAGCCTATGTTGCATTAAACTCGAAGTCTATCGGTGCAGATCTTGTATTTGCTTGGCCGAACGCTGAAATAGCAGTGATGGGACCACAGGGGGCTGCGAATATTATATTTGCAAGAGAAATTAACCAAAGTGAAGATCCAGAGGCAACAAGAGCACAAAAAATTGAGGAATATCGTGAAAAATTTGCTAATCCATATGTGGCCGCAAGTATGGGGATGGTAGATGACGTCATTGATCCGCGTGAAACAAGAATTAAAATTATCCAATCTTTAGAGATGCTTCGTAATAAAAAAGAAACTCGTCCTAATAAAAAGCATGGAAATATTCCCCTTTAAACCCATTCATTTGCTGATTATGATAAGAAAAAGTTATACTACAAGAGTGAGTGAATGATTGATGGAGGGTACAGGATGATTAATGAAGAAAGATTGTTAAAGGAATTTCTTGAGCTCGTTCAAGTGGACTCAGAAACGAAAAATGAAGCAGAAATTGCAAAGGTATTAAAACAGAAATTTTTAGAGCTAGGCGTTGACGTGGTTGAAGACGATACAACTGCAACGACTGGACACGGGGCAGGAAACTTAATTTGTACACTTAAAGGCTCAAAGGAGCAGGTAGACACAATCTACTTCACTTCCCATATGGATACGGTTGTGCCGGGTAAAGGCATCAAACCAAGCATTAAGGATGGTTATGTAGTAACAGATGGTACAACCATTCTCGGAGCGGATGATAAAGCGGGACTTGCCGTTATGCTTGAAGTGGTTCGTGTGTTAAAGGAACAATCTATATCGCACGGAACGATTCAATTTATCATTACTGTTGGAGAAGAGTCTGGATTGGTTGGTGCCAAAGCATTAGATCCAACCTTACTTGTAGCAAAATACGGCTATGCTCTAGATAGTGACGGTAAAGTAGGTAATATTATTGTTGCTGCACCTACGCAGGCAAAAGTAAAGGCAACGATTTTTGGAAAGACAGCACATGCTGGCGTGGCACCTGAAAAAGGGATATCGGCTATTACGATTGCAGCAAAAGCCATTTCAAGAATGCCTCTTGGTCGCATTGATGAGGAAACAACTGCAAATATCGGTCGTTTTGAAGGCGGTTCGCAAACCAATATCGTTTGTGATCACGTTGAAATTTTAGCTGAGGCACGCTCGTTGGTAAATGAGAAGATGGAAGAGCAAGTTCAAAAAATGAAAGCTGCTTTCGAAGAAGTTGCCTCAGAAATGGGTGGCAGAGCAGAGGTTGATGTTCAAGTAATGTACCCTGGCTTTAAATTTGGAGAAGGAGACCATGTGGTTGAAGTAGCGAGAAAAGCGGCTGCCAAAATTGGTCGATCCTCTGAGCTGTTAAGAAGCGGCGGGGGCAGTGATGCGAATGTAATAGCTGGATTTGGAATCCCTACCGTAAACCTAGCAGTGGGTTATGAAGAGATTCACACAACGAATGAAAGAATGCCTATTGAAGAACTCAATAAGTTGGCAGAGTATGTAATTGCTATCATTGAAGAAGTGTCTGCTTAATAGACAAAGAGTGAGGAGAGATCCTTCACTCTTTTTTTTGTTACTTTCGATAGACAAAATAGCAGGAATGTTAGTATGATACAGGTATAAAGTATGATGCCTTTGTGCTAGATTGGAGCGAGTACCCATGCTTACAACAACAAAAGTAGTCGTTTTTCAAGTTGGGACGGAAGAATACGGTATTCCTATTGAACATGTGATTTCGATAGAGAAGGTGCAAGGAATTACACCAATCCCTCATTTACCTGTGTACGTGAAAGGAATCGTGAAAGTAAGAGGAGAATTACTGCCTGTTCTTGATTTTGAGGAGATCTTATATCACCGAACCATTCAGTACAACGATCAAACGAGGATGATTGTCGTAAAGACAGATGAATTAACCATTGGAGTCCTTGTTAACGACGCAAAAGAGATTATTGATATTGAAAAGGAAAATTTAAAGCAGTTAGGGTTAGTAGCATTTAATAAAACAAGTTACTTTTCTTCCATTGCCAACTTGGATTCTCGTTTAATTACAATGATCGATCCATCTATGCTTGTTCAATCGCTAGAAGGAATAAATGAAATCCAACAATATATGAAATCACACCAAGAAGAGTAGCCAGGTTGTGGCTCTCTTTTTTTTTTCGTCTTCCAATTCTTCTGGTAAAATATAAGGACAATGGTGAGGAGGTGGGCTATGCGAGAAATGTACCCGAAAAACGGTCGTGTCATCCTTCATGTGGATATGAATAGCTTTTATGCATCCGTGGAAATGGCTTACGATCAAAGTTTAAAGGGGAAGCCACTTGCGATTGCGGGCAATGTTGAGGAAAGACGCGGAATCATTGTTACCTGCAGCTATGAAGCAAGAAATGTAGGGGTGAGAACGACAATGCCGTTATGGGAAGCTAGAAAACTATGCCCTGAGTTAATTGTGATGAAACCCAATTTTGAGCGCTATCGGGCTGCCTCTGTCGCAATCTTTGATCTGTTAAGGCAGTTTTCGGACCTTGTCGAGCCGGTTTCCATTGATGAAGGATATGTAGATATTACTGAAAGCTACGAGTTTGGATCACCTCTTGAAATTGCAAAAACGATTCAAGCAAGGATGTTAGAACAGTTTGATCTTCCTTGCAGCATCGGAATTGCTCCCAATAAATTTTTAGCAAAAACAGCATCTGATATGAAAAAGCCATTAGGAATAACGGTTCTTAGAAAAAGAGATATCAAACATGTTCTGTGGCCAATGAATGTGGGAGAAATGCACGGTGTTGGTCAAAAGACAGCTGAGAAATTAAAAACAATTGGAATACATACGATTGGTGACTTAGCAAAAGGAAATGAGATTCAGTTAAAATCACTTCTCGGAATCAATGGAGTACGTCTGAAGGAACGAGCGAATGGTATGGATTTCCGAGAAGTGGACCCAAATTCTGTTTCTGACTTTAAAAGTGTTGGAAACTCAACCACGCTTCCGAAGGATGTCACAAATGTCAGAGAGTTAAACGAAGTTTTGGAGAAGCTGGCAGAAAAAGTATCTGCAAGACTAAAAGCAAAGCAAGTGTTGGCAACGGGATTAAGTGTAACGATACGTTATAAGGATCGAAAAACGTTGACTAGAAGTAAAAAACTAAATAATCCAGTAGATAAACAAGATGAAATTTCTCAGCTTGCCAAAAAATTGTTTCATTCCAATTGGAATGGGAATGCCATCCGCCTTCTTGGAATCACAGGTACAGACTTAATACATGTTAATGAAGCAGTGAAACAGCTCGATCTTTTCTCTTATGAACGTGATGCAAAAAAAGAGCCGTTATTAAATGCTGTTTCAAAATTAAAAGAAAAGTACGGTACAGCCATCATAAATCGGGCAGGAATGGCTCGAAAGAAAAAACAAACGCCGTCAATTGGTACAGATACAAGCTTTAATAAAGATTTTTTACATACGGCGAGAGATAGGAAAGAAGAGTAACATAGTTAAAGAAATTCAGGAAAAAATATATTTGAATATTTAATTAATCACCTTACTTGCGCTTTTTGCTTAATCTTGCTAAAGTAAAGTGGATTCTTATGTATATAAGTATTTAGCTAGAAGGGAAGTAAAAAAATGACAAAACAACAATTTGGAGTTATTGGGTTAGCGGTAATGGGGAAAAACCTTGCTTGGAACATCGAGAGCCGAGGCTATACAGTCTCAGTTTACAATCGTTCAAGCGAAAAAACAGATGAAATGCTTGCGGAATCAAATGGAAAAAATATATTTGGTACATATAGCATGGAAGAATTTGTTGAATCATTAGAAAAGCCACGTAAAATCATGCTTATGGTTAAAGCTGGTGGGCCAACTGATGCAACAATTGATCAATTAAAGCCATTACTTGATAAAGGTGATATCGTTATTGACGGTGGAAACACATATTTTGTTGATACACAGCGCCGCAATAAAGAACTTAGTGAATTAGGTATCCACTTTGTTGGAACAGGCGTTTCCGGCGGAGAAGAGGGTGCGCTTAAAGGGCCTTCTATTATGCCAGGTGGACAAAAAGAAGCATATGAGTTAATTGCACCTATCTTTAAGGATATCTCAGCGAAGGTTGACGGTGAGCCTTGTACAACGTATATCGGTCCAGATGGAGCAGGTCACTATGTGAAAATGGTTCATAATGGAATCGAATACGGAGATATGCAGTTAATCTCTGAGTCATACTTCCTATTAAAGCATGTACTTGGTCTTAGTGCAGACGAGCTTCATGAAGTATTTGCTGAGTGGAACAAAGGCGAGCTAGATAGCTACTTAATCGAAATTACAGCTGATATTTTTACGAAAAAAGACGAAGAAACAGGTAAGCCACTTGTTGATGTTATCCTTGATACAGCAGGGCAAAAGGGAACAGGTAAGTGGACAAGCCAAAGTTCTCTTGACCTTGGGGTACCACTACCAATCATTACGGAGTCCGTATTCGCTCGTTTCCTTTCAGCAATGAAGGAGGAACGTGTTCATGCTAGCAAAGTATTAGGTGGACCAACTGCGAAGGAATTTACTGGTGATAAGAAGGCATTTATCGAGTCAGTTCGTAAAGCTCTTTATATGAGTAAGATTTGTTCATACGCACAAGGCTTCGCACAAATGCGTGCAGCTTCAGAAGAATATAACTGGGATTTACAATATGGAGAAATTGCAATGATCTTCCGTGGAGGATGTATTATTCGTGCTCAATTCCTTCAAAAGATTAAAGAAGCATATGATCGTGACGGACAGCTTAAAAACTTATTACTTGATCCATATTTCAAGGAAATTGTTGAAAGCTACCAGCATGCTCTTCGTGACATCATGGTTGTTGCCGTTCAAAACGGTATTCCTGTACCATGTTTCTCTGCTGCGCTTTCATACTATGACAGCTACCGTACAGAAACACTGCCAGCGAATCTGTTACAAGCTCAACGTGACTATTTTGGTGCACATACGTACCAACGTACAGATAAAGAAGGAACATTCCATACAAACTGGTTCTAAGCCTTCTAGAAGCAACTATAGCCTACCCAATAGGGTAGGCTATTTTGCGTGCCATTGAAAAGCGGCTGGGGGGCGTAAAAAAGCTCCTATCCTAAATGGACAGGAGCTTATTTTTTAGCACTTATCAACGTCAAAATTAGAGATTGGCCACCAATGGAATCCATCCTTCTCAAGAAGCTCATCCGCTTCACGAGGGCCCACAGTACCTGCGTTGTAGTTAGGGTAGTTCTCGGCCTTTTGATTTTCCCAAACATCAGAAATCTTATCAACAAAGCTCCAAGATAGAGCAACTTCATCCCAATGTGTAAAGTTGGTTGCATCACCGCGCATGCAATCGAATAGAAGCTTCTCGTATGCCTCTGGTGTATTTAACCCATCGATCCCACGATTTGCATAGTTTAACTTAACAGGAGTTGCTGCGATGTTTTGACCCGCTTTTTTCGCATTTAGATGAAGCGTAATGCCTTCGTCTGGTTGAATATGAATCACAAGCAGGTTCGGATTCAATGTTTCCTCCGGGCTATAATATAGGTTCATAGGAATGTCTTTAAACTGGATAACAATTTTTGTAGATTTGGAATCCATTCTCTTTCCTGTACGTATATAAATAGGAACCCCTGCCCAGCGGAAATTGTCAATCATCAGTTTTCCAGCTACATATGTTTCCGTGTTAGATTCAGGGTTAACCATTTGCTCTTCACGGTACCCTAAAACTTCTGTGCCTTCTACCGTGCCTTTGTCATATTGGCCGCGAACGAAGTATTCTTTTACTTCTTCACCTTCAATTGGACGAAGAGCACGGAGGACTCTCACCTTTTCAGAGCGAATTTCTTCTGTTGTTAGCTTAATTGGCGGCTCCATCGCAAGTAATGCAACCATTTGGAGCATATGGTTTTGAACCATATCTCTTAACGCACCGCTTTTCTCATAGTAGCGTCCGCGCTCTTCAACTCCAAGAACCTCACTAGAAGTTACTTGAATATTCGAAATATAACGGTTGTTCCAAAGCGGTTCGAAAATCGCATTCGCGAATCGAATAACTTCTATATTTTGAACCATTTCTTTTCCTAGGTAATGGTCAATTCTGTACACTTCATCTTCAGAGAAGGCAGTTCGGATTTGATCATTTAGCTCTTGTGCTGATTGAAGATCATGACCAAATGGTTTTTCAATGACTAAGCGTTTAAACCCACTCACATTGGTCAAACCATCTTCTTTTAAATGGAGTGCAATGGTTCCAAAGAACTCTGGTGCCATCGCTAAATAAAAGATGCGGTTGCCTTGTAAATCATAATTTGAGTCAAGTTGATTTGCTAGGTTATTAAGGACTGCGTATGAATTTGAATCAGTTACATCATGTGAATGATAGTAAAAATGCGAAGCAAATTCATCAATTCGATTTTCTTTTTGAATAGAAGACTTTACCGATTTTTTGATGTTCTCTTGGAATTCCTCATTTGTTAATGGTCTTCTGGCAACTCCGATTACAGCAAATTTGTCTGAAAGCTTTCCTTTTTCAAACAGTTTATAGAGCGAAGGATACAGTTTTCTATTTGCTAAATCACCAGTTGCTCCAAATATCATGATTAATGCAGTCGGTTTCTCGTTTTGTGTCACGTTAAGAACCTCTCTTCCAGGGTATTTCCATGTTATATATGTATTTTTATAAAAAAAAATTGACCTATACAAGTACAGAATTTTATCGGTTTCTAGCGAAATAAGCAAATAATTCTTCACAAAATTACGTATTTATTTTTAACCAAATCGCTTGAACTATCCTCAATGAAAATGAAAGCGTTATTTATTTATTTTATGAAATGTTTTAATAAAAATATTTCATAAAATTATTGTTGCCTTATTTTTCATGTAGTATGATGGTGTTAGATAGATCAACTGTCTAAAAAGGAGGCTTTCTTTATGAATGTGATTGAAAGCAATCTGTTAACGAAAATGTATGGAAAAGCAAGAGGAATTTCCAATGTCAGCTTCACAGTAAAAGAAGGGGAGATTTTTGGATTCATTGGACCAAATGGAGCTGGGAAATCGACGACCATTCGAACACTGCTTGCACTTATTTATCCAACAAGTGGAAGTGCTACGATTTTTGGGAAGGACTGTATAAAATATGCTCCTGAAATAAAAAAGGAGATTGGTTATCTTCCATCAGAGGTCTTTTATTATGACAATATGAAGGTTATTGACTTGCTTAAGTATTCTGCAAGCTTTTATAAAAAGGATTGTACAAAGAGAATACGTGAACTTGCTGAAGCATTAAATCTAGATCTCTCTAAGAAGATTGACGATCTTTCGCTTGGCAATAAAAAGAAGGTTGGAATCGTTCAAGGATTATTACACGAACCGAAGCTCATTATACTTGATGAGCCTACAAGTGGCTTGGATCCATTAATGCAACAGAAATTTTTCGAATTATTAAGAGAAGAAAATAAGAAGGGAGCAACCATTCTTTTCTCCTCTCATATTTTAAGTGAGGTTCAAAAGCTTTGTGATCGTGTGGCCATTATTAAAGAAGGAGAAATCGTGAAAGTCGAGACGATGAGCGCGTTAACAGAGAATAGTTATAAGAAATTTAGACTAGAAGTTGTTAATCAAGTAACTACTGAAGTTTTCCAGCTAGACGGTGCCACAGATATTAAGGTGAAAGAAAAGACGGTATCCTTTATTTACAAAGGGAACATGAATGCAATTATAAGCAAAATAGCAGAAATACCACTTAAGAATTTGTGGGTAGAAGAACCAACCCTTGAAGAGATTTTCATGCACTACTACGAAAAGGAGGAGTAGAAGGTGAATATCTTTCTTCATGAAGTAAGAGCTTATCGAAAGTCGACGATTATCTGGACAGTTTCCCTTATCACCCTTGTGCTCTTTTTTATGTCACTTTTTCCTTCCTTTGCGAAAGATGCGGAACAAGTGAACGAGCTGTTAAAAACTCTTCCGGAAGCATTGCGTAATGCCGTTGGGATTGAAATTGGTAGCTTTACTAGCATCCTAGGTTTTTACTCGTATGTTTTTATGTATATTGCGTTATGCGGTGCGATACAGGCGATGATGATAGGTGCTTCAATCCTATCCAAGGAGGTTCGTGAAAAGACAGTCGATTTTCTTCTTACCAAGCCTGTTTCAAGGTCAACGATCATTGTGTCAAAGCTCTCTGCGGCATTTGTGTCTATTGCCATTACTAGCCTATCCTTCATTCTCTTTGCTTATTTTATTGCTTTATACGTAAAGACGGAGAATTTTAATGAACAAGCATTTTTTCTTCTTTCATTTACGCTCTTTTTTGTTCAGGTTATGTTTTTAGCCATTGGAGTGATTGCATCAATGCTATTGCCAAAATTGAAATCGGTTCTTTCTTTATCACTAGGTGTTGTCTTTGCTTTCTTTTTTATTGGAATGTTTGGTTCTACAGTGGGTGAAGCTTCCGTTCGATATATCACTCCATTCAAGTATTTTGATTCGATGTATATTATTAATAACAGTCAGTATGAATGGTCGTATTTGATAGTCGGTTTGGTATGGATCATCTCAGCTCTTATTGCCAGCTTTTTCATCTATACTAAAAAGGATATGAATGCGGTGTAAGAAAGGAGGGGTTAAGGTGAATGTATTTATTAGAGAGTTAAAAACACTAAGAAAGTCACTCGTTATTTGGTGTCTAGGAATTCTTGCTATGGTAGCTGGGGGAATGAGTAAGTACGGAGCAACAGAATCTTCCGGTCAGTCTATTAATGACCTCATGGCAAGTATGCCAAAGGCCATGCAGGCCATTATGGGAACAGGTTCGTTGGATTTAACGACTGTAAGCGGCTATTATGGTATTTTGTTTTTATATTTAATTGTTATGACCACTATTCATGCTGTGATGTTAGGTGCGAACATCATCTCAAAAGAGGAAAGAGATAAAACAGCAGAATATTTATTAGTGAAACCAATCTCTAGAAAACAGGTGATCTTTTCAAAATGGATGGCATCCTTGGTAGCTATTATTGTACTAAATTCCGTCACCTTTTTGATTTCTCACTTGATGGTGGATTATTATAATAAGACAGATGAGTCGTATCTGATAGAGATTGCTGAATTGATGGGTGGTATGTTTATCCTGCAACTCATGTTTTTATCCTTAGGAACATCAGTTGCTGCTAGCATTAAGCATCCCAAGAGGGCAGCAAGCATTTCTACAGCAGTGTTACTAATTGCCTTTTTCTTATCAATGGCTATTGACCTTAACGAAAATCTGGAGATTCTTTCTGTCTTCACTCCTTTCAAATATTATGAGGCAAAGGACATCATTGGCGGAACCGGGTATGAAGTAATATATATAACGGTAAGCATCCTATTAGTTGTGGCCATGACGATCTATACCTTTATCGCTTATGAAAAGAGAGATCTGCATATATAGTAAGAATCTCGTAACAATTATGGTATAGTGATAGTAAGAATGAACGTATCCGATGTCCTTTGATGACGTCGGTTTTTTTACATAAAGGAGCGTATAAAATGGATATTTTATTTCTTGGTACGGGGGCAGGGGTTCCGGCAAAACTTAGAAACGTAAGTTCTCTTGTACTGAAGCTATTGGATGAGAGAGGGACACTTTGGATGTTTGATTGTGGTGAGGCCACTCAGCATCAAATTTTACACACTTCTATAAAGCCACGCCGTATTGAAAAGATATTTATTACTCATCTTCATGGCGATCACATATATGGTTTGCCTGGTTTATTGTCCAGTCGATCCTTCCAAGGAGGAGAGTCACTCGTTACGGTATATGGACCTAAGGGGATAAAAGATTATGTAGATATTTCTTTGCAAGTAAGCGGAACGTATTTAAAGTACCCTCTAAAGATTGTAGAAATTGAAGAGGGGATTGTATTTGAAGACGAGCAGTTCAAGGTTGAAGCTCGTAAATTGGAGCATGGAATTCCATCATACGGTTATCGAGTCGTGGAGAAGGATCGTCCAGGCTCTTTATTAGTAGAAAAGCTACAGGAAGCAAATATCCCACCGGGTCCTTTATATAAAAAAATTAAGGCTGGGGAAAACGTTGTGTTAGAAGATGGAACCATCATTGATTCTTCCGAGTTTCGTGGAGAGGATATAAAGGGCAGGATCGTAACGATTTTAGGTGATACAAGACTATGTGACAACGCCTATTTACTTGCTTCAAATGCTGATCTTCTCATTCATGAGGCCACATTTTCTAGGGGAGAGGAACAGCTTGCATATGATTATTTTCATTCAACGACTACACAAGCAGCACAGGTCGCACGAGACGCTGGCGTGAAACAACTGTGTCTTAATCATATTAGCTCTAGATATGACAAAAGAGCTTCCCAATTACATGTGGAGGAAGCGAGAGAAGTGTTTCCGGATACCGAAATTGCCGATGATTTTAAAGAAATATCTATTCCTGTACACAAATAAATCGGGTACCAATATGGTCCCGATTTATTCTTATCTATTTACGTATTGTTGCTGCGTAAATCTTTTAAGCGATATTTCGTCCCTCTCCAAATAATGCCCCCTCTTTTAAAAGTTAAGAAGCTGGCCCGTATGATCGAGTAAATAAACAACATAGCTGTAAAAGGAAAGAGGAGAAACATCCATGGCGAATATGTTGTCATTCTTTTAATAATCATGGAGTAAATTAATGCGAGTAAAAAAATATTACCGATACTCAAATAGATTAAAATAGGTTCAAAGGAAAATAGAGTAAAGAAGGGGAGTACCTGTGACACAAACACTCCGAAGATCGCAAACATCACCATGCTAATTCGGTAATGCAATCCCGCAAACGTATTTTTCTCTAAGCCAATAAGTGCTTCCTTTAAAGTCGAGTACCACTCTACCTCAAGAAGTGTCAAAGCCGTTACGATTCGATGTCTAAATCCCATTTCCTTCATCTTTTTCCCGAGCATTAAATCATCATCCGGACGCATTTTAATGACTTCATGTGTTCCTAACTTCTCATAGGCGTCTTTCCTCACTAGATTAAATGCTCCAATTCCTATCCCCACCTTAGAACGAGGATGATTCGCAAGCCAAGGACGTTTAAAGTAGGAGAAACCAAACATAAAAAAGGCAATAAAGCTATTTAACCATAAGCGCTGTCCTCGTAAATTAGGAGCAGCTGTTAAGTGGGCAAGTTCATGTTCCATAAAATAATGAACGGCTTTTGCGATTGCATCCTTCTGAAATATCACGTCTGCATCTGTGAATAAGAGAAGTTCTCCTCTCGCTTGCTTTGCGCCAACATACATCGCATGATTCTTCCCTAACCATCCTGGTGGAAGGGTAGTAATGTGGATAACGTTTACATTTTTGTATGCAGACTGCATCTCATTCATAATGATTGGAGTAGTGTCGGTTGATCGGTCGTTCACCAAAAACCATTCCAAATGACCATAACTCTGCGAAAATTGACTTTGTAAGCTTTCTTTTACTCCTTTTTCCTCATTACGTGCCGCAACAATAATGGACACTAAAGGACCGTCCTGAGAAGCAGGTTCGTTTTCGAGACGATCGATTCTTTTAAGCCCGATTTTAGCATCAACAAAGATCAGAAGCCAAACTACAATGCTGATAGTTAATAAAGAAGAAACAATTAAAAATAAGACCATCTAAACACCCTTCTATTTTCAGAACTCCTTTTAAAAGGAAATGCCCCCTATAATGCTTCTAACATGATTCCGCAAGAAACTAGATATGCCATACCACTAACAAGAAGTACAATCCCAGATATAGCAAAAGCCACATCACTATCCATCCGTTCCACTAGAACAGTATTAAGCACATTTAGAATAATCAAGCCAACACAGAACGCTAATGTAACCCACAGTACATTTACTCCCACACAAAGCTCCCACCTTTACTAATACTTACTAAAATTAGTGTTCTCTCTTACCAACTGTCTATACACGGCCTTTTTTGCGGTAATGTTACAAATTGTTCTTTTTAATAAAGCCAAGCATAAACATTTAAGTGACAGAAAAACAGAAGGTGTTGAGGATGCATGAGATGTCGCTTATGTCTGAAATTATAAAAATAGTTTCTGAAGATGCTAGAATACATGGTTTTAGCAAAGTAGACAAAATAGATGTGATTGTTGGTGATTTATCAAATGTACTGCCTGATGCTCTAGAGTTAGCATTTTTCCATTTCCGGAAACAAGGAATAGGCATTCTTGGTGAAAATACAAACTTAGAAATTATACGTGAAGTGGCGAAAGCAAAATGTCAAACATGTCTGTTTGAGTTTTCCCCCGACTATAGAATGGTGCTATGTCCAAAGTGCGGACTACCAAATTGTTTACTCGTTTCCGGTGAAACCTTTAGGGTTGAATCATACGAAGGAAGTGATGAACTGTGAAAATCAAGCTACAAGAAGATGTGTTAAAAGATCAAAACTTGGCTGCTGCATTTAATAGAGAAACATTCAAAAAAAAACATACTCTTGTCATTAACGTAATGAGCTCTCCAGGGTCGGGTAAAACAACTTTACTGGAAGAAACGATTAAAGCCTTAATGAATGAGTTTCATATGGCTGTGATAGAAGGCGATTTAGCAACGGATCTGGATGCAGAAAGATTACGTTCACTAGGAGTCAAAACGGTTCAAATTAATACGGTAGGGGGATGTCACCTTGATGCAAGGATGATTACGAAAACATTACCAGATTTTGAACTAGACTCCATTGACATTCTCTTTATTGAAAACATTGGGAACTTAGTTTGTCCATCTGGTTATGATCTAGGACAAGATTATAAAGTGGTGGTTTTAAGTGTCCCTGAAGGAAATGATAAAATTCCGAAATATCCTATCATGTTTAGACGTACAGATTTAACTATTATTAATAAAATCGACCTCCTTCCTTATGTATCTTTCAATTTAGAAGAAGCGAAAAGAAACTTAAAGGAAATTAACCCTCAGGCGCAATTGAAAGCATTATCTGCAAAAACGGGTGAAGGGATGGAAGAATGGATCAATTGGATAAAGGATGCTTATCTTCAATGTACAAAGCCATAAAAATAATCGTAACAGGAAAGGTGCAGGGAGTTGGTTTTCGCCCATTTATCTACCATCTTTCAAAAAAATATCAACTCAATGGAATGGTCCAAAATAACCTAAATAGTGTCACCATTATGGTTGAAGGACAAGAAAGAAATTTGGAGAAAATGGTGGATGAAATCAAAAGATATCCGCCTAAATTGGCAAAAATTAATGAGATAAACATTCATCAAATTCCACTCGCCCATTATAAAGAATTTACGATTATTCCCAGCCAAAAAAACGGACGGTCTATTTCCTGGATACCTGCGGATGCGGCGATTTGTAAGAAATGTTTGGATGAATTGAACGACCCATATAATCGACGTTTTCACTATCCATTTATTAATTGCACTCAATGCGGACCGCGCTATACGATTATCAATCGTCTTCCATATGATCGTCCAAATACGACAATGAAGGAATTTCCTATGTGCCATGATTGTGAGGAGGAGTATGAAGATCCATCGAATCGAAGGCACCATGCTCAGCCTATTTGTTGTTCAGATTGTGGACCAACCGTTACGCTTTATGACCAAGGTGGGAAATCATTAGCTGAAAATCAATCAGCCATCATGCAAACGATTGATCTGATTAAAGAAGGAAAGATTGTGGCCATTAAAGGAATAGGTGGCTTCCATTTAGCTTGTGATGCTTATCAAGAGAGTGTTGTTGACCGGTTAAGACTTCTAAAGAAACGACCGCAGAAACCGTTGGCGGTCATGGTCAAGTCATTAGAGGTGGCAAGTAATTTTTGTCATATCTCCAGTAATGAAGAAGATCTCCTAACGAGCTACGAAATGCCGATTGTTATTTTAAAAAGTAAAAAAGAGGGAGTATTACCACAAAATATTTCTCCAGGTTTGTCGACTATTGGAGTGATGCTGCCCTATACTCCTTTACATCATCTTTTATTTAAAAATCATAAATTGGAATGTATCGTGATGACGAGTGCGAATCCTTCTGGTTTCCCTATTTTATATAAAGATGCTCATTTAGAACATATACAAAACTTATGTGATTATGTATTAACTCATAACCGTAAAATCGATTTTCCTATTGATGATTCGGTTGTTCAATGTGATGAAGAAAATACAATATTTATACGGCGTGCTAGAGGATTTGTTCCAGAGCCGCTGAAAACAACATCCAATGTGGATCATATTATTGCATTTGGAGGAAACCAAAAGAATACATTCTCCATCGGAAAACAGAATAACATTGTCATGAGTCCTCATGTAGGTGATTTAGAAAACGAAGAAATGATTGCCTCCTTTGAAGAACAACTGCATCATTATAAAGAATTTCTAGGGGTTAAAGAAGTGAATGTGGCTGTCGACAAGCACCCACTATACACATCCACTTCTATCACCAAAAAACTCAATCGTAAAATCATATCCATTCAACACCACCATGCACACCATGTATCTTGTATGGAAGATAACGGTCTTACCGAACCTTGTTTAGGTATTATATTAGATGGTACAGGATATGGAGAAGACGGGAATATTTGGGGCTTTGAATTTCTATATGGAGACGCAAAATCTTTTGAACGACTGGCTCACCTGAAATACACTCCTCTTCCAGGTGGAGAAAAAGCCGTGAAAGAACCGTGGAGAAATGCAGTTGGGATGCTACTTTATAACTGGCCGCAGAAGGGAAAAGAATTATGTATGGAACTTTTTCCTGAGAGATTAATAGAAATAAACATTATGGAACAAATGATAGTCCATCAGATGAATTCTCCTATGGCTGGAACATGTGGCCGCTTATTTGATGCTATTAGTGCCATTCTCGGTATATGTACGATCTCAACGTATGAAGGAGAGGCAGCGATCAAATTATCTGATTATATGAATAGAACCAAACTTGAAAGCACAGGGGAGATGTATTCATATCATCTAATAACAAGTACTCCAAACCAACTTCAACTTGACTTATCTCCTATGATTTTTCAAATCATTCAAGACAAACTTCAACATTCCACTACTGCAATCATACAGAAATTTCATACCACATTGGTGTCTTGCTGTATACAGATGATTTTAAAACTATTGAGAAATAGACCAGAATTAAATAGAACGGTCGTACTGTCAGGAGGGTCCTTCCAAAACGTTTTTCTTGCCAGAGAGATTCAGAAAGGTCTTCAAAAAGAAGGATTTAACGTCTATACACATAAACATGTTCCCTGTCACGATGGAGGCTTATCATTAGGACAAATCATCATTGCTGCTCATCAGTTGTAAGGATGATAAAAGAAAATGAAGGTGGTGAATTAATTTGTGCTTAGGAGTACCGGCTAAAGTCATTGAAATTGAAGGGGAAAGAGCTCTAGTAGATGTAATGGGTTCGAGGATGTATGTAGGGACCTTTTTTGTTCCAGAGGTTAGGATCGATGATTATGTTTTACTCCATGCGGGGCAGGCCATGACTGTAGTGGATGAGGAATATGCCAAAGAGAGTATAGAAGAATGGAGGAATCTGTTAGATGGTAAACATGGACCTATTTTCAGATCCGGCCTTAACTCGTGATTCAGTTGAAGCGGTTATCGATTTAGCGAAGAGATTTAAAGAAGAAAAAGGCAGAATTCCAGTATTTATGGAGGTATGTGGTTCACATACGATGGCATTAGCCAAAACAGGAATAAAATCGAGATTGAAAGATTATGTACAGTTGATTGCGGGACCGGGATGTCCTGTATGCGTCACAGATCAAAAGTCGATCGATGAAATGATCCAATTATCAGAAGAGCCTAACACCATTCTTTGTACTTTTGGTGATATGATGCGTGTTCCTGGTTCTAAATCTACTTTAATGAAAGCGAAAACAGATGGAAAGGATATCAGAGTCGTTTACTCTCCATTAGATAGTGTGAAAATAGCAGAGGAAAATCCTGATAAGGAAGTCATTTTTTTAGGAATTGGATTTGAAACAACGATTCCAATTCTCGCTCTTGCTGTTCGCGAAGCAGCAAGAAAGGATGTGAAAAATTTTTCGATATGGATGACAACAAAATTGGTGGAACCTGTTTTAAGAGCACTTCTTAGTTCAGGAGAAGTAAAACTAGATGGATTTCTTTTGCCTGGTCATGTTTCCGTGGTTTTAGGAAAACAGAATTATCGTTATTTAGCGGAAGAATTTGATATTTCCGGTGTCATTACTGGTTTTGAACCCGTTCAATTGCTCAGTGGAATTTATAAGTTGCTGCTTCTTCAGCTGGAAAATAAGGTTAATATCATCAATGATTATACATATGTTGTAAGTGATGAGGGAAATGTAGTTGCTCAAAGTTTAATAGAGGAATATTTTGAAGCCCATGACGAGGCATGGAGAGGGATGGGAACTATTCCCAAAAGTGGATTAGTTCTCAAAGAGAAATATGCGCAATACGATGCAAAAAAGAAGTTTAATATTTTGATAGGGGAGCCGAGAGGAACTAAATGCCGCTGTGGTGAAATCGTTCGGGGATTAATTACACCAGAAGAGTGTGTGCTGTTCAATAAAGGTTGTACTCCAACTCACCCTATTGGTCCTTGTATGGTATCAACAGAAGGAACCTGTTCGGCACATTATCAGTTTATGAGGGGGGAGTAACCTTAGTGGAGCGAATTAGTCTAGCTCATGGAGAAGGTGGAGAATTAACACACCAACTCATACAAGAAATCTTTATTCAATCATTTGGACATTCAGAGCAAACACAGTTTGATTCTGCCATTCTTACTATGCCTTCACAAACCATCGCTGTAACAACAGATACCTTCGTAGTAAAACCTATTTTCTTTCCGGGTGGAAATATAGGAAAGCTGGCGATAACAGGAACAGTGAATGATTTAGCGGTAAGTGGGGCTATTCCTCACGTGATAACTGCTGGTTTCATTATCGAAGAAGGGTTCCCGATAAAAAGTCTAAAAGAGATTGTCAACACTATGGCAGGGGAAGCAGAAAGAGCCGGGGTGAACATTATTGCCGGTGATACAAAAGTAGTAGAAAAGGGGAGTGTGGATGGTCTATTTATTAATACGACAGGAATCGGTGTGATGCACGAACAGTATCAATTGAAACCTGAAAATGTTCAGGAAGGAGATTCCGTAATCATTAGCGGTACACTAGGGGATCATGGGGTCGCTATCCTGAGTGCACGTCAGGAGCTAGGGTTGCTCACAGATGTTAGAAGTGATTGTGCATTATTAAACCACCTGATTCATGAACTCTTGGAGGAAATCAAAGGAATTCGGATCATGCGGGATCCGACAAGGGGGGATTAGCCACAACACTAGTGGAGCTATGTGAAGACTTTCATTTTACAATTGAAATAGATGAAGCTTCTATTCCAGTACGTAAGGATGTTCAAGGTGCATGTGATATTTTAGGTTATGATCCTCTTTATCTAGCAAATGAAGGAAAAGTAGTTATCATCGTTGATTCAAATGACAAACAAAAGGCACTTGATATCTTGATGAATCATGAGATGGGAAAGGATGCAAGTGTAATTGGTCAAATTACATCCTGTCATATTCAATCCGGGAAACTACTTTTAAAAACAGCTGTTGGTACAACAAGAAGACTTAATCGCCTATCTGGTCAGCTATTGCCTAGAATTTGTTAATCATTTTGATATGTAAGCATAGGATAGGTGCAAAATGCCTAAAGGGGAGAGCATCATGCAAAACATCGAAATGATTAGAATGCAAATAAATCATCTTGTTACACAAGCACGTCATGATATCTATACGTTATCTACCTTGAGTGACACTTCCATGAAGCCACAAATTCTTCAACGGTTATGGGATGCTCTATCAACGATTCATTTTCTTAGTGAATGGCTGGCAAATCAAGCGAAGAATAGTGATCATATTTTACCTTCACCACCATCTATTCCAATTCAGTCAGGGAATTTAAATCAGTCACAAATTCCTCCCATTACACCTTTACCCACACCACCTATATCACAGTCTAATCAACGAACGTTTACAATTGGAGAATTAGCCACATTTACTGGGAAAAATGGGAGGCCAGCTTATGTTGCAGTCAATGGCATTGTCTATGATGTGACAAACAATCGAGCATGGGCTGCGGCTACCCACTTTGGCTTAATTGCAGGCAGAGATTATACGCAGGAATTTGCATCTTGTCATGCTGGGCAACAATCGATCTTAGCAACACTGCCTGTTGTAGGGAGGTTGGTTTAATGGAAGGGCAAATTTTGCCACCAGAGTCTTTAACAAATGAAGCCATTGCGGAAAGGTTAACAAGTACGGCACTAGAGAGTCTCAATAAGGGGATGATTAAGAAAAAGACACTCATTTACTTAGAATTAAATGGTTGTTCCGGTAATATCATTTCCTTGTTAAACGGGCAGAACCCCGACTTTGAGTACACGTTAAATTCAATGGTTGATATTAAGTTTTGCAATAGTTTAATGGCTGCTGAAGGAGAGCAGGCGATCGAGAAACTAATAAAGGCAATGGACGAAGAGTATATTTTAGCAGTTGAAGGAGCTGTGGCATTAAAAAATAATGGTTTATATAATATTATCGGCAGCTGGCAAGGAAAACCTCTTACAGGCCTTCAAGCAGCTAAGATGCTCGGGGAAAAGGCTTCACATATTTTAGCCGTGGGGGCTTGTGCCACACATGGCGGGGTGTCAGCAGCGAAACCCAATCCATCCCAATCTGTGGGGCTGCAACAGGTGCTGCCTGACAAAAACATGATTAAACTTCCTGGATGTCCAGTTCATCCAGACTGGTTTTTAGGGACATTAGCGCATCTTTTATTATATGGGGAGCCGGAAACAGACAACTTAGACCGGCCATTAATGTTTTATAGCACGCTTATCCATGACCGGTGTCCAAGAAGGCCGTTTTTTGACCGAGGGATTTTTGCTGAAAAATTAGGGGATAAAACATGCTTATTTAAGCTCGGATGCAGGGGTCCTGTGACGAGAGTAGATTGTCCAACAAGGCAATGGAATGGTCATGTGAATTGGCCGATAGGAGATAATACACCATGCATTGGCTGTGCTCAGTTTGGTTTTCCTGATGCCATGGCGCCGTTCATTAGTTATGACACGACAAGGGTGGTGAAGGATGAGTAAGAGAATTGTGATTAATCCGTTGACACGAATAAGTGGTTTTATGGAAATTGATGTGATTATCGAGCAGAATCAAGTCGTTGATGTCAAAACAAAAGGAAATTTATTTCGCGGCTTTGAGCAAATGTTAGTAGGAAGAAGTCCGTTCGATGCCGTTTATTTTACTCAGCGAATATGCGGCATTTGCTCTGCAGCCCACTCAATGGCTTCATCTCTTGCCTTAGAAGATGCGTTAAACATTGAACCAATGGAACAAGGAAAATATTTACGAGATATCATTCATTGTTGTGAGTTTTTACAAAATCATATCCGCCATTTTTATCAATATACTGTTCCTGACTATGTAAAGATTGAACAAAATTCCCTTTTCCAGTCCGACCATGACGATTTTCGATTACCCAAAAACATTAATGACCGGATTTCACAGCATTACTTTGATTCCCTCAAGTTCAGTCGTCTAGCTCACGAGATGTTAGCCGTTTTAGGTGGTAAAGCTCCACATAATCATGGGGTTTTTATTGGAGGGATAACAACACAGGCGACAGCCGAGAAAGTCGTTCATATCGATTCGATTTTAGGGAAGATTACCAGATTTATTGATGAAAAAATGATCCCAGATGTATATGACATTGCGCACTTCTATGCAGACTATTTTCGCATAGGCGGAGGGTATGGCAACCTTTTAACCTATGGTGCTTTTAACCATTATAAGGAGTTAGGCACACTATATGTGGATCCACTTGTATCCACAATGGAATCTGTCGAAGCATTTGATGAACGTAAAATTCAAGAAAAAATAGATTACTCCTATTTCAAATCAATAACTAACAGCAATCAAGCAAATGAAGAAGTGACAGAGCCGGATATGGACAAAGAAAAAGCCTATTCCTGGGTGAAGGCACCAAGATATAATGGACTCCCTATTGAGGTCGGACCGTTGGCAAGATTAATATTAAGTGGAGCGTATAACAACGGAATCTCCGCTATGGATCGAACGATTGCCAGAGCACTAGAAGCAAAGAAAATCACAGAAATTATGAAAATTTTACTTCAGCAAATCATTCCAGGAGTAGATGTGCAAAAAAAATATGAACTCCCAGAATTGGCATCTGGAAGGGGGTTAGTGGATACAACGAGAGGGGCACTAGGCCATTGGTTAAAGATTCGAGATAAGAAAATCTCCTTCTATCAAATCATTACTCCTTCCACATGGGATTTTTCAACTAGGGATGATAATGGTTTTAGAGGTACTGCTGAAGAAGCCTTAGTCGGTACGCCCATTCAGAATCCAGATAAACCTGCAGAGATTGGCAGAATTCTTCGTTCCTTTGATCCGTGTATGTCATGTGCGACTCATGTATATAGTCCAGGAAAACAAGTAAAAACTATAAAGGTGTTTTAATGGAAAAAATAATTGTTTTAGGTATTGGCAATCAATTAATGATGGATGATGGAATTGGAATTTATCTAATTGAGCAACTTTCAATTCTGAATCGTACCCCGCATGTATCTTTTTTGATTGGAGAATCAGATATTGATTACTGCATCGATCAAATAATGAAAGCTACATTTGTAATCATTGTGGATGCTGTATTTTCAGGAAACAAACCAGGAGAGCTTACCGTTTATCCACTTGCTAATTTACATGAATATCAAACTTTAAACATATCAGTGCATAACTTTCACTTGTTTCAATCATTGTATCAACAGAAAGAATCAAAAAAGGGGTATCTCATAGGAGTAGAGCCTTATGAGATAAGGTTCCATATAGGATTAAGCAAAACTTTAAGGGAAAAATGGAAAACGATTTTACAAGATGTATCACAGACCATTGATAGGTTGATTGCAAAGAATTAAGTGTGTTATATAGATCTTCAGATTACCAAATCAGATGGAGTAGCTACTGAAGAAGCCTATCAATAGATAAAAAAGGTCAACCAGAAATCTGGCTGACCTTGTAATACAAACGGGTGCGTTAGTTAGAAAAGGAGCGGTAAATACATAATTTACTACAAAGTCCTCTGCACACTCTCCATCTGCTCCGCAATATTTTTCCCTAACCGTTTAGATTGAGCAGTTGCTTCTTTTATACATTCCACAAACGCTTCCTGAACTCCGTGAGCAGCAAGGATTTTTAATCCAGCTTCTGTTGTTCCGCCAGGACTTGTTACCGCATGGCGAAGCTCCTGTGGTGTTTTTGTCGTTTTGGCTACCATTTGTGCTGCCCCTATTAAGGTTTGAACAATTAATTGTTGTGCCATTTCTCGCTCTAAGCCTATTTCGACGGCGCTTTTTTCCATCGCTTCAATCAAATAATAGATATAAGCAGGACCACTACCGGATAAGCCTGTGACAGCATCTAACTGGTGTTCCTCTACAAAAGCTGTCATCCCCACTGTATCAAAAAGCATTTGCACATTTCTTTTTTGATCGTCATCTACTTTGTCATTGACAGCAATTGCTGTGGCAGATAGGCCAACTGTTGCCGATGTATTAGGCATCGCGCGAACGATCGCAAGCTGCTTTTGTGAGAGTAATTCAATCGAATCCATTGAGATACCTGCTAAAACAGAGACAATCAGCATGTTAGACTTTAATAAATGCCGTACTTGTTCAATGGAGGCTGCAGCATCCTTTGGCTTCATCGCTAGTAAAACCATGTCTGCTCCTTCCAATAGTTCACGATGATCATACGTGGAGCTTACGCCGTATTGCTCGTGAAGTGTTGCCAGTCTATCTGCATTGCTGCGATTGGTCACCCATATTTTTTCAGGGTTGATTAATTGATTTTCCACAATCCCCGCTACTAATGCCTCTGACATTGATCCTGCTCCGATAATCGCTATTTTCTCCACGTTTCTTCCTCCTAAAATCCATTTATAAACAAAAAGACCCTTCATCCTAATAAGGACGAAAGGTCTAAGCTTCCGTGGTACCACCTTCATTTTCATGTTTGCGCACTTCTCGCAAACATGAAACTCAAATCCGTTAACGCCGGAGAACACGGTTAGGTTTGCCTAACAGCTCATAAGGTAGGTTCGGTGGGTAAGGGACGGTAAAGCCTTTCAGCCGGTGAGCTTTACTCTCTTTCGTCTTTTGCCACGTACTGGTCTTATTCATTGCCACTTTAACGCTCTAAATGATTTACTAGTGATTATGCAAGATAACAAGCCCTTCTGTCAAGAGGGAATGCAGCCTGACTTTTCTCATTTTTCAAAAAACAATATATGAAAATAATGACATTCTTAATAACATTGGGTAAAATATACCTATGTACTATTGTTATATAACAATTATAATCAAGGGGTTTGAATATGACAGAATGGCGTGATGGAATTGCAAAGCTTGTTTTGCCTACTCCTTTTCCAGTCGGCGATGTGAACGTGTATGTAATAAGGGGGGAACGTTTGACATTAATAGACGTCGGCCCAAATACGGAGGAAGCATTTGTATCGCTTCAAAATCAACTAGCTCAACTTGGTCTCCAGCTAACAGATATCGAACAAGTCATACTAACCCATGATCATCCGGATCATGCAGGCTTGCTCGATCAGTTTTCTCCTGATTTAGAGGTTTACGGACATGCTAACAATGAACGCTGGCTGAATAGAACCGAAGAGTTTTATCATGACTACGATTCTTTCTATCGGCAGCTGTTTGTGGATTGTGGCATTCCGGACAAGTATTATGACCCTTTTATCGGTGGAATGAAACAAATGCTCTTGTTTTCCTGCAACCGATCGTTATCAGGTACGCTTTCTGAGGGGGAAGTTCCGATAGGATTACCTGAATGGACTGTGATTGAAACGCCTGGTCATGCCCAGAGTCAGATCGGTCTATTTCGTAAAAAGGATGGGGTGTTGATTGGGGGAGATCTTCTTTTGGCTCATATTTCTGCGAATCCGCTTCTAGAGCCCCCGCTCCCAGGAGAGAGAGAACGTCCAAAACCACAGCTACAAGTCAATGAATCCTTGCAGAAGCTTCTTACCCTTCCTATTCGTCTTACTTATACGGGTCATGGAGAAGAGGTTACGGATGTTCATGGTCTTGTTGAAAAGAGACTATCTCATCAAATTTTGCGCGCTGAGCAAGTGAAGGAATGGCTGGAGCAGGAATCTATGACCGCTTTTCAAATATGTCAACGCTTATTTCCTTCGGTCTACAAGAGACAGCTGGGGTTGACCATTTCAGAATCCATCGCACAGTTAGACTATTTATTAGATGGTAAAAAAATACAAGACACAAAGGTAAATGGCACATTTGTTTACAGTGCGGCTCTATAAAAATAAATGAAGCTCCTTCCTAAAAAAGGAAAGGAGCTTCATTTTACCCTTTTTGCGAAAGAGTTTTTTTCCATAGTAGAGATTGTAAAGCAGGGTAGTTCACTAAAATCGTCCCTAACAAAATGGTAGCGGCACCAATCCCGGTATACCATGTCATTTCTTCCTGATAGAAGCTGACACCTAAGCCAACAGCGATAAGCGGTGAAATATATAGCCATGTGGACGGGAAGACAGGATCCGTTTTTGTCACAAGCCAATAATATAGGCTATGTCCAACCATAGAGCCAATGATGATTAGATAAAGAAGGGAGCCGATGGATGCTGTGTGAATCAATGATGATGGTTGAACCTTCTCTGTTATCAATGATAGTAGCAATAAAAGGAAACCACCGTGCATCATTTGAACGGCGTTTAATACAAGGGGAGAAGCAACGATTTTCTCCTTCACCTGTTTGGTATAAATCGTCCCTGAAGCATAAAACACTTCACCTACTACGATTGCTAGACATCCCATGATCCATAAGAAATGTACGTTTAAAGAAATGCTCGGTAAAATTAACACGACTACTCCAGCCAATCCAATCATACATCCTATCATGGATGTATAAGACGTTTTTTGTTTTAGCAAGAGCGAAGATATGATTAAAATCATCATTGGTCCTGTTGCCGATAGAACCGCTGCTACTCCTGAAGAAACATACTGTTCAGCCCAATATAATGTGGCGAATGTTCCAAACGTTAACCCTACCCCAGTAAAAAAGAGCTCTTTTCTAAAAAGTATTTTTAAAGAAATCTTGTCCTTCCACCTCATAAATAGAATTAATAGAAACCCGGCACTGAAAAATCGAAGTCCTGCACCGAAAAAAGGTGGGATTCCCGCATCTACACCTATTTTAATCGCTAAAAAGGTGGTTCCAAAGATAAAGCACATAAGTAAATAAAACAAAATAATCATTCTCCATTCCTCCTTGCCACTAATCATACCGCTAGAAGAATAGAACAGTTTTAGATGAACAGAACAGATGATGGTAAATTATGTTACAATCAAACATCATAAGGGGGTGTCTTAATGAGTAAACACGCACAACGAAAGTATCTTTTTGAGGAAGTATACGAGTATTTATGGAAAAGAATAGAGCGTTCGGACTGGAAGACTGGTGACAAGTTGCCGTCGATTCGTGAATTGTCATTGGAAATGAACGTTCATCGGCTGACCGTTTTCAAAGCTTATCAAATGCTGAAGCAACAAGGTAAGGTGTTTGTAAAAGATAAGTCTGGTTATTATGTTCAAGGAAGTTCCACACCCCCTTTAGATGGTCCCTCTTTGCTTCGAGCTAATGAGAAAACATATAACCTATCTGACATACATCAGCAAAGCGTTCAATATCAGTTTTCACAAGCATTAATTGATCCTAATCTATTGCCAAATCACTTCTTATCCGATTATGTAAAAAAGGTTTTTGATTTGTATCCTAAGGTGCTTTCTACCTACTCTACCGTACAAGGGGATATGGAGCTGCGTGATACATTGGCGAACTATTTTATTAAACGCTATAAAACTCATCTTTCTCTTAATGATATCCTCATCACTTCAGGCTCTCAGCAAGCTCTCCATCTAATCTCTCAATTATTTATTAAACCAAGAGATACGGTGTTACTGGAGCGGCCAAGCTATAGTGCTGCAATTGATATTTTTAAAAGCCAGGATGCCCATTTGATAGCGATCGATATTCAGCCTTATGGCTATGATTTAGAGCAAGTTGAAATGCTTATGAAAAAATACAAGCCGAGACTGTTTTATGTGAACCCAACCTTTCATAATCCAACCGGTTATACGGTCCCAACGGCACAACGAAAGAAGTTAGTGGAATTAGCTGAACGATACAACTGTTTAATTGTTGAGGACGATGCGTATCACGATATTTATTTCGAAAAAGCTCCACCACCGCCTCTTTATACATTTGATACAGCTGGTGTCGTCATTTATGTGAGAAGCTTTTGCAAATATGTTTCACCTGGACTACGTGTGGCAGCTTGTATTGTTCCACCTGCCTTGAAAGATGGCTTGCTTACAGTGAAAGCACTTGCCGATAATGGCTCCCCACTACTTAATCAAAAAATCTTTCTTCATTATTTTTCCTCTCCCCGGCTGCAGCAGCACCTAGAAAAACTTAGAATTGCTCTGCAAATTCGTAAGGAAATTATGGAGGAAGAATTACAGAAGACGAATTGGAGCTGGGTAAGTCCTGATGGAGGGTTAAATTTATGGGTTCAGCTTCCTGACCCTCTTCCGACAGAAAAATTGTTACCGAAAGCGATGGAGAATTCAGTTTCCTTTGTTCCTGGATTGATTTGTGATCCCTTGCAACAAGGATTTTCCTCTTCGCTTCGTTTGAGTTATTCTTACGCCAATGAAGAGCAGTTGAGGGTAGGCGTAAGAAAGCTAATCGAGGTAGTGAATACGTATGCATGATTTTTTAGCTTTTTTTTAAGGGTTTGTGGTAAGTTATATGTAGCTCGACAAATGCTACATAGATAAGAAGATGGTGATTGTATTGGAACAATTAAAAGGGAAACATATTGTTATAACAGGAGCTTCATCAGGGATAGGAGAAAAGGTGGCTCTTATGGCGGCTGAGCGCGGAGCACGACCCATTCTTGTAGCTCGCTCTATTGACAAGCTACAAACAATCGGTGAAAAAATTAACCAAAAAACAGGTACGAATGCCTTGTTTTTTCAGTTGGATGTTGGTGATATCGATCAGGTTCAACAGGTGTTTTCACAAATTAAACAAGAGGTTGGCCATATCGATATTCTCGTAAACAATGCTGGGTTTGGCGTGTTTGATTCCTTCCATGAGGCCGATTTTGCTGATATTGAAAAAATGTTTCAAGTGAACGTACTCGGTTTAATGGCTTGTACGAAAGAGGTTCTTCCTGTGATGATGGCTCAAAATTCAGGTCATATCATTAATATTGCCTCACAGGCGGGAAAGCTTGCCACTCCTAAGTCCAGTGGATATTCGGCTACGAAGCATGCAGTGTTAGGATTTACGAATAGCTTACGACTAGAGCTTGCAAAATCAAATATACGTGTATCGGCGGTAAACCCTGGTCCGATTGAAACCAATTTCTTTTCAATTGCTGATAAATCAGGAAACTACGTGAAAAACGTGAATCGATTCATGCTGAAATCGGATTATGTTGCCGATAAAATTATTCAATTAATGCTCAACCCTAAGCGTGAGCTTAACCTTCCAGGCTGGATGAATATGGGGAGTACCATCTACAATCTCATCCCAGGGTTAGCTGAACGCTTTGTTGGCGGCTTTTTCGATAAAAAATAAAAATCACCTTTATAATAGGTGATTTTTTTAATTGGTTAGGTATTCGTATACGACGTCATTAATGAGTTCATATAAAGCAACTTGAGCTCCTTCGGCTTCTTCAACCACCCGTTCGCATAACTTCTCATAGTCCTCTTCACTTGCCTCATGCTCGTACTGCTGAAAGCATTGCCTAAGCATTTTATAAATAAGTTTCTTCTCCATTCCTTTGCACCTCTTCTTTAGCCATTATAACTTACCAATATTCACAAAAGGAAATAGAATAAAATTTCCATTGAAACCGAACGTATATTCGCTTAATATAAGAATATACTAAAAAAAGAGAACGAATGTTCCTATTTGATGTTTGGGAGAGAGAGAACACGATGATTAATTACAGTGAGTTGCCCCATCAAACCATTTTATGTGTGGACATGAAGAGTTTTTATGCTAGCTGTTCAGCTGTTATTGAAGGGTTAGATCCACTTGAGTGTTATTTGGCAGTGATTGGAGATAAAGAGCGAGAGGGAAGTATTGTATTAGCTGCATCACCGAAGTTAAAGAAGGAATTTGGTATTAAAACCGGATCAAGGAAGTTTGAAATTCCAGACGATCCGAAAATTCAAGTAGTTGAGCCGAAAATGGCTACTTATTTACGTATTTCCACTGAAATTACGAAGGTGTTTCATCGTTACGTTCCAAAAGAGGCTATTCATACGTATAGCGTCGATGAGAGCTTTCTAAAAATTGATGGAGCCCTTCATTTATGGGGAGATGCATGGACGGTTGCACAGAAGATTCGTGATGATATTGAGCGAGAATTTCAGCTGCCCTGTGCGATTGGAATTGGTCCGAACATGCTACTATCAAAGCTTTGTCTTGATTTGGAAGCGAAAAAGAAGGGAATTGCTGAATGGACGTACGAGGATGTAAAAACAAAGCTTTGGAATGTTTCTCCTTTACGTGAGATGTGGGGAATTGGAAGAAGGGTAGAGAAAACATTAAATGGAATGGGAATTTTTACGGTTGGTCAGCTTGCTCGCTTTGATTTGAAAAAGCTTGAGAAAAAGTTTGGGATTATGGGAAATCAACTGTACCATCATGCGTGGGGAGTGGATTTATCCGAAATTGGAGCACCGATTATGGAGGGACAAATTAGTTTTGGAAAGAGTCAAATTTTGCTTCGTGATTATAAAGAGGAAGTAGAAATCAAACGCGTCATTCTAGAAATGTGTGAAGAGGTTGCGAGAAGAGCAAGAACCCATAAGAAGGCAGGTCGAACGATTAGCTTCGGCATTGGTTATAGTCAGGACGAGTTCGGTGGAGGCTTTTACCGTTCGCGGTCAATTGAGGTACCGACAAACGTGACGATGGAGCTGTATGACGTTTGTCTACGTCTATTTGCGGAGCACTACGAAGGAAAAACGGTACGGAAAATCTCCATCGCCCTTAGCAATATTTGTGATGATACAGACTATCAGTTAAATATTTTTGAACCGAATGGCTGGAAGGAACGAGAGCTCGGGTATGTTGTGGACCGTATCCGCAATCGGTACGGACATGGCGCTCTATTGCGTGCGGTATCGTATACAGCAGCGGGAACGGCGAAGCATCGTGCCAAGCTAGTTGGCGGTCATAAGAGGTAAGGAGGAACAAGGATGATTCGAGATAGAGGAAGAATCAAGTGGACATCAATGATGCTTCCTGAGCATGTTAAGCTATTGCGCGATTGGGCGGAAGAGGATTCTTACGAGAAAGAAAAAGAGATGGATGAACAAAAGCTGGAGGAGATGAACCATCTGTTATTAGCGGCGATGGAGGAGCATCAAGCGGTGATGGTCACTCATTATCGTTACCGGAAGCACGAATTGATTATCGGACAAATCCATTATTGGGATGAGCTTCAGCAAAGGCTTCATATTGTTGATCATTTTGGGGAGGTTCACCGAGTCCCCCTTTCGAGCATTGTAGATGTACAAATGAAAGAGTAAGAGCAGTCTCCGAAAGGAAACCGCTACTTGAAGATTATTCAGGAGTTTTTACTGCGCGATCACGGGCCTGAAACTTTCCTTTATGCGCTCCATCGCAAAAGGGACGTTTGGATGAGAGACCACAACGGCATAAAGAGAACGTGGGTTTCGTTTCAAATACATTTCCGTCCATATCAATCAATTCAACCTCACCAGTCACACGGAAAGAACCGTTGTCCATTACTTTAATCTGAACCTTCGACAAACTGACCACTCCTACCAAAAAAATGTAATAAATCTCGTAAAGAATTCATTGCCGAAAAGCAAATCATAGGGCAATAAAAAAACGCTATGTTACAATGATTATATGAAGTGACATAGGAAACATGATGAAAAGCTGGAGGAACAGACGATGAATATTACGATAACAGAAATAGCAGCAAAAAAAATTAGCGAGAAAATAAATGGAAAGCAAGGCTTTTTGAAGCTAAAGTACGATATAGAAGGCTGTGGGTGTGTAGTAAGTGGCGTACCAACTCTATGGTTAGTGAATGAGCTGGATGAGGATGATGATACAGCCATTGAAACGAACGAGCAAACGGTGTATATCGAAAAATCAAAGGCAGTATTTCTTGATGAAGAACTAAAAATTGATTTCTCTAAAGACTCAAATACATTCCAATTAAAAAGTGTAGGACAATACCTAAACCCAAGAATGGCCTTTGTCGATAAAACAAATAGAACTATTTAACGAGCAGATCTACTACAAAAGTGGATCTGTTTTTCTTTTTATAGAAAATTAGCATTTTTTGGATGTTTCTTACATTCACTGATAGTGGGGGGATGATATGCGAAATTGGCGAGGAATACTGCTAATTGGTATTGCTATTCTACTCACATCATGTCGGGCAGCAACTATAGAAGTGGCAGTGCCTTTTGAAGTAAAAGAAACGATTGTAGAAGAAAAGCTTACGGATGGAGCCATCATCATGTATACAACTGCTCAAGAGCATGAAGGAGAAGATTTTGATGCGATAAGCATCGCATACCTGGAGGGAGATGAAGAGAAAGGCTGGACGAATGAAGGTGGTAATCATTGGGAATATAAAGGAACTAACCCACTAACCGTCTATTACCGAGATATATATGATTATAGTAGTCAGGGGAAAATTCTGAGTAGATTTCAGCTTACATATGGACAGATAGAAAGTGCGGACATTGTATCTATTGAAGGATCGGAAACTGGCAATCAATACGTCAATTTAACCATAATCGAAAAAGAAGGAAAGAGGTATTTTTTTGAAATGAAAAAATACCCTTATATTCGGGCACTAGATAAGGAAAAGAAAGTCATTGCAGAAGAGAAGCCGAGACGCTAGAGAAGTCTCGGCTTGTGTTTTATTACTCACTTAATAGAGGAGAGAACACAAAGTCATGGAGAAATTCATCAATCACCTGTTCGTAGTCCTCTTTGTTTTCATTCAGTGATTGGGCATGGACCCCATTTTCAGCGAGAAATAATTTTTTGGGTCCCTTCTTCTTTTCATACAAGGCTTGTGTCATCGTTGGTAGAATAAAATCATCCTTTTTGCTGTGAATAAAAAGAATCGGTTTTTTAATCGAGTCAATAACGGTAATCGGAGCGATACTTTGTAAGGAGTAGCGATCGCGCATTCGCAGGAACAAATCTGCGACAGGAAGAAACACCTTTCCAGGAAGCTTTAATTCTCTATTTAAACGATAAGCAAGCTGCGTCTTAAAGTCAGAGAAGGGACAATCAGCGATGTAAAAATCTGCCCCATCCTCAAGCATTCCTGCATACAATAGCATGGTTGCGGCACCCATTGATTCCCCATGAATACCAAGAAGGAGATGTGGGCCTTGGTCTGCTTTTAACCAGTCAACAATCGCTTTTAAATCGAATTTTTCATAATGACCGTAGCTGGTGGTTTTTCCTCCAGATTCTCCGTGACGACGGTGGTCATAAATAACCGCGTTAAAACCTCTTTCGATAAACAAATTCATGTATTTAATGGAATTGATTTTGTTTTCGGTAACGCCATGACAAATAATCACGTACTTCTTTGTATGATGTGGCTCCAGCACAATGGCTTTTAATTGGTATCCAAATGGTGAAGTAATGAGTACTTCGCGTTTAGGAATTCGATCAAAATCATCAGGGTTGTAACGACCTGCCGTCTGTTCCCGATCAACAACGAAAAGGGGATCCTTTGTTCTCATATACATGATCCGATTCGTAAAATAAAGGCCAAACGTGATCAAAAATAAAAAAAAGGCAAAAAGGAAACGGAGTGCTTTTCTCAGGCAAACATCCCTCCGATACAAAGTGTTTTACTTAATTTTACCATTCTGAAGAAAATTAAAACAAAAAAAAGCTTAGTCGTAAAGGTAACTTACCGTCAATGTTAGTGTCAAAGAGTAATAAAACACCGTCCAGTTAACCTAGACGGTGTTTTTAATAGTTGTTTAATATCTTTGTATTGTGAATTACATTGCTTAAATTGAAAAACAATAAAGTCGTTTAAAATCTAAGCCTTATTCCACAATTAGCCCTTTACTTTAATAAGAACTAAATTTATAAGTCAATATTTTCAATTAAGATTTGATTGTGGATATGGTGTTCCATATGCTCAAGATAATCTTGTATAAGCCACTCTAGTGTCTTATGTTGATTAATTCCTATGTCACAAAGGTTGGATAGCTTTTCGTTAGGAATATTCTTAACAATATTAACAACTTGCTTATTTAATGTCTGAAAAAGGTTTACTATTTCATCAAGTGGTCTATCTTGATAATTCTGAACCACTACCCAATGGTCTTGATTATACGATTGAATAACATACACTGGTTCTTCATATTGAATTTTTATAAACCTTTCAATATTATTTATCGCAGAGTCACAAAGATGTCCTAAAATCTCTTTTTTAGACCATTTATTCGGTAATGGTCGATTAGAAATTTCTTTTTCAGACATAGAGTTGTACTCTTCTGGTAATCTCTTTATCCAATGATTAATTCCCTCAACAACCTTTTGCATATTTCTACTCCCCCTAAATTTCTTTATAAAATCAATATTCTGCTATCATCCTTATAATCCCTTTATTAAACAATCCTCCCCTAAAAATCATTTTTAAAAATTTATGGTAAATAGGCTAACCGTTTTTCTATTTGTATAATTGATAAATTTGGTGCATCGTAAAATGCAGTTATTTTTAGTTGTGGTCTTATACTATTTTATTGATAGTCTCATGATAATTTCTTCGCCGATACGTCCTATTTGTCTCTCATTTGTATCTTCAAATCCTACTTTTAAATATAAGTTTTGTGCTGGAATATTCTCTTTATCTACAACTAAAATAATTTCATCACATCTAGGGAATTCTGACTTAATAAACTCAGTCAATAATGACATCCCATTTTTTGCGTACCCTTTTCCTTGTGCTGTCTGATTAATTGAAAGTGCAGTTAATAACAAAGCGTTCAGATTAGAGGAGTATTTCTTTACGCGTTCATTTGAATTTAGTAGAAAGAAACCAACAGGTGTATTATCACTTAAAATAACTATACGATGCTGTCCATCAGTAGCTTCCACAAATTTGTTTGGCAATGCAGAAAATTGTTTTTGTTCGTCTGTTAGAACAAAAGAGTTCAATCCTGTCAAATACTCTCTTGAAAAATGCTTTAGTTCGACACTGTTGATATTTTCCATAATATAATTCCCCATTCATATTAAATCTAGAGTTAATCTATCTATATCTTAAAAAGGGTTTTTATGTCTCCACCTGCAAATTAATCGCCATAAATATTATTTTTCTAGCCCAGTAGTAATACGCACTGCGTAGGATGCCAGCTACATTCACTAATTTGATGATGGTATATTCACTCCCAAATTCATAGGTTACTTGCGCTTTTTGACGCTCTAAGATTTTCTCCTCTTAAATAAAGGCTTTCAATTTTTAAAAATTATTGATGATAAAACAAAAGAACTAATGAAAAATGATTACGAATATAATGCACTCACTTCGTTTGGATATTTGTTCACATAATCCAGTCCGTAAATGCCTGCAATGGAATGGCTCATTAGAGTGTAACGGTCAATAATAAGCTGCTGTAAAGCTTCATGATTTTCGCTTACAATATTCTCGGTACTCCCGTCTACTTGTACAGATTGACCAAAAGATTCTATTTTCCCTTGCTCCGATTTGTTACTAATCATATTAACTATAAAAACAATAGCTAGAAAAAGCACTATTGCTATAGCTATAACTCCTAGTGATTTAAGTAAAATGATAAGCGTTTTTTTCATAATATATGCACCAGGATTAAAGTGATTATTGAAGCTCGTTTTCAACTAGTTCTCGTACCCATCCTCATTTTCATTATCTCTCTTAGTTTCATTCTCATCTTCTCCTGTCATCATCAGTTTATTGGGCTACCATAACGGGCCACTAAGGAAAGCTGATTACAAAATTAAAAGCTGTTTGTATTCCAGGTGTAAATTATCCTACCTAACCCATTTTCTAAAAATGTCCTCATTCGAAAATAAAAGAGCAAAAAGAATAATGAGTATACCAATCTTATGTTGTAAAAATAATGGTTCTTTTAAAACGACATAGCCTAGATTGACGCCAATTACCGGTACAATATAGTTGCTGTAAGATGCAAACAGAGCACCATCCCTTTGAATCAATAGATTATAAAGCATATAGACAATTCCAGCGTGGAACATTCCTAAAATAATAATAGATAATATTTGTGTATGATTAATGTCCATTTGCAATGGCTTTTCAAAAAGGAGTGCGAGTGGGAATAAGACGATACTTGCAATCCATAAAACATTTCTCATATGAACCACAGGAGAACCACCTTCTAATTTCTCCATTAGAATCAATGATAACGCAAAGCTCATTGCAGCAAGAATGAGTAAAGCATTTCCAAATATACTCCCTAATAAGTCGTGGATTCCATGCGTTGACCATGATAAGAAAACAATCCCTAGAAACCCTAGAATTATGCTAACTAGCTCAAACTGACTTGCTTTTTTTCTGAAGAACACTGTTAAAAATAATAGGGTGAAGACTGGGACCATTGCGATTAGCATAGATGCAATACTGCTCGATACGTACTTTTGACCTTGTGCAATAAGAATAAACGGCAAGACTACTTCAAAAAGTGCAATCCAAAAATATTTTTTAGTATTGGTTGTGTAGTTTATCTGTGATTGGAACAGACCAATCACTGATAAACAAATTGCACCGATCAGTGCTTTCAAAGCAGACAACGAAATGGAACCTACATCATTCGTTACTAATTCCATGAAGAAAAATTGAGATCCCCAAATGAAGCTTATGATTAGCAAGAGACTATATTTTTTCATTTGATTTACGCCTTGCACCAAAAAAGTTTGTACCAACAACACCGATGATAATGATAATTGAACCTGCTATGTGGTATAAATGAAATTCCTCTTTTAAAAAAATGCCCCCTGCTACAATAGTAATGAGAGTAGCAAAATTACTGAAAACACTCATTTTCGTTGCGTCTATTTTTGATAAAGCATAGTTGGAAAGATAGGACGTTCCTAAAGCCGATACGATACCTAAATATAAAATGGCAAGAACAAAAACCCAGTGTCCAAAAGGTTGCATAAATTGATGGACTGTTCCATTCATTACATGGTTTGTCAGTGCCAGTCCATTAAAAGCAATAAACCCAAACAAGGTCATGATATATGTGATAGTTAATAACGAATATCGTTGTGTTAACTTTTTGACAAATACGTTGTATAGTGAGGCTGTAAGTGCTGAAAGTAATATTAAACCAGTCCCGAGAGGACTTGTGTTTGTGCCCCCTGGACCGTTCATGTACATAATATACATCACACCGAGTACAGATAAACCAATCGCTATTTTTTGACTACGTGTAGATGTTTCCTTTAAAATGATACTTGCAAAAATCAACGTAAAAATTGGTATTGTTGCTTGAATAATACCAGCTTCCGATGAAGATGTATGCACTAACCCAAATACTTGAAAAGCAAAAAAGAGTGTCGGATATAAGATGGCTAACAAGGCAATCGGCAGTATATCTTTTTTTGTTATTTTAATTGACTCTTTTTTTAACACGAACAACACTGTGGCAGCGATCAATGCAATGGTAAACCGATGAGCCAATGTATCTAACGGTGTTGCAAAAGTTAATGTCACTTTAACAAACATAAATGACAATCCGATAATGATTGAATAGATGGTTGCTGCGATATATGCATTCCTATTTTCAATTATTTCGATTACCCCCTTATATTGATCCGGCCGGTACCATTATCGTAAGGGATAATAATAACTTTTACGATATAAAAAATACACATCTGTACCGATACAGATGTGCAAAGAGGATTAAGATGCTTAAATATGAATCAATCTATCAATCACTTATGATGCAAATTCAGTCTGGGAAATTATCTACAGGTGCAAAATTACCATCCATTCGAAATTTAACACAACAATATTCTTGTAGTACAAGCACGGTATTGAGCGCTTTAAAAAAATTGGAGGAGCAACATATTATTTATTCCCTACCGAAAAGTGGATATTATGTTGTAGATAATCACGTCTTCAAAACTTTATTGTCCACTGACACTATTGACTTTGCAAGCGCATCTCCTACTTGGTATGCATTTCCTTATAAAGAATTTCAACACTGCATAAATAAAGCAATTGATACCTATCAGGAAGAATTATTTCTCTACGGAACGCCAAAAGGTTGGCCACCACTCATAGCAGAAGCTAAAAAACTGTTAGAATCTTACCAAGTATTTACTCATAAGGAACAGATTTTCATCACTACAGGTGTTCAACAGGCTCTATCTTTAGTAAGTATGATGCCCTTTCCAAATAATCGTTCCACCATTCTTGTTGAACAACCTAGCTATCATTTATATATGGAACTGCTGAAAACCTTACGGCTGCCAGCAATAGGAATTCAACGTACCAAAAAAGGGATTGATTTAGGTCGACTAGAACAAATATTTCATGAAGAAGATATTAAATTCTTTTATACAATGCCACGTTTCCATAATCCTTTAGGATCTTCATACGGTAAAAAAGAAAAAGAGGCTATTTTACAATTAGCAGACAAGTATAATGTATACATTGTAGAAGATGATTATTTAGCAGATTTTGAATACAATCCGAAGAACGATCCTCTTTTTGCTGATGATTACCACGATAAAGTCATCTATTTAAAAAGTTTTTCAAAAATAATGTTTCCTGGGTTAAGAGTTGGATTGGCGGTTCTTCCTCCTTCAATTATTGACCTTTTTCAAAAATACAAAATGACTGCGGATATCGACAGCTCAATGATTTCACAAGCCGCATTATATCTCTATTTGAAAAATGGTATGTTTGAACATAATAAAACAAAAGTCAGTAACATCTATCATACACGTGCAAAAATTCTGCATCAATCAATACAAGATCATTTATCTAAGTACGAATCATCATCAGAAATTGTAATGCATAGTCATATTGGGCTTCCCAAGCGTTTGAATATGAAATCATTTGTTTATCATTTGCATGAAGAAGGCATATATCTGGATTCAGTTGAAAGAAATTATTTAGATGACTTTTATCACGAACGGATTTTGAAGTTGAATGTTTCAAATGTTGACGCCCATCGAATTGAAGAAGGAATTAGGAAAATTGCATGTGCATTAAAAAATCCTCAAAACTACTTTTTATAAATTCTTTCAACAAGGCAAAAACTCTCCTTGTTCGAAAGCATAAAGGGCGAGGGCTATTAAACATGACTAAATCCCCTCACCCTTTTACTCTGGTCTAATACATTCATCTTTATATTTTGTCACACGGCTCCTATGGTATTCCTTCTTCGAAATCAGATTTACTTTATCATCGTCTGATGGATTTTCACATTTAAAAAATCTACATACATTCGTATATTATTCTATATTTATATAATATAAAAATCCTCTCATTAGAGAGGACAAATGGGTAAAAATAGTGGATCTAAGCTTTTTGCTGAAGCGTATAGTAAGAGCTTGTAATAGGGACAGGAAGGTAAGGAGCAATGATCTCAATGGCTTGTGCCAATTGAGTCAATTGTATACCCGTTTGGATTCCCATTCGCTCTAGCATGAATACGACATCTTCAGTTGCGACATTTCCAGAGGCCCCTGGCGCAAATGGACAACCACCGATTCCCCCGGCAGAAGAATCAAAGCGGGTAACCCCTGCTTGTAGGGCGGCGAATATATTGGCAAGTGCCATTCCTCGAGTGTCGTGAAAATGGGCTGTAATAAGTGTAGTAGAAAAGAGATGAGTAAGCTTTGAAAACAAAGAATACGATTCGTGCGGTGCAGCCATCCCGATGGTGTCTGCAACACTTAATTCATCCACCTCTGCTTGAACAAATTGCTTGCATAATTGAATCGTTTCTTGTTCTTCGACTCGGCCTTCAAACGGGCAGTAAAAAGCGGTAGAAATGCATGCTCGTACAAAAACACCTTGATCTTTTAGCTTTTTTATAAGTGGGAGAAGCTCTTCCATCGCCTGAGCCGTCTTTCGATTAATATTCTTTTGGTTAAACGTGTTGCTTACTCCGACGAACAGAGCAATTTCTTGGCAATTGGACAAACGAGCACGCTGAATGCCTGCACGGTTAGGGGTAAGGACAATGGTTCGGGTATTAGGATCTAGGGAGTGCCAGACAATCTCCTCGGCATCATGCATTTGTGGAACCCTTTTCGGTGAGACAAAGGAGGTGATCTCCATTTCTTTAATACCCGATTTCTTTAATTGGTCAATATACTGAAGCTTTGCCTCAGTTGGTATTAAAACGCTTACATTTTGAAGGCCATCACGAGGACCGACTTCAATAATTGTCACTTTCTTCGGTAAATCAATCGTCATGTTTTTTTCACCCCTTCATACGTTAATTGTAGAGTGATTGATTTTAAATATGCAAGAATAATAGAAATTTTCTTGAAATAGAAGGGTTTTTCTATTTCCGCTAGAAATATAAAAAGTGGTAGCGTTTACATAAAGAGAAGGGGTGAATGAGGTGAAACCAATTTATACGTCTTATTTAGAGGCGGTAAAAGATATTCATGATGGTGCAACTCTTATGGTGGGGGGCTTTGGGCTTTGTGGCATTCCTGAAAATTTAATTTTAGCTCTCGTTGAAAAGAAAGTCACTGACTTGACGGTCATTTCTAATAACTGTGGAGTGGATGAATGGGGTCTAGGGCTATTACTAAAAAATAAGCAAATTAGAAAAATGATTGGATCCTATGTGGGTGAAAACAAAGAGTTTGAAAGGCAAGTTTTGTCAGGAGAGCTAGAAGTAGAATTGACCCCACAAGGGACGCTAGCTGAAAAGATTCGAGCCGGTGGAGCAGGAATTCCTGCCTTTTATACGCCTGCTGGAGTGGGCACTCCCATTGCTGATGGGAAAGAGACAAGAGTGTTTAATGGAAAAGAATATTTACTAGAAGAGGCCCTGCAAGCCGATTTTAGCCTCGTTCGAGCTTGGAAGGGAGATAAAATGGGGAATCTCATTTATCATAAGACGGCTCGAAACTTTAATCCAATGATTGCAGCTGCAGGAAAAGTAACCATTGCAGAAGTAGAACATTTATATGAAACAGGAGAACTAAACCCGAATGAAATCCATACGCCGAGCATTTATGTTCAGCGACTCATTGTTGGAAAGCAGGAAAAAAGGATTGAAAGACTAACCGTTCAGGGCTAGAAAGGGAGTGGGGACATGACAAATATTCGTGAAAGAATTGCAAAAAGAGCAGAAAAAGAAATTGAAAGTGGCTATTACGTTAATTTAGGTATAGGAATGCCAACTCTTGTTGCAAATTTTATATCAAAGGATAAAGAGGTCGTTCTACAATCTGAAAATGGATTACTTGGGATTGGACCTTTTCCTAAAGAAGAAGAAGTAGACGCGGACTTGATTAATGCCGGGAAAGAAACCGTTACGGCTATACCAGGAGCTGCTTATTTTGATAGTGCTGAGTCATTTGCGATGATTCGAGGTGGGCATGTCGATATCGCCATCCTTGGGGGGATGGAAGTATCCGAAAATGGAGATTTGGCGAACTGGATGATTCCAGGGAAAATGATTAAAGGCATGGGTGGAGCTATGGACCTGGTTCATGGGGCGAGAAAAATTATTGTCATCATGGAGCATACGAATAAAAAAGGTGACGCAAAAATCCTTAAAAATTGTAGTTTGCCTTTAACGGGTCAAGGTGTAGTGGACCGAATTATTACTGACAGAGCAGTCATTGATGTAACTTCTCATGGGTTAAAGCTTGTAGAAGTGGCAAAGGGCTATACGGTAGAGGATGTGGTAGCGTCCACTGAGCCTGAGTTGTTAATTGATGATAAGGTCCGATTAGATGCATTTGAGTGATGGATAGAACGATGACCGAACATTTGGTATAATATTCGTCATCAACATGTAGAGAGGGATTTTGAATGAAAAAGAAAAAACAAACTCGCCCGGCTCAAAAGAAAGTCGAAGACAAACCAGTCACTCTTGGTGACCTATTGAATGTGGAGCTAGTTAAACAATTAAAGAATACGAAAAATGAACTAGAGGAAGAAGCTCAAGCTAAAAAGGTAGCGGAAGAGGAAAGAAAAAGAGAAGAACGCCGCCTAAAAGAAAAAAACAAAACGTTCGAAGAGCTTCTGAATGAAAGTGAATTTGATTGGAAGAAATTTAAGTGATAGTATGTATTGGTCCTTCATCTTTGTGATGAAGGACCTTCCATTATTAGACGGGCATTTTCGAATTACCGATGCTGGCCATACACATTTGCTTTTGAAACTTCCTTAATAAAAGAAACCTCTCCTTCTGATAAGGGTTGAGAGCGTACAGCTTTTGCGTTGTTTTTCACTTGTTCCACTGAGCTTGCACCAGCAACGACACTTGTAATGGTCGGGTTATGCAGGACGTAGCGTAAAGCAACTTCAGTTAAAGATCGATCCCCAAAATGGTTTTTCAATTCTAATAAGAGCGAGCGTAACTCTTCCTCTGAATAATCCATAAAGCCCTTTTCCGTAATTTTATTCACACCAACATCGCTTAATAAACCCTTTGCGACAGGTCCTCGTGCCACAACTGAAATATCATTCTCACGAAGAATACTTAGAGCTTCCTCTTCTGGACGGCGATCAAGGATACTGTATTGCATCATCACGGAAGAGATATTCGATTTACTAGCATATTGACGAATCACATTTGGTCTGATCGAGGAGATGCCATAGTATTTAACAAACCCCTCACTGACAAGTTCTTCAAATGCTTCAATGGTTTCATCAATTGGATCATCCAAAGTTCCGCCATGAAGTTGATATAAATCAATATAATCAGTTCCAAGTCTAGTAAGACTGTCTTTAACTGCTTCCTTAATATACGTTTTGCTCGGATCCCAGCTCCAACCATCCTTATTGTTGTTCCAGCGATTGCCGACCTTTGTTGCAATAATTACCTGCTCTCGAACAGGCTTCAAAGCTTGTCCGACAATTGATTCATTCACTCCAAAATCGTATAAGTCTGCCGTATCAAAATAATTGACTCCTTCTTCAAGAGCGGCGTTGATGATTCGTTCTGCTACAAGTGCATCTGTTCCAAGCGTCATGCATCCAAGTCCTAGCTCTGTTACATACAAATCCGACTTACCGAGACGTCTCTTTTCCATGGGATTAAGCACCTTCTTCTATAAAATAGTTTACCTTCTGCACATTATTTTACAGAAAATTTTCCATTGATGCGAAGAACAAGCATTACTTTTTCTTTCTCTCACCCTCCACCCAGTCTTTTACAAGAGTATAGTCTTTAGAATATTGGAGAAGTTTGTGTCGAATTTCCCATGCTTTCCCGACAAGAACAATTCCTTTTCCATGTAAGTATATTTTCATCACTTTCCTCCAAATTAAGGTATGATAAAATGTATGAGGAAACCAGCTGACAATAGAACAGGAGTGGAGACAAATGAGTTCATCCTTTGAAGAAAAAACAATAAAATCAGAAAAGATCTTCTCTGGGAAAATCATCTCGTTACAGGTAGACGATGTGGAACTGCCAAATGGAAAGCATTCGAAACGCGAACTGATTAAACACCCAGGGGCAGTTGCTGTTATTGCAATTACGGATGAAGGAAAAATGGTAATGGTTGAGCAATACAGAAAGGCTTTGGAAAGAGATGTAGTGGAAATCCCTGCAGGAAAGCTTGAAAAGGGAGAAGAACCATCCCTTTGTGCGAAGCGTGAGCTAGAAGAAGAGACAGGTTATGTATGCAATAGCCTAGACTGGTTGATTTCTTTTTACACATCACCTGGATTCGCGGATGAAATTGTTCATTTATATGTGGCACGTGGATTAGAGAAAAAAGAAGACGCTGCCCCGCCTGACGAGGATGAATTTGTTACATTAGTAGAGCTAACGCTTGAAGAAGCACTAGAGTACATAGAAGAGAGAAAAATATATGATGCAAAAACAGCCTACGCTGTTCAATACTTACAACTTCAAGAGGCATTAAAGAAATGAACTCATACTTCGCCGACCTTCACATCCATATTGGGAGAACATGGAATGGGAAGGCAGTGAAAATCACGGGGTCAAAATCATTAACGTTTACGAATATTATTCAGCATGCGAGAACGATTAAAGGATTGGATATCATAGGAATCATCGATTGCCATTCACCTGAGGTCATTCAAGAGATGGAAGCATTGATGAGTGAAGGGGAAATAATAGAGGCTAAAAGAGGTGGTTTGCTGTATGGAGACATGCTTATCCTAATGGGTTCTGAACTTGAAATCTATGACGATAACTGCAAGGGACCCATTCATATACTAGCCTTTTTGCCTGACATGGCTCGATTAAAGGAATTTTCACAATGGCTTTCCAATCATTTGAAAAATATCCACCTAAGCTCACAGCGTGTCTATGTCACGGGACTTGAGTTGCAGAAAAAGGTGAAGGAGCTAGGGGGATTATTTATTCCGGCCCATGTATTTACTCCTTTTAAAAGCCTGTTTGGAAAGGGAGTAAAACAGTCACTCACCGAAGTATTTGACCCAGACTTAATAGACGGTATTGAGCTTGGATTAAGCGCGAATACACAAATGGCAGACCAAATAGGAGAGCTTCACCGGTATTCGTATGTGACGAATTCGGATGCACACTCATTAGGGAAAATTGCAAGAGAATATCAGCAGATAAAAATGAAAGAGCTGTCTTTTACTAGCTTTCAGGAGGCTTTATACAACCAAGAGGGTCAGTATGTGGAGGCCAATTATGGACTTGATCCATTGCTTGGCAAGTATCACGAAACCGTATGCGCGAACTGCAATGAAAAAGTGCTTGTGTCCGATCATCCGTGTGAAGCTTGTGGCCATACAAAATTCATTAAAGGAGTTGCTACAAGAATACGAGAGCTTCAAACCTCTAAAGAGGGAAAGAAGGGGCGCCCTCCATATATTCATCAAGTTCCTCTAGACTTCATTCCAGGACTCGGACCAAAGCTTTTTCAAAAATTACTAGATCATTTTGGCACGGAAATGGCCATTCTCCACCACGTACCGGAAGAAGCTTTACATGAGGTTGTACCAAAACGCGTGGCAGAATTAATTGTTTCAGCTAGAAACGGAGAACTTCATTTCCATGCAGGCGGTGGTGGAAGGTACGGGAAGATTATTGATTAGAAGAGACAGTACAAGATACTGTCTCTTCTATTATTTAAGCTTTGAAAAAACACAGGTATCCCTCAGTGTTTTTCCATCCGCACTTTTACTATTATTTTTTAAGGTGGCTTCTAGGGTAAATCCGAGTTTTTCAGGAATGCTTCGACTAGCGATATTATCCGGATCACAACGGATTTCCACGCGATTCGCTTGCAAATCTTCAAAGACAGTTTTTATTAAAGCAGCTGTTGATTCAGTTATATACCCCTTTTTTGTCAAGCGACTATCACACCAATATCCGATCTCAAAGCAACCTGCATCCCAATTGATTCGGTGCAGCCCAGTTGAACCAATAAATTGATGATCCTCTTTTCTGAAAATATGAAGACGAATATCCTCTTTTAATATAAATTGTGCATACGATTTTCTAACCCCTTCTTCTACCTCCTCGAGCGTTTGATTTGAATGAGCGAAAGGGAGCCACTGTTGTAATTCGTTTAGGGAAGCTTGAATGGCTTCATACACAAGATGACCGTCTCCAGTCATACAAGGTCGAATATAAAGACGCTCTGATTCTATTTTTTCTGGAAAATCTATTAATATAGGCTTCATTCGATATTCCTCCTAAATATAGAGATTTTGAGTATTATAACTGGTTAGTTATGGTTAGGACAAGAGGATTTATAACAGTTTTGGAATCTATCTAGTCATACCTTTACTAGAGTTCGCATACATTTTACTAACTGAGTTGTAAGGGGAGGAAGGGCAATTGAAGAAAAAAAAATACCAGAACGTCGTAGCAATGCATTTCCGCGAGCACTCCTCGATTTATTTATTTGTCGTGGTGTTATTTCTAATGGGGGTCATCTTTGGAGCGATTATCGTCAATAGTTTAAGCTTTACCCAGAAGGAAGACTTATTTTATTATTTGTCACAATTTTTCGGACAAGTATCAGACGGAAAAGTAGCGGCTTCAAAAGATTTGTTTTATCAAAGTTTCTTTCATAACAGTAAGTTTGTTGGGCTTATGTGGGTATTAGGTGTGTCAATTATCGGCTTACCGATTACACTTATACTTTTGTTTATGAAAGGAATGGTTGTTGGATTTACGGTTGGTTTTTTAGTGAATCAAATGGGCTGGGAAGGTTTTGTTTTATCATTTGTATCTGTACTTCCGCAAAATCTATTAATTATCCCAGTGTTTATTATCGGTGCAACCCTGTCAGTAGCATTCTCACTAAAGATGATTCGCAGACAGTTTATGAAAAAACAGGGCCAACCAATCATGCCGATGCTAGGTGGATACGTTGCAGCCTTTTTAGCCGCTCTCGTATTCATTGCCATAGCAGCTGCCATTGAGGCATATATATCGCCATTATTAATGAAATCAATTGTTGAATCAATTCACTCTTAATTATAATTATTTTTATATGATAATAGTTATTTTTGCTTATTTGTAATTATTTTATTTTGAAAGTCTATTCTCATCTGTTATAATGGGTATTGACAGTGGCGAGGGAGGACTTTCGTGATGGAAAATCGAATTGATAGAATAAAAAAACAGTTACATTCGTCCAGTTACAAGTTAACACCTCAGCGCGAAGCAACCGTTCGAGTGTTATTAGAGCATGAAGAGGATCATTTAAGTGCGGAAGATGTATACCTCCTTGTAAAAGAAAAATCGCCTGAGATTGGATTGGCAACTGTTTATCGAACTCTAGAATTACTTACAGAATTGAAAATTGTTGATAAAATAAACTTTGGAGATGGAGTCTCAAGGTACGACTTAAGACAAGAAGGTGCAGCACACTTCCATCACCATTTAGTATGTATTGAATGTGGAGCAGTTGACGAAATACAAGAAGATCTACTTGAAGATGTGGAAGAAACGGTAGAGCGCCGCTGGAACTTTAAAATTAAGGACCACCGTTTAACCTTTCATGGTATTTGCCACCGCTGTCATGACAAAGTAGAGGCAGAAGAAGAATAAACCAGCAAAACCTTTTCAAATGGAAAGGTTTTTTATTTTGGCATTTTTGATAGATTTGATTGAATGGGATATCGAGTCCCAATGAATAGCTGATTCAGACAGGAACTCCCATGCAATCGGATATCGAGTCCAAATGAATAGTTGATTCGGACATAAACTCCGACGCAAACGAATCCCGAGTCCGAATAAGTGACTGATTCAGACAGGAACTCCCATGCAATCGGATATCGAGTCCAAATGAATAGTTGATTCGGACAGGAACTCCGACGCAAACGAATCCCGAGTCCGAATGAATAGCTGATTCGGACAGTAACTCCCATGCAAACGAATTCCAAGTCCGAATAAGTGACAGATTCGGACAGAAACACCCACGCAAACGAATCCGAAGTCCAAATCAGAAACTAGATCAAGTAATACTAATAAAAGAACTCCTCACAAACTGCCTGTATTTAAGAAGAAATCCGGAACCAAGGTATAATTCTTGTCCAAACTGGCATACCCTTTATTAGTAGGTTCTTTAAGAGTAAGAGCCAATACTTTATTTTGGACTTGGAGGACATCAGAAATGAAAACGTGGTTCCAGCTCGTTTTTCAAACCTTGAAGGTATTTATCCTTTTTACCGGATGCACAATCCTCTTTTATTATGGTATTATGTGGGTAAATGAAGAGTATCAAGATTATCATCGATACGATGAACCAAACGGGACAGCGGTAAAAGTGTCAGCGAATGTAGATACTGAAAAATCTACTTGGTTTGATCGCATCGTTCTTTTTTACTTAAATGGGGAGTAATGTTAGATGGAAGATGAGTTAAAGGACTTTATGCATTTTCTAATAGTTGAAAAAGCATTAGCTAAAAATACGATTGTATCGTACGAACGAGATTTAAAAGCGTACGTAAAATATATAAAGACAGTAGAAAATGTTCAATCCATTAACGGGATCGGCCGGATTCAGATTGTACACTTTTTAGGTCATTTAAAAGAACAAGGAAAATCCTCAAGAACGATCGCAAGAAATATAGCCTCTATACGTGCTTTTCATCAGTTCTTATTACGTGAAAAAGTAGCTGAGCAGGATCCTTCTGTACATATTGAAACTCCTCAGCTTGAACGAACCCTTCCAAAGGTGTTGAATCTGCAAGAGGTAGAAAGATTGTTAGAGGCACCGAAGCTTACCACCCACTATGGCCTACGTGATAAAGCAATGCTGGAGCTTTTATATGCAACAGGAATTCGGGTAAGTGAACTAATAGGATTGAATCTTGATGATGCCCATTTAACGATGGGATTTGTTCGTTGTATCGGAAAGGGAAATAAAGAACGGATTATTCCATTAGGCCGAACAGCCGCAACAGCGATTCAAGAGTATTTAGACAAGGGGCGTCCGCAATTCATTAAGAACCAGCGGGAAGAATCGTTGTTCGTCAACCATCATGGAAGAAGATTAACGAGACAGGGATTCTGGAAGATTTTAAAGGGCTTATCAAAGGAAGCAGGCATTGAAAAGGAACTAACTCCTCATACACTTAGACATTCCTTTGCTACCCATCTTCTCGAAAACGGAGCAGATTTAAGAGCCGTTCAAGAAATGCTAGGACATTCGGATATATCGACTACGCAAATATACACACATGTAACGAAAACACGTTTAAAGGACGTGTATAGTCAATTCCACCCAAGAGCCTGATAGATTAAGAGAGAGTACGAATGTTCAAAAAGCTGCCATGAAAGATTGCAGCTTTTCGTTGTGTTTTATATGAAACTTCTTGTACAATGAAGATGTCAGACTTCTGACGTTGTAAGATATTGAACGGTCAGATGAATATTGGGGAAAGCTATTTGAAGAGTTGTAAACGGTTAATTTTAAGGAGGAAATTGAATGCCTTATCAATATAAACGGATTTTTTTAGTTGTAATGGATTCAGTTGGAATCGGAGAAGCAAAAGATGCTGAGAGATTTGGAGATAAAGGTTCAAATACATTAGGTCATATTGCAGAAAGAATGAATGGTTTACATATGCCAAATATGGCGAAGCTTGGCCTTAGTAATATTGAATCAGTAGGTGGAATTGAAAAAGCAGATTCCCCGCTAGCTTACTATACAAAAATGCAAGAAGCCTCAAATGGAAAAGATACGATGACAGGTCATTGGGAGATTATGGGACTCAATATTAAAACCCCGTTTAAAGTGTTTCCGGATGGTTTCCCGGATGAATTATTAGCTGAACTAGAAGAAAAGACAGGTAGAAAAATTATTGGAAATAAGCCTGCCAGTGGAACGGAAATACTCGATGAACTGGGCGAAGAACATATGAAGACAGGTGCGTTAATTGTCTATACATCTGCTGATTCGGTTTTACAAATTGCGGCACATGAAGATATTGTTCCAATTGAAGAGCAATATAAAATTTGTAAAATAGCTAGAGAGCTAACCTTGGATGAAAAATACATGGTCGGTAGAATTATTGCCAGACCATTTGTAGGAGAACCAGGGGATTTTAAGAGAACAGCGAACCGCCATGATTATGCATTAAAACCATTTGACAGAACAGTGATGAATGAATTAAAGGATAGTAAGTTTGACGTAATTGCGATAGGGAAGATATCAGATATTTACGACGGTGAAGGAGTAACAGAGTCTTTACGTACGGTGTCGAATATGGATGGAATGGATAAGCTTGTTCAAACGCTTGATATGGATTTTACAGGCTTGAGCTTTTTAAATTTAGTTGATTTTGATGCTTTATTTGGACATCGTAGAGATCCTATTGGCTACGGAAAAGCTCTAGAAGAGTATGATGCTCGCTTACCTGAAGTATTTGAAAAACTAAATGACGATGATTTGTTAATCATTACGGCTGATCACGGAAATGATCCCGTTCACCCTGGAACAGACCATACACGTGAATACGTTCCTTTATTAGTGTATTCACCTGTCATGAAGGGTGGAAAAAAACTGCCGATTCGTGAGACATTTGCAGATATTGGAGCAACCGTAGCAGAGAATTTCCAAGTGAAAATGCCAAAGTACGGAAAAAGCTTTTTAAACGAATTAAATTAAATTCTTAAAGGAGTTTTGTAAGATGGACGTGTTAAACATAAATAATTCAGCTTCTTTTTTAAAGGGAAAATACAAAAAAACACCAAAAGTTGGATTGATCCTTGGTTCGGGGCTGGGTGTACTTGCAGATGAGATTCTTGAGCCTACAAAAATTCCATACAATGAAATTCCAGATTTCCCCGTTTCAACAGTAGAAGGACATGCTGGACAGCTTGTATTTGGGACGTTAGAAGGTGTTGAGGTCGTCGCTATGCAAGGGAGATTTCATTACTACGAGGGATATAGCTTTGATAAAGTGACATTTCCTGTTCGCGTAATGAAAGAACTTGGTGTTGAGATACTAATTGTCACAAATGCAGCGGGTGGAGTAAATGAGTCCTTTAATCCAGGTGATTTAATGTTAATTACCGATCATATTAATAATATGGGATCGAATCCATTAATCGGACCAAATGATTCAAGATTAGGCGTACGCTTCCCTGATATGTCTGAAGCCTATTCAAGAGATTTACGTGAAAAAGCAAAGCAGGTAGCTAATGGATTAGGTCTTACTCTCCAAGAGGGAGTGTATGTTGGAAACACTGGACCTACATATGAGACACCAGCAGAGGTTCGTATGTTACGTGTGATGGGTGGCGACGCAGTTGGAATGTCAACTGTTCCGGAGGTTATTGTAGCAAGACATGCTAACTTAAAAATTCTAGGCATCTCTTGTATTTCCAATATGGCAGCAGGAATACTAGACCAGCCGTTAAATCACGAGGAAGTAATAGAAACAACAGAAAAAGTAAAACATGACTTTTTAAGATTAGTTAAAGCAGTGGTTAAGGAAATAGGAGCATAAAAGAAAACAATATTCCTTATGAAGCGGTGAGAAAAATGAGAATGGTTGATATTATTGAGAAAAAACGTGATGGCAAAGAATTAACGACAGAAGAAATTCAATTTTGTATAAAAGGATACACAGATGGAAGCATTCCTGATTATCAAATGAGTGCTCTTACAATGGCAATCGTGTTTCAAGGGATGTCAGAGGCTGAAAGAGCGACTCTGACTATGGCTATGGTTGAGTCAGGGGACCAAATCGATCTATCTGCGATACATGGAATCAAGGTGGATAAACACTCGACAGGAGGAGTGGGAGATACAACCACTCTAGTATTAGGCCCATTGGTAGCTTCTGTAGGCGTTCTTGTTGCCAAAATGTCTGGAAGAGGGCTCGGACATACAGGTGGAACCATTGATAAACTTGAATCGGTTGAAGGTTTTCATGTGGAATTAGAAAATGAAGAGTTTGTCCGTCTAGTGAACCAAAATAAAATAGCGGTTATTGGCCAAAGTGGGAACTTAACACCAGCTGATAAAAAGCTTTACGCCCTTAGAGACGTAACAGGGACGGTAGAGAGTATTCCATTAATCGCTAGCTCCATTATGAGTAAAAAAATTGCAGCTGGCGCCGATGCGATTGTGTTAGACGTAAAAACCGGTGCTGGAGCTTTCATGAAAACTCTTGAGGATTCTCGTGAACTTGCGAAAGCAATGGTACGGATTGGAAACAATGTTGGCCGGAGAACGATGGCCGTCATCTCTGATATGAGTCAGCCTCTAGGATTTGCTATTGGAAATGCTTTAGAAGTAAAGGAAGCCATTGATACGTTAAAAGGGGAAGGCCCAGAGGACTTAACAGAACTTTGTTTAACCCTTGGTAGCCATATGGTCCTGTTAGCTGATAAAGCTACAAATGTAGAAGAGGCACGTCAAATGCTAAAGAATGCTATAAAAGATGGTTCAGCGCTTGAAACATTGAAAGTCTTCCTTCGTTCTCAAGGGGGAGATGATTCTGTTGTTGACGATCCATCAAGACTGCCCCAAGCTAGCTTTAAGATAGAAGTAGAAGCGAAGGAAGAAGGCTATATCGCAGAAATTATTGCAGATGAAATTGGAACAGCTGCCATGCTTTTAGGAGCTGGTAGAGCAACAAAGGAATCTGAAATCGATTTAGCTGTTGGACTTCTATTAAAAAAGAAAATTGGAGATCAAGTTCAAGTAGGAGAATCCATCGTTACCATTTATAGTAATTTTGAGGATGTCCAAGAAGTAAAAGAAAAGATTTATAATAGCATCTCAATCACAAAAGAAAAAGTCTCAGCCCCCATACTAGTTCATGAAGAAATAACCGAATAGTAAGTATGAAACCTTCCTAATATTAGGAGGGTTTTTTATTTTTTTCTTTGATTGGTTCTTTTTGTATATTTTCTCTTTTCTTGGTGAAAAATGGATGTATAAAGAATGGAGGGCTATGTGCTATGAAGAAGATTCTATCATTATTAATGGCTTTTACTTTTTTAACATCTATTGCAACCCCAACTTTTGCTGAAGAGAAAACAACGGGTGTTGAGCTTGTTGATAATGCAAAGTCAGCCGTATTAATTGAAAGAGATACTGGAACAATTCTTTATAACAAAAACAGTGATGAAATGCTTCCACCTGCTAGTATGACAAAAATCATGACGATGCTGTTAATAATGGAGGCTATCGACTTAGGAAAAATAAAATGGGATGAAAAAATTCGAACAAGTGAGTATGCAGCTTCTATGGGAGGTTCTCAAATTTTCCTAGAGCCTGGGGAAGAAATGACCTCTGAAGAAATGCTCAAAGGAATAGCAATCGGTTCTGCAAATGACGCTTCCGTTGCGATGGCGGAAAGAATTGCAGGTTCAGAGGAAGCTTTTGTCGAGATGATGAATGCGAAGGTTAAAGAACTAGGCTTGAAAAATACGGTTTTTAAAAATGTTACCGGTTTACCGGAGGATGGACATTATAGTACAGCTCATGACATGGCAGTTATGGCAAAAGAGCTATTAAAATATGAAGGAATTACAAAATTTACAGGTACATATGAAGCCTACCTACGCGAACAAAGCGATAAAAAGTTTTGGCTTGTTAATACAAATCGTCTCGTTCGTTTTTATCCTGGAGTAGATGGGTTAAAAACCGGTTTTACTAACGAGGCAAAATACTGCTTAACAGCAACCGCAGAGAAAGATGGAATGCGTGTGATTGCAGTTGTTTTTGGTGCTCCAACCTCTAAAGAACGAAATGCACAAATTTCAAAGATGCTGGACTATGCTTTTGCACAGTATCAAACTCATCCAATGTATGAAAGAAGTTTTTCAGTGGGTGAAGTTAAGGTAAGTAAAGGTAGTGAGAGCAAGGTGGAGGCCCTTACGAGTGAACCGATTTCCTTGTTAACGAAAAAAGGGGAAAAAGTGGATGATGTAAAGAAGGAAATCACTTACGAAAAAGATTTAAAAGCACCAATTGAAAAAGGGCAGACCATTGGTACATTAAAGCTCGTGAAAAATGGGGAGACTCTTGTGTCAAGTCCGCTTGTAGCGAAAGTATCTGTGAAAGAAGCAAATTGGTGGACGCTTTATAAACGCGCGTTTGGTATGTTCACAAAAACGACCAAATAAATATGTCGAATGTTTTTTTATTCATACTTTTTTTAGCGAATGAACACTAGTTTTGTCTGTAAGAAGGAAATCTTCATTCCAATATCGAAAAAGACTCACTATACCACATAAGGAGGCTATGGATAGTGAGTCTACACATTGATATGGAAACAAAGAACGATGTCTTATTGTTACGACTTAGCGGCGAATTGGACCACCATTCTGCAGATGTACTTCGTGCAGAAGCAACCAAAGCCATTGAAACACATGATATACGTCATATTATTCTTAACCTAGAGCAGTTGGATTTTATGGATAGTTCAGGTTTAGGTGTGATTCTTGGGAGATATAAGCAAATTAAGCAGCAACATGGTGAAATGGTTGTTTGTGCAATTTCACCTCCTATTCAAAGACTTTTTGATATGTCTGGCTTATTTAAAATTATCCGTTTGGAGCCGACAGAAGAATTTGCTCTTCGAGTATTGGGGGTAGCGTAAACAATGAAAAATGAAATGCAGCTTCAATTTACAGCTTTAAGTCAAAATGAATCTTTTGCACGTGTAACGGTAGCGGCCTTTGTTGCCCAGCTAGACCCAACAATGGATGAATTGACGGAGATTAAAACCGTCGTTTCAGAGGCGGTGACAAATGCCATTATTCACGGGTACAATAACGATCCTTCAGGTACGGTCTTTATCTCAGTAAAGATTGAGGAAAGTTTTATTGAGTTGGAGATAAAAGACGAGGGCTCTGGAATTTTGGATATTGAGGAAGCAAGACAACCTTTATTTACAACCAAGCCAGAGTTAGAAAGATCAGGAATGGGCTTTACGATTATGGAAAATTTTATGGATGAAATCGACGTTCATTCAGAGCTAGGAATAGGTACCACAATTCGATTAAGAAAGCATTTAGCAAAGAGCCAAATGCTATGCAATTAAGGGAGTATTGCTTATGGATGTGGAGGTAAAGACTGATAGCAAACAAACGTATTTAAAGGATCATGAAGTGAAGGATCTAATCAAGAGAAGTCAAGATGGAGATCAAGAAGCTCGAGATACAATTGTGCAAAAAAATATGCGTCTTGTTTGGTCAGTTGTTCAACGCTTTCTCAATCGAGGCTATGAACCAGATGACTTATTCCAAATTGGATGCATAGGGTTACTGAAATCTGTTGATAAATTTGATTTATCTTATGATGTAAAATTTTCAACCTACGCAGTACCGATGATCATTGGAGAAATCCAACGCTTCATCCGAGATGACGGATCTGTCAAAGTGAGCCGTTCCTTAAAAGAAATGGGCAATAAAATAAGAAGAGCGAAGGACGAACTGTCCAAAAACCTAGGCAGAATACCAACTGTTTCCGAAATAGCGGAACATTTGAATCTGACTCCAGAAGATATCATTTTAGCTCAAGAAGCAAGTCGTCAACCATCTTCCATCCATGAAACAGTATACGAAAATGATGGAGATCCGATCACCCTGCTTGACCAAATCGATGATGGGAATGAAGGGAAATGGTTTGATAAAATTGCATTAAAAGAAGCAATTCGAGAGCTGGATGAACGCGAGAGGCTGATTGTATATTTACGTTATTATAAGGATCAAACACAATCAGAGGTGGCAGAACGGCTAGGAATATCGCAAGTTCAAGTATCAAGACTGGAAAAAAAGATTTTACAACAAATGAAAGATCGAATGGATTTATAATCCGTTCGATCTTTTTGTTTTAATTGGTTATTTACCCCATTCAATCCACTTATTGGTGAACATGAAGGAAAACAATCCATAGCATACTATTTATACAAGGAAATCACTGTGTGGGAGTGAACGTTGTGGAAAATACGATTTATATCCGAATGCGACATCGACTCCAAGTTCGACCTCACGATTCCATAAAACTTCAGGATGTTGCGCAAATAATCGCTGAAGATTCACTGTTAGAAAAGGTAAAAGATTGCATTGTTTATACGGTGTCAGAGAAAGACCAAAATATTATTATTTTGGATGTTATGAAAGTAATACCAATCTTAACGAATGTGGTTGATCAAATAAATATTGAAATTATTGGTCAAACACAAACGATTATTGAGGTAGTGTACAAAAAAATCGGGGTATCTATCCCTCTTTTTATTCTCATTTGGCTTCTGTTGTTTTTTGGTGCAGCACTTGCCATTATGAATTTCCATGAGGATGTTAGTATGCAAGCGGTCCACCAGCGGATATATAAAATTATTACGGGCAAGGAAAATGTAAAACCACTATTACTGCAGATTCCTTATTCAATTGGTCTAGGGTTAGGTATGATCTTATTTTTTAACCATGTATTTAAAAAACGTCTAAATGAAGAACCTAGTCCGCTAGAAGTTGAAATGTTTAACTATCAGCAAGACCTGGACCGCTATGTAATCATTAATGAAAATGAAGAAAGTATGAAACGAATTCATGATCATTAATATCGTATCCATTATTTTTATTGGGCTTGCTGGAGGGATTGCAGTTGGTTCAGGGTTTGTCGCTTTCCTCACCGTATTAGGGATTATTCCAAGGCTTACTCAATTATCAAAAACCATGAAGATGATTCATTGGTATGAATGGTCTGTCGTTTTCGGTGCTATTGCTGGTACAGTTGCCTCTTTAAGAGAACCAACTCTCTTTTTACCTTCGATCATACTAATTCCGTTAGGCCTTGCTGGAGGAGTATTTGTTGGTTTACTTGCAGCTGCCTTAACTGAAGTATTAAACGTTTTTCCGATTCTGGCGAAAAGAGTAAGGATAGAGGACAAAATTATGATCTTGATGATGGCCTTTGTGTTCGGTAAAATTTTCGGTTCCCTGTTTCATTGGATGTACTTCGTAAATGAGTAAATAAGATAAGAAAGGAACATTTCCTATGGATAGACGGCGCCGCGTGATTCTTGTAACAGACGGAGATGAATACGCAAGAAAAGCAGTCGAACATGTTGCGAAGGAAATTGGTGGAAGATGTATATCTATGTCTTATGGAAACCCGACGACGATATCAGGGGAGGAAATGGTCAAGCTCATTAAGAAGGCAGCCAATGATCCGGTGCTTGTCATGTTTGATGATAGTGGATACGTAGGAGAAGGTGCTGGAGAACAGGCAATGAGGTATGTGGCAACACATAAAGATATTGAAGTTCTTGGTGTATTAGCGGTTGCAGCTAAAACAAGAAAAGCCGAGTGGACTAAAATTGATGTTTGTGTGGACCGCTACGGTGAACTCACTCCTTATGGGGTAGATAAATTTGGTGAAGCAGATTTAGAACTTGGAAGAATGAATGGAGACACCGTATATTGTGTAGATGAGCTTCATGCACCTGTTGTAGTTGGGATAGGCGATATAGGAAAAATGGCTAGGAATGACGATGTTAAAATAGGAGCTCCCATAACACATAAAGCGGTACAAATCATCCTAGAAAGGAGTGGATTCTATGACTAAGAAACCGATCAATCCCCTACCGATTCCTTCTCTTGACGAACTTGAAAATTATATGAAGGAGCATGTTGGATTAGAGGAAACGTTTGATATTGGAGTCCGAAAGTTTAAGGTATTGAAAAAGGATGTGCACTTGTATTATTTAAATGGTCTAGTTGATACGAACGTGGTTATTCAAAACACGGAGGAAATTGTAAGAATCAATGACCATGAGAAAACCACTTCTGATTATTTAGCCTTAATAGAAAATCGGTTAGTTCATCAATCTGTATCTAAAATTAAAACAATAGGTGAAATAGTTGACCAAGTTCTAACAGGAACACTTGTCATTGTTGTTGAGGGGTATTCAGAAGCATTAGTTGTGGATGTAAGATCGTACCCTGGTAGAACACCTCAAGAACCTGATACAGAGAAGGTAATAAGAGGCTCTCGTGACGGCTTTGTAGAGAATTTCATCGTGAATACTGCGCTAACAAGAAGAAGAATAAAAGATGGAAGATTACGATTCGAAAAGTTAACGGTTGGTGAGAGATCAAAGACAGACATTGTAATTGGTTACCTAAAAGATGTTGCAAATCCTGACCTTGTGAACATTATTAGAAAAGAACTCGAAGCCATTGAGATTGATGGATTAACAATGGCAGATAAAGCAGTGGAAGAATTCCTCGTAAAGCAAGGGTATAACCCCTATCCTTTAGTAAGATACACTGAAAGAGCAGATATTGCAGCAACGCATATTTTAGAAGGACATGTCTTAATTTACGTAGATACATCACCAAGTGTTATTATCACGCCTACTACATATTTTCATCATTTACACCATGCAGAAGAGTATCGTGAATCAGCACTCGTTGGTACAGTCGTACGTTGGACGCGTTTGTTTGGTGTATTAGCATCCTTGTTTTTACTTCCGTTATGGTTTTTATTTGTATTGGAGCCTGAGTTATTACCAAAAGCCATAAAGTTCATTGGTCCAAACAAATCAACTAATATTCCAACAGTAGTTCAATTGTTTTTGGCCGATTTCGGAATCTTGTTTTTACGATTAGCAGCTATTCATACACCAACTCCGTTGGCAACCTCAATGGGCTTAGTTGCTGCCGTACTCATTGGCCAAATTGCCATAGATGTGGGTTTATTTGTACCAGAAGTGATTTTGTACGTCGCGGTTTCGGCGGTTGGAACTTTTACTACTCCAAGTTATGAACTAGGAATTGCGAATAATCTTATGAAGCTTTTCTTATTAATTGTTGTAGCAATATTTAAACTACCAGGTTTTGTAATAGGGGTAACGGCATATATTTTATTCCTAACAAGTATTCGATCATTGAACAGTCCATATATGTGGCCGTTCATGCCGTTTCATCCAAAAGCCTTTCTTGAAGTGCTTTTCCGCAGGTCGGTTCCGGGGACAAAGCTTAGACCAAGTATTGTTCAGCCTAGAGATCGTTACAGACAAAAAACAAACGGGAACTAAATGGGAATATTGCGAATTTACTATATCTATGGTAAAGTAATGTTTAATTTCAAACTGGTTTAATCAACAAATAGACAGCCTAGCTGTCTATTTGTGTATCCATAGAAGTGAGGGGAAGAAATGTTTTTTCATGGTTCATCAAAGATAAATGAACGAGGCCACTTAGAAATTGGTGGTGTCGATACGACAGACCTCGTAAAAGAGTTCGGAACACCTGTATATGTTTATGATGTTTCATTGATTCGTGAGCGGGCAAGAGGTTTCAAACAAACCTTTGACCAACTAGGTATAAAAGCTCAAGTTGCTTACGCTAGCAAAGCATTTTCCACGATTGCTATGATCCAACTGGCTGAGGAAGAGGGGCTTTCATTGGACGTTGTTTCCGGGGGAGAGCTATATACGGCAATAGCAGCTGAATTCCCTGTGGAGCGAATTCATTTTCATGGAAACAACAAAAGTCGTGAAGAACTTGAAATGGCCTTAAACTATCAAATCGGCTGTATTGTTGTTGATAACTTTTATGAACTAGAACTATTAGATACCATTTGTGCGGAGAGAAAGCAATCTATCTCTATTTTGCTTCGAGTCACACCAGGGATTGAAGCTCATACACATGACTATATTCTAACGGGCCAGGAAGACTCGAAATTTGGTTTTGATCTGCAAAATGGACAAGCGGCAGAGGCGCTGCAAAAGGCAATGGAATCTGAGTACTTAGACCTACTTGGAGTGCATTGTCATATCGGTTCACAAATATTTGAAACAACTGGATTTTTGTTAGCAGCAAGAAAAATATTTTCTAAGCTTCATGAGTGGAAAGAAATGTTTTCTTTTGAATCAAAGGTACTAAATTTAGGTGGTGGCTTCGGTATTCGATATACGAGTGAAGATGTGCCAATTCCTGCTTCGCAATATGTAAAAGAAATTATTGAAGAAGTAAAGCAGCAGGCCGGGGAGTTCTCAATGGCTATGCCAGAAATTTGGATTGAGCCAGGTCGTTCCCTTGTTGGTGATGCGGGGACCACACTGTATAAAATTGGTTCAAAAAAGGATGTTCCTAATGTTCGTAAATATATAGCCGTAGATGGTGGAATGAGTGATAATATTCGTCCAGCATTATATGAGGCAAAATATGAAGCGATCCTAGCGAACAAACCACTTCAGCCAGTCGAAGAGACGGTTTCTATTGCTGGGAAATGCTGTGAATCGGGAGATATGCTGATTTGGGATTTACCGTTACCGAAGACGGATAGTGACGATATTCTAGCGGTTTTCTGTACCGGAGCTTACGGTTATTCGATGGCAAACAACTACAACCGTATTCCAAGGCCACCAGTTGTCTTTGTTGAAAATGGAAAAGCGGTATTAGTTGTTCGTAGGGAGACGTTTGAAGATATTGTTAAACAAGATTTGCCATTTGTACAGCGAGTAAAAAGCTAATTTAGAGAGCTGTCGCGATTGTGACAGCTTTTTACATTACATAGATCTTTTGGAGGTATTTGTGAAAAAAAATAATGCTCTTTTATTTATTTTCATTTTACTTATTTCGCTCATTTGGGGCACGTATTATTGGTTATTCTTATCACCAGGGCTGTAAAGAAAAAAGACACACTTTATGATCCAAAAGTTGTTGTATTTGAAAATACATTGAAGAAATGTAGAGAATCTTGTATGATAATATCGTATTGAGGAATATACATTGAAACAAAAAGAAATAATTGACATATAATACAAATGTATTTAAAGGAAATTTAACTCCTTAAAAGCTCAGGATATGATGAGGGATCACTTATGTTAATTCGCTACAAAAAAGCTTTTGAAAAGATTGCGATGGGCTTACTGTCATTTATGCCTAATGAAAAAGACCTTAAAAAGCTACAGCAAACAATGAAGCAGTATGACCAATCTGAGGACTGGCAATTGTTTCTTTGGAAAGAAGAAGATATTATCGGTTTAATTGGGGTAACGACAGTGTCAGAGGACATGCTAGAAATTCAACATATTTCAGTGAATCCCTCGCATCGGCACCAAGGAATTGGAAAAACGATGATAAAGGCATTAAAAGAGTTTTTCCCTGGAAAAGAGATACGAGCTAATGAAGAAACTTCAGCTTTCTTTGAAAAATGCGACTCTCTTTTATCATAAATAGAAAAAGGAAACAGTGATTAGTCACTGCTTCCTTTTTTTTGTTTTAATGCGTGCAATCTGCTTTTGATGACATCTGAACGATCTCTCATCGAGTGTCGATGAATAATTTCACTGTTTGTTAAATTGCTATTAACACCCCAAATTAGACCAGCTTTTTCGGCTTGACGCTCGCAAGCGCTTAATAATGAGGCATCGTTTATAGGAAGGTGCATGCTTTTATAAGGAAGTGTATGCTCAATCTCTTCTTTTTTTCTTAAAATGGCCTCAAGTAGCTTATCCTCATCAATACCGTACTCTTTGATTGACTGTTTATGGACGGTTAGTATTGATAATGCTTTTTGTATTGTGCGTAAAGCTCCAGCAAAATTTCCTCGACGGTGGTGATATTGACTGACTGCTAGTTGAATCCATCCAACTAAAATAGATTCCTTATTACGCGCATCTACATCCTTCCAGTGTTCTTCTAGAATCTCATGACATTCAAAATAATCTCTGTCACTATGAAAATGAACTAAGTAATTAATGAAATCTGTTGTAAACATAGATACGCTCCTTTCATTACTTAATTTTACCATGTTTTCTATCTATACGCTTTTCACGTTGCTTACATGAAGAAATAGGAACAAACTTTCAGAAAGAATCTTGGATAAACGCAATCTTTCCTCTATACTAAGTATAGTTATTTTAAGAAATTAAGAAAGAAATTTTGGTGGGATTATGCACTATAATGTGAAGATCGATGCATTTGAGGGACCGTTAGATTTATTACTGCACCTCATTAATCGACTAGAAATTGATATTTATGATATACCAGTAGCACAAATTACAGAGCAATATTTACTATATATCCACACAATGAAGGAACTACAGTTAGATGTAGCAAGTGAGTATTTGGTCATGGCAGCCACTTTGCTAGCAATCAAAAGTAAGATGCTACTTCCAAAACATGAGGAAGAGCTTGAAGCTGATATGGAATTTGGTTACGAAGAAGACCCGAGAGAAGAATTAATTGAAAAACTAATGGAATACAAAAAATATAAAGAAGCAGCTGACGATCTAAAGGCTTTGGAGCAGGAGAGAGGACTAATGTTCACGAAGCCCCCTAGTGATCTTTCGGATTATTCGAAAGAGGAGGAAATAGATAGACGACATCTAGACGTGTCGTTGTACGATATGCTGGGTGCTTTTCAAAAGCTCTTGCGAAGAAAAAGGCTTCAAAAACCGTTATCTACTAAGATTGCAAGACAAGAAATTCCTATTGAAAAACGAATGGATGAAATCATGGGTAAGCTACGAATAGTGAAGGGAAGAATTAGCTTTTATGATTTATTCCCAATCCAAGAGAAGGATCATATTGTCGTAACTTTTCTTTCTATACTAGAGCTAATGAAAAGGAAAGAAATATTTGTAGAGCAAGAAAGCAATTTTTCTGAGATTTTTGTCATTGCGAAGGGAGTATAACATTGTCATTGGATATTATTAATTGGAATGGAATAGTGGAAAGTCTCTTGTTTGCAGCAGGGGATGAAGGCTTAACAATTAAGCAAATTTCAACGGTCCTTGAAATCGAAGAGGTCGAAGCGGAACGAATTGTCAGGGGTTTAATGGACGAGCTTTCTAAAAATGAAAATCGAGGAATAGCGGTTGTTCAATTGGCTGGTACCTATCAGCTCGCAACAAAGAAGGAGAATTCCGTTTACTTAAAGAAACTGGTTGAATCACCAAGTACATCAACGCTCTCACAGGCTGCATTAGAGACACTGGCTATCATCGCTTATAAACAGCCAATCACCAGAGCAGAAATAGAAGAAATAAGGGGAGTAAAGACAGAGCGGCCACTACAAACATTGGTTGGAAAAGTGCTTGTAAAGGAAGTTGGGAGAGCGGAAGGAACTGGCAGGGCAATTCTTTATGGTACAACAAAAGAATTCTTAGATTATTTTGGTTTAAGGAGTTTAGAGGAGCTGCCTCCATTGCCAGAGAAAGTGGATGATGAGTTTGTGCAAGAAGAAGCGGACTTGTTTTTTGAGAAATTTCAAGAAAATCTGGAATCATAAGTTTTCTTACGCATATATTCATTATTTGTGATAAAATATAATTAATTTTCAGGGAAATGCTTCTATTTAGGGGCATTTTTAACACAATTTGCACCTGCCTCATTAGGAGGTAAGAAAGGGATGTATGAACGTGTTAATTAAAAGCTGTGTAGGGTATGAGCTGGAAAAAGAAAAATCTAACACTTCGGAGGATTTTTTCAACCGAAGCGAAGTAACTTTTGTAGAAGAGAATACGGAGAAAACGCTAGCAGTTCTTTATGTCCGTTATTTTGAGGAGAAGTTAAATGAGTTCACTCCATTTTTAGAGAATCCAATCTTTCAAGAGGATGGGCTAGAAGTTCATTTAATGGATATAGTTGCTCTCGTATTATTAATTAAAAATCCAGGTTTTAGACATCGAAAAAGAGTGTATATCAATAATCAGAATGAATTTGCTGCATATTTTCAAGACATTGATCTTGATAAGATTATTGAAGTTGTTAAAAAGGTAAAAAGTAATCAGGCTTGCAAGCTTCCTTCTCTGTTGGAATTTACGGTGCAAGCGTAAAATTAGTTATCCAATAAACCAAACATTCAGAGTTATTACAAAGGGCAGGGGTGTAGACAGTGGGTAATTCAATGGTGAAAGTTCAAGTAATGGACGTAAAGTCTTTTTTAACAAATACAGTAATTGGTTTAGAGTCTTTCTTAAACAGTACAACGATTGATGGACTATTGTCAGAAAAACAAGGCGACAAAGAATACTATAAACGAATCTTAGGTAATTTAAGAAAGCTGCTTGTATATTGTGAAGAGGGATTAGATGCTTGTGCGGTGATTTTACAGTCAGAATCTTTTCCAAAAGGAGCAGCTGAAAAGACACTTTATAGTATTTATCATAAATGTATTGAAGAATTTTTCTCACCAAAAAATGATGTATGGTATGAAGATAGCCGATCCGCTTATACAGGTAAAAACTCAATCAAATTTCAAGAAGACGTTCCTGATAGTGTTCTTCAGCTACTAAAAGGGTTTGAAGGGGAATTCCAGAAGATCCGTGAAGAGCTAGAGTACTACGAAACAGATTATCGAACAAAAATGACACAATCGAAATAACGACCAATAGGTCGTTATTTTTTTGTCCTTTTATTCTTAATGGTGTCAACCGGGCCATTCCCTCATATGCTTTAAGGTAAACCCAAATGTTCTGAGGTGATGATAATGAATCGGTTTGAACAGTATGTTAAGGACGTTATCAGCTACAACGAAGAGCTTAAACGATTTCTAGAGCAAGAGCATGTTCCAGAAGAAGATGGATTATGGAGTAAGCTTGATCATTTTAGTGAAATTATGGATCATATTACGCGAAGCGGAGATTTAACTCAGGAAGAATTTAAGACTGTTCAAGAAAAGGTTGAAGAATTACATGATGAAATGGAAGCATATTTTTCTAAGAGGCAACAGATAGGATCTATTTATTTGCAGGAACCTTCTTTAAAAGCAGGAGAGCATGTTTTGCCAAAACTACCTTACAGTTATGATGCATTGGAACCCTATATTTCTGAAAAGATAATGGAATTACATCATAGTAAGCATCATCAATCCTATGTTGATGGGTTGAATAAAGCGGAGATCAAGCTTAAGGAGGCTCGAGAAAAGAGTGATTATTCGTTAGTAAAGCATTGGTCAAGAGAGCTAGCCTTCCATGGATCAGGACATTACTTACACAGTCTCTTTTGGGAAACGATGAAGCCGAATGGAGGGGGGCAGCCGACAGGGAAGCTACTTGAGGAAATCAACAAATATTTTGGTAATTTTAATGCTTTTAAAAAGCATTTTACAGAAGCAGCAAAAGCAGTAGAAGGAAGTGGATGGGCCATTTTAGTTTGGTCACCAAGAGCACGCCATCTTGAAATCCTTCAATCAGAAAAACATATGAATTTGACGCAATGGGATACCATTCCACTCCTGCCGTTAGATGTATGGGAGCACGCATATTATTTGCAATATAACAATAATCGAGCAGATTACGTCTCCAATTGGTGGAATGTAGTGAATTGGAGAAAAGTGGAGGAGAGACTTTCACAAGCATCACAAATTAAATGGAAACTATTATAAATGGAAGAGTCTACCGCTTTTATGCTGGTGGACTCTTTTTGGCATATTCATTTTTATCACGCATAAACTTGTACAAACATAACTAGGAGACGAGGGTTGAAGAATGGCTAGAAGTAAAAAGGTATTTGTGTTAATGATAATCACCTTTTTGATTCTTTTTCATATTCCAGTGAGTGCTAACACAAATATCAATGTTAGCTCACAATATGCTGTTCTGATTGAACAAAGCTCAGGGAGAGTATTATTTGAAAAGGGTGCTCATGAAAAAAGGCGAATCGCCAGTATCACAAAGATTATGACAGCTGTCCTTGCCATCGAGTCAGGAAAACTAAATGAGATGGTAAAAGTCAGTAAAAATGCGACTAGAGCAGAAGGATCTTCCTTATATCTGAAGGAGAACGAAGAAATCAAGCTAGAAGATTTAGTTTACGGTTTAATGCTTCGCTCTGGCAATGACGCTGCGGTTGCGATTGCTGAGTATATCGGAGGCAGTGTGGAAGGGTTTGCGTTCTTAATGAATCAAAAAGCAGATGAGATCGGAATGTTACATTCTCATTTTGCCAATCCACATGGCTTAGATGATTCGAATGATCATTATTCCACAGCATATGACATGGCTATTTTAACAAGATATGCAATGATGAATGATACTTATAAATTGATTGCAGGAACGGAAGTACACAGAGCCCCTAATCCAACAGAAAGCTGGGACCGGGTATGGCGTAACAAGAATCGTTTGCTAACAGAGTTATATGACTATAGTACAGGTGGGAAAACGGGCTTCACAAAGCTAGCAAAAAGAACATTAGTGTCCACTGCTACGAAAGATGGAATGGATTTAATCGCTGTTACATTGAACGGGCCAGACGATTGGAATGATCATATTAATATGTTCGAAACAGCTTTTAAGACGTATGAAATGGTACAAGTTGTTGAAAAGGGCTTCATCTCAGGAATTCAATCAGACAAGTATAAGAATAAGGCTGTAGTGAAACACGACTTTCAGTACCCTGTATTAGAAACAGAAAAAGATGAATTTGAGCTTGAGTACAAATTAAAACAACTTAAGGGAGAAAGAAATATTCCTGAAGTAATAGGGGAAGTAATCATTACCTTTGATGATAAGCCAATCAAAACGATGCCAATTTATTATAACAATGAAAAAGAAGAAACGAGCTTTTTTGAATCTTTTAAGAAAGTATTTACTACGATGATAGGCGTGAAAGCTAATGGTTAATATTATATGGGTTTGCTTAACCGTAATTGGAATAGTATTTGCAATGGTTAATGGAACGATGTCTGAGGTAAATGAAGCTATATTTAATGGAGCCAAGGAAGCAGTTACACTATGTATTGGTCTGATTAGTATTCTTGTGTTCTGGCTGGGAATGATGAGGATAGCGGAAGATGCAGGACTACTAAATAAATTATCTAATTTATTTAAGCCGATAGTTACAAGATTGTTTCCAGAAATACCTCATAATCATCCAGCAATGGGATATATCCTTTCGAATATGATGGCAAATATGTTTGGACTAGGAAATGCAGCTACTCCTCTTGGTATTAAAGCAATGGAAGAAATGAAAAAAATAAATGGAGGTAAAAATGAAGCAAGCCGCTCCATGATTACATTTCTGGCCATTAATACTTCAAGTATCACGCTCATTCCAACGACGGTAATCGCTATTCGGATGAATTATAATTCAGCCTCTCCTACGGATATAGTCGGTCCAACTCTGATTGCTACTATCTGTTCCTCCATAGGTGCAATTCTCATTGATCGTTTTTATTACTACCGAAGAAGCCGTAAAGGATGATGTAGAAAATGGGTATTGTTACAGCTATTTCATTATGGTTTATTCCCGTATTGATTGCTGTTATTCTTTTATATGGAACGTATAAACAAGTTCCTACATATGAAAGCTTTGTTGAAGGTGGGAAAGAAGGAATAAAGATAGCCGTCTCAATCATTCCCTTTTTAGTTGGAATGCTTGTAGCTATTTCCGTTTTTCGTGCATCAGGTGCGTTGGAGTATTTTATGGGATTTCTAAAACCGGTCCTTGAAGCAATCGGTGTACCTCCTGAGATAGCGCCGCTAGCCATTATTCGGCCAATCTCTGGAACAGCCGCACTGGGGATGACGAGTGATTTAATGGCACAGCATGGACCAGACTCGTATATTGGAAGACTAGCCGCCACTTTACAAGGAAGTACGGATACTACCTTCTATGTGTTAACCGTTTACTTTGGTGCTGTTGGAATCAAAAAAATGGGGGATGCCCTAAAAGTTGGGCTTCTCGCTGATTTAGTAGGAATTATCGCGGCTATTGTGGTAGTTACAATCGTATTTGGGTATTAATTAATAGAGGATACTCTTCACATTATGTGGGGAGTATCTTTTTTTACAATGGTTATTTCGTACAGGTTACTTTGAAATCATGAAAATATATGTCATAATGCTAGAGGAGTAAACACTACAGGAAACACACATTATGAGGTGACATAGATGGAAAGATTACAAAAAGTAATTGCACACGCAGGGATTGCGTCAAGAAGAAAAGCAGAACAATTAATTGAAGAAGGACATGTTCGAGTGAATGGGAAGGTTGTAAAGGAGCTAGGAATAAAGGTTTCTTCCTCAGATAAAGTAGAAGTAGATGGAATTCCTCTAGAAAGGGAAGAACCGATCTACTTTATGCTTTATAAACCTAGGGGAGTTATCTCAAGTGTTAACGATGATAAAGGGAGAAAAGTAGTAACAGATTTCTTCCCGATGATTGAACAACGAATTTATCCAGTTGGAAGGTTGGATTATGATACATCTGGTCTATTAATTTTAACGAATGATGGCGAATTTGCTAATACACTTATGCATCCAAGTAACCAAATTGATAAAGTGTATGTGGCAAAGGTAAAGGGGATTCCTACAAAGGAAGCGTTGAAGGCTCTTGAAAGAGGAGTACGTCTAGAGGATGGAAAAACCGCTCCAGCAAAAGTGAAAATGCATACTGTCGACAAGAAAAAACAAACAGCGATTGTTGAGATTACCATCCATGAAGGAAGAAACAGACAGGTTAGAAGAATGTTTGAAGCTGTAGGGAATCCTGTTCTAAAATTAAAAAGAGAGCGGTATGGTTTTCTGACCCTTCAAGGATTAAAAGTGGGCGATGCTCGAGAGCTTTCTCCTCATGAAGTAAAACAATTACGTGCACTTGCACTAAAAAAATAGAAAAAGTTCATAGAAGTGTCACAGTCTTTTGATAGCGATAACAATATGTGTATGTTGAAAAATGATATAATAAAGCAAATTGTGCAATTTTGACTGTGAATGGGGGAGGAACCATATGAAAAAGCAGAGGCTGCTAATCAGAACGGTCATTTTACTGCTTCTTGGCGCTGCGGTTGCCTATACACTATACGCCAATTTTACTAAGGATGAGGTACAAAAGGTCGAAGTAGGGAAAAAAGCACCTGACTTTGTTCTTACCGATCTCAAAGGGGAAAAACATCAGCTTTCCGATTATGAAGGAGAAGGTGTTCTGTTAAACTTTTGGGCAACATGGTGTAAGCCTTGTGAGAAAGAAATGCCGTTTTTAAATAACCAATACCAAGCATATAAAGATCAAGGGGTACATGTTATTGCAGTTAACGTTGGGGAATCTAATGTTGCTGTTTCTGATTTTTCTAAACGATATGATTTGCAATTTCCAATTGTTACTGACAAAGACAGTCAAGTGATGACAGCTTATGGAGTAGATCCCCTTCCAATCACGTTTTTAATTGATAAACAAGGAAATGTGGTAGAAATACATACGGGACAGATCGTTGCTGAGGCTGATGTGACAGAGATGATGGAGAAGATAAAACCATAGGGTATGAGGAGATTTTGCAATGAATCAAGTTAAATGCGATTGTGGTCATGTCAATCCACATGGCACAATCCTCTGTGAGGCATGTGGGAAAATCATAGAGGATGGAACTCAAATTACGGCAGAACCAGTAATAGACATGCGGTATGAAGGAAGTGCAAGAAGGTCACAAACTTATAATAAGTCTATGATTGATAAGGTTTGGAACTTTTTCTCATCGGTAAAAGTAGGGGTATGGCTTATTATCGTTACACTTATTGCATCTTCGTTAGGGACCATTTTACCTCAAGAGATGTATATCCCAACCATTATGCCTGTCGCTGAGTACTATGAGGACCAATACGGTTGGTTTGGTAGATTGTATTATGATCTTGGCTTTCATAATTTATATAGTTCATGGTGGTATCTGTTATTAATTGCTGCCATCGGTGTTTCACTGGTTATCTGTAGTCTTGACCGCGTGGTGCCCTTATATAGAGCATTAAAGAAACAAAGGGTCATTCGACATGAGAGCTTTCTACAAAGACAAAGAATCTATGGAATTACTACTGGTTCGGTAAGCGATCAATCTTATGAATCAGTGAAAGAACAATTAAAAAAGAAACGCTATAACATCCGTGAAGATAATGGAAATGTTTTAGCTGAAAAAGGTCGTTTTTCTAGATGGGGTCCTTATGTCAATCACGTTGGCTTAATCATCTTTCTCATAGGTAGTATGCTCAGATTTGTCCCAGGAATGTACATAGATGAAATTCTTTGGGTACGAGAAGGGGAAACAAAAGTGATTCCCGAGACAGATGGGCAATATTACTTGAAGAATGTAGATTTCAAGTTAGAGGTGTATGACAAGGAAACCGATAATGAAGCATTTGGTGATGCACTAGATAATGCAGGAATGGTTGCAAAAAACTATCAATCTGATGTCATACTTTATAAGACAAAGGGGAATACGGTAGCTGGTGACGAACCTGAGCTAGAGGAAGTAGAATCTAGTAGTATTCGAGTAAATCAACCGCTAAAGTTTGAGAAATTTGCTCTATATCAAGTCAACTATAAGCTCGATGAATTGTTTAAAATGTCATTTTTACTGACAAATAAGAGCACAGGGGAAACCTTTGGTGATATTACTATTAATTTGAACGATCCTGAGAAAATGTATGAACTTGATAACGACTACTCAGTGGAGCTAATGAGTTACTTTCCAGACTTTGAATTTGGTGAAGATGGGAATCCAACAACAAAGTCTAGAGTTCCAAATAATCCAGCTTTCGTATTTAAGATGTATTCACCAGAGAAACCTGAAGGAGAAGTTAGTTTCGTTGCAATCCAGCAAACGATTGAACCTTTAGGGGATAATGAATACAAGATGGCCTTCAATGGAATTGAAACAAAGGATGTGACTGGACTCACCGTTCGTAAAGACTTAACTCTTTGGATCATTGGATTTGGTGGATTGATCTTCATGATTGGTGTGGTTCAAGGTGCATATTGGAACCATCGTCGCATATGGATACAGCGTAAAGGAGACGAGGTTTGGGTAGCAGCACATACGAACAAAAACTGGTTTGGACTGAAAAAGGAAATTCAGCTGGTTCTTGCGGGGACAGAAATAAAAGAACCGATGGACCAATTGAAGGAAAACCAGGTGGATGAGGGGGAAAAAGATTGATCACTCTTAGTGAAAATCTATTATATATTGCGTTTATACTTTACTTACTTTCTATTCCGTTTTTTGGAGGAGCAATTAAGCAAAAGAAAAACCTAGATCATCAACAAAATAGTAGCAAATGGTCAATCATTGGGATTGTCATTTCTATTCTAGGATTTGCAGCACAGCTTGGTTTCTTTTTTACACGATGGTCCATAGCTGGACATGCTCCAGTAAGTAATCTATTTGAATTTACAACTTTTTTTGGAATGTGTTTAGTTGGTGCTTTTATCATTATTTATTTTATCTATAAGACACCTTTATTAGGATTGTTTACAATGCCGATTGCCTTATTGGTGATTGCTTTCGCAAGTATGTTCCCAACAGACATTTCTCCACTAATTCCAGCTTTACAAAGTGATTGGCTTCATATACATGTAACAACTGTGGCATTAGGTGAAGCTATTTTAGCCGTTAGCTTTGGAGCCGCATTAATTTATTTAGTAAAAGTAATTGATCAAACAAAAAATAGTAAAAGTACTACCTGGTTAGAGGTAGTTATGTATGGATTAATCGCTACATTGGGATTTGTCATCGTTGTATCAGCATTTTCCTTTGCTGATTATAAAGCAGAATTTAATTGGGTTGATAAAAATGACAATGAAGCAAAAGTGGAGTATCATTTGCCAGCTCTAGTTGGTCCAAATCAAGGAGAACTTCTAACAGACGGAAAAATGGAACCACTTGTATCAGTACCAGGCATTATCAATGCGAAAAAGCTGAATACGGTCATTTGGTCATTTGGTGCAGGTATCCTCCTATATGGTCTTTTGCGCTTAGTCTTAAGAAAAAGAATTGGGGCAGCATTGAAACCATTTACAAAAAATATTAATCTAGACTTAGTAGATGAAATTAGCTACCGTTCTGTGTTAATCGGGTTTCCAGTGTTTACATTAGGGGGACTTATTTTTGCAATGATCTGGGCACAGATCGCCTGGACCCGTTTTTGGGGTTGGGACCCTAAAGAGGTTTGGGCACTCATTACTTGGCTTTTTTATGCAGCATTTTTACATCTACGCCTATCTAAAGGATGGCATGGAGAAAAATCTGCGTGGTTAGCTGTTATTGGATTTATTATTATTATGTTTAATTTAGTTGCTGTCAATCTTGTGATTGCAGGGCTTCATTCATACGCAGGATCCTAAAAAGAAAGCTTTCGGATAGCCTTCACTTTTCGTGAGGGCTGTTTTCTAAACACACTTACGTAATTAAAAGCTAGGGGGATTGTCCAATGGAAAAGGAAGTTAAGATTCTAGTTGTAGATGATGAGGAAAGAATTCGCCGGTTATTGAAAATGTACTTAGAGCGTGAAAATTATATGATTGATGAAGCAGAAGATGGGAATGAAGCATTGACCAAGGCGATAAGCAATGACTATGATGTTATCCTTCTTGACTTAATGATGCCTGGTAAGGATGGTATTGAGGTTTGTCGTGAACTTCGTGAAAAGAAGGCAACTCCTGTAATTATGCTTACGGCTAAAGGCGAAGAAGTGAACCGTGTCCAAGGATTTGAAGTGGGGACAGACGATTATATTGTCAAACCATTTAGCCCAAGAGAAGTCGTATTACGAGTAAAAGCACTTCTACGTCGTTCTTCTAGCACGAGCTATATACACACAGAAACAACGGCTAAAGATGTGATTGTTTTCCCTCATTTAACCATTGATAATGATGCACACCGTGTTTTAGCAGATGGAAAAGAAGTGAGCCTTACACCCAAAGAATATGAGTTATTATATTTCTTAGCTAAATCTCCAGATAAGGTGTTTGATCGTGAACAATTACTTAAAGAGGTTTGGCATTACGAGTTTTTTGGAGACTTACGAACTGTTGATACCCATGTAAAACGTTTGCGAGAAAAGTTAAATAAAGTATCTGAGCAAGCGGCTAGAATGATTGTTACTGTATGGGGTGTTGGCTATAAGTTCGAAGTAGTCAATGAATAATGTTTTGGCGTAGTGTTGTAGGGAAACTATGGTTCACTATTCTCCTGCTCGTCTCATTTGTGCTTTTTATCTTAACGGTATTGTTACTAGAGTTTTTTGAGAATTATCATATAAACGAAACAGAGGGGAATTTGACCAATCTCGCTTCGAATATGGCTCATTTTGTTGAAGATCAGGAACTAGAAATTGGTTTGCAGATTTCTTGGGAGCTACTAGACGATGTTACAGGGGCCATGGTGATTAAAAATGAGGATGAATCGTTCTATTCACCAGATATCCCAGAATCCTTAGAGCTGCCGGTAAGCTTCTTTCTAAAAGATACAGAGTTATCCAAAGTTTTGGAACAGCAGGAAATAGCAAAAAAAATTGTCGAGATTCCTTTTTCTGAAACACAAGGAGACTCAAGTATTTTAATTATTGGAGTACCGATTGCAAATCTAGACGGAGAAAACGGTGCCGTTTATATTTTTCAATCATTACAGGCTCTTCAAGAAACAACTGAATCAACAACGAAGTTTATCCTCTTAGCTGCTGGAATTGCGATTATCTTAACTACTATCTTTGCTTTCTTCTTATTAACTCGTATCACAGCCCCACTACGAAAAATGAGGGAGGCTGTTGTAGAGGCGGCAAGAGGAAAGTTTGATACGAAGGTTCCTATTCTTACAAGGGATGAAATAGGAGAGCTAGCAACTGCTTTTAATCAAATGGGAAGGCAATTGAAGTTTAATATGAATGCCTTAAGTCAGGAAAAAGAACAATTATCCAGTATTTTAAGTAGTATGGCTGATGGAGTGATTACGTTTAATAGGGATGGAACAATACTAATCACAAACCCCCTGCTGAACGCTTTTTACAGCATTGGTATTTTACACTAGAAGGAAAATCTGTTCAGGCAGAAGCGGTTCCGCAGGATGTCATGGAGCTTTTTCAATGGGCAGTAGACATGGAACAGGAACAAGTAGGGGAATTCTCCGTTCAAGGTCGTCATTGGGTGGTCATTGTTAGTCCGCTATATAACAATACATTCATACGTGGTGCAGTGGCTGTCGTTCGAGATATGACGGAAGAGAGACAGCTTGACAAGCTTAGGAAAGATTTTATTGCGAATGTATCACACGAGCTGCGAACGCCTATTTCTATGCTTCAGGGATATAGTGAGGCGATTGTGGATGATATTGCAGAGACAACAGAGGAAAAGAAAGAAATGGCACGAGTGATTTACGATGAATCACTAAGAATGGGTCGTCTGGTGAACGAACTGTTAGATCTTGCCCGTATGGAGGCTGGACATATTCAACTAACCAATGATCTCGTTGAAATCGACTCATATATTCAAAGAATTATACGTAAGTTTCAAGGGCTTGCAAAAGAAAAGGGAATTCAGCTACTTTACGAGCAGGATTTAAAATACTCGACCATTATGTTTGATCCAGACCGTATTGAGCAGGTTCTTACCAATCTCATTGATAATGCGATTCGACATACACCAGAAGGCGGAACGGTTAAGTTAATCGCAAAGATCGATGATCAAAATTTCCATGTGGAAGTAAGTGATTCTGGTTCTGGAATTTCTGAAGAAGATCTCCCGTTTGTGTTCGAGCGTTTTTATAAAGCAGATAAAGCAAGAACAAGAGGGAGATCTGGTACCGGATTAGGATTGGCGATTGCACGGAATATTATTCAAGCCCACAAAGGCGATATTACGGTGCAAAGCAAATTAGACCATGGAACGACATTTAGCTTCCAAATTCCTCGAATATGTGGATAATTTGCTAAAGAATGCCGAAAATTCTTGATTCACGGGAAACATGCCTTATTGAATATTTGTGTATGATGGGAAGGATTTAAGTAAATAAATCCTTCCTTTTTATTTAGATAGATAATATATTTAAAGTGTAACTTTCTATACATAAAGAACGACTAATTAGATGAACGGGGAGGGGAACCCGGTGAACTCGATTTTTAACGAGTTGTACGATAAATATCATCAAGATGTATTTCAGTTTTTGTTTTATATGGTGAAGAATCGAGAGCAAGCTGAGGATCTTGCTCAAGAAGTATATATTAGAGTTCTGAAAGCATATAAAAACTTTGAAGGGAAAAGTAGTGAGAAGACATGGCTTTTCTCGATTGCCAGAAATGTTGCGATCGATTCGTTCAGGAAGCAAAAAGGATGGAAACAAAGAATTATTGAGAAATTTGATTGGTCGACGCAGCAAGTGAAGGATATGCATCCTATTCCGGAAGAGATTGCGATGCAAAGGGAAGAATATCAATATATTTACCAATGCTTAGATCATTGTACAATTGATCAGCGTATCGTAATAATTATGAGGTATATTCAGGAGCTTTCAATCGCCGAAACCGCAGAAGCTTTAAACTGGACTGAAAGTAAAGTTAAAACAACTCAACACCGTGCGTTAAAGGTTCTTAAAAAGGAAATGCAACAACTTTTAGAAAAGGAGGGGAATCGATGAAAAAGATAAGTGATGAACAACTAGAAGAATGGTTACGAGAAATGCCAAAGCTTAAAGATCATCGTGATCCTCATAACATATACGAAAATATTTCAAAAAAACTAGAAGAACGACCGAGGAAAACGTGGATTATTCCATCGTTTGCAACCGCAGTAGCTGTATTTTTAGTAGCCATTCTCTCCTTTAATTTGTTTGATGGAGCTAGCTTCAACCATTCAGCAGATAAAAACCTGCAAGAGGAAGCTGTAACTGAACAAAATACTTCGTTAAAAAAGGAAGAATCTACTTACGAAAATGAAGCAAGAATGGACGTTGGTAGCGAAGAAAACTCAACTGATATGAATGATAATACGTTTCAAGCGACCGAAGACCCAACAACTGCCGTTTATGCTGAGGATTTAGGAACAATGCAGATTTTTACGTTAGCTATTCCAGACAGCCAAGGTCAAAACATTATTCCAGTTAGCTTCTTGATTGAATCATCAGACCAAATTGATCAGCTGGCTCAATTAAAAGAGGTAATGGAAAGCATTGACGAACAAGAGTGGGGACTTAATAATTTTTATCCGTTAGAGGCAGACTTAGCGATAGATGTGAATAGTAGCACATTGAATGTCAATGTTGCGGCTGATCATCCGTATCAATATGGAACTGCTGGTATACCATTTTTTCACGCCATTCAGCAATTACTACTCAACCTTAATTTAGAAAAAGCAGTTTTTACAACGAATGAAACAGAAAAAGGAATATCAACGGGTCACGATTTTATCACTGAAAAACCATTAGAAAAGATATCAAATCTCGCATTTTATTTATATTATCCAAATAATGAATCAACAAAACCATACCTTGTTCCATATTCAGAATCTTATTCTACAATTGAAGAAACCTTTGAAGCAATGAAAACGAATATAGATACCCATAACCTAAAATCACCATTATTGGTCGATCAAATCAATTCAGTTGCTATAGATGAAACCAATAAAAGTGTAAACATTACGTTAAACAAAGGGATAAACATAGAGGATACACCTGAAACCTCACAATCAATTGAAGCCATTCTTTTAACAGCGAAGAGCTTTGGATATGAAAAAGTGAAATTTAGTAATGCACCGATTGATTATGTCGGAAGATTTTCATTACAAGAAGAAATCCAAGTACCAATCGCAGCAAACAAAAAATCTATCGACTAAAACAAAGGAGATCAGCACAAGTTGCTGATCTTTTTTCTATATTTCATGAATAAAAGAAAACACTTCGTCCAAATAATAACAAATGTGTTTTTATTAATCGCTCACTTTAATAGTGAGGATATATAAAAGGAGGCTGCTTCCTTAGTTGTACTTTTTAGATAGAGGTCTTTTTTTAGACATGCTGTCATAGAGTGAGAAAGGAGAGTACAATAACAAGGAGGAAAAAAATGCGAGACTACATAAAACGTTTTTTGATTGCGGGTTTAATGGCATTATGTGTCACATTGCTATTTCTCGGAGGAAAACACTCTCAAGCAAGTATGAATATTAGCCAGGAAACCGCTGACTGGATTTGGCCGGCTGATGGAATGATCACCGATACATACGGAACAAGAAGAGGAAGCCACAAAGGGATCGACATAGCATCTTCACTAGGAACACCCATCTACTCCGTTGATGGCGGAATTGTAACTAAATCTTACTATTCTGGTTCATATGGACATGTTATATTCGTTAAACATCAAAATAATATTGAAACGGTTTATGCTCATTTAAAAGCAAGATTTGTGAATGCTGGAGATACGGTAAAAGCAGGTCAACAGCTTGGTGAAATGGGAAGCACCGGTGACTCGTCTGGTGTTCACTTGCACTTTGAAGTTCATCTAAACGAATGGACTGTTGATAAAAGAAATGCTGTTAATCCAGTGTTAGCTTTAGGTGATGTAAAAGTGGGACAAGAAGTAGCGGTACAAAAAAGGGAGGAAGACTCTAGCGTACTAGAGACAGTTGCCAAAACGAGATTATATGAAGGACATGGAAAAACTTATAATGAAAATGATGAGCAGGAAAGCGTCGTATTATCCGCGGAAAAAGTTGAATCAACCATTTCACATACCGTACAAATCGGAGAAACTCTTTCGTCAATAGCTCAGAAATACAAAATAAATGTAAATGCCATTAAGTCTGCCAATCATCTTACTAGCGATACGATTGTTGTCAATCAAACGCTAACAATCGACGAATCATATACAAATAAATATGTTGTCCAAGAAGGCGATACACTTGAAGACATTGCTCATAAAACAGGTAAGTCTGTTGAGCAGCTAAAACAGGTGAATCAGTTACAAAATGATATTATAGTACCAAGACAAATATTGCAATTAGAATAATATGAATTGTCATTGCGACAGTCTCTGAATCGGTATATAATAGAAAGAAAATTCTAAAAGAGGCTGGTTGGATGTTAACGGATTATCATAATCATTTGGAAACAGGAACATTAACGTTAGATTATTTAAAGAAATTTACGGATGAGGCAAAGGCGAAGGGAATCGGGCAATTTGGTATTTCTGAGCATGCTTATCATTTCTATCAAACAGCAGATATTCTTCAAAATCCATGGGTAAATGAACGTAGATACTATGATATGAAAGACTATGTGAATTTATTTCATGAGGCATGGAGTCATGAAATTGATGTAAAAATGTCGATTGAAATGGACTACACTCCTGGAAAACATGCGGAGATGGAAGCTTTTATTAAAAGTTATGATTTCGATTATGTAATTGGTTCGATTCATTGGGTAGATGACTTTGGAATTGATTTAAAGGAATATATTCATGAATGGGAAAAGCGTGATCTGCATGAAGTCTATCGAAATTATTTTCAACAGGTCGTAACATTAGCAGAGTCAAATTTATTTGATATTGTTGGTCATTTGGATTTGGTTAAAATCTTTAAATACATACCGAAGGAAGAAGAGTTTTTACTAGAGCAATATGATAAGGCTACAACAGCACTAGCGAACTCAAAAACATGTGTAGAAATTAGCACAGCGGGTTTACGTAAACCCATTGGTGAATTGTATCCTGACAAACGATTATTGCAGATGTGTTACGATAAAAAGATACCAATCGTATTGTCATCTGATGCCCATTTTCCAGAGCATGTAGGTGCTGATTATGATAAGGCGCTGGTGCTTGCAAAAGAGGTAGGATATAAAGAAATTATGACGTTCTCAAAAGGAGAGCGTAAAATACATCCACTAGGATAAGAAAAAGATCGGAGGAAATAACCTCCGATCTTTTTTATAGATAAAAAATGTATAAGTTTTTGAACTTTGAGCAGTGTCTAGCTCCTCGGGTCATAAGCCAAAGCCCTACAGAGGTCAGGACCTCTTTCGGTCTCCGTCTTATGCCTGTCGGATCTTACCAAGGCGCTTGCGCTTTTCTTATAGATTGATTCGATTAATCGACACGATATCTTCAACCGCTGCTAGAGTTGCTATCTGTTGATCGTCTAATGGCTTATCAAATGATAGAACCATGATCGCTTCTCCACCGGCTTGCTTTCTTCCCACTTGCATTGTTGCAATATTTACCTCTTGATCACCTAGGATTTTACCAACTCTACCAACGACACCTGGGCGGTCCATGTGCTGAATATAAAGCATATTTCCTTCAGGTAGGAAGTCGATAACAAAGTCATTTAAGTACACAATTCTTGGTCCGTAATGGTCAATAAAGGTACCTCTTACCGTAAACTGATGGTTTTCTGCCTTAGCTGTGACAGTGATGCTATTTGCATAACCAAAAGTATTCGTTGATATTTTCTCACCAACGGTAATTCCTCTTTCTTTGGCAGCTAGTAAGGCATTTACTTCATTTACGTTCACGTCTATTCTATTTTTAAAGAACCCAGAAAGGACAGCTTTTGTTAAGTAAGATGTTTCAAGATCTGTTACTGTGCCAGAGTAAGTAATAGAGATTTCATTTACTCCCTGTTTCATGCACTGTGATAAAATAGTTCCGATTTGCTTAGATAACTGATGGAATGGTTTGATCTTTTCAAAAATATCTTTAGACATTGCTGGAAGGTTAATAGAGTTTAACACCGGTTTGCCTTCAAAATACATACGAACTTCTTTTGCCACCTGTGTAGCAACATTAAGTTGAGCTTCCTTTGTAGACGCACCTAAATGCGGTGTGACGATTACATTATCAAACTTAAATAACGGATGTTCTCCAGGTGGTTCTACTTCAAATACATCGATAGCAGCTCCGGCTACATGACCATTGCCAACGAATTTCGCTAAAGCTTGTTCATCGATAATTCCCCCACGTGCACAGTTAAGGAAGTATACACCTTTTTTCGTTTTACTTAATGTTTCTTCGTTAATTAGTCCTTTAGTTTCTGGAGTTAATGGAGTGTGAACAGTAATAATATCTGCCTCTGCCAATACTTCTTCCAAACTACCATGAGAAACACCTAGCTTTATTGCGCGCTCTTTGGTTAAGAAAGGATCGTATACTTTTACATTCATGCCGAACACTTTTGCTCTTTTAGCTAATTCAGAACCAATACGACCCATACCAACGATACCAAGAGTCTTTCCATAAAGTTCAGTTCCGATAAATGCATTTCGTTTCCACTCAAGATTTTTAACCGACTGATGGGCTTGTGGGATATTTCTCATTAAGGATGCCATCATGGCAAACGTATGCTCAGCTGTAGAAATCGTATTTCCATCTGGAGCATTGACGACAATGATTCCTCGTTTCGTAGCCGCATTCACGTCTATGTTGTCGACACCAACACCAGCACGTGCAATAATTTTTAATTGAGGCATTTTTCCAAGCAGTTCTTCTGTAACAGTTGTAGCACTTCGAACTAGAAGCGCATCAATTTTTTCTAAAGCTACTTCTGGATCATTAATTTTTTTCTGAATTAAAGTCCCTTCATTAAAATCTAATAAGGGAGAAAGTCCTTCCTCATTTATTGCGTCGGCTACTAAAATTTGAAACATTCAAAACACCTACCCAATTATCAATTTTCTGATTATTTTACAAAACGAACATTTATCTGTCAATGGACTAAAACGTTCAGATCGCACAATGTAAACGCTTTAATGCTTTAAAGTCACGATTTTGTTATATTTTTTAACAAAAAGCGCAAACTTTCAAAGTTTGCGCTAATCATACTACATTTTTGAATTGAATAGATCTGTAAGGACTGGTACGATTTGTTTTTTACGTGAAACAACACCTTTTAACACGGCTTTGTTATTTTCCAATGTTACACCGTAAGCTTCTTCAACAGATGATCGTGCATTTCCTAATGCAAGAGCTGTTGAATCATTTGTTAGGATGTCTGTTACAACAAATAAGAACAGGTCTAGACCTTTTTCTGAAATGATGTTTGATAATGTTTCTTCTAGTTCAGCTTGTCTTGAATATACATCGTTAATATCTACTGCATTCACTTGAGCAATTTCTACTTTACTAGCTCCCATTTGGAATTCTTTTGCATCAAGGGATACAAGCTGCTGAATAGATTTGTCGCTTAAATCTGCGCCAGCCTTAAGCATGTCCAATCCATAGCTTTCTGCATCTACACCAGCAATTTCAGCTAATTCTTTTGCAGCTGCAACATCCTCAGCCGTACATGTAGGGGACTTGAATAATAATGAATCAGAGATAATTGCAGAAAGCATGAGACCAGCAATCTCTGGGCGAATTTGAACATTATTTTCTTTGTAAAGCTTGTTTAGAATAGTTGCCGTACAACCAACAGGCTCACAGCGGTAATATAGAGGATCACTCGTTTCGAAATTTGCAATACGGTGATGGTCAATTACTTCTAGAACACGAACTTGATCAATATCACTTACACTTTGTTGTCTTTCGTTGTGGTCAACTAAGATAACACTGTTAACTTCACTAGCCACTGTTTCAACTAGTCTAGGAGCTTCTGCTTTGAACGTATCAAGAGCAAATTGTGTTTCACCACTTACTTCCCCTAATCGAACCGCTTCCACATCCATACCAAGAGCTTTTTTTAATTCAGCATAAGCGATAGCTGAACAAATTGTGTCAGTATCAGGATTTTTATGACCAAAAATAAGAACTTTTTCCATGATTATCTCCTTTTAAATTAATCAATATCGTATGTACATATACTTTAATAATTTAACACAAATACAAAAGAAGGACAAAAAATAATTCATTCAGAATGCAAACTTCTTCACAAAAAATACGAACTAAGCTATAATTATGTGGAAAATATAATATTGGTCTATCTTCGGGGCAGGGTGTAATTCCCGACCGGCGGTAATGAGTGTAACACTCTAAGCCCGCGAGCCTGATTTTTGGGCAGGATTTGGTGTGATTCCAAAGCCGACAGTATAGTCTGGATGGGAGAAGATGGAGGTTCTGCAGACGTTCAAAAATGAGAGTTTCGAACGTTTATTAAGCGTGACTTCTTAATAATCTCCCTCAAGCGACTCGCTTGGGGGTTATTTGTTAATGAGGTACGTGATGCTGAATCTTTCTTCTTTAGGTGAGATGGATCCTAAAAAAGGAGAGAGGGAAATGAAAAGTTTAAACGTAAGAACACTTGTATTGATTGGAATGTTAAGTAGCATCTCGTATGTATTAATGCTTCTTAATTTTCCACTTCCACCTTTTCCACAGTTTTTAATGGTGGATTTTAGTGATGTGCCAGCATTGATTGGTGCTCTAATACTCGGACCAGTAGCTGGAATATTAATTGAACTTCTAAAAAATGTACTTGATTACTTTTTAACAGGAAGTGCAACTGGAGTTCCTGTAGGCCATATTGCAAATTTTGTTGCGGGTATCCTGTTTATTTTGCCAACATACTACATTTATCAAAAGGTGAAATCTTCAAAAGGTATGACATTTGGCTTGGTAGTAGGTACAATATCTATGGCAGTTCTAATGAGTGTGCTTAACTATTACATTATTTTGCCTGCTTATACATTCTTTTTGAATACTCCTGCTATGTCAGGAGAAGAAACAAGGCAAATGATTGTTACGGCTATACTTCCTTTTAACTTAGTTAAGGGGATTTTAATATCAGTTATATTTATGCTTTTGTTTGCAAGAATGGGAACATGGATGAACAATCAAAAAGTTCAAAACAAAGCAGCATAGAAATAGAAAAGCAACGGCATAGCCGTTGCTTTTACTTATTTACTATTCGAATTTAAGTGCGTCTCCATCAAATGCTTCATCAGCCACTTTAATAGAATCTGTTGGGCAACCTTCGAACGCATCCATCATATCGTCTAATAGTACGTCTGGAATTTCAACGATACCTTGGTTATCGTCTAGAGTAACGAATGCAATGCCTTCATCATCGTAATCGTAAATGTCAGGTGCAGCAGCTCCGCAAGCACCACATGCAATGCAAGTTTCTTTGTCTACAATTGTATATTTTGCCATGTAAAATACCTCCCAAAAAATTAAACAAGTATTCTTTATCATTCCCAAAATACATTAGAAATGCATCCCTCATATCTTATTGTAAAACTGAATGGTCAACATTTCAATAGAAAAAGTATTGAGAATGCTTATCATATTAGTGTTTGACCATTAATGGCATTTTTTATTCATTAAATGCGACTCATTTCATGCTACAATAATAGACATAAAAATACAAAAAAACCTACGTATCGAAGGTGAGGTAAATTGATAAATATTCTTGAACAGGTCGTTCTATATTGTTTATCAAAACTAGGTAAAGAACGAAGCAGCTCAAGTGTGTTTCACTTATTAAATGGTAAAAAATCATCTCAAACCATACAGGACTCACATCTTTTTCAAGTAGATTCCTTTTTTCATACAGCGCATCATTTAACAAGAGAGCAATATGAGAGCATTATAAGCAAACTAATAAAACATGAATTTATGTATTTTTCTAGCAATCAGCAGATTGTCATTAGCGAAAGTGGACAACTTTTAATCAATGAATTGTATTCAATGTACCCATTCTTGAAAAACTTGCAAGGAGGGAAATATCACAATTGTATACAATTCTGGGAAAGATTATCTTTACTTATTCAAGTATGCTCTAATCAAGTAAATAAACAAACAAGCTATATACCTGTTCAGAAAAATAAAGATACTCAAAATTGGATTAAGCATTTGTTCTCAACATCGAAAGGAAACAGCAAAGACTTTCCTCATATGTTACTCAGTGAATTACAGGTATTGTTGGAGTCTTCAGAATTGGAGGTTGACCCAAGCGTATTAGTTGCAAGATTTTCGGGCTTTCAGTCGATTGGATTAACGGAAATGCAAACGATTGAAATGCTTGGTATTGAAGAGAACAGCTACCGATTTCAATTTCAAGCCTTGCTTCATTATTTAATGAGTTCGATTGAGCAAAAACCTTCAGCCTATCCGTTATTAGCTAGAATGGCAGTTACAGATGAGCTTCAGCAACTAACATCTTCAGCCAAAAAAACATTCGATTTAATAAAGAGAGGAAAAGGGATTGTAGAAATCGGCCGAATAAGAAGACTAAAAGAAAGTACGATTCAAGATCATATAGTTGAGATTGCCCTTTTCGTTAACGGGTTTAATATTGACCGATTTGTTGAAGAGCCACTTCAGGAAAGAATTAAAGAGGCGATTCAAAAAGCATCATCAAAGCAGTTGAGGAAAATACGAGAAATAATAGATGTAGATTATTTTCAAATTCGATTAGTGATTGCGAAATTTGGTGACCTATTATGATGCTGGAGTATGAATTAAAAACACATTTTGGATATGATCAATTCAAAATGGGCCAAAAAGAGATTATTGAAGCGTTATTACAAGGAAAGAATGTCCTTGCAATGCTCCCAACCGGAACTGGTAAGTCACTTTGTTATCAACTACCAGCTTATCTTATGGAAGGTGTAGTGGTAGTGGTTACCCCATTGCTTTCATTGATGCAGGACCAAGTTGAACAAATGATGGCACGAGGTGAAAAACGAGTAGTAGCGATCAATTCTTTTCTAGAACGTGAGGAGAGAGGCAATGTTTTTGGTCGTTTGCATACGTATAAGTTTATTTATATCTCACCTGAAATGCTAATGAATGAATTTGTTGTTTCACAGCTAAATAAGTTACTAATAAGCCTATTTGTGGTAGATGAGGCGCATTGTATTTCGCAGTGGGGTTATGATTTTAGACCTGATTATTTAAAGTTAGGTGACATTCGTGAAATTCTTGGGAGTCCTCGAACGATTGCTTTGACTGCCACAGCAGATCAGGAGGTTCGGTCCGATATTGTCCGAACTTTAAAGCTAGATAAGTGGGAGGAATTTGTGTCCTCCGTTGATCGTCCCAACATTAAAATGGTCGTAGACTATGTCCATGATGCTAGGGAAAAGCTTGATAAGCTATTAGAGTGGGTATCTTTTTTACAAGGTCCAGGGATAATCTATTTTTCTAGTAAAAAATTAGCCGAAGAAGTAGCCATTATGCTACGAGACAGTGGAGTTCCAAGAGCAATGGCGTACCATGGTGGGCTTGACCAGGAAAGTAGAATACTTATTCAGCAGCAATTTATTAAAGGGCAGCTTGATGTGATATGTGCAACTAGCGCTTTTGGAATGGGAATCAATAAAGAAAATGTGCGGTTTGTGATCCATTTCCATATGCCCTTACAGCTAGAATCTTACTTACAGGAGATCGGCAGAGCGGGAAGGGATGGAGAGAATAGTATATCCATTCTTTTGTATTCTCCTCATGATGAGCAACTTCCATACCAGCTAGCAGAAGGAGAACTTCCTACAGAATATCAAATTCGTTGGCTGTTTCAACATTTTGGAGACCAACTGCTTTATGAGTGGGAAGAAATGCAGGAAACCATTCAACAGATTGGGGGATTTACGGATAATTCCTGGAGATTAACAAAGGATTTTCTCCGTAGTCTAACTAACACGATGGATTTAAAGATAGCGGAAGAACGGTTTATAGAATATGTTGACAATAGAAAAAAGCATAAAAGGAAAAAGATATTGGACATGTTGAATTGGATTCAGTCGAAGGAGTGTAAACGCAAGGGAGTTCTTTCTTATTTTGGAGAAGTTACTCACGGCACCATTGACGATTGTTGTTCTGTGTGTGGAATTGTTTACGATCGATACAAAACCAAGTGTTCAGAAGTAGTAGAGTATTCGCCTTTTCAGTGGAAGGATTATTTGAGGGGCTTGCTTACGAAGAGTGTGACTAGTTATGAAAAATAAATATGAAGAATTGATTGACGAATTATCAGATAAGGAATTGTTAAAACATCTATACATGACACAAGTCATACTCGTGGTCCTTTCCGTAGTTATAGGGTATTTATTATTTGACAGTCTGAAGTCCTTTCTCGAACTCTTTGACTGGAAAGACCCTTTTATCTGGTGGGTAGGAGTTCCTGCAGGATTACTTATCGTTTGTATTGATGCAACGTTTATGAAATTTCTGCCCTCCTCTTATTATGATGATGGAGGGTTAAATGAGAAATTATTTTCAAACAGAAAAGGGTGGGAGATTCTCTTTATTGCAGCAATTGTTGCGACTAGTGAAGAGATTTTATTTCGAGGGGTCATACAAACTCATTTTGGACTAATTGTATCTAGCATTATTTTTGCTGTAATTCATTATCGCTATCTATTTAATTGGTTTCTCTTTTTAAATATCACTCTGCTCAGTTTCTTTATTGGAGTTATATACGAGTGGACAGGAAATCTCCTAGTGACTATTGCGATGCATTTTGTCATTGATGCGTTATTGGGATTTATTATCAAAAGAAAAGAGAGGATAAGAGAGGAACGTGAAAGAAATGAATAAAGAAGAGCCTATTAGAGATCAAGCAGAAAAACTTCGTAAAAGGATGAAGGATGTTGATCTAAAAGTAGATTCGACACAAGACGGAAAGACTACCCTTTCAAATGAAAAGCTTCCACCAAGGAGTAGAGTTCATAAACAAAAACAATTGAAAAAAAAGACAAAAATAAAAGTAAAGTATCCTCTTATTCGCTTGCTAGGTATGTTTTTTATCTTACTACCAATCGTGATTTTTAGTATTTATACGTATAATGACTCACAAAAATCATCTGTTAGTACGACGGTTGAAGAAAGTAAGGGTGCAGAAGCTGTTTATTATACGGATACAGAAGAGGAGGAAGAAAAAACGGTAACAGAAGAAGCCGTGACTGAAGAGAATGTGGAAGCAGAAGCAGGTACAGTTGAAGAATCTGCCAATGCGGAGCAGGCCAATAGTAGCGAAACTGCTCAAGAAACAACAACTACACCTGAAAGCACAACTAACTCAAACACAAAAGCAGAGCCGGTAGATCAATCTGTTGTTTACCATAAAGTTCAGCCAGGAGAAACCGTATTTAGACTGGCTATGAAGTATTATAAATCACAGTCTGGTATTGATATTATTAAGAAAGCAAATTCATTATCATCAAACGAAATAACAGTAGGACAAACATTAACCATACCGCTAAGTAAGTAACCTGAGCTGGGCCATATAAATGGCTGAGCTCTTTTTTTTGAATCATCATAAAACGTCGGACAAGTTCATATTTATTTGATAGGGGAGGGTAGAATAATGGAATCTGAAATTTTATTATTGGACGATCGAACGGATCAGGCTACTAGGCAAATGTTACAGAAAGTGGTAGATAAAAAAAAGAAGTTTGATAAATTAAAGCTTCGTCATTTACTTGTGATGTGGACGACCATTTTTCTCTGTTTTATTTATTTTTACTATCTTTATAAAGTAGTATTAACTCCTTACTCGTATTCTTTTGCAGCCATGTTTTCAGTATTTGTTGATCAATCAAGTAATCTCTATATGTTAGTCATCATTGTTGGATTATATGGACTTATGAATCTACTTCGAGAAAAGCGTGAGAAAGCCGAAAAGGAGTATCATGCACTTCGATGTGAAATCATTGATAAAAGTAAGGACCTTTGGAAAAAAGAAGATGAGTGGAAAAACCGTCACAAAGTATTTGAAATGATGAAGAAAAATTTTGACATAAACCTTTATCATGAAAGTAAGTAGGGCTTACCGAAAAAGGATTCTTTACCCCTATTGTCGAATAAAATATGGAAGACATTTACTCTTTCCTGAGGTGATTGACATGTTCGTCAAAAGTATTATGATACCAAAACATCATTGTCATGTGGTTTCTCATCAAGACTCTCTACTGAGTGCGCTTAATAAGCTTGAGGAAGAACAAATTGATGGGTTGCCCGTGTTAGATGGACAAACTTATGTAGGAACGGTTACAAGATACAGCATTTATGAAAATTATTTTAAAAGCCTGCAAACAAAAGATGAGTATTTAACAAAAACAACCGTCTCACAAATTGCAACACATCAAGACCGCTTTTTGGAAGGAAATGAAATCTTCGAGAATTTATTGTTAGATTTGAAGGATTACCCTTTATTGTCGGTAGTTGATGATAATCGAAAATTCTTAGGGGTTGTCACACGCTCCGATTGTTTGGAGCAATTCGGTTCTGCATTTGGTGTACATCGCAAAGGAATCCGTATTGCATTTACCTCTGTAGAGACAGAGGGCAGGATTGCAAAACTAGCAGAAATTGCTCATCAATTCCATGAACAAATTATTTCATTAGTAACTTTTGATGAAACGGATAAATTGGTCCGAAGAATTGTTTTGAAAATTGAAAAGAACAATAATGTTGATAAGTTTGTTAAAAAGCTAGAGGATTTTGGTTTTCGTATTCTAAACATACATGAAGATTAATTGTAAGATAAATGTGTAACAAGATTGATTCCTCTCATACATTGTTTATGGGAGGGATTTTTGTGTATGTGAAGAAACTCATGAAACTTTTGTTAGGATATATATGTGGATTATTATTTATAGTATGGATACCTATCCATTTTCCAAATAACTTATCAGATATTATTGTAGAGGTTGTATTGAGTCCTGTTCCTTTTATTGCTTCTATTTTAGCGTTTTTTATTGGGTTTTTAATAAATGCTGACTTAATTAAGAACGGTATTGAAATGATGGTGGTTAGCAATGGGCGGGGGAAGTTGTTTAAGCTTGAATGTCTTTTGCTATTTTGTGTGTGTTTAAGTTTTTATTTCCTATCAAGGGTCTCTCTATGGCCAGCGGTTGCTTTTTTTTGTTTCTCATTGCTTTATGGTATGATTTCATTAGATTACGAGCTTCTTCGTGAAAGTAAAGAATAATATAAAGTGGAGGATATATGGAGTTCTTATTTTATGCGTTAGTTTTAGTAGCAGTCTCGCTCCTTATTTTTATGTATAAAGAGGCATTTAGAAATAAAGTTCAAACCCATCATTTTACTTTTTCAGAGTTTCCTAAGAGCTTTGGTGAACTAAAGCTTTTTTTTATATCCGATATTCATAAGCGCCCTATCTCTGACAAAATAATACAGGATGTGAAAGCAAAAGGACAGGTAGACCTAGTAATCATTGGTGGTGACCTTCTTGAAAAAGGAGTCGATTTTCAAAAGGTAAGACAAAATCTTACCCTTCTCAAACAGTTGGGACCATTGTATTTTGTTTGGGGAAATAATGATTACGAGGTTGACTATCATGAGCTAGATGCTTTGCTTCTTGATAACGGAGTGAAGATATTAGATAATACAGCGGTTTCCTTTGAATCAGAAGCAGGGGAAGTGATGGTCCTTCTTGGAGTTGATGACCTTCAATTAAAGAGAGATCGGTTGGACTTAGCACTTCAGGATGCCCAAGAGGAGGGTTTTCGTATACTCGTCAGCCATAATCCGAGAATTACGGAAAAAATACAGGTACAAGACCGGATTTCGTTAGTGTTGAGTGGACATACTCATGGAGGTCAAATTAGAATATTTGGGTTCGGACCGTATGAGTTAGGGGGATACCACCAATTAAAAAATACCTCTCTTCTTGTAAGTAATGGCTATGGAACGACAGCTGTGCCACTAAGGCTAGGAGCAAGAGCTGAAACGCATTTCATTTCTATCTCCAATAAAGATCAAGAGTAAGTGTCAGCCTATACAAAGTTTACACATTTTTTATATGAACTGTATAATGTGAGTATGTTACGAGTTATACGGAGGAAAGACAATGGCGACAGAAGAAGGAAAATATAATATAAAAGCGGTCTCGAAAATGTTAGGAATTCAAGCAGGAACGCTACGTGCTTGGGAAAGGCGCTATCAGATGGTAGCGCCAAAAAGAAATGAATCGGGACATCGTCTTTACACGGAAGAACATGTAAGAATATTAAGATGGCTTCAAGACAAAGTGAATAAAGGCTTTACCATTAGTCAAGCTGTTACTTTACTTGAAAACAATGAGATTGAAGAAAAAGAAGGTCTTCTACATGTTCAAACAGGTGGAGACCAATCAAGTGCCATGGCGGACAAGTTACTTCAATCACTACTTGCTTTTGACGAAAAAACTGCACATGATATCATTAATCAAGCATTTAGTTTGTTTACAGTAGATAAGGTAATGGTAGATATTTTGGGCACATTGCTAGTTAAAATTGGTGATTTATGGGAAAATTCTAAAATCACTACCGCACATGAACACTTTGCCTCATCTATTCTCCGATCAAGAATTGGTATGATTTTGCACTCCTTTCCGCATAATCCAATGATGCCAAAGGCCATTGCAGTTTGTGGACCAGGTGAGTGGCATGAACTCGGCCTACTCATCTTTACGTTATTTTTAAGACGTAAAGGATTTGAGGTAATTTATTTGGGAGCAAGTATAGCTGAAAAAGATATCGATGAGGTTATTAAGATTGTAAAGCCAAAATTTATCTTCTTTTCCTGTACAATGAAGGAAAATGTTAGCGGAACACTACAACTCACAGAGAAATTGGTAAAGAACTACGAAGACATACATATTGGATTAGGTGGGTTTGCATTTGATACCATTTCTGAAAAAGAAAAGGTCAATTATCATGACCACATTATAGGTACCTCACGTAATGAGTGGGAAAGTTGGTTAAAAACCAGAATGTAAGAAGGAATATCGATTAGACAATTCACCTTCCTGCAAGAATTTCATACACTAAACAAACAGTTGTTCACAGCAGGGGGCTTTATAATGCGCTTAGAACGATTAACCTACAATAAAATAAAAATTTTTTTAACTACGGATGATTTATCTGAAAGAGGATTAACAAAAGAGGATATATGGAAAGATTCTTTAAAGTGGCATCAATTGTTCCATGAGATGCTTGAAGAAGCAAGTGAACAATTTGATGTGGATATACAAGGAACGGTTGCAGTAGAAATCTTTACGATGCATACTCAGGGTATGGTCATGGTTGTCACGATGGATGAGGAAGAAGAAGATAGCTCCTTAATGGATTCTTTTTATGATTTACAGGTAAGTGTAAAGGAAAAGCAAGACCTCATTTATGAATTTACCAATTTTGAGTATGTGATTCAAGTGTCCCATCAGCTTAAGGTACTCGGCTTTACTGGGGGAAGCTTATATGTAATGGATGACAAGTATTATTTTTGTATAGAAAATGTAGAGGACTGTAACTTAATGTTAGTGGCAGTTGTTCTATCTGAATATTCAAACCCTACTCTTGAAAGTATTCATCGCATAAAGGAGTATGGGAAAACAGTGATTGATCAAGAAGCGGTTGAGACAATTGTCCATTACTTTAAGTAGTGGGTTGTCTCTACCGTTTTTTTCTAAAAGAATATCTTGAGGCGAAAAACAGACACTAGTAAATAGTATTTAAATAGAAGGTGAGACGCTCCATTTAAGGGTTATAAGGGATGGGGAAAATACAGAAAATTCCCTAAATAACAACAATGGTAGCGTTTACAAAAAATATCGTAAAAATGTCAAAAAATTTTCATTTATTATTGCATAAATTACCTAAAAGTGTATACTATGTCATGAATGGGACAACATTGTTAGTGATTTTAGGAGGGTAAAATAGTGGCCGAAAAAGGGACTACAAACATAAACCATGAAGAAAAGCTTGATGTGCTAAGATCGACTCAAACCGTTATTCACAGTGCATTAGAAAAGCTTGGCTACCCTGAAGAAGTATATGAACTATTAAAAGAACCAATGAGAATGTTAACAGTAAAAATCCCAGTAAGGATGGACGATGGGTCAGTAAAGATATTTACAGGGTATCGTGCACAACACAATGATGCTGTTGGACCTACAAAAGGAGGAATTCGTTTCCATCCTGGTGTAACAGAAAAGGAAGTAAAGGCACTTTCTATTTGGATGAGCTTAAAATGTGGAATCGTTGACTTACCATATGGCGGAGGTAAGGGGGGCATTGTGTGTGACCCTCGTGATATGTCATTTCGTGAACTTGAACGCTTAAGTCGTGGCTACGTTAGAGCAATAAGTCAAATTGTTGGACCAACCAAAGATATTCCGGCACCAGATGTGTTTACAAATTCACAAATTATGGCTTGGATGATGGATGAGTATAGCCGAATAGATGAATTTAATTCTCCAGGATTTATTACTGGAAAACCACTTGTACTAGGTGGTTCACATGGTAGGGAATCGGCAACAGCAAAAGGTGTAACAATTTGTATAAGAGAAGCAGCTGCAAAGAAGGGTATTAATATTGAAGGTGCACGCGTGGTTGTCCAGGGGTTTGGAAACGCAGGCAGCTATCTTTCAAAGTTTATGCATGATGCAGGTGCAAAAGTAGTGGGTATCTCTGATGCTTATGGAGCGTTACATGATCCAAATGGATTGGATATAGATTATTTATTGGATAGACGTGATAGTTTTGGAACGGTTACGAAGTTATTTAATAATACGATCACTAATAAAGAATTACTTGAATTAGACTGCGACATCTTGGTTCCTGCAGCAATTGAAAATCAAATCACAGAAGAAAACGCCCATAATATTCGCGCGAAGATTGTTGTTGAAGCAGCAAATGGTCCAACAACACTTGAAGCAACTAAGATCTTAACAGACCGAGGGATTTTACTTGTACCTGATGTGCTTGCATCTGCAGGTGGAGTTACCGTTTCTTACTTTGAGTGGGTCCAAAATAATCAAGGCTATTACTGGACGGAAGAAGAAGTGGAAGAAAAATTAGAAAAGGTTATGTGTAAATCCTTTAATAATATATATGATACTGCACAAACAAGACGCGTAGATATGCGCTTAGCAGCATATATGGTTGGTGTAAGGAAAATGGCCGAAGCATCAAGATTTAGAGGTTGGATTTAATGATTTATATTTGAAAAGCAACAAAAAATCTCCTATCATAAAATGATGGAGATTTTTTGTTTAGGAGAGAGAGCGATGCAAATAGAAGATGTAATTATAATTGGTGGAGGACCGTGTGGGCTGTCAGCGGCAATCGCATTGAAAAAAATTGGGAAGAATCCGCTTATTATTGAAAAAGGAAATATAGTGAATGCGATTTATCATTATCCTACACACCAAACATTTTTTAGTACGAGTGAAAAATTAGAAATTGGAGAAGTTCCTTTTTTAACAGAAGAATACAAACCAAGAAGAAATCAAGCATTGGTTTATTACCGGGAAGTAGTAAAAAGGAAAGGTTTACGGGTTCATCCTTTTGAGAAAGTAACAAGTGTGAAAAAAGAAGCTAATGAGTTTATCGTTCGCACGGATAAAAAGGATTATGCTGCAAAGTATGTAATTGTAGCAACCGGTTATTATGATCATCCAAATTTGATGGGGATTCCAGGTGAGGATTTACCAAAGGTTTCTCATTATTTCAAGGAAGCCCATCCTTATTTTGATCAGGATATTGTTGTCGTAGGAGGGAAGAACTCAAGCGTTGATGCTACGATTGAGCTTGTAAAAGCAGGTGCAAGAGTAACCGTCATTTATCGTGGAAAAGAATATTCTCCTTCTATTAAACCATGGATTCTTCCTGAATTTGATTCGCTCGTTCGAAATGGTGTCGTAAAGATGGAATTTGAAGCAGATTTAAAGGAAATTGAATGTGATAAAGTAACTTATCTCAAACATGGCAAAGAGTATAGCATAAAAAACGACTTTGTTTTTGCGATGACGGGTTATCATCCGGATCATAGCTTCCTTGGTCAAATGGGTATAGAAATTGATAGAGACACTGGAAGACCAAGGTATGATGGAGAAACGATGGAGAGCAATATTGACGGCATTTATATTGCAGGTGTATTGGCGGCTGGAAACAATGCGAATGAAATTTTTATTGAAAATGGCCGCTTCCATGGAGAGCAAATAGCTCAATCAATAGCTAATAAAGAATCGTAAGAAATACCGGGCGAATGTTTGCCCGGTATTTTTATTGAAACATGTGATCCAGTTTTTTTATATCGGTAGTTGATTCTAGAGCAATCATCAACTTAATTCTAGCCTTCTGCCCATTTAGACCTTTAGAGAAAATGACACCTAAATCCTTAAACTGCTTCCCGCCGCCTTCGTAGCTATAGACATCTTCTGCGAGGCCATTAAAGCATCTTGATACAAATACAACCGGTATTTTGTTTTCGAGTAAAAGCTTAATACCATGAATAGTTGCTGGAGGAAGATTTCCTTGTCCTAACGCCTCAATGACAACACCGTCAAAATGTAAATCGTTTATCGCATAAAGGAGGGAAGAATCCATTCCGGCATGAGCTTTAATTAGTACCACACGTTTAGAAATGTTCTCCACATGATACATTTCTCTTTTCTTTGGTGAGTGGTGAAAGAAAACTCCTCTTTTTGTCACAGTCCCAATCGGTCCATACTGTGGGCTTTGAAAGGTAGATACATTGCTTGTATGAGTCTTCGTTACATTTACTGCCGTGTGTATTTCGTCGTTTAACACAACTAGAACTCCATTTCCAACCGCTTCCTCACTATTTGCTACTTTTAAAGCGGAAAGTAAATTATATAGACCGTCTGAACCAATTTCGTTACTTGACCTCATGGCCCCTGTCAAAACAATCGGTATGCTTGTCCGAATCGTTAAATCTAAAAAATAGGCAGTTTCCTCTAATGTATCAGTGCCGTGTGTAATCACGACTCCGTTAATTTTATCTTCCTTTATATAAGATTCAATAATTGTTTTCAATTGCAGCATTTCTTTTGCCGTAATATGGGGTGAGGGCAGTTGGAAAGGCTCCTCAATGATTAAATTAGCAACGGACAAAAGCTCCCTTGTTTTATCGACAATTGGATTTTTTTCGCCCGGTTTTACAGCTCCTGTTTCCGTATCCTCACTCATTGCTATCGTCCCGCCTGTGTGGATAACAAGTAGATTTTTCATAAGAACCTCCTGTTAGTTCATCCTGTTAGAATCATACCTATACGAAAGCCATTTCGTCTACATGAAACGTCAAAAATATAGATTTTCTTTCTTAAGAACTCATGATACGATGGAAGAAACGAATGGAAAAGAGGATAGCAAATGCTAGGGATTTTTTCTGCTGGGATAGCTCCTGGCTTAGCTCTTCTTAGTTATTTCTACTTAAGGGATGAGTACGGGTCAGAACCAATCTCAGTGGTATTACGTACGTTTATATACGGTGCACTGCTTGTATTTCCAATTATGTTTATTCAATATGTTATTGATGTAGAGCATTTAGTTGTTTCTGATTTTTTAAATGCCTTTTTTACAACAGGGTTTTTGGAAGAATTTTTCAAGTGGTTCATACTTTTTTATGCAATTTATCAACATGTTGAATTTGACGAACCGTATGATGGAATTGTGTATGGTACATCGGTAGCACTAGGGTTCGCAACAAGTGAAAATATATTGTATTTATTGGCCAATGGGGTCGAGCACGCTGTAGGTCGAGCACTATTACCTGTTTCAAGTCATGCGCTTTTTGGTGTATTAATGGGCTACTATTTAGGAAAAGGAAAATTTACGAATGAGAGTAAAGGGAAATGGCTCCTATTTTCACTGTTTCTTCCTGTATTTTTTCACGGTATATATGATTATATTTTAATGTCCTTCGAATACTGGCTGATCTTTATTTTGCCATTTATGATTTTTTTGTGGTGGCTTGCTCTCCGTAAGGTGAAGAGTGCGAGACACTTGAGCGGAATAAAGGCAACTAATGATGATATACACATTCAAAACCCCCTTCAATTATAAAATTGAAAGGGGGTTTTTTGTCTTTTGATTCTTATTAAAGAAGTTTCTAGTAGCTTTTTGCATAAAAAACCAACCTCTACAAAAAATAGGATTAATGTTAATAAGATTTACATCTGGGGGTTGCGAACGATGAACAAAAAAATTTTATTAATGAAAGTTGCTACAATCTTCTTTCTAACACAAGTTATTATCCCCTTTACAACAAAGGTGGATCAGGTTGATGCCTTCACCAATCAAGTGATTCAACAAGGGGCAGTAGGTGAAGATGTTATTGAACTTCAATCACGTCTTCAGTACATCGGTTATTATAATGGGAAAATTGACGGTGTATTTGGATGGAAGACGTATTGGGCTCTAAGAAACTTTCAGTACGAATTTGGGCTACCAATCGATGGACTTGCTGGAACAACAACAAAGCAGAAATTAGTAAAAGCAACAAAGTACAATGAACAATTTGTAAAGGAACAAATAAATAATGGAAACAAATTTACTCATTATGGTGGAGTAGATTTAGCAAAGCAAAAGAAGCCAAACCCGAAAGTAAATAAGGCACAGTCGAATAAGAATCAAGGAACGGCAACAGCAAAAAAACCAACACCAAAAACTCAAGCAAAAACTCCAACTGCACAACAACCGAAACAAAATACAACAGCTAAACAAAGTAAACAGAATACAACCGCAGCTAAGAAGCCGCAAAATAATAATACGGCAGCAAAGAAACCTACCGCACCACAAGCAAATGCTGGAAAACAAGCTGGCCCGAAAGCAACAGCTGCAACTCCACCAAAAAAACCTACAGCTGCTAATGTACCAAGTGGGTTTTCACAGAATGATATTCAGTTAATGGCAAACGCTGTATATGGAGAAGCAAGGGGAGAACCTTATATTGGTCAAGTAGCGGTGGCGGCAGTTATATTAAACAGGGTGCAAAGTGCTACATTTCCTAATACGGTTTCAGGTGTTATTTTTGAGCCAAGAGCGTTTACTGCCGTTGCGGATGGCCAAATATGGTTAACCCCAAATGAGAACGCTAAAAAAGCGGTTCTGGACGCAATGAACGGTTGGGATCCGACTGGAAATGCCATCTATTATTTTAACCCTGACACGGCGACAAGTGGATGGATTTGGTCTAGACCACAAATTAAGCGCATCGGAAAGCATATATTCTGTAAATAGGGGTGAGGTCGAATTGATTAGAACAATCTTAATAGGTGTTTTGGTGCTCGGGGTAGCAGGAACGGCTTTTTGGGGCTACCAAGAGCATCGTGAAAAAAATGCCGTACTCATTAATGCTGAGAACAACTATCAAAGAGCGTTTCACGATCTAAGCTATCAGGTAGATTTACTGAATAATAAGATAGGAACAACATTAGCTATGAATTCAAGGGAATCATTATCGCCTTCTTTAGCAGAGGTTTGGAAAATAACATCTGATGCTCATAGTGATGTTGGTCAACTTCCATTAACGCTTCTACCTTTCAACAAGACGGAGGAGTTTCTCGCGAAAATTGGTGATTTTAGTTACCGTACTGCAATTAGAGATTTAGAGAAAGAACCATTAACGGATAAAGAGTACCAATCCTTACAGGACCTGTATAAGCAGTCAGCAGAGATACAAGGTGAATTGCGAAAGGTACAGCATATGGTCTTAGAAAATAACTTACGCTGGATGGATGTTGAACTGGCTCTAGCATCATCAGAAGAGCCTTTAGATAATACAATTATTGATGGCTTTAAGACCGTTGAGAAAACAGTTGAAGGATATGGAGACACAGATTTTGGACCTGCCTTTGTGTCTTTAAGTCAAAAAGAAGACAACGAGTTTAAATACTTGCAAGGGAAACAAGTGAAAGAAGAAGAGGCCGTCCAAATCGCAAAAAAATATGCAGCGTTTGGAAATGATGTGGCTGTAAAGGTTACGGAAAGTGGGAAAGGTGCAAGTACTGGTTTTTATAGCATTTCTGTACAAAAGAAGGGTACAAATGAAGAAGCAAATATGGATGTCACGAAAAAAGGTGGTTATCCAATTTGGTTTATCTACTCTCGTGATGTGAAAGAGCAAAAAATAAGTCTAAACGATGCAAGTACGAAAGCGATTCAATTCTTAAAGGATACGGGCTTTGAAAATTTAGATCTATTTGAAAGCACGCAGTACGATAATATTGGAGTATTTACCTTTGTTACAAATGAAAATGATGTTAGAGTGTATCCTGATGCTATTAATGTAAAGGTAGCGTTGGATAATGGAAATATTTTAGGTTTTTCTGCTGATGATTATTTACGCTCTCACCATGTTAGAGATATTCCAAAGCCAACTCTATCGGTGGAAGACGCACAAAAGAAAATTAACCCAAGTGTTAAGGTGATGGAAAATAGACAATCGATCATTATTAACGATATGAACGAAGAAGTACTGTGTTATGAATTCATGGGAACCCTAGGTGATGACACGTACCGTATTTTCATTAACGCAAATAGCGGGATCGAAGAAAAGGTCGATAAGCTAGAAAATGCCGAGGAAGTATATGAGGATGTTGTGTAAGGAAAAGCACCCGCTTTTCCTTTTTTTTAGATTCATATTGCGTCAATGAATAAGTTCATGTCATAATTTGTGGTGACAAGTTTTGACAGGATGTGTGATCGTATGTTGAAAATAGGCACTGTAATTATGCTTGAGTTAAAATATGGAGATAAATTAGATAAATTCAAATGTAAGGTTGTAGAGCAAAAGGAAAATCAAATCTATATCGATTATCCAATCAATATGGCAACTGAAAGAACGGTCTTTTTAATTGATGGGACACAGTTAAAAGGATCATTTGTCTCTCAGGACAATAACTCAGTCTTTTTATTTGAATCCGAGGTATTAGGTAGAACCAAGCAGAATATTCCCATGCTAATTCTATCTTATCCTGGCGACGAGCACTTGGTAAAGATACAAAGACGTCAATATGTAAGGGTCGAAACTACTGCAGATGTGGCAGTACATCCTACAAATTCAGAGTTTAAGGCATTTACAACTGTTACAGATGATATAAGTGCAGGCGGTGCAGCAATTCTTATCAACGATAAACATGGAATTCTCGCTGGTCAAACCCTTCAATTATGGGTGGTACTTCCTATGCAAAGCGGAGAAATTCATTATTTAAAAGTAAAGAGTAAAGTAGTAAGACTCATTCCTTTAGATGACAGTCGTATGAAGGCATCGTTACAATTTGTTGATATGAGCCCACAGGACCGTCAACTTTTTCTTCGATTTAGCTTTGACCGCCAGTTGCTTATGAAGAAGAAGGGTCTTGAATCGTGAATAAATTAGCCATAATTTCCCTATAATAGTACTGATATTATGGGAGGAAGTGAAATGGTGAAGACGTTTGAGCGTATTATTGTTAAGATCATTCTCATTCAGTTTCTTTTCCTTATCGGAACACAGTTTTTCTTTCATCAGTTAAGCATCTTTCCTGAGTTGAAAATCATTACAAAATACGAAGGTGTAAACAAAAATAATTTTTCGGATTTTCTAGAAACCTTTAATGGGAAATGAAAAGCAGGGAGCTCCTGCTTTTTTTGTTTTTTACAATATTATTAACAAGCAACGAACAAGTATATGCTAAAATATATAAGGAATCATTCGTTTACGATTCAAATTGAACAAACTAACAATATTGAAGTTCAAACAACTAGGAGGACATATGAGTAAAATATCTATCGCAATCGACGGTCCTGCTGCTGCAGGAAAAAGTACTGTTGCCAAAATAATAGCTGAGAAACTCTCATATATTTATATTGATACAGGTGCTATGTATCGTGCAATTACATATAAAGCTTTACAGTCTAAATGTGAGCTTTCCGATGAGAGCGCCCTTAATGAGCTTTTAGCAAATACAAAAATTGACTTGTTGCCAGGTGAAAAAGGACAACTTGTATTCCTTGATGGACAAGAAGTTACAAACGAGATTCGATCTGCCGAGGTGACAAATCAAGTCTCTATCGTGGCAAAACACCGTTTAATTCGAGAAGAAATGGTGAAAAGACAACAGCAATTCGGGGCAAATGGGGGAGTGGTCATGGATGGTCGAGATATTGGCACACATGTCCTTCCTGATGCAGAAATAAAAGTGTTTCTTCTGGCAAGCGTTCAGGAAAGAGCGGAAAGAAGATATCAAGAAAACCTTGAAAAAGGCTTTCCAGCCGACTTAGAAAAGTTAAAACAAGAGATTGCGGCTAGAGATAAATTAGATTCTGAACGAGAAGTAGCACCTTTAAAAAAAGCTGAGGATGCAGTAGAGATAGATACCACTTCCTTATCGATTGAAGAAGTGGTTGAGAAAATCTTAGCATTAGCTGAGGAAAGGATAGGATCCTATTGACGATATATACTTTTGCACGATCCGTTGTAAACATGATCTACAAGCCTTTGTATCGTATAGAGACAATTGGCCAAGAAAATATTCCTAAAGTAGGATCGGTTTTGCTTTGTTCCAATCATATTTCTAATCTTGATCCAATTGTCGTAGGAACTACAACTCCTCGCGCAGTCCATTTTATGGCTAAAGAGGAGTTGTTTCGTGTACCTGTGATTGGGAAACTTTTTCCTCATTTGAATGCATTTCCTGTCAAAAGAGGGATGAGTGATCGTGAGGCTCTTAGAAAGGGCTTAGCCGTCCTTAAGGAGGGGGAAGTTCTTGGGTTATTCCCTGAAGGTACTCGCAGTAAGACGGGAGAGCTTGGAGAAGGGTTAGCAGGTGCTGGCTTCTTTGCAACAAGATCCGAAGCATTAATCGTTCCTTGTGCGGTTATTGGCCCATATAAAGCATTTAATAAGTTAAAGGTGGTTTATGGTAAGCCAGTTGATTTTACAGAATATCGAAAAAACAAAATATCAGCTGATGAGGCTACAAAAATCATTATGGAAGAAATCAGAAAACTGATTATTGCGAACAAATAGGGAGTATCTCGCTTGACAAAAGAAGCCATTTATAAGAAGTTTAATTAAAGAGATTTTTTAGATAATTCTCTAAGTATTGTTTCAACGGTGATGCAAACATCACTTTTTATAAAAATGGAGCAGTCAATGGATTAAGGAGGAGTACATATGTCTGAAGAAATGAATCAAGTGGAAGTTATGGATTTTCAAGTGGGTGACAAAGTAAGCGGACAAGTAACAAAGGTGGAGGAAAAACAGGTTATTATCTCAATCCCAAACAGCAAGCTTGATGGAATTATTCCAATTAGTGAGTTATCAAGTCTGCACATCGAAAAAGCAAGCGATGCGGTTAATGAAGGTGACCAGCTTGAATTAGAAGTCCTAAAGGTAGAAGAAGATGCCTTGATTCTTTCAAAGCGTAAAGTAGATGCTGAAAATGCATGGCAAGAGCTTGAGCAAAAGTTTGAATCTGGTGAAGTCTTTGATGCTGAAATTAAAGATGTTGTAAAAGGCGGACTTGTAGTCGATCTTGGAGTAAGAGGTTTTGTTCCTGCTTCTTTAGTGGAAGCACACTTTGTTGAAGATTTCTCTGATTATAAGGGTAAAACATTGGCATTTAAAATAGTAGAACTAGACAAGGAGAAGAATCGTCTAATCCTTTCTCATCGTGCCGTAATTGAGCTTGAAAAAGGAAAACAAAAGAAAAATATTTTAGATTCATTAGCTCCTGGTCAGGTTCTTTCAGGTACCGTACAAAGAATTACTGATTTTGGTGCATTTGTAGATATTGGTGGAATTGATGGGTTGGTTCACATTTCTCAGCTGTCTCATGAGCATGTTGTTAAGCCGACTGATGTTGTTCAAGAGGGACAGCAAGTTCAAGTAAAAGTGCTTAGTGTTGACCGTGATAATGAGCGTATTTCTTTATCGATAAAAGAAACATTACCTGGACCATGGGCTAATATTTCTGAAAAAGCAGCAAAAGGAACCACTCTAGAAGGGGTTGTAAAACGCCTTGTTTCTTATGGAGCTTTTGTTGAAGTGTTCCCAGGAGTAGAAGGGTTAGTTCATATTTCACAAATTTCTCATAAGCATATTGCCACTCCACATGAAGTATTAAAGGAAAATGAATCAGTGAAAGTGAAGGTTCTTGATGTAAATGAGCAAGAACAAAGACTTTCTCTAAGCATGAAAGAACTAGCTGAAAAGGAAGAAGAAGTAAAGGATTATGAACTTCCTGAAGAATCAAAAGGCTTTCAGTTAGGTGAAATGATTGGAGATCAACTGAAGAATTTAAAGAGATAATGGTGATAATCATTGACTAGATCGAAACGAAAATGGGATCATATACAATTTGCTCTTTCCACAGGGCAAACTAGAGATACTGGTTTTGATGATATTACGTTTATTCACCAAAGCTTGCCAGACTCTTCGACTGAGCAAGTGAGTCTTGATACTATGATTGGCGAACTTTCTTTGAGTTCGCCTCTTTTTATCAATGCCATGACTGGCGGTGGTGGAATACGAACAGAAGAAATAAATGGACAGCTAGCCCTTGTCGCAAAGGAAACAAAAGTTGCAATGGCAGTTGGCTCACAGATGTCATCAATAAAAAACCCCAGTGAGATAGACACTTATAAAATTGTTAGAAAAGAAAATCCGACTGGATTGATATTCGCAAATTTAGGTAGTGAAGCATCAGTGGATCAAGCGCTCCAAGCGGTTGATATGCTAGGAGCAAATGCTCTCCAAATCCACGTAAACACGATTCAAGAACTAACTATGCCAGAGGGAGATCGTGATTTTACTGGTGCACTATGGCGCATTGAAGATATAGTAAAAAAATTACCTGTACCTGTCATTGTCAAAGAGGTTGGTTTTGGCATGAGTCGTGAAACAGCAAGGAAACTCACTCAAGTGGGGGTTTCTATTGTCGATGTTGGTGGTTTTGGTGGGACAAACTTTGCCAAAATCGAAAATGAAAGACGAAATCGAATGCTGTCGTTTTTTAACTCATGGGGAATTCCTACAGTTGCTTCTATTGCAGAGGTAAAATTCAGTTTCCCCGACTTAACTGTATTAGGTTCAGGTGGCATACAGTCTAGCTTAGACGTAGTTAAGGCATTGTCTTTAGGAGCATCCGCAACAGGGTTAGCGGGGTATTTGCTCCAAATCCTTTTAGATGAAGGAGTAGAGGCAAGTATTACAGAAATTGAAGAAATCAAGATGGAAATTGGGTTTATGCTGACCGCTCTTGGCGCAAGAACTATTAAGGATCTTCAGAAGGCCCCTTTGGTAATCGAGGGGAAAACTCATCATTGGCTTAATGAACGAGGAATAAACACAAAAATCTATAGTAATCGATAAAGCTCCCGGATAAGGGAGCTTTTTTCATTAATATCTTTTATTATTATTTAGCTCTCTAGCCTCTTCTGGGCTGGAGAGTTTGGTTGCCCCTTTTTTCTCCAACTCTTGATCTCGATCGGACTCAACACGACCACTTGCTTTTAATTTGCTTTGTTGACGATCTTTACCCATGATCCCACCTCCTCCTAATTAACATGAATCATTTTTGAAAGTTTATACATCTTACGGTTAAAGTACATACTGAAAAGCCATAATGGAGATGATAGGAGGGGTGATATGGAAGGAATATTCTTTTATTGGACATTTTGGGCTCTTTGGATTTGTACGACCTTTTTTATGAGTAAAACGAATCCGAAACGAGTGAAGTACACAGTCATCATCTTATTTTCAATTATTTTGTCTTCTCAATCCATACACTTGTTTGGGCTAAAAGTGTCTGTTGTTTCAATTTTCTTTTTAATCCTAGCCTATTATGAGATTGGGAAAATGAAAGGAAAATCAATGGTTTACTTTTTGATCACGTCATTTATTCTTATGCTTGCCTATGGCAGTTTTCAATTATTTGAGCTTTTTGATCCTGTTTGGTTAATCCTTGATAGAAATTGGATGTTTGCCGTCGTATTAACGTATATGACCATTATGATGCATAATGAGGTTTTTAAACGAGTGATTGCGCTTATTTTTGGGAGTATCCATGGAGAATTAGTGTATTCTCTAGTGTTGAATGTTTATTCAATGGAAATTCCAATCGGGTCACTTCAGTTTTTAGATGTTATTTCCATATCCGTTTGTCTCATTTTGGCATGGAGCGGCTTTGAAAAGCTAACTAGCCTGTTTGAAGGACATGTTTATCAACTAGAAAAGGGGAGAGGAAGACAATCGTGAGTGAGTACACTTATCCTATTTTATTTGGAGTGGTTGTTGGAACAGCAACAAGAATTTATATGCTACGTACGGATTATCGACAGTATCCCACTTACCTTCACGGGAAAATCATTCACGTGGCTTTAGGGTTTATCGCTGCAGGACTTGGAACTGTTGCCATACCATCTATACTTGAGGAAGAGTTTACTGCTATCACCTTTTTAACTTTGGCTGCCTCACAATTTAGAGATGTGAGAAATATGGAAAGAAATACATTAAATGAATTGGATAACTATGAATTAGTACCACGAGGAAAAACGTATATTGAAGGCATTGCCATAGCTTTTGAAAGTAGAAATTATTTGGTGATTTTTACTTCCTTTCTATGTACGCTTGGATTTCTCCTATTTAATATTTGGGGTGGGATCGTTGCAGCAGTCATTGCCATTTTCATTTCTACCAAACTAATGTCTGGAGGCAGGCTTGGGGATATTGTTGAAGTAGAGTACTTTGAACCTCGTTTTGATGGTCCAGGCTTGTATGTGGACAATATTTATATTATGAACATTGGTCTACCGGAAAGAAAAAAGGAAGTACTAAGCTATGGGATGGGGTTTATCCTTAAACCGAAAAATTTTAACGCAAGAGCGACAATTGCGAATCTTGGGCAGCGTCAGGCTATTCTGCATGATGTATCCAACGCATTAGGAGTGTATCGAGATTCTGGTACACCAGCTCTCGTTCCCTTGGCAAAAAGAGACCTAGATGATGGGAGAGTGGGGGTATTTATTCTTCCACAAGAAAATGATATTGAGAAGGCGAAGAAAATAATTGAAAAGGTTCCAACTTTAGAAAATGCAATCCGAATGCCTAAAGAGAGAGAGAGAAAAAATTAGAGGAGAGATAAAATGGATATTGAAAAATTTATCCTTGCTGCAATTACGACGAATCCTAAAAAAGTCCCATGTGGGGTAGCGGTTTTTCATTGTGATGATAAAGAGGAGATGGAAAAAATCACGACGAATCTAGAAGCAATTTTGGATGGAATTGCACATTCTCTTACTGAGGAATTGTACATCATTGTAAAACATTAAAGTGGTTTCTTCTGATTTTGTTTGCTAGTACATGACCACTTTGATAATATAATAAAGTTAGACCCTTCTGTTTGTAGAAGGGTTTCTTTACTAAATGCTGATTTACACCATAATTAAATGAGATGTTTGTAATTTCAACTGTTCTTGCACGGATACATAACTTTGCTTATACATTGTTTGAATAATTGTTGATATCTCTTTTATTATTTTAGAAAGGATGAAAAAAATGGTAAAACCTGTAATAGCGATTGTAGGTCGTCCTAACGTTGGGAAGTCTACAATCTTTAATAGAATAGTTGGTGAGCGGATCTCGATTGTTGAAGATATACCTGGCGTTACTCGAGATCGAATTTATAGTTCTGCTGAGTGGCTTAGTCATGATTTCAACATTATCGATACCGGTGGAATTGATATCGGAGACGAACCATTTTTAGAACAGATTCGTCAACAAGCAGAAATTGCGATCAGGGAAGCAGACGTAATTATTTTCTTAACAAACGGCAGAGAGGGAGTTACCTCAGCAGACGAAGAAGTAGCAAAAATTCTTTATCGTGCGAAAAAACCAGTCGTCCTTGCAGTAAATAAAATTGATAACCCAGAAATGAGAGATCTAATTTACGATTTTTATGCCTTAGGGTTTGGAGAGCCATACCCCATCTCAGGTTCACATGGACTAGGTCTTGGCGATCTTTTAGACGCAGCAGCTAAGCATTTTCCAAGTAAGGACGAGAATGACTATGATGACGACGTTATTAAGTTTTCACTAATAGGTCGACCAAATGTAGGGAAATCATCACTTGTCAATGCGATGCTTGGAGAAGAGCGAGTAATCGTAAGTGATATCGCTGGTACAACAAGAGATGCGATAGACTCAATGGTAACCGTAAATGGAGAACGCTACGTCATTATCGATACGGCAGGTATGAGAAAAAGAGGAAAAGTGTATGAAACAACAGAAAAGTATAGTGTGCTTCGTGCGCTACGTGCTATAGAACGTTCCGACGTCGTTTTAGTTGTTATTAACGCAGAAGAGGGAATCATAGAACAGGATAAAAAGATAGCTGGGTATGCCCATGAAGCAGGACGAGCTATTGTGATTGTCGTGAATAAATGGGATGCAGTGGAAAAAGATGAAAAGACGATGAAGGAATTCGAGGAAAAAATACGTGCGCATTTCTTATTCCTAGACTATGCTCCAATTGTGTTCCTATCTGCTAAAACAAAAAAGAGAATTCATACATTGATTCCAATGATAAACAAGGCGAGTGAAAACCATTCGATGCGTGTGGACACAAGTGTGTTAAATGATATTATTATGGACGCTGTAGCAATGAACCCTACACCAACAGACAATGGAAAGCGTCTTAAAATTTATTATACGACTCAAGTTTCAGTCAAGCCGCCTACTTTTGTTGTCTTTGTCAATGATCCAGAGCTTATGCATTTCTCATATCAGCGATTTATAGAAAATCGTATAAGAGAAGCTTTCGGGTTTGAAGGAACTCCTATCAAAATCTTTGCTAGAGAAAGAAAATAAGTAAAAGGTTGTGATGCTATGCAAATCCAAAAAGAAAAAATTGCTGTAATTGGAGCGGGAAGCTGGGGAACCGCCCTATCGCTAGTGTTAGCTGACAACGATCATGAGGTAAGATTATGGGGACATAATCGTGATCAAATTAGTGAGATAAATACGACTCACACAAATAAGAAGTATTTACCTGAGATTATACTTCCTGAAACAATTGTTGGTTACGACTCTCTTGAACAGGTTTTAAAAGAAGTAAAAACCATCATTTTAGCTGTACCAACTAAGGCCATTCGTGAAGTGATAAAAAAGATGGTACCATTCGTTGAAAATCCGCTAACCATTGTCCATGTTAGTAAAGGGATTGAACCAGATACACTTATGCGCATCTCAGAGATGATTGAAGACGAAATGCCAGAGCATCTTTTACAGGATGTGGTTGTATTATCTGGACCGAGCCACGCCGAAGAGGTGAGTCTTCGTCAACCAACAACAGTGACTGTCTCATCCAAGAGCATGGAAGCGGCTGAACGTGTGCAGGATTTATTTATTAACCAATATTTCCGTGTATACACAAATCCTGATATTATCGGAGTAGAAGTGGGTGGCGCATTAAAGAATATTATTGCGTTAGCTGCCGGTATCACCGACGGGTTAGGATATGGGGATAATGCAAAGGCAGCCTTAATAACTAGGGGGCTTGCGGAAATTGCTCGTTTAGGTACAAAAATGGGTGCAAGTCCGCTAACATTTTCTGGCTTAACAGGGATTGGTGATTTAATCGTTACTTCTACAAGTGTTCACTCAAGAAACTGGAGAGCTGGAAATTTGCTCGGCAAAGGCCGAAATTTAGATGAAGTGCTGGAAAATATGGGAATGGTAGTAGAGGGTGTTCGAACCACCAAAGCCGCTTATCAATTAGCGGAAAAGTACGGTGTGAAGATGCCGATTACAACGGCGTTATACAATGTTCTATTTAACCATGCAAAACCCAAGGATGAAGTTGATTTGCTCATGACACGTGTAAAAACTCATGAGATGGAAGATCTTGCAAATGTACTTGTTGAAAAGGGATTGGAATAAATATTTTCAAAAATGGGCCTTTCAATGATGCGTTTACATAGAGAATTGCATACAATGCAACGAAGCAAACCTGGTAAAATGAACAGGGAGTATGTATATTTAGTCTTACGAGCTAAAGTAAAGTGACGCCCCTCCTTTGCTTTAGCTTTTTTTCGATCTAAAAAACGAATAAGGCAAGCATTGGGGCAATTATGATATAATATTTTAGGCAAAGGGAGGGAGTTACAAATGTCACCGTCACTAATGAAAATGTGGATCTCCTTGGCGGGGATGGGCTTTATGTTTATTTCCATTATTTTAATTTATTTAAGCAGATTTAAGTTTTCTAACAAAATTTTAAAAGCAATAACAGCTATTGTTGCTTATTTTTTAATGATTCTTTCCGGAATAATCATTTTTTTTGTCGTACTATCGGGACCAACAAGTTAAGTGAAATGGAAAATACATAGGTTAAAAGGGTTGAGTGTATGAAAGGCCAAGTATTATTGTTATTGTCCATAGTTATAATGGTGTTGACGGGCTGCATGTATCCGCAGGAAGAGTTAGCTCAAAACCAAATACCGTACGAAGATCAAGTTCAAGCGGTTCAATCTGCGGTTAAGCAATTTCAAGAGGACAATGGTGGTATATTACCTATAAAGACAAAGGAAATGGACACTCCTATTTATGAAAAGTATCCGATTGATTTTAACAGAATTAGTCCGAAGTATTTAGCAGAACCACCTGGAAATGCTTATGAATCCGGAGGTGTATTTCAATACGTACTAGTTGACGTTGAGGTAAATCCAACGGTAAAGATTTTTGATTTACGAATGGCGGAAAAAATTAAAGATATTAATCTTTTAATTAGTTTACAAAAATACCCTCCATACAAAGAAGAAATAACAAAAGGTGTATACACAATGGATTTCGAGAAAAATAGGTTATGAGGAAGAACCATTTGTTGTTAGCCCATATACGAGCCAAAATCTTTCTTTTGTTATAACTGGAAGTGGAGAAGTATTTGTAGATTACAGAAGTGACTTATATCAAGCAATGCAAAGTGGAAGTTGTAGGAAGGCAGCAGGAGAGGATATTCGCGACTGTTTATTGCAGGATTCATTGTTTGTGCCTGCCTTTTCACTGCCGTATACAATGGATGAAGAAACAAAAGAACCTATCTTTTTAGTGGATTAGTCATAACCTCTTTCTTACAGAAATACAATGTAGGAGAGAGGTTTTTTTATATTTGTATGGACTATAACAGTTAGGCAAAAAAAAATATAAAAACTGTCATAACGTTGTAGGACAACGTCATACACATATATTGTCTATACATTAGGGTTATTTTATCCCACTATCTCATTGATTTCAGGAGGGGATCACTTGGAAAAGGTAGATATTTTTAAAGATATTGCCGAAAGAACGGGCGGCGATATATATTTAGGAGTCGTAGGAGCAGTAAGAACAGGAAAATCAACCTTTATTAAGAAGTTTATGGAGCTAGTTGTCATTCCAAACATGGCAAATGAATCAGATCGAGCTCGCACCCAAGATGAATTGCCTCAAAGTGCTGCCGGGAAAACGATTATGACAACTGAACCAAAATTTGTACCAAATCAGGCTGCAAGCATACATGTTGACGACGGGTTGGATGTGAATATCCGCTTAGTTGACTGTGTTGGTTATACGGTTCCAGGTGCGAAGGGTTATGAAGACGAAAATGGACCAAGAATGATTAATACGCCTTGGTATGAGGAACCTATTCCGTTCCATGAAGCAGCTGAAATTGGAACAAGGAAGGTTATTCAAGAGCACTCAACGATTGGTGTGGTTATTACTACAGATGGTACCATTGGAGAAATTCCGCGTTCTGCATACTTAGAAGCTGAGGAAAGAGTAATCAATGAATTAAAAGAGGTTGGCAAACCGTTCATTATGGTTATTAACAGCGTACAACCTTATCATCCTAATACGGAAAAATTACGTACAGAGCTTTCTGAGAAATACGATATTCCTGTATTGGCAATGAGTGTGGAAGGAATGCGCGAAGGTGACGTCATGAACGTAATGCGTGAAGCACTTTATGAATTCCCTGTGCTAGAAGTAAACGTGAATCTTCCAAGCTGGGTCATGGTACTTAGAGAGGATCACTGGTTAAGAGAAAGCTATCAGGAAGCTGTGAAAGACACAGTTAAAGATATTAAGAGATTAAGAGATGTTGACCGAGTCGTTAGTCAATTTAGTGATTATGAATTTATTGATCGTGCAGGGCTTGCTGGAATTGAGATGGGTCAAGGAATTGCTGAGATCGACCTTTATGCGCCAGACGATTTATACGATGACATTTTAAAAGAAATTGTCGGAGTAGAAATAAGAGGAAAAGATCATTTGTTAGAGCTAATGCAAGACTTTGCTCATGCGAAGCAAGAATATGATCAAATCTCTGATGCACTTAAGATGGTAAAGCAAACAGGTTATGGAATTGCAGCGCCGTCACTTGCTGATATGAGCTTGGATGAGCCTGAAATTATCCGCCAAGGACCACGCTTTGGTGTACGCTTAAAAGCGGTAGCGCCATCCATTCATATGATTAAAGTGGATGTAGAGTCCGAATTTGCTCCGATTATCGGTACAGAGAAGCAAAGTGAAGAATTGGTTCGATACTTAATGCAGGATTTTGAGGACGATCCACTGTCTATCTGGAACTCTGATATTTTCGGAAGAAGCCTAAGCTCAATCGTTCGTGAAGGAATTCAAGCTAAATTATCACTAATGCCTGAAAACGCAAGATATAAACTTAAAGAAACACTAGAAAGAATCATCAACGAAGGTTCTGGTGGATTAATTGCTATAATCTTATAATGCATGGACTCCTATATGGGAGTCTTTTTTTGTTTGATTTTATTAAATTCACGACAAAATTCATCAAAAACCCCGAAAATACTACCATAAATTAGCGAAAATTCTTGATAACCCCAATTTATTATGATAATCTTTTAACAGAATTAGTACGATATGCCGTCAAAGCCTTATAAATAAAGGTTTTTCTTAAAAAAAACGTTGAAAAATTAGTTTTCATCATTTAATATAAGGCATGTCAGAGAAAACAGCTTCAATTACGTATAGAATTCAACTAAATTGTTTACTAATGAAGATAAGAACGTTTTCACTAACTGAATATACCATTTTGGGAGGAGGTGAAAGGCATGAACAAGACAGAACTAATCAACGCAGTTGCTGAAGCGAGTGAACTTTCTAAAAAGGACGCTACTAAGGCAGTTGACGCAGTTTTCGATTCAATTCTTGAAGCACTTAAAAACGGTGATAAAGTTCAATTAATCGGATTTGGGAACTTCGAAGTTCGTGAGCGTGCAGCTCGTAAAGGACGTAACCCACAAACTGGTGAAGAGATCGAAATCTCTGCTAGCAAGGTTCCTGCTTTCAAACCAGGAAAAGCACTTAAAGATGCTGTAAAATAATTACATAAATCGATGTATGTTTATGTTATAGAAAAGGATCTCGTTTATACGTGATCCTTTTTCTATTTTTTTAGCTCTTTTGTGGCACATTAAAAGAACCTTCTACTTTGCTAGAAAGAAATTGATTGTGCTAATATGTATAAGTATAGTTGGCATGATATGAAAAAACAGAGGGAACTTATTGCAGTAGGAGGAATTTAGTATGTCAGAAGTTAATCGTACCCAAATAGAGGAAGCGGTGCGTCTTATATTAGAAGCCGTAGGTGAAGATCCAAATCGTGAGGGTGTGTTGGATACGCCTAAACGAGTAGCGAAAATGTACGAGGAAGTATTCTCAGGATTGAATCAAGATCCAAAAGAATATTTCGAAACAGTATTTAGTGAGGACCATGAAGAAATTGTCCTTGTGAAAGATATTCCATTTTACTCCATGTGTGAACATCACCTTGTTCCTTTTTATGGTGTTGCTCATGTAGCTTATATACCAAGAAATGGTCGTGTGACAGGTTTAAGTAAGCTAGCTCGTGCTGTTGAAGCAGTAGCTAAACGTCCTCAGTTGCAAGAAAGAATTACGTCCACAGTTGTTGACGCGATTATGGAGAAGCTGGAGCCACATGGTGCCATGGTCGTTGTTGAAGCAGAGCATATGTGTATGACGATGCGTGGAGTGAAAAAGCCTGGTGCAAAAACCGTAACCCAAGCAGTCCGAGGAACGCTTGCGGAGGACGCAACCGCAAGAGCTGAGGTACTTTCCCTAATTAAATACTAAAACATTATAGAGGGGGCTACATAACGGTTAGCCCTTTCATACAAAATGAAGGGAGCGAGAAATAATGGACCAAAAAAATTCGTTAACAAGTGATTATATCGTTATAAAAGCAATAGAAGATGGTGTCAATGTAATCGGTTTAACAAGAGGCACTGATACAAAATTTCATCACTCAGAGAAACTGGATAAAGGCGAAGTGATGATTGCTCAGTTTACTGAACACACATCAGCTATTAAAATTCGAGGAAATGCTAAAATTATTACCTCTTATGGAGAGATTGAGAGCGAAACAAAAGGGAAATAAATGCGATTCATGTCCATTTGGTAGGCATTTGTGTTATAATTGTCTCTGCCTTTAATGAGTTGTAAATCGTACATATGCAGTAATGCTCATACGAAATAATGAGGCTAATCACAATACATATACAGAATTTGGGGATACAAGGGTGATAATTGTGGGAGACTTTCAAAGAAAAATAGCCGATGTGAAGGAAAAAGTAGAGGAAAGGCTCCTTCACCCCTATATGTTCCAATATATAAATACACCAGTGTTAGACGAAGATAAGCTTTTGTTGCTTATTTCGATTTTGGATCAATGTAAGTTATCTAATAAAGAGTTGGAGAATTATTCTATAACGACCATGTTGCTTCAAGTAGCCCTTGACACTCATGAACAAGTAACCAACACTCGTGCGAATAATGAGGTATTAAAGCAGCGGCAATTAACGGTATTAGCTGGTGTTTATTATAGTGGATTATATTATAAACTGCTCGCAGATTGTAATGATGTGCATGCCATTCGAATGCTAGCTCAAGGAATAAAAACAATCAATGATAAAAAAATAATTGTATATCAAAAAGACTTTTCAGAAATTGATACATTGATGAATAATGTGAAGTTGATTGAATCATCTCTCATTGATCAATTTACCGAGTATTTTCGTTTAGATGGATGGAATGACATTGTTGAAAATTTATTATTTATAAAGCGCCTTAGTAAGGAAAAGGAAGACTTTGTACAAAAGAAATCTTCGATTGTATTTGACGCTCTTCATACTCTTATTTTTCCAAAACATAACGGTTCACTTAAAGACCTGTCTTTTGAGCAACAAAACTATTTAATATTAATTTGTGACCGATATATAGAGTTTTCTAAGCAATTATTAGAAAAGGCTAAAAAAGGGCTTCCTCGAATAAATGAGCTGTTAGATTCTCGAATCATATCCATTATAAACCAAAAAACGATGGCAAAAACATTTGTGGAAGAAGGGTAACAAGCATGCATCAGTCGAAAGAAGAACGAGTTCATAACGTTTTTGAAAAGATCTCTGATAACTACGATAAAATGAATTCTGTTATTAGTTTTAAACTCCATACTAAATGGAGAGAAGATACGATGAAAAGGATGAATGTACAAAAAGGAAAAAAGGCACTAGATGTTTGTTGTGGAACGGCCGATTGGACCATCGCTCTTGCAGAGGCTGTAGGACCTACTGGAGAAGTGGTAGGACTAGACTTTAGTCAAAATATGCTTAATGTGGGAAAACAAAAAGTTACTGAGGCCAATCTCAACCAAGTAACGCTTATCCATGGTAATGCCATGGAGCTTCCGTTTCCTGACCATTCATTTGATTATGTTACCATTGGATTTGGGTTAAGAAATGTACCAGACTATCTTCAAGTACTAAAAGAAATGAATCGAATTTTAAAGCCGGGCGGAATTGCAGTATGTCTTGAAACATCACAACCAACATTGATAGGCTATCGACAGTTATACTATTTTTATTTTCGATTTATTATGCCATTGTTTGGTAGGGTGTTTGCAAAAAGCTATAGAGAATATTCCTGGTTACAAGAATCAGCTAGAGATTTTCCAGGCGTAAAAGAACTCGCTGGTTTATTCAAACAAGCTGGTTTTAAGGACGTCACATATAAGCCATACAGTGGCGGGGCAGCTGCTGTTCATTTTGGTCATAAATAAAATAATCTTCATGTACAGGTTAGGCTAGGTGATTCACGAATGAAGCTGAAAATGATGTATTCATTTTTAAACTCAGATATTAATATAATTGAGAAAACACTAGAGGATACGGTGGAGGCTGAGTCACCTCTTCTTCGTCAAGCATCTCTACACTTGTTGCAGGCAGGGGGGAAGAGAATTCGCCCTGTTTTTGTTTTGCTTTCAGGAAAGTTTGGCGACTATGATATACATGAGATGAAGAACGTGGCAGTAGCGCTTGAACTTATCCATATGGCTTCACTTGTTCATGATGATGTCATTGACGATGCAGAACTTAGACGTGGCCAGCCAACAATTAAAGCGAAATGGGATAACCGGATTGCGATGTATACAGGCGACTATATTTTTGCCAGATCGCTAGAATTAATGACAAATATTAAAAACCCAATAGCACATCAAATTCTCTCTGAAACAATTGTTGAGCTATGTGTTGGGGAAATTGAGCAAATTAAATTTAAATATGACTATAATCAATCGCTTCGTGACTATCTGCTTCGAATTAAGCGGAAAACAGCTTTATTGATTGCAGCCAGCTGCCAATTAGGGGCGGTGGCAGCAAACGTGGATCAGGAGATTCACAAGAAGCTATATCAGTTTGGATATTATGTAGGTATGTCCTTTCAAATCACAGATGACGTGCTAGATTTTACGGGTACGGAAGACCAATTAGGTAAACCAGCTGGTGGTGACTTATTGCAAGGAAATATCACACTACCTGTATTGTTTGCGATGGAGGATGAATCTTTACGTAAAAAAATTACCGCTGTTCATGAACATACTTCATTAGCGGAAATTGATGAGATTATCACTGCAATAAAGAATTCTGGTGCCATTGAGCGTTCGCTTTCTATTAGTGATCGGTACCTACACAAGGCAATTGATGTATTAAATCAATTACCGAATAACCGCGCTAAAAAGACGCTTAGAGATATAGCAGTGTACATAGGAAAACGAAAATTTTAAATGTTGCGAAATCAGTTATAACTATGTTACGATTTTCGTGAATTGTCTATTGGGCTATTCATTACATATACGAATCAAAGAGGAGTGTAACTGATGGAGAAAACATTTTTAATGGTTAAACCAGATGGGGTCCAACGTAATTTGATTGGTGAAATAGTTGGACGTTTTGAGAGGAAGGGCTTTCAATTAGTTGGTGCAAAGTTAATGCTTATTTCTAATGAGTTGGCTGAACAGCATTACGGTGAACATAAGGAACGCCCTTTCTTCGGTGAGTTGGTAGATTTTATCACTTCAGGTCCTGTTTTCGCAATGGTTTGGGAAGGGGAAAATGTAATTGCTACCGCACGCCAAATGATGGGAGCAACAAATCCAAAGGATTCTCAACCAGGAACGATCCGTGGGGACTTTGCCGTGATTGTTGGGAAAAATATTATACATGGATCAGATTCTGCTGCAAGCGCTGAAAGAGAAATCGCTTTATTCTTTAAAGAAGAGGAACTTCTTTCATATAGCAAGCTTTTAAACAATTGGGCTTATTAATACCAAAAGAGACTTGTTTTTTACAAGTCTCTTTTTTGTAACCGTATTCAAATGATAGGAGTAAAAAATACCCAAGTCTTTTTTCGTATAAATCTTCTCCTTTTTTATTGAATTTCGCTATAATAAAAACATACAGATAGAAAAGTTTAAGTTCAGGGGAGAAAAAGTATGCTGGGAAATGATTATGAACAATTTATTATAAACATTAAGAAAAAGACCGGGATTGATTTGTCGTTATATAAAGAAGCACAAATGAAAAGACGCTTAATTTCTCTTTATGAAAAAAAGGGGTTTCGCTCATTTCAGGACTTTTACACAGCAATAAGTCAGGATAAGCTATTATTAAATGAGTTTCTTGATCGTATGACGATCAATGTGTCGGAATTTTATCGAAATGGGAAACGATGGGAAGTATTAGAAACAAAAATTCTTCCTAAACTATTAGAGAAGAATAAGCGTCTGAAGGTGTGGAGCGCTGCTTGTTCAACAGGTGAGGAACCATATACAATTGCAATGATCCTTTCGAACTTTATGCCACTTTCGCAGATTCAAGTTTTAGCTACTGATATTGATGATAATGTAATAGAAAGAGCAAAGATTGGCATGTATCCGGAACGTTCTTTGAATGAAGTGCCTTCCGAAATGAAAAAGAAATTTTTCACACAGGATGGAAGCTTCTTTAAGATTTCTGACGATATTAAAAAGACGGTAACATTCAAAAAGCAGAATTTACTCGCTGATCCATTTAGTGGGCCTTTTGACTTGATTGTGTGTAGAAACGTTTTGATTTATTTTACTGAAGAAGCTAAAGATGTATTATACTATAAGTTCAGTGAGGCATTGAGACAGGATGGAATTTTCTTTGTTGGCAGTACCGAGCAAATCTTTAATCCATCTTTATATGGGCTGGAAACGGAAGACACTTTTTTTTATCGTAAAAGATAGGAGCCATGAATTTGGCTTCTTTTTTTGTAAATTCACAAATTTCTGCTATGTTTATTGAAGGACATATGTTATATTGAGAAATAATCCTTTAATGAGTTGAAGGGGGAAAGAGAAATGAGATATTTAACAGCAGGAGAGTCACACGGTCCACAATTAACAACAATTATTGAAGGTTTACCAGCAGGGATGCCGCTTCTTGCAGAGGACATTGACAAAGAATTAGCAAGAAGACAAAAAGGGCATGGCCGCGGTAGAAGAATGCAAATTGAAAAGGATACTGTACATATTACAAGCGGTGTCAGACATGGGTTAACACTTGCATCACCTGTAGCACTCGTTGTACAAAACGACGACTGGAAGCATTGGACAAAGATTATGGGTGCAGAACCTACAGATGATGAAGAAGTTAAGCGTGTTATAACTCGTCCACGTCCAGGACATGCCGATTTAAACGGCGCACTTAAATATGGACATAGAGATATGCGTAACGTTCTTGAAAGATCCTCTGCTCGAGAAACAACGGTAAGAGTGGCAGCTGGAGCAGTTGCAAAAAAACTTTTATCTTTACTAGGAATTAAGGTTGCTTCTCATGTGGTTGAGATTGGTGGGATCAAATCAGAGGTAAATGTATATGACTCCATTGAGAGTTTGGCGGAGATTACCGAGAATTCCCCAGTAAGATGTCTAGATCCTGTGGCTGAAAAGCAAATGATGCAGGCAATCGATGATGCAAAAGCGAACGGTGATTCTATTGGAGGAATCGTCGAAGTTGTTGTTGAGGGAATGCCTCCTGGTGTAGGGAGCTATGTTCACTATGACAGAAAGCTCGATTCTAAGCTAGCCGCTGCTATCGTGAGTATTAACGCCTTTAAGGGTGTTGAGTTCGGGATTGGATTTGAAGCAGCTAGGAAGCCTGGTAGCGAAGTTCATGATGAGATTGAGTGGAGTGAAGGAGAAGGTTTCCATCGCAGCACAAATCGTCTTGGTGGCCTTGAAGGTGGAATGTCGACGGGAATGCCAATCGTTATTCGTGGAGTAATGAAGCCTATTCCAACACTTTACAAGCCATTACAAAGTGTTGATATTGATTCTAAAGAATCTTTTACTGCAAGTATTGAGAGATCAGATAGCTGTGCAGTACCTGCTGCCGCAGTCGTTGCTGAAAATGTAATTGCTTGGGAGCTTGCTACAGCAATAACTAATCAATTCTACGCCGATCGTCTAGATACATTAATTAAATCTATTGAAGATCAAAGAGCATATGCGAGGGAGTTTTAATGGAGACGATTCAAATCCATACCACTTCTAAGGAGTATCCTGTAATTTTAGGGGCTGAGGCAGTAACAGCCATAGCCCCTTTTTTAAAGGAACATCTATCAAATGTTACCAAAATCATGATTATAACGGACAGTAATGTTGGTGATCGGTATTTAAATCAAGTAAAACAGCAATTAGGTGAATACGAGGTGGTCACGCATCTTGTTCCTAATGGAGAAAAAGCAAAGACTTTTGACGTTTTTTATGATTGTTTAACGGCTGCATTACAGGAGAAACTCGACCGTAAATCATTGTTTATCGCGCTTGGTGGAGGGGCGATTGGTGATTTATGTGGGTTTGTTGCTGCTTCTTTTATGAGAGGTGTCCCTTTTATTCAGCTACCTACTACCATTCTGGCACACGATAGTGCAGTTGGCGGAAAGGTTGCAATCAATCATCCCCTCGGTAAAAACATGATAGGTGCATTCTATCAACCTGAAGCTGTTATATACGATATTGATTTTCTACAAAGTCTTCCAGCGATGGAACGTCGTTCAGGCTTTGCAGAAGTAATGAAGCATGCTCTAATTGATGATCTTCATTTTTATCAATGGCTGTTAACAGATGTAGAAAATCTTCAAACGATAACTACCGAGCAATTACAAGAGTGTTTATCAAAGGGAATAAAGGTAAAAGAATCTGTTGTTTCAAAAGATGAAAAAGAGCTTGGTATACGAGCATTTCTGAATTTTGGGCATACACTTGGTCATGCTATTGAAGCGGAAGCAGGGTACGGCTCCATATCACATGGAGAAGCAGTTGTAATCGGGATGGTATTCGCATTACGGTTAAGTAAAAAACTTTTACATTTACAGTTTGATCTCCAAGAGTTTCTCAATTGGCTACATAAACTTGGTTATTCAACAAAAGTTCCCTCTGGTCTATATGAAGAAAAGTTAATCGATCGAATGAAGCAGGATAAGAAGACCATTGGACAAGTGATACAATTTGTATTATTAGAGGAAGTTGGGAAACCAGCCCTTTATAAAATCGACGAAATTGTCCTTTTTGAAGAACTAAAACAATTTATGAAGGAGGAGAGCCGATGATTAGAGGAGTTAGAGGTGCTATTACGGTACAAGAAAATAAAGAAGAAGAAATTATAGCATCCACCAAAAGACTGCTCGAAGAAATGATTCAAGCTAATCGAATCTCTCCAGATTCAGTCGCATCCGTATTTATTTCTGTAACTGATGATGTTACTGCTACATTTCCAGCTAAAGCTATGCGTCAATTAGAGGGTTGGACATATGTTCCTGTTATGTGTATGAAGGAAATCTCTGTTCCGACTGGAATTAAATTATGTATTAGGGTCATGATGCACGTAAATACTGAAGTAGCACAAACGGATATTGAACATGTTTATTTGGAGGAAGCAGTTCTTTTACGACCGGATTTAAAGAAATAGGAATATTTATACGTAAGAGGTGATGGATGATGAGATGGAAGGATCAAATAAAGTCGTTAGCCCCTTATCAACCGGGGAAATCAAAGGATGAAGTAAAAAGGCAGTATGGGTTGGAAGAAATCATTAAATTAGCATCCAATGAAAACCCTTTTGGCTGTTCAAAAAAAGTGAGTGAAGTAATGTCTAAAGAGACAGGCTATTTCGCTCTTTATCCGGATGGCTATGCCACTAACTTACGCGAGTGTGTAGCAGAGCATGTGGGAGTGACAAAAGATCAATTAATCTTTGGAAACGGTTCAGATGAATTGATTCTAATTATTGCCCGTGCCCTTCTACGACCAGGCTATAATACTGTAATGGCTACGCCAACCTTCCCGCAGTATAAGCACAATGCCATTATTGAAGGTGCAGAAACTCGCGAGATTCCTTTGGTAGATGGTCACCATGATTTAGATCAAATGCTTGCAGCGATTGATGAGAAAACAAATGTTGTTTGGGTGTGTAGTCCGAATAATCCAACAGGTACATATATTCCAAAAGAAAAGTTGGAAAGTTTTCTTGCTAGAGTTCCAAAAGAAACACTTGTTGTATTAGACGAAGCCTACTACGAGTATGTGGTAGCGGATGATTACTATAATTCTGTGGAACTGGTAGAGCAGTATTCAAACTTGATTGTTCTTAGAACCTTCTCAAAAATATATGGGTTAGCCAGCTTGCGCGTGGGATATGGATTTGCCTCCAAAGAAATAATTCGTGCGCTGGAGCCGGTGAGAGAGCCATTTAATGTGAATAGCTTCGCACAATTAGCGGCTATTGAAGCTTTAGGTGATCAAGAGTATGTGGAAAACTGTCGTACCTTAAACCATCAAGGATTAGAACAGTTTTACAAGTTCTGTGAGCAGCATAATCTTTCTTATATGCCTTCCCAAGGGAATTTTATCTTAATAGATTTTAAGACTGATGGCAATGAAGTGTTCCAGTTCTTATTAGAGAGAGGGTATATCGTTCGGTCAGGAAATGCGCTTGGTTTTCCGACATCGGTCCGAGTTACGGTTGGCTCGAAGGAACAAAATGCTGGCATTATTGAAAAAATGTCACAATACGTGAAAGTAAAAGCACATTAAGTAACTTTAGGCGGTGATTTCTTGAAAGGGCGTGTGCTAGTCATTGGACTAGGGCTAATTGGGGGGTCATTAGCTCTTTGCATAAAGAAAAGACACCCAGAGGCTACACTAATAGGTTTCGATATAAATTTAGAACAATGCCGTCTTGGTAAGATGCTTGGCGTAATAGATGAGATTTGTGTCAATCTAGAAGAAGAAGCAGTGAACGCAGATCTAATTCTTATTTCAACACCTGTTATAGAAACAGAAAAAATGATCGAGAAGCTTTGTGAACTTCCGCTAAAACAAGATGTCATCATTAGTGATGCTGGAAGTACAAAAGAAGCAATTGTTTTAAAAGCTCGGTGTTTAAAGGAGAAAAACATTACGTTTATTGGTGGGCACCCGATGGCCGGCTCACACAAAAGTGGGGTTGCTGCAGCCAAGGAAATCCTATTTGAAAATGCTTTTTACTTATTTACACCGGAGCCACATATCTCACATGATATGGTGGATTTATTAAAGAGTTGGCTTGAAGGAACTAGAGCGAAATTTATTACTATATCACCTGAAGAACATGATTACTTAACGGGTGTTATTAGTCATTTTCCACATGTTATTGCGGCTTCTCTCGTACACCAAGCTGAGCAAACAAGTAGAGACCATCAGCTTATTACAAGGTTGGCTGCGGGTGGTTTTAGAGATATTACTAGAATTGCCTCAAGCAGCCCAGCGATGTGGAAGGATATTTCCCTTCATAACAAGAAGGTACTTCTATCTTTGTTAGATCGTTGGAAAGATGAAATGGATAAATTCTCAAAAATATTATCGGATAATAATGAGGAACAGCTGTTTGATTATTTTGCCGAAGCCAAAAATTTTCGGGATGATCTTCCTAGTAAGGAAAAGGGTGCTATTCCTGCATTTTACGATCTATTTGTTGATGTTCCGGATTACCCAGGTGTTATCTCGGAAATTACAGGTTATTTAGCAAAAGAGCGTATTTCTATTACCAATATCCGTATTTTAGAAACTAGAGAAGATATAAACGGAGTACTTGTTATCAGTTTTCAAACAGAGGCCGATATGGCGAAAGCCGAGGAATGCATACAGCGTTATACCAATTATGGCACCTCAACCGGCCTATAGGTTTGGTTAAAAGATAGGAAGTATTACTTAAATGAACTTTGAACAGTGTCTAGCTGCAGCGCCTAGCTCCTCGGGTCATAAGCCAAAGCCCTACAGAGGTCAGGACTTCTTTCGGTCTCCGTCTTATGCCTGTCGGAGCTTATCAAGGCGCTTCCGCTTTTCTATTCGAAAGGAAGGATACAATGACAACGGTGTTAACGTCACAAGTAAAGAGACTGGTAGGCGAACTCTCTATCCCAGGAGATAAGTCTATTTCTCATCGTTCTGTTATGTTTGGAGCGATTGCTCATGGTACGACAACAGTATCTAATTTTCTAACAGGTGAAGACTGTCTTAGTACGATTGCTTGTTTCCGAAAATTAGGGGTATCGATTCACCAGCATGAAGACACGGTTGAAATCGTTGGGAAGGGCTTTGAAGGCCTAGTAGAACCTAATGAACGACTAGATGTGGGAAACTCGGGAACAACGATTCGATTGATGCTTGGTATTTTATCAGGCAGACCTTTTTATACCGCATTGGAAGGTGATTCTTCAATCGCCAAACGTCCTATGACACGGGTTACCAATCCGCTGAGTCAAATGGGGGCAGTTATTGACGGCAGAGAAAATGGGAAATTCACTCCTATTTCTATTAGAGGTGGAAACTTAGAAGGTTTTACGTACGAGCTTCCAATGGCAAGTGCGCAAGTAAAATCAGCAATTATACTAGCAGGCTTACAAGCAAATGGAACGACAACGGTCATAGAGCCATCGAAAACAAGAGATCACACGGAAAGAATGATTCGCCAATTTGGTGGGGAAGTGTCTGTTGATGGTTTAAAGGTCTCTGTAACTGGTGGACAAACACTCCAGGCAACTCATGTTCATGTTCCTGGTGATATCTCTTCTGCTGCCTTCTTTTTAGTAGCAGGTGCGATTGTACCTAATAGTGAAGTGACATTGCGCAATGTTGGTATTAACCCTTCTCGGACGGGGATTATTGACGTGATGCTTCAAATGGGGGCCTCTCTTCATGTTTCTGATGAAGGTAAGGATGCGGCGGAGCCTGTAGCAGACTTAACTATTACAACCTCAGGTCTAAAGGGAATAACGATTGAAGGGGATATGATTCCTCGCTTAATCGATGAAATTCCTATCATTGCCTTATTAGCTACACAGGCTAACGGAACAACGGTTATTAAGGACGCTGAGGAATTAAAGGTAAAAGAAACAAACCGAATTGACACAGTTGTAAATGAGTTGAAGAAATTAGGAGCATCCATTGAAGCAACGGACGATGGTATGATTATTCACGGTGGAAGCAAACTTCATGGAGGTCAAGTAAATAGTCATGGAGACCATCGAATCGGAATGATGCTTGCCATTGCAAGCTTAATCAGCAGTGGGGAAGTAACCTTAGAAAATGAAGAAGCAATTTCTGTTTCTTATCCAATGTTCTTCTCTCACTTAAATAAATTAATTAAGTAATAAATGACACTGGCACGTATTTGATACGTGTCAGTTTTATATTTTCTATAAATATGTATGAATGTCCATTTTGTCTCATAGTTTGTCATAAGACCCTAAAAAGAGGTGGTTTTATGGCGTATATTATAGAGAATATAAACCTTTTAAAGAAGGACAAGCTGGAGAAAATTTCTATTCTTGTGAAAAATGAGCGTATTTCCTCGATCACTAGTGAAATGAAAAACTATTCTTATGTAAAAATGAATGCCAGCGGCTATATTACGACAAATCCCCATATCATCTTTGATCCGAAAGTACCAGCCCTCACAACCTTTTCAGAAATGAAGACATATATGACGGAAAGATTTCTTAAAAAGGGCTGTACCACATTTTTAACTTATGTGTCGGTATCTCAAGAAAAGAATTTAAAAACAAGCTTGAAACAGGTGAAGATGGGGTTATTAAGCAGTCCAATTGACTTTGTTATTGGAGTAAAGATTCCTATATCTGCATTGACTCCATCCTTTATACGAACGGCCAAACGAGAAAAGGTACCTGCTGTTTTTATTGAGTTTTCTTCAGTAGATGAATTGAAAGAGAAGCCTTGGGGATGGATTAGGGAAGCCATGTTTCCATATAATAGTCCTTTAATTCCATGCTTTCTTATGGACGGAGAACGCGAGAAGAAGCGTGCCAGACAAGTATGGAATGAAATCATGGGTAAACATAACATCCCTAGTATAAGAGAAGAGCTGATGGAAGGGGAACCTATTACACAGGAAGCCCTACATAAGATGGGAATCTTACCTGTTAAATCTCATTTACATCCAGGAAGTGAAGTGAGTTATAATTTCTATTTGAAATCATCTGAAATCATAAATATTGATGAAAAGAGCCTATTTTTATATCATAGTGATAGACTACTAGTAACCGTTCATAAAGGCGGAGTGATTCGTGCAGGCGATAAGGTATGGTTTCGGTCCGGATATGGAGAACATGTCATAATAAAGACTCCTAGTTTTTTTGCAGGGGAATAGATTAAAGTAAGAAGGGATACAAGATGGATAAAGTAGAAAAGATCCTTTCTCTATTAGAAAGTGGTCAACATGAGGAAGCAATAAAAAGTTATAAAGATATTTTATTAAATGGATCAAATGAAGAAAGATTTGTTCTTGGTGAGGAACTTCTTCAGATAGGTTTTCTTGAGGAAGCAAAAGAACTTTTTGAAACGCTATTAATTGCGTACCCGGAAGAAGGGGAATTGCTTGTGTTATTAGCAGAGGCTTGTATCGAGCTTGGGAATGAGGAGGAAGCAATGCTAGCTCTAGAAAAAATTCACTCTTCTGACCAGAGCTATCCTCAGGCTTTGCTTCTTGCCGCTGATTTATACCAAATGCAGGGCTTATTTGAAGTAAGTGAACAGAAACTTTTAACAGCTAAAAAAGTTCTCCCTGATGAAGTATTGATAGATTTTGCTTTGGCTGAGCTTTATATGGAACAAGGAAGATTTACAAACGCGATTCAATTGTACGAGGGTGTGCTTAAAAAGGAAAAAGAACTTGCTGGGACAAGTATTCATCAACGTTTAGCAGAGGCGTACAGTGCAGGTGGTGCGTTTGAAGAGGCATTACCCCATTATGAACAAGCACTAGAGGACAGATTTGAAGTAAATACATTGTTTGGGTATGGTTTTACAGCCCTTCATGCGGGATACTACCAAACGGCGATCGAGAAACTTACAGAATTGAAGAATATTGACTGTGAGTACAACTCTCTTTACTTATATCTAGCTAAGGCGTATGAGCATGAAGAAGAGCTCTCGAAAAGTCTCGAGGTTGTTAAAGAAGGCATTCAATATGACGAGTTTAATAAAGACCTCTTCTTCTACGGTGGGAAAATTGCATTAAAATTAAATCTTGAGGATGAAGCAGAGAGGCTGATCAGGGAAGCGTTAGCACTTGATCCGGAGTTCGTTGAAGCTGCACTTACCTTAAATAAGCTGTTTTTTCACCAAGAAAAATATGATGATGTATTAGAAATTATTGATATTATGAATGAGCATGGAGTAGAAGAACCGCAGTTATTGTGGGATGAAGCGAATGCTTTGGCGAATGTTGAAAGATATTCAGAGGCATTAAACAAATATCAACTTGCATATAATTTCTTTAAGAATCAACAAGAATTTTTAACAGACTACGGTTATTTTTTAATTGAAGAAGGAAAAACGCATGACGCTGCAGAAATTTTTAGTATACTTCTTCAAATGGATCCAAGTAATGAAGAGTTTGCAGAATTGGTGCAAAGATTTTCTGAAGACGTGTAAGTGAAAAAAACAGGTGTTTAATCGAAATTAGTTGTATGCAGAGGAGGGAAGCAACGATGACGACCCCTGTATCTGTCAACGAGAAAAAAGATTTTATTCGCTGGTTTTTAAATCATTATCAACTAAAAAGACGAGAATGTGTATGGATTTTAAATTACTTAATGAGCCATGATCAATTAATGGAAAAAGTGCACTTTGTTGATCAAGCGCAATATTGCCCACGTGGTCTCGTTATGTCTACACATTGCGTTGATGAAGTACCATTTCGTTTTTACAAGGAAAATGTGATGACAACGGATGCTGAAAAATCATTCCATGACATTCGCCTTAACCGAGATGAAGAGATTTATATTCAGTTGAATTTTCACGCATCAAATCAAGCGCATCAATATGTGATTGTGCTAGAGGATAATCCATTTATGCCAAACAGTCTGCAAATTAATGAAAAGGATCGTATCCTTGCTGAAAGATTTTTAACAACTAGTTTATCAAAATTCCAGCGTGATAAGCTTCTTACGTTGATTGATGATGCACTTGACAGACAGGATCAAGAAGCCTTTCAGGAACTAACAAGACAGCTAAAACTGCTCGGAAACAGTGAATAAAGAAGAAGCCTGCTAGTACATAGCAGGTTTTTTTTGTTTCTAAAAAATGGTATGATAGGAATGATTTAATAGATAATTGGAGTGGTTCTTGTGAAATGGGTTTCTCAGGATATGGACATGTTTTTAGGAGCAAGAGAGTATGTAGACACAGCTGTGTTGCCTTTGTTTCCAGTGTCATTTGGAAATGATATTAAGCAGTCGGTTGCGATGACGGAATTTATCCAGCTGCTTACAATCCCTCTAGAAAGGCAGTTTAAGGGAAGAATGATTATGCTTCCAGGGCATAGTTATCTAAAAAATAAGAGCAAAGAGAAGCTTTTAGAAGAAGTCATTGTTTGGGAGAAAGAGCTTTTTGATAACGGATTTAAACATGTTTTCTTTGTCACATCAGATAGCATTTGGAAATCCTTAGAAGGGGAACTAAAGGGAGGCCTAATTTGGCTACCGTCCATCCCGTTAGCAGCTATGGATGAGGCTGCAAGAAACAATATTTTAGAGGACCAAGTAAAACAGCTTTTACAATTGTTCATGCAAAAATGGCAAGAAGATGTATAAAAAGAGATAATAGTCACACAGTTGACATCGTTTGGTCAAAGTATTATATTGACCTCGCTTACATCTTGATATATCATGGTTATGTCCTAGTTTTATAATGTGTTGAATTATGTCCGTTGGACTCAACTTCATAATAGAGGGGGGAAAAGTATGAGCAAACATCGTGTTTCTAGACGTCAATTCTTAAACTACACTCTCACTGGTGTAGGCGGTTTCATGGCTGCTGGAATGCTTATGCCAATGGTTCGCTTTGCTGTAGATCCAGTATTGAAAGCGAGTGCAAGTGGGGATTTTATTCCTACTCCGCAAAAAATCAGTGAAATTACTGAAGAACCAACTCGAGTTGACTTTTCATTTGAACAACAAGATGCTTGGTACACTTCAGAAGTAACGAATACGGCATGGGTATACAAGGATGAAAATGGGGAGATCGTCGCTTTATCACCTGTGTGTAAGCATTTAGGCTGTGTGGTTGACTGGAACACTGACAAAGCAAATCAAAATCGTTTTTATTGCCCTTGTCATGGTGGATTGTATGAAAAGGACGGGACGAACGTACCTGGTACACCACCGATTGCAAAACTTGATGTATATCCAACACAAGAAAAAGACGGCTTCCTACTTTTAGGAAAAGCCAAGCCAAGAGAGGAGGCGTAATAGATGTTAAACAAAATTTATGATTGGGTAGATGAACGTTTAGATATTACGCCTTTGTGGCGCGACATTGCTGACCATGAAGTACCCGAGCACGTAAACCCTGCTCATCACTTTTCAGCGTTCGTGTACTGTTTTGGTGGATTAACGTTCTTTGTTACTGTAATTCAGATTTTATCTGGTATGTTTCTAACGATGTATTATGTGCCAGATATTAAAAATGCTTGGGAATCTGTTTATTACCTTCAAAATGAAGTTGCATTTGGACAAATTGTTCGTGGCATGCATCACTGGGGTGCTAGTCTTGTTATCGTTATGATGTTCTTACATACATTGCGAGTGTTTTTCCAAGGTGCGTATAAAAAGCCTCGTGAATTGAACTGGATTGTCGGAGTATTAATTTTCTTCGTTATGCTTGGTTTAGGATTCACTGGATATTTATTACCATGGGATATGAAAGCTCTATTTGCAACTCAGGTAGGGATAAAAATTGCTGAGTCTACACCACTTATCGGGGAACAAGTGAAGATCTTACTTGCTGGACACTCTGACATCGTTGGTGCTCAAACATTAACTCGTTTCTTTGCAATTCATGTATTCTTCTTACCTGGTGCTCTATTAGGATTAATGGGAGCTCACTTCTTAATGATTCGTAAGCAAGGTATCTCTGGTCCATTGTAAAATGTAATCTATTGAATGAGATTGATAAAAAAGGAGGGGGATTGTTGTATGCATCGTGGAAAAGGTATGAAGTTCGTAGGTGATTCTCGTGTACCTGCAGAACGCAAACCGAATATTCCGAAAGACTACTCGGAATTTCCTGGCAAAACGGAAGCATTCTGGCCTAACTTCCTTCTCAAAGAATGGATGGTAGGGGCAGTTTTCCTTATTGGATATTTATGTCTGACTATTGCTCATCCATCTCCTCTAGAGAAAATGGCTGATCCAACAGATACGGCATATATTCCACTGCCAGACTGGTATTTCTTATTCTTATACCAATTGTTAAAGTATAGCTATGCTTCTGGACCATACAATGCTATTGGGGCATTTATTATTCCTGGTCTAGCTTTTGGTGGTTTATTATTAGCACCTTTTATTGACCGAGGACCTGAACGTCGTCCTTCTAAGCGCCCATTAGCAACTGGCTTCATGTTATTAGCTCTTGCAGCTATTACATTCTTAACTTGGGAATCTGTTGCAACTCATGACTGGGAAGCTGCAAAAGCTCAAGGTCAAATTGTTGCTGAGGTCGAGTTTGATCAAGAGTCTGACGGTTATAAGCTTCTTGATCAAAATGGCTGCTTAGCATGTCATGGTGGCGATCTCCAAGGGGGAGGGCCAAATCCAGCTTTAGTTGGTAATGAATTAACTGCTGATGAAGTTAAGGATATTGCTAAAAATGGAAGAGGATCCATGCCTGCTGGAATGTTCAAAGGAACTGATGAAGAGTTAGAAGTTCTTGCAGAGTTCGTCTCTTCTCTTAAAAGTGAATAATAAGTGAGAGCTGGCATAGTAGTATATGCCAGCTTTTTTCAAATGATAGCGAGGTGTGAAAGATGAAGTGGATATACTATTTTTTAACCAATCGAATGATTCTTTGGCTCTTACTAGTGATTAATGTTCTTGGGACAATCTATGCTTACTATTGGTACAGATATCAACTAGCAGAAACACCACCGATTTTCTTATTATTTGTTCCAGACAGCCCAACAGCGTGTTTATTCTTTGTATTTGTTTTAGTTGCCTTTATACTAGGGAGAAATTGGCCATTATTTGAGGCGTTAGCTATGGTGACCTTGTTTAAGTATGGAATATGGGCAGTCGTAATGAACTATCTTGTTTTAGTTGTTTCTGGAGAGTTAGATATGATTGGTTATATGCTCATGCTATCACATGGTGCAATGGCCTTACAGGGATTATTATATGCGCCATTTTACCGATTTAAGGCATGGCATTTAGTTGTAGTTGGTATTTGGACACTACATAATGATGTGATAGATTATGTGTTTAAAATGCTTCCTAGATATCATATGCTTGACGATTATATTCCTCAAATAGGTTATTTTACCTTTTGGTTAAGTATTGTATCATTAACCCTTGCTTATTGGTTTGTAGTAAGATCAAAAAGCAAGAAAATGGAACTTACATTTTGATTCTACCTATTGGATAATTTCTGGTCTAACCTTGTCCTCCCATACATAACATTTAATAGTATAAAGAGGGGGGACAAGTATGAAAGCAAGAGTTGTTATATTTATATGTATTTTGATTCTACTATTTCCTATAACGATACATGCAGATGAAACGTCGCCTATCGATAAGCTAAACTCAATCTCAGATGAGGCCTTACAAATGGTGAGATCATCTCGATACGATGATGCACATAAGCTTCTCTTGTATTTCTCAGAAGAATTCATTAGCATGGATCA